>NZ_CP061302.1:1339485-2009228 GCF_018687675.1 Polynucleobacter sp. MG-Unter2-18
CCATCAGCCTCAGTCAATGCTTTTTTGCACTCCATCATCGGAGCATCAGTCTTGGCGCGTAACTCGCCAACCATTGCAGCGGTAATAGCAGCCATTATTCAGCTTTCCCTTCTTCAACAAACTCTTCTTCGCCTTCTTTAACGGCAGTCAAGATTTCTTGAACCGAGTTGGATTTACCTTCGAGGATTGCATCAGCAATACCACGAGCGTAGAGCAGAACAGCTTTGCTGGAGTCATCGTTACCAGGGATGATGTAATCAACACCTTCTGGTGAGTGGTTGGTATCCACTACAGCGATAACAGGAATACCAAGCTTGTTAGCTTCAGTAATAGCAATCTTGTGATAGCCAACGTCCACTACGAAAATCGCATCAGGAACGCCGTTCAAATCTTGAATACCACCAAGTGCTTTTTGCAACTTGTCGAGATCGCGATCATTAGTCAACGCTTCTTTCTTGGAAAGCTTTTCCCAATCACCAGCCTCTTTAGCAACGGCCATGTCCTTCAAACGCTTCAGGGAACCTTTAACAGTTTTGAAGTTCGTGAGCGTGCCGCCCAACCAACGGCTGTCGATGTAAGGCATACCAGCACGAGCAGCTTCTTCAGCAATGATCTCGCGTGATTGACGCTTAGTACCAACGAATAAGATAGTTCCACGGTTAGCAGCAACTTGTTTTGCAAATTTCAAGGCGTCCTGAAACATTGGCAATGTTTTTTCTAAGTTGATGATGTGAATTTTGTTGCGATGGCCGAAAATGTAAGGGGCCATTCTTGGGGACCAGAAACGGGTTTGGTGACCAAAATGGCAACCGGCTTCCAGCATTTGACGCATAGTTACTGACATAACTTCTCCTAAGGGTTGGTTTCTGAGATTGAGTCCTAGCTGCGCTAAAAAGCGCCACCCTGGAAGGCTCAACCCGCTATTTCAGATCAAAAATGACCTGAGAACGAAATTATAGCTTAAATATCAATGGTCTAGACGCCCCACCCTTGGCGCCTTACTAGAAAACCTGCTCAGAAATGCCGTTAAATGGTGCGTCTGCCTATTATTTAGGCATCCTCCCACTAGTAAAAAGCTTCAAGTCGTTGATAATCAAGGCATGAATAGTGTATTTACCGCCGAAAAAGACATCCAAGGGATGCGCGAAGCTGGTCGCTTAGCCAGTGAAGTTCTTGACCATGTTGCCCCACACGTGAATGCTGGTGTCAGTACGGCTGAACTCGATCGTATCTGCCATGAATATATGCGCGATGTCCAAAAGACGATTCCAGCCCCTCTGAACTATCAGCCGCCCGGCTACCCACCCTTCCCGGCATCGATCTGTACTTCAGTCAACGATGTGATCTGCCATGGCATCCCTGGTGAGAAGATTTTAAAAGCTGGGGATGTCGTCAACCTCGACATTACTGTGATTACGCCTGATGGCTACTACGGCGATACCAGCCGCATGTTTATGGTTGGTGAAGTTTCAGTATTAGCTAAACGCCTCACCCAAATTACTTTTGAATGTATGTGGCTTGGTATTGCGCAAGTGAAGCCTGGCGCATCGCTCGGTGACATTGGCCATGTTATTCAGACCCATGCTGAAAAAGCCGGTTATTCAGTTGTTCGTGAATACTGCGGTCATGGGATTGGCAAAGTGTTTCATCAAGATCCACAGATACTTCACTATGGCCGTCCTGGCACCGGTGAAAAGTTAAAAGAAGGCATGACTTTCACTATTGAGCCGATGATCAATGCTGGTAAGCGCGATATTCGGACAATGCCTGATCAATGGACGGTGAAGACTAAAGACCGTAGCCTCTCAGCACAATGGGAACACACACTTTTAGTGACAGCCACTGGCGTTGAAGTATTAACATGGTCAGAGGGTAGCAATCCAATTCCTGATTGCGTTAAAGGTCTGTCATTTAGACCAAATCTAGCCAACGCGTAATTACTAAACTAGCTCAAGCGCAATGGGTCAAACTCTCGCAGCAATGAAACCTATTGTTGATATTTCCAGCTTAAGGGTTGCACGAGAATTAGCCTATGACGACTTTCGCGAGCATCAAGTTGTTGGACGATTAACCAAGCAACTGAGCAAGCTCAGCGATCAACTCCTCATTAGCATATGGAATTCCTGCGATATAAATTCGGATGCTGCACTCGTGGCAGTGGGTGGATTTGGCAGGGGTGCACTCTTTCCCTATTCCGACATTGATATTCTGATTTTGCTGCCTGCAGATAAGCAATACTTTGAAGATGTTCTTGCAGGCAAGATTGAAAAGTTTGTAGCGCAATGCTGGGATACCGGATTAGAAATTGGCTCCTCAGTGAGAACTGTTGCCGAGTGCATATCCGAGGCAGAACAAGACATTACTGTTCGCACCTCCCTACTTGAATCACGACTCATCTGCGGCAAGAAAGCTCTCTTCAAAGAGTTTGAATCTGTTTATGAAAAGACTTTGGATCCAAAATCATTCTTCCAGGCAAAGCTGGCTGAGCAAATCCAGCGTCATTACAAATATCAAGACACGCCCTACTCATTGGAGCCTAACTGCAAGGAGAGCCCTGGTGGCTTGCGTGACTTACAGGTGATTTCTTGGGTCAGCAAAGCTGCACATTTTGGTAATACCTTCAAGGATCTCAGTCTTGCAGGCTTGGTAACTCAACGCGAACTAACTGAGCTTAATCGCAACCAGCGTTTTTTAGAAACTCTGCGCGCAAACTTGCATTTACTAGCGAAGCGTAGACAGGATGTTTTGGTGTTTGACTTACAGACACCATTAGCAGCAGCCATGGGCATTACAGAAGAATCCTCTAGACTGGCCAGTGAGGCTATCATGCGCCGCTACTACTGGGCGGCAAAAGCAGTCAGTCAATTAAACGATGTATTACTTCAAAATATTGAAGCACTCCTTTTCCCTCAAGAATCCAAGACGACCCATGCTATTGCTGGCGAGGGTAATGAATGCTTTATTGAGCGGCAAGGGGTCCTAGACATTACTGACCCTCAGTTATTTCAAAAGCATCCAGAACAAATTCTGCGGACCTTTTTAGTTTTTGCGCAAACATCCAACGTCAAGAGCTTATCGGCAACGATCTTTAGGGCTTTGTATAACGCTCGCCAAAAAATGGATAGCCAATGGCGCAAAGATCCGGTCAACCGCGCACTATTTATTGAAATTCTTAAGGAGCCTGAGGGAGTCAGTCGCGCCTTCCAACTCATGAATCGGACCAGCGTTCTTGGTCGCTATCTGCCAGCCTTTAGAAGAATCGTTGGCCAGATGCAGCATGACTTGTTTCATGTCTACACAGTGGATCAACATATCCTGATGGTGCTTCGCAATGTACGCCGCTTTATGGTGGTTGAGCATACGCATGAATTTCCTTTTTGTAGCAGCCTGATTGCTCATTTTGAAAAGCCTTGGCTATTAGTCATTGCCGCACTCTTTCATGACATTGCTAAAGGGCGCGGTGGTGATCACTCCGAACTTGGTAAGGCAGATATGCGCAAATTTGCCAAAGATCATGGTTTAGATAAAGCAGATACTGAGCTCTTAATTTGGCTAGTTGCAGAACACTTAAACATGAGTCAAGTAGCCCAGAAAAAAGACATTACCGATCCCGACGTGGTTCAAGCGTTTGCTAAAAAAATGGGTGATGAGCGTCATCTCACTGCACTTTACTTGCTCACGGTTGCCGATGTCCGCGGAACGAGCCCCAAAGTATGGAATGCCTGGAAAGGCAAACTATTAGAAGATCTTTATCGTGTAACGCTACGCGTATTGGGTGGAGCAAAGCCAGATGCCTCCTCTGAACTCGCACAACATCAGGAAGAATCGCGCGCCAAGTTGCGCCTCTATGCAATTGAAGACTCTGCTTATGAAAATCTCTGGAAGCAATTGGATGTTGCCTTCTTCTTGCGCCAAGATGCTGCTGATATTGCCTGGTTAACTCGCCATCTACTGGATAAGGTGGATAGCAAAATCCCCGTTGTACGTGCTCGCCTCTCCCCAGTTGGCGAAGGATTGCAGATTGCTGTCTATGTCAAAGACCAAGAAGACCTTTTCGCCAGAATTTGCGCCTACTTTGAGCGGCACGGTTTCTCAATTTGGGATGCGCGTATTCATACAACAAAGCATGGCTATGCACTTGATACCTTCCAAATCTCAGGAAGTAACTTAGTAGATGAAGGTGGTAGCTACCGAGATCTGATTCAATTAGTTGAATACGAATTAACAGCTGCGCTACAACATAACGACCCATTACCATCACCTAGCATGGGTCGCCTATCGAGGCAATCACGCACATTCCCAATTCAGCCACGAATACACATGACTCCAGATGAGCGCGGTCATTACTATGCTCTATCCCTCTCAGCGAGTGATCGTACTGGTTTACTCTATGTCATCTCCAGAATATTAGCCAAGCATCAAGTCTCATTACATACTGCACGCATCAATACATTAGGTGAGCGAGTGGAAGACGTATTTCTATTAGATGCGGCTAACTTGAGTAAGAATCCTAAGCTGCAGATCTTGTTGGAGACAGATTTGTTAGAGGCCTTAGGAGCTTAAGCCAAGAGCAGAAGCATGCTTGCCTCATCAATTACTGGAACGCCTAGCTCCTCTGCTTTATTCAGCTTGCTTCCAGCATCGGTACCTGCAACTACATAGTCAGTTTTTTTGGAGACTGAACCTGCTACTTTGGCACCTGCTTTTTCGAGAAGATCTTTTGCTTCATCTCTTGTCATAGTTGGGAATGTGCCGGTCAGTACAAAAGTTTTACCTGCTACCACTGCACTAATGACTTTTTCTTCCACAGAGAGCTGCATTCCTGAGGCTAAGAGTTGCTCAATCACCTCACGGTTGTGGGCTTCTGCCATAAAGCTAGTGATGGAGTCTGCCACTACTGGGCCAACGTCTTTTACTGTCAACAAGTCATCGAGCTTGGCCTCCATGAGGGCATGCATAGATTGGTAGTGATTGGCCAAGTCTTTGGCAGTGGTCTCACCTACGTGACGTATACCGAGCGCAAAGATAAATCTGGCTAAGGTGGTATTTCTTGACTGGTTAATAGATTGAATGAGATTGTCAGCTGACTTCTCACCCATGCGTTCCAAGTTCGCAATAGCTGTGAAGCCAAGGCGATAGAGATCAGCCGGCGTTCTAACTAGATTGTGATCAACTAACTGATCCACAATCTTCTCGCCCAAGCCTTCAATATCTAATGCACGTCTATGTGCAAAATGAATTAATGCCTGCTTACGCTGTGCGCCGCAAAATAAGCCACCACTGCAACGGGCAATTGCTTCGTCAGCCAATCGTTCTATATGTGAATCGCACACTGGGCAATTTGTTGGCATGACAAATACTGATGTATTGGCTGGTCTACGCTCCTTAATAACCGACACCACCTCAGGAATGACATCCCCCGCCCTTCTTACAGAAACAGTGTCACCAATGCGTACATCTTTACGCTTGATCTCGTCTTCATTGTGCAAAGTGGCATTCGTAACGGTGACGCCACCCACTTCAACTGGAGCAAGTCTTGCCACAGGAGTGATTGCACCAGTGCGCCCAACTTGGACGTCGATACCGAGTACAGTGGTTAAAGCTTCTTGGGCTGGGAATTTATGGGCCAAGGCAAAGCGTGGAGCTCTAGATACAAAGCCCAGTTTAGCTTGCTCTGCAAAGGAGTTGACCTTATAGACCACGCCATCAATGTCATAAGGCAAAGAATCACGCTTTGCTCCCACCTCCTTATAAAAGACCAAAATATCTTCAACGGACTTGAGCACACGACGCTCAGCGCAGACTGGCAAACCCAACTTCACATAAGCATTGAGAAGCTCTTCATGGGTTTTTGGCAGCCAAGACTGTGGTTCTAGAGCTCCTAATCCATATGCAAAAAACGAGAGTGGTCTTTTGGCAGTAATCTTGGAATCTAGTTGGCGCAAACTTCCTGCTGCAGCATTACGGGGGTTGGCAAACTCTTTCTCACCCTGGGCAGCAGCTTGTGTATTCATTTTCTGGAAATCGTTCAGATACATAAAGACTTCACCGCGCACTTCCAATACTGCTGGAATATTCTCACCTGTAAGCTTGAGTGGAATAGCCCGAATAGTTTTGATGTTGGCAGTGACATCTTCACCACTGGCGCCATCGCCTCGGGTAGCAGCTCTGACCAAAGAACCATTTTCGTAGCGCAAGGAGATTGCTAGGCCATCAAATTTAAGTTCGCCTGCGTAATCTACTTGATCAACATGCAGACCTTCACGGCAGCGACGATCAAAGGCAATTAACTCAGCATCTTCAAACGCGTTATTCAAAGAAAGCATCGGCACTGCGTGAGTTACCGAATCAAATTCCTTCAGTGCGGCACCACCCACCCTTTGCGAGAGTGAATCCTTTGAAATCCATTCAGGGTGCAAAGATTCTATCTCAAGTAACTCACGATATAGACGGTCGTACTCACTATCAGGAACTATTGGGTTATCCAGAACGTAGTAGGCATGCTCTAAGCGCGCTAGTTCTGCTTGTAATAATGCATAGCGATCCGCTAAATTTGTCGGATTAGAGGACGACAAGTGATTCCTCAGCTAAAAAGTCTGCTGGCAGCAGAGGATCCTGCAGGAACACCATTTTTCTCGAGGTTTTCATATAAACCCTCAAGGTGCTTACGAATGCTTTGAATAGAAATTTCAGATAAGTTGATGCCGTTGTCATCGGCCAAACGACCATGAGCAACTTGAGCAATTTCAAGACCCTCTGCCAGCATGCGCTCGAATGCTTTCTCATCAAAAGAAACTAAGGGCAACTCTAGGAGTAAGGTCAGTTGCTCCACAGGCTTACCAGGATTAAGGTCATTGCTGCTAAAAATAGGCACTCGATTACTAAAGTATTCATAAGTGCGGCCACTGTGCGACAAGATAAATCCACGTTGACGCATCAAAGAATCAAGGCTGTTCCAAGGGTATGCTTCATCAAATAGCACATTGATGCTCAATTGAATATCGCTTTCGGCAGCCATGAAGTCCAACTCTTTAGCCTTATCCAACATCGTAGTTACGCTTGGCATGTCAATCTGAGAACCAAGTGTTAAGGCAAGCGCCTGAGCCCTAGAACAAAAGTCAGATAACTCCAGCACGCCTATAGGCCCGCGACGACTTGCTAATTGAATAGCAAGCTGAAGTTCTGAATAAGAAGAACTAGGCGATAGCAAACCCCATGGCTCAGAAGAATCAAGATCCACATTCAAACCCTCGCACATCCAGCGGGCTGAAGATGGGGCAGATAAATCCTCCCAAGAATGCATTTCTTTTAGGATCTCTGATCCCATAATTGGCTGGGAAAAACGCAAAGTAATAACGCAGTCTATTCTTGGATCAATTGAAAAGGTTGGTAATTCAACCTTTACTGGCAAGGAGCCTTCTTTAAAAACCGGCTCAATCTGTTCGCCGGGAATGGGGTCAGCAAAACCAGCCCCAAAAGTTGGTTCACGCGCACTTCGCTCAGCGGCGTAATATTCAACGCTCGCTTTTGCTTTACGCAGTGCGCGAGCATATTTAACATTCAGAATAGCCACTAAGATCAGTATTAGTAGGCCGATAACAGCCAAAGCAAACTGCAAGTCAGACAAACCTAGCATTGTCATGAATTGCTCTAGAGCCACTTAAGCTGCCTCCACCATCGATACTGCAGAAGAAATATCCACTGCCACAATGCGAGATACACCTTGCTCTTGCATGGTGACACCAATCAACTGATGAGCGATTTCCATAGTGATCTTATTATGTGAAATAAATACAAACTGCGTCTTATTAGACATTTTGGCAACCATCTGCGCATAACGCAAGGTGTTCGCATCATCTAATGGCGCGTCAACCTCATCGAGTAAGCAGAACGGCGCAGGATTGAGTAGAAAGAGAGAAAAGACTAGGGCAATTGCGGTTAGCGCTTTTTCGCCGCCGGATAACAAATAGATGGAACTAAGCTTCTTACCTGGAGGCTGAGCCATTACTTGCACACCAGAATCCAAAATCTCTTCACCAGTCATGACTAACTCCGCATGACCACCACCAAACAGCTCAGGGAATAACTTACCGAAATGGATATTGACCTGATCAAAGGTGCCCTGCAATAGATCACGAGTTTCTGCATCAATCTTAGCAATCGCATCCGTCAAAGTCTGCATTGCTTCGTTCAAGTCAGCTGATTGCGCATCTAAGAACTGTTTACGCTCACGTGAACTAGAGAGCTCATCCAAGGCAGCCATATTAACCGGGCCTAAAGATTGAATCTCGGTGTTGAGGCGGTTTACTTCAGTTTGCAGTGCCCCTACCTTCAGATCTGGACTAAAGCTCACTTCAAGTGCAGATAGGTCGGCTTCAGCATCTGATAACAAAGTTGCAAACTGTTCAAAATTCAAACGGGCAGCCTGTTCGCGCAACTGTAAGTCGACCACTTTGTCACGCATAGGTTGAAGACTGCGCTCAATCTGCAAGCGCACTTCATCTGCTTCACGCAATTGATGCAATAGTGCATCTTGTTCTGTACGGGCATTTGCCAATGCGGCTTCGCGAGCGCTGCGCGCCAGCAAGAGGCCCTGTAATTTATCTTGAGCCTCTTCATCACTCAGAGTTTCTAGCTCTTGCTCGGAAGTAGCCTGCTTATCCTGAATCTCCATGATCTGTACACGGGCGGTACTTTGATCACGCTGTAAATCAGCAATCCGCTGCTGTAAAGATCTAGTTGCAAATGCTGCTTCTTGGGCAGACATCTCAGATGAGCGTAAAGATTCACGGAGACGATCGCGCTCTTGAGTGGCTAACTCCAGTTTTTCTTGAGCAATGGCTAGATTCTCTTGCAAGCCCTGTTTGGATTCTTCTGACTGTGCAAGCTCCTCAGAGGATTGCTCTTGGGTTTGACTCAACTGCTCCATTTGCTGACGCAGCTCACTTAACTCACCTTGAATTTGCTCAGCACGCTGACTATACTTTTCTTCAGCTTGAGTTAACTGCATTCTTTCTACTTCAAAGCCATGTACTTCTTGAACGGCATGCTCTGCGGCAATGCGGGTTTGCTCAGCAGATTGATGGGCAGCTTGGTAATTAGCAGCGCATTGGTCTAGCTCACCTTGCAACTCACTCTGAATTAACTTCTGTGCACGTAATTGCTTCTCAAGACCCTCCATCTCTTGAGCACGTGCCAACATGCCAGCTTGCTCAGAGTCTGCTGCATAAAGCTGCACACCCACACGGCTCACTAAGTGACCTTGCTGAGTAACGAAAGCACCACCAGCAGGTAACTTTTCACGGCGATGCAAGGCATCTTCCAAGCTATTGGCAATGTAAATGTTATCCAACCACTCTTGCAATACAGCAGCTACGCGTGGTGCGCCTGCACTTTGAACGCGGGTCAATAGTGCAATGAAATCGGCTGGCACGGTAGTGTGCGCAGGAGAAATGTCTTCTGTGAGCAAAATCGCTAAACGACTTGGAGGCGCATCATTCGCTAAGGCTAAAGTTTCTTGAACGCTCTTGGCTGTAACAGCAGCTAGGCGCTCGCGCAATACGGACTCTAAAGCGGCTTCCCAACCACTCTCGACTTTAAGCTCTTGCCATAAACGCTTGCTCTCTTTTAAACCCTTGCTCTCAAGCCATGGACCAATTTTGCCTTGAGCTTGAACGCTGGCTTGCAAAGCAGTCAGCGCAGTTAATTTAGCTTCGGTTTGTGCCAACTCTTGGTTAGCTGATTGAATCAGTTGTTGCGCGATATTACGAGCCTCATCGGCAGCAGGCACACGTTGTTGTGCTTCACCTGCTTTTTGTTTCGCTTCATCCACCTTGCGTTGTGCCATCGCATGACGATCGATTGCCATTTGCAATGCTTCGGCATCAGGCCTACGCATACCTGCGAGCTCAGCCTCAAGACGGGTATCGCGCCCCTTGAGTTCCTCAACTTGCGAGGCGAACGCTTTCACACGCTCGCCCAAACTGGCTAAGCGCTGGTCAATCGTGGCCAAGTTCTCGCGTGCATCATTGAGTTCGCGTACATGAACTTGATAGGCTTCTTCGCGTGCTGGCATTTGCTCTTGCAAACCAGATAAATCCGCCATTAATGTTTGCTCTTTTTCCGCAGCCAAGCTGAGCTCATGCTCAGCAGTACGTTGCGCTTGAGCGGCATCAGTTTCTTGAACAGTCCAACGTTGTAGTTGAGCTTGTAAATCTTGTGATTGTTGTTGCAGGCGCTGACGCGCTTCTTGCACGTAACGAATTTGTGACTCAACCTGACTCACATCAGCATTGGTTTGATACAAATCGCCTTGAGCTTGAGAAACCTGATCTTGCAATGCGTACTGCTCAGTGCGCATTGTCTCGAGCTCAGTCTCCACGTGACGCATTTTGGCAGTCTGCTCTTCTAGGCTGACTTGGGTGTCACGAATACCATTGGCATGACGCTCCTGTTCTTTACCAGCTTCAGTCTGACGTACAAACCAGAGCAACTGCTGTTGCGACTTCATTGCAGTAGATAATTCAGCATGGCGCTCAGCAACAGTAGCCTGCTTCTCTAAACGTGTAACCTGCTGATCAAGTTCACGCAAAATATCTTCTACGCGAACTAAGTTTTCTTTTGTATCTTCAAGGCGGGAGGCGGTTTCTTTACGACGCTCTTTATATTTAGAAACACCAGCTGCTTCTTCTAAGAAAACACGCAACTCTTCTGGCTTTGCTTCCAAGATGCGGTTGATGGTGCCCTGGCCGATGATTGCGTAGCCTCTTGGACCCATACCAGTACCCAAGAAAATATCCTGAATATCTTTACGACGCACGACTTGATTGTTGACGTAATAACTAGAATTACCATCGCGTGTCAAAACGCGCTTAATACCCAATTCGGTAAAAGCACTCCACTGACCTTGAGCACGTCCCTCAGAATTATCAAAAATGAGTTCGACGCTGGCACGACCCGACGGTTTACGCAAACCAGAGCCATTAAAAATGACGTCTTGCATGGACTCGCCACGCAATTCACTAGCGCGAGACTCACCCAAAACCCAACGCACGGCGTCAATGATGTTCGACTTTCCGCAACCATTAGGACCCACAACACCGATCAATTGACCTGGCATTTCAAAGTGGGTTGGATCGACGAAGGACTTAAAGCCGGAAAGTTTGATGGATTTCAGTTGCACGGCGTACTTTGCAGGGAAAAAGGGGGTTCAAATAAGGGGGTAAAAATTATTACTAAAGTGGGAAGATGATAGCAAGCTTAAGGCTCCCCACACGGGTTTTTGCCCCACCGATATAATGATCAATCTATATCCAGGGACAAAATCCCTTAACAATCTGATAGTTAACTGAAAAGCATGAGCAAATCACCACAAAGCATCATCGATCAAGCCTGGGAAAACCGCGCAAACCTGTCTCCTGAGGCCGTTTCTGGAGAAATCCGCAACGCCGTGAACGCCGTTCTCGAGGGCCTGAATACAGGCAGCATTCGCGTTGCTGAGCGCCTCAGTGTTGGCAAATGGGAAGTAAACCAATGGGTCAAAAAGGCAGTTTTGTTGTCTTTTCGCCTAGAAGACAACAAACCCATGGGCGCTGGCGGCTATACCCAGTTCTACGACAAGGTGCCGAGCAAGTTTGAGAACTACACCGCAGAAGACTTCGCCAATGGCGGTTTCCGCGTAGTTCCCCCTGCAATGGCTCGTCGTGGCTCATTTATTGGCAAAAATGCCGTTTTAATGCCTTCCTACGTCAATATCGGCGCTTACGTCGGTGAAGGCACCATGGTTGATACTTGGGCAACCGTAGGGTCATGTGCCCAAATCGGTAAAAACGTGCATCTATCTGGTGGTGTTGGTATTGGTGGTGTTTTGGAGCCAATTCAAGCAGGTCCAGTGATTATTGAAGATAACTGCTTTATTGGCGCCCGCTCTGAGGTCGTTGAAGGCGTGGTTATTGAAGAGAATGCTGTTCTCTCAATGGGTGTTTATATTGGTCAAAGCACCAAAATCTACGATCGCGAAACCGGTGAGATCCATTACGGCCGTGTACCAGCAGGTTCTGTTGTGGTGCCAGGCTCTCTTCCTTCCGCCTGTGGCAAGTACAGCCTATACGCCGCAATCATCGTAAAGAAGGTGGATGCTCAAACTAGAGCTAAGACTGCGATTAACGAATTGTTACGTGATTAAGTCTTAAAGCTAAATATATGAGTGCCACCCTAGAGTTAACTGAAGCCCTCATCTCCTGCCGCTCGGTCACCCCAGCGGACGGAGGCTGTCAGGACCTCATTGCCAAACGCCTTCAAGCCATTGGTTTTCACACAGAGAGCGTAGTGAGTGGTCCCGAGAATTTTCAGGTTACTAATTTGTGGGCAATCAAAAAAGGTGCGTCTGGAGATCAAGGTAAGGTCTTAGTATTTGCCGGCCATACTGATGTTGTGCCAACTGGCCCACTAGAGAAGTGGACCAATGATCCGTTTACCCCAACCATTAGAGATGGCATGCTTTACGGTCGTGGGGCTGCGGATATGAAAACCTCTCTTGCAGGATTTGTCGTCGCTACCGAAGAGTTTGTCATAACCCATCCAGATCACAAAGGCACGATTGCCTTTCTGATTACTAGTGATGAAGAGGGTCCTGCGAACGATGGTACCGTCATCATGTGCGAGCGCTTGCAAAAACAAGGTCAGCGTTTAGATTACTGCGTAATTGGTGAGCCAACTTCAGTTGATCAACTCGGTGACATGATTAAAAATGGTCGCCGCGGATCACTCTCCGGCAAGCTTCGGGTTAAGGGTATTCAGGCGCATATCGCCTACCCTCACCTGGGTAAAAATCCGATTCACCTTTCAGCGCCTGCAATTCAAGCGCTAGTTGAGACTGAGTGGGATAAAGGTAACCAGTATTTCCAGCCTACGAGCTTTCAGATTTCGAATATTCATGCAGGTACTGGTGCGAACAACGTCATTCCCGGCGAGCTAGCGATTGATTTCAACTTCCGTTTCTCCACTGAAAGTAAGCCAGAGGAATTGCGTAGCCGCCTAGAAGGAATTCTCAAAGCCGCAGGTCTCGATTTTGAAATTGATTGGGTCTTGGGTGGTAGCCCATTTATTACTGGTGATGGCGCCCTTGCTGGCGCCCTACGAAAAGCCATTAAAGCTGAAACCAAAATTGATACAGAACTCTCCACTACTGGCGGCACAAGTGATGGTCGCTTTATTGCGAAGATCTGTAAGGAAGTGGTCGAATTTGGTCCGCTCAATGCTACGAGCCACAAGATTGATGAGTGCGTGATTGTGGATGATGTTGTGCCACTCAAAAATATCTATCGCAAGACACTCGAGCAACTGGTTGCTTAAGACTGTTTCGTCAATTACTCTTTCTTATAAACACTCCTCATGGACCCTGCGCCCCAGCAATCTCTGACGCTTGATCAATGTATTGATCACATTGCACAACAACTAGAGGCAGCAGATTTACATTATGGTCATGGTGCTATTGATGCGCAAAGTGAAGCCCTCTGGATTGCCAGTAAACAGCTTGACTTAAGCCCTGCAGATGCGCTGGATCACTTAGAGCAAGTGATGAGTGCCGAGCAAATTGCTCAGGCGCTTGAAGTGACGAAAACCCGCATCTCCACACGCAAGCCATTAGCCTATATCTTGGGTGAAGCCTGGTTAATGGGTGTGCCTTTTTTCTCCAGTGAGCAGAGCATTGTTCCCCGCTCCTGGATAGCCGAGCTCATCGTCGATGGCTCGCTAGAGCCTTGGTTGCCGGCTGATGGCAAAGCGCTCGATCTTTGTACTGGCAATGGCTCTCTAGCGATTTTGTTAGCCTTAACTTGTCCCGATATTCATGTCAGTGCTTGTGACATCAGTTTGCCTGCATTAGCAGTGGCGTCTCGCAATCTCGATCGTCATAGCCTGACTTCACAGATAGAGCTTTTTGATGGTGATCTCTGGGATGCGCTACCAGAACCTCATGAAGATAATCTTTTTGATCTCATCATTTGTAATCCGCCTTACGTCAATACCAACTCGATGAATGCCCTGCCCGCTGAATACCATGCGGAGCCTGCTATTGCATTAGCCGGTGGCGATGATGGCATGGATCTGATTCGGAAGATTATTGCTGGTGCTCCCGACTATCTATCTGAGCGTGGCGCCATTCTGATTGAGATTGGCAATGAGTATGAGTACTTTAAAAAGGCTTTCCCTCAAATCCCAGTCATCTGGATGGAAGTATCTGCAGGCGATGAGCAAGTACTACTGATTCAAGCAGAAGACTTACGCTAAATTACATCCTGAGATTTAACTAAGCTCTGCTGCTGCAGAAATAGCTTGATCAATACGCTCTACCGGTATCACCCTTAATCCCGGAATCTTTGTCTTCGGCATATTGGCCTTCGGGATGATTGCTACAGTAAATCCAAGTTTAGCGGCCTCTTTTAAGCGTTCCTGACCCCTCGGGCAGGGGCGAATTTCTCCAGCTAAACCAACTTCACCAAATACGATCAGCTCTTTAGGCAGGGCCTTATTGCGAATCGAAGACTGGATTGCTAACAGCACTGCTAAGTCAGCTGCTGGCTCTGAGATCTTCACACCACCAACCGCGTTTAAGAAGACATCCTGATCAAAGCAGGCAACACCAGCATGACGATGAAGTACCGCTAAGAGCATGGCTAAACGCGCTTGCTCCAAACCAACGGCTAGGCGACGTGGATTAGGAATATGCGCAGTGTCTACTAGTGCCTGAATTTCTACCAACAGTGGGCGACTGCCCTCTTGTGTAACCAATACGCAGGCACCCGGAACCATCTCTGCATGCTGCGATAAGAAAATCGCTGAAGGGTTGGCAACGCCACGCAGACCTTTTTCGGTCATCGCAAATACACCGAGCTCGTTGACTGCACCAAAGCGGTTTTTAATCGAGCGCACTAATCTAAATGAAGAATGTGTATCACCCTCAAAATACAAGACGGTATCGACAATATGTTCCAGTACACGAGGGCCTGCTAAATGACCATCTTTAGTCACATGTCCCACCATTAACACGCAAATGCCGCTAGATTTAGCAGCCCTAGTTAATTGCGCAGCACACTCTCGTACTTGCGCAACCGAGCCTGGTGCCGAACTGAGTACCTCTGAATACAAAGTCTGAATCGAATCGACCACCAAGACCTGCGGCTTCACCGTATCCATAATGGATAAGAGCTTTTCTAACTGAATCTCAGCGAGCACTTCTAATTGTGGCGCATCGAGTGCAATACGTTTTGCACGTAATGCAATTTGCGCTGCAGACTCTTCGCCACTGCTATAGAGTACGTTCATACCAGCAGCACTCATCTCAGCGAGGGCTTGGAGCAAGAGAGTGGATTTACCAATCCCAGGATCGCCACCTAAGAGCACAACACCACCAGGAACTAATCCACCACCTAGTACGCGATCAAACTCTTCTACGCCAGTACTAAAGCGCGGGAGATCTTCAGCCGAAATAGCAGATAGCTTTTGACGGGGAAGTGACTGCGCCAATCCCTGAAAGCGAGTATTTGAGCTCACCTCAGGCAAGCCCTCCTCCAGCGTGTTCCATGCCTGACATGAGGGGCATTGACCTTGCCATTTGGCAGAGGTCCCACCGCATGACTGACAAATATAGATTGTTTTTATTTTAGCCAATGGATTAATCGAGCTGAGTGCCCGCTTTGTTTTCTTGAGCACGTTTAGGTGCATCTTTACGGCGCTGTTCTAAATCGGCTGCACGAGCGGCGGCTGCTTTTTGCTTCTCTTCAAATTCTTTTTGGTTAGCTGAGCGCTCAGCTGCTTTTTCAGCAGAAGCACGTTCAGCAATCTTAGCGGCATCGCGTTGATCTTTAATACTGGCGCGTAACTTGCGCTGCACTTCATGTAACTCAACCTCTTGCACACGAATGGGATCGATTTCTTTACGATATAGCGCACGTGAATCTTTTAAGCAATCATTAACCCAATACTTTTGATAGCACTCTGAATTAGTTTTATCCCAACGATACTTAGCCCAATCCCGTTGCAACTCGAGATCACGCTCAATCTTATCTAACTGCTCTAACTGGGCTTCCTCAGCAGGAGTAGCGAGTGCTAGGCTGCTAAAGGAGCAAGTCAATAGAAATGCCCCCAATGAGAGCATTGAACGTAAGGTGCCGAACCTTGTCAAATCTCTACCTTTGCGCCGAGCTCAACTAAGCGATTGGTAGGAATCTTAAAGAAATCCGATGGCTTAGCTGCGTTTTGCATCATCCAACCAAAAAGCTTCTCTCGCCATAAGGCCATTCCAGGATTTGCCGATGGGACAATAGTGTCACGCGCAACAAAGAATGAGGTATCCATTAAATTAAATTGAATATTTTTCTGCTCACTGAGTAATGACAATACCTTATTGATATCTGGCGATTCCTTAAAGCCATACACTGCTCTGACTAAGAAGATATTACCGCCCAAATCGTTAATACTCAAACGCTCCTGATCATTGACGTAAGGCACATCCCAGGTACTAAGCTTCACAAAAAAGATGCGCTCATGCATTACTCGGTTATGTTTTAAGTTATGCAACATCGCGATTGGCACATAATCGATGTGCGCGGTTAAAAAGATGGCTGTTCCCTCAACACGGTGTGGGGGGTGAGCCAATAAACTAGCCACAAATTCTTTCAAATGGATCGATCCTTCGACTAATTTATCGCGCAAAAGTTTGCGTCCTCGATACCAAGTAATCAAACAGGTAAAAATGATGAGGCCTAAAAATAAAGGGTACCAACCACCATCTTTAATTTTAATTAAGTTAGCACTCCAAAAAGCAAAATCTACAGTAAAGAAAATTGCTGTCAAGGATAGTACTAAGAAGAGATTCATCTTCCATTCACGATACATGACCACGCCCAATAAAATTGCTGTAATCATCATGGTTGATGTAACTGAAATACCATATGCTGCAGCCAAGTTCACTGATTCTCTAAATTCAATAATGGTGACAACCACCATAAACAAGAGGGCCCAATTTACTACTGGAATATAAATCTGTCCCTGCTCAGAATCAGAGGTGTGCATGATGGTCATGCGCGGCATGAAGCCCAGTAAAATTGCTTGACTCACTAAAGAGTACGCTCCTGAAATCACCGCTTGGGAAGCAATGACTGTAGCTGCAGTAGCAAGACCAACAACAGGCCATAAAGCCCAATCTGGAACCATTAAATAAAATGGGTTATAAGCAGCCTCTGGATTGGATAACAAGAGTGCGCCTTGCCCAAGGTAGTTAATTAAAAGGCTAGGCAAAACAACAATGAGCCAAGCATATCGGACAGGGTTTCTTCCAAAGTGCCCCATATCCAAGTACAGCGCTTCAACACCAGTAACAACCAAGACTACAGCGCCCATCACTATGTAAGCAGTAGTGGGGTGATCCATTACAAACTGTACTGCATACATTGGATTAATTGCGCCAATGATTTGAGGCGCTGCGCCGATATTAATAACACCTAATACTGCAAGAGTAATAAACCAAGTGAGGGTCACTGGGCCAAATAAATTACCAACAGCCGCCGTGCCATATTTTTGAATCATAAATAAGGCTACTAAAATCACTAGGGAAATAGGGATAATGAATTTATGCAAGCCAGGTGCTGCAATTTCAATACCTTCAACGGCAGATAAAACAGAAATCGCCGGGGTAATGACAGACTCACCAAGAAGCATGCAAGCACCGAGCATGCCTAGAATCATTAAGAAGAAATAGCCTTTTGATTTACTATCAAACGATCTGAGCGCTAAAGCCATCAAAGATAAAACGCCACCCTCACCTTTGTTATCGGCCCGCATCACAAATAAAACGTATTTAAAGGTCACGATCAAGATCAAAGACCAAATCATCATCGCAATCACACCAAATAATGCCTCTGGCGAGAACGGGATGCCATGCTTGGGATCAAAACATTCTTTAAGGGCATACAAAGGACTGGTGCCGATATCACCAAAAACTACACCAATGGCAGCTAACATCATCGTCCCCAAGCCTTTTTTATGGCTATCGTGATCACCATGCAGATCAACGGGCTTTAATAAATCAGAACTTGAAAACTCAGGATTGCTAATAGACATCTCATCGCCTTTGAGTAATATTGCGTTGCGGTATGTTACACCTTATACAGACTGACTCTCAAGCCATATTTCTGTTTAAAAATCGTATTTTTAAGCGCTAAATTAAGGAATATCTCGACAGAGGTGGTCCAAAAATGGTAGAATATCAGCTTCAGACGCGGGGTGGAGCAGTCTGGCAGCTCGTCGGGCTCATAACCCGAAGGTCGTAGGTTCAAATCCTGCCCCCGCAACCAGTATTACAGCTCTAAGCCCTTACTTTTAAGGGCTTTTTGCTTTTCTGGGATTTGGGATCTACAAGCGCCTAGTGCATATCTTAAAATTTTTTCTTTGCTGCATCACTCTCTCCAGGGCTTTATAGCCCCTTTGGCTTTTTAATAGCCTCATGAAAACCACCATTAGCAGCCAGCTCAATTGCACTTGGATATTTCATCTTCCCTCCTCTAGGTCAATACTTTTTCACGCTGGCACCGCCAATCATTTACCCACGTCTATCGGAAGGCGATGCCACAGCCTTTGGGAATGCCTTCTCTGAAATAGGGGGTCTTCATTTAACTTGTTTGCGTTATAAAAACTCCAAACCTGTGCACCAGTAGTTGGTGTTTGATAAAACGGAATATTCATACCTTGGTATCGAGCAGTGACTGTTGGGTGTGGATGGCCGTATCGATTGCGATATCCGTTTTGGGCAAATGCTTGATTAGGACTGAGCGCTGTTAAGAGTTCTTGAGATGAGGATGTTTTGCTACCGTGGTGTGGTGCCATGAATATCAAATTCTTATCCTTAAGATGATTGAGGGCTGTTTGGGTTAAGCGCTCAGTGATTTCAGCCTCACCCCGCTTTTCTACATCACCCGTTAACCAGAATGAAGTTGACTGATTGCGAACCTCTAAGACACAACTGACTTCATTAGGCTTTCTGGGTTGCTGATCCTCAAAAATCGAATGCTCATGCGGATGCCAAATATGAAAGTCCACCCCATCCCATGACCACTGCTGACCAAAACGACAGGGAATGGCGGGGATCTTTCTCTCTTCCAAATTGGTGAGCAAGGGATTAGTGCTGGGCAAGGATCCCATCATGGAGTCAAAGCCAATTTCTTTTAGTAGAGTTGCGGCGCCTCCAATGTGATCACTATCGCTATGACTAATGACCATGCGATCAATTTGATTAATCCCTTTACCCCTCAAATACGGCAAGATAATTCTTTGACCAGCGTTATCTTTTCCCTGAATGGGTCCGGTGTCGTATAGCAGTCGTTTTGTTTTGGTTTCAATCAGCACCGCTGTACCCTGGCCGACATCAAGTACCGTTGCGCGGAACTCTCCTTTTTTCAAATAACTATTAGTCAGCGGCTGAATAAATAGAGTTGCGCACAACACGAGACCCATCACTCTCGACGCCCAAGCCTCTTGCATAGATCCAGTACGAATCGCTATGACGATTCCGATAGTGGATAAGGCTATCGCCCACCAAGAAGGCTGGCTAGACCAGGCGATTGACCATTTCCAGTTCGCCATCCATGCAAGCATGATGGCCAAGTAGTCCATCGTGGCATGTGCTGGCATCAATAACAACCTACCAATGAAGTCAGGCAACAAAGCCCCAGCAATCGCTAAGGGAGTCACAATGTAGCTCACTATGGGAATAGCAATGGCATTTGCCAGTGGTGAAACGATCGAGACTTGATAAAACCAATATAAGGTCAATGGCAAAAGTGCGATGGTAACGACCGCCTGAACCCGGCAGGCTTCACGTAGGGATTGAATCACTCTATCTTTCCAATGAATCTCCAGCTCTCTGCCGGTAGGTAGACCTAACAAACCATCAGAATCTTGCATGGCATACAAAATCGCTGCTACCGCTCCAAACGAAAGCCAGAAACCCGGCGTATAGGGCGCCATCGGATCAATGACTAGTACAAAAAATAGAGCCCACCACCAGATATCAAAAGACCGAGGATTTCTGCCAGACCATAAGGCAAATGCAACTACTCCCACCATATACATCGTTCGCTGCGCTGGAATCTGAAAGCCTGCTAACCATGCATACACAAAGGCCGTCAAAAAACCTACTGCAGCGGCGACCTTACCAACTGGGACTAAAAGTGGCAGCGTGTTACGACGCCAGAGTAATGTGGCCAGCATGACGCCAAATCCAGCCAACATCGTTACATGCAGGCCCGATATGGAAATAAGATGCCCGATCCCAGTAGCATTAAATACACGCCAATCTTCTTGGTCGATTGCATTTTGATCGCCCATCACCAAGGCAGCAATCACTCCGCCATAGCGTGCATCCCTTGGTAGCAAGCGCTTAATCTTTTGCCTTAACTTCCAACGCTGATACTCCATGGCTAGAGCAAATTCTGTAAAGGCAATATCTTTCTCAAGAATTAGCTTTCCTGACCTAACTGATCCACTGGCACCAAAGTCTTGATGGAAGGACCAGCGCTCAAAATCAAAAGTATGGGGATTGAGGGATCCATAAGGTCGTTTGATTTTGACCTTAAATTCCCAGCGCTGACCCGGAATGACTTCGGGCACAACCTGAGGATTGCGCCATGCGGGCTGCCAGCTCAAATAGATCTGCGGAGGAAATGATTCAATCCTCTCGCGCCCCAAAAATGCCTGATCTACCTTAAAGGAAAACTTGGCGCTACTTGGAGAGCTTTGTGGCAAGGCATTCACTCTACCCTCGAGCACAAGATCTTTACCTTCATGCTCTATGGATAGAACATTACTTAAGCGATCCTGCGCGTAGTGTGCATTCCAAGCAAAACCCAAGCTACAACAACAGGCCGCTAGTAATGCACCGCTAACATGACGAGATTGGAGCAATACATAATTAACACGAGCACCAAGCAGAGAGACAATGACGACTGCTGCACATATCCAGCGCCAATACTCTGGCACAGTAGGTAAAAATAAAAGTAGCGATCCCCCGGCGATAAACGCCGCAATATTGGTGCGCAAGTTTTTAAGAGGCGGATTGGAGGTTTGAGTTGTCAGTCATTAGGGATGACCAACGGGGCAATGCTTGCATGGTATTTTGCCACACTGCTTTTGAAAATACTTCTTTACTGACTCCACGAATATCTGCCAATTGGCTAGCGATTCTGGGAAGCAAAGCTGGTTCATTGAACTTACCACCCTCCTCTTTTAACCAGGCCGGCGGAATGTCAGGGGAATCGGTTTCAGTAACAATGCTTTCTAAAGGCAACTCTTTTAAGAGACGGCGAATCTGTAACGCTCGATCGTAGGTTGCAGCGCCTCCGAATCCCAACTTGAATCCCAGCTCAATAAATTGTTCAGCCTGCTGATGACTGCCATTAAAGGCATGCGCGATACCGCTAGGAACCGTTTTTTTACGGAGCGCTTTAAGAATGGCATCCTGCGAACGGCGCACATGCAAAATCACTGGCAATTGAAATTGCTGCGCTAAATCTAATTGTTTGTGAAAGAAAAATTCTTGTCGCTGAGGATCGAGACCCTCAACAAAATAATCCAAGCCAATCTCACCAATACCCACAAATCGAGGATCATCTAATGATTGCTCAATTTGACCTTGAAGAACATCGATATCGCTATCTTGTGCTCGATTAATGTAAAGCGGATGAATTCCTAGCGTATAGACCAATCCTGGGATTTGATTGCCATACTGGCTTGCTAAATGTTTAGCTAGTACCCAATCAGAGGCCTGAACCGTAGGCAGCAAAATAGCTTTAACACCTTTATCGGCCGCACCTGAAATAATCTCTGGGAGAGAGTCTCTAAACTCTGGAGCATCTACATGGCAATGGGTATCTACCCATGTCAGGTCTGTATTTATTTCGCTCATTGTGCGAAGGTCTTTAATACTCCGTGCTCTAAATGCAAAATCCGGTCACAACGTTTTGCGCGAATAGGATCATGGGTCACAATCACAAAAGCAGTACCCTGCTCACGAGCAATATCTAACATCAAGTCAAATACGCCGTCAGCAGTTTCGGTATCGAGATTACCCGTCGGCTCATCCGCTAGAACACAAGTGGGATTACCAACTAGCGCACGGGCCACTGCAACACGCTGACGCTCACCACCAGACAATTCGCCTGGCGTATGCTGAACACGCTTTGCCAGACCAACCGCATTCAACATCACACTCGCTCGCTCCATGGACTCTTCATTACTCAAACCACGAATACGCAAAGGTAGCGCTACATTCTCAACAGCACTGAATTCATCCAAAAGATGGTGGAATTGATAAATAAAACCCAGATTGTGATTGCGTAGTTGATCTAATTTACTTACCGACAGTTTGTGGAGATTCTGCCCAGCAAGCATGACAGTACCAGCACTAGGGCTGTCTAAGCCACCTAATAGATGCAATAAGGTACTTTTACCTGATCCAGAAGATCCTACGATGGCAACCTTCTCAGAAGCGCTTACCTGTAAATCAATTTCTTTCAGGACATCAACTGCAGTAGGTCCTTTGCCATAGGTCTTTGCTAAACCCGATGCACTCAGAATAATTTGATTGGAATTACTCATAACGCAATGCCTCCGCAGGCTGAACTTGAGCAGCTCGGCGACTTGGGTACAAGGTGGCCAGTACAGAAAGGCCAAAAGCCATTAGGCCAACAGTAAGGACATCAGACAAACGAACGTCCGATGGCAGCTCACTAATAAAGTACACATCGCGAGGCAAGAATCGTACACGGAAGATAGCTTCAATTGCAGGAACGATCACATCAATATTTAAAGCAATCAGGAGACCCAAGCCAACACCGGCTAGAGAGCCTAGCAAACCAATCGCTAAACCTTGCACCAAGAAGATTCGCTGAATGAGTCCAGGACTTGCGCCCATGGTTCTTAAGATCGCAATATCAGCTTGCTTCTCATTTACTGTCATTACTAGAGTAGATACCAAATTAAAAGCAGCAACCGCAATAATCAAGGTCAAAATGATGAACATCATCTTACGTTCAGTTTGAACAGCAGCAAACCAATTGCGATTGGAGCGCGACCAGTCGCTCACCCACAACGCTTGTGGCACAACCTGAGCTAATTCAGAAGCTATCTCTGGTGCGCGTTGCATATCATCGAGCTTCACGCGTAAACCCGATGGATCTTGCAAGCGCAGTAAAGCAGCGGCATCCCTCCAATGCATGATGGCTAAAGAGCTGTCGTATTCATAATGACCACTATCCACGATGCCGACGACTTGTAATGTTCGCATTCTGGGCATAGCGCCTGCCGGTGTGAGATCACTTTCTGGCACTATTAAATTCACACGATCACCAAGGCGAGCACCAACCATATTGGCAAGCTGTGCACCTAAAGCAACCCCAAAAGCGCCTGGCTTTAAATCATCGATGCTGCCGGCGACGAACTGCTTTGGCAAATCAGAGACCTTACCCTCATCACTTGGCAGCACCCCACGAATAGATACACCACGCATCACATTCTCACGACTGAGTAAACCTTGCGAGGCGACCATTGGGGCGACACCCACAACGTGGGGCTGGGCAGCTACCTTCAGTGCAATCGGCTCCCAATTCGCTAAACCATCTGGGGCAGTAATCTCCACATGAGAAAGAACGGATAACATGCGGTCGCGCACTTCCTTCTGAAAACCATTCATGACTGAGAGCACCACTATCAGGGCGGCGACGCCCAAAGCGATACCTGCAGTGGAGATTCCAGAAATAAAAGAAAGGAAGCCATCACGCTTACCTACCGTCTTGCGACGCTTGGATCGGGTATAACGCAGGCCAATTTCTAGCTCAATAGGAAGTCTCAACATACTTACAGTTTAGTGAATTAAACGAGCAAACCAATGGATTCTGTAAATGCCACCTAAAATCAGGGGAATGACTGCTAATTTGATCTCCCAAACAAGTACTTTGCGACGCTTTACCCTGATGGTGTCAGGGGAAGATGCTATTGACGCTGGATTAGAGCGAGATACCCCGCCCAGCGGACTTCCGCAAGAGCGCTTTCTACTGGGTGATCGACTGCCGATTGCCCCAGTCTTACTATTAGGCCAAAGCGACCTCACAGTTAACCCAAATGAAGTGATTGTCTGTCTACAGCCAGTCCACCTTCATGCCACCCGAGATCATTTAATCCTCATGGCTCAAAATCAGATTGATCTGACAGCAAATGAATCCGCCAACTTGCTACAAGTTGCCCTCCCCTTTATCGAAGAAGATTTTAGAAACAAGGTGTTATTTCAGGGACAGCGTGATTGGTTTATTCCAGCAGGTCCATTTATCAGTCTTGCAACGCACTCTATTGATCAAGCGCATGGTCGTAATATTGATTGGTGGATGCCGCGCGATACAAACGTGACTGGAGTTGCTAAGCTCTGGCGAAAACTCCAAAATGAAATTCAAATGCTTTGGCACATTGATCCGGTCAATCAGGAACGCGAACAACGTGGATATCCCAGCATCAACTCCTTATGGATTAGCGGTATCGGTAAACTAGCTGATATTCAGACTCCTCCATTGCTGGAGAATGTGAATCAGCTATATGGCGATCACCCCCTCTTGGTTGGGTTAGCCAAATATCTTGCAATCCCTCAGCAGCGTGAGATTGATTTCTCAAACTTACAAAATACCTTTGCGTGGCTTGATCGTCCTGAGGTTATTTGGGACAGCTTGAGAACAGCCCTTTTAAGTAAAGAGTTAGATGAAATCGAAGTGATCGATTTTCCTCAGGGTCAAACTCGCCACAGAATCCTCACAGCCAAGGACTTAAACAAAAAATCATGGGCCTTCTGGAAAAAATCAGAACCTTTAACTTGGCAAGAAATCATTTCAGTATGAATCTTTTTTCTCAGCGCCCCTTTTCTGATCGCACGGCTAGCTGGTTACAGCAAAGTGGTCTGCATCCCCTATTAGCAAGGCTGTATGCAGCTCGTGGCATTGATAAACCAGAAGAGCTATCTTTAGATCTAAAGCAACTACTCTCACCAGTAGAGCTAAAGAACTGCATTAATACTGCCGCCTTACTGGCCGATATTTTGGAGCGTAAAGAATCCATGCTGGTAGTGGCAGACTATGACTGTGATGGCGCTACTGCATGTGCTGTTGCTTTGCGTGGATTGAAGATGTTGGGTGGGCCAGATACTCCTATTCAGTTTTTGGTACCCAATCGTTTTACGATGGGCTATGGACTCACTCCAGAGGTAGTTGATCTTGCTGCTCAACAAAACCCCAAACCTAAATATCTCATCACTGTTGATAACGGCATTGCTAGCGAAGCTGGGGTAGACCGGGCTCGCGAACTGGGCATGGAAGTCATCGTGACTGACCACCACCTGCCAGGTGATCGACTGCCCAAAGCCACTGCAATAGTTAATCCGAATCAACCAGGCTGTAGCTTCCCAAGCAAAGCGCTTGCTGGTGTCGGCGTCATGTTCTATTTATTAGTTGCTCTACGAGCAGAACTTCGCAAGCGTGGAAAATTTACTGCTGAGACTCAACCTAAGATTGAGAGTCTATTGGATCTCGTAGCCTTAGGTACCGTAGCGGATGTGGCACAGCTTGATCGCAATAATCGCATCTTGGTTTCTAATGGTCTTAAACGCATTCGCACAGGAGTATCGCAAGCTGGTATTCAGGCACTATTCCAGGCGGCTGTACGCGATCCTCGCAAGGCCAATACTTTTGACTTGGGTTTTGCTATAGGGCCTCGCTTAAACGCAGCAGGACGTCTAGCGGACATGACTTTAGGCATTCGCTTATTGATTTGCGATAAGCCCGAAGAAGCCATTGAGTTAGCTTACGAACTTGATCGCATTAATCGCGAGCGGCGTGTGATTGAAGGCGGCATGCAAGAAGCTGCTCTCGCCCATCTCGCTGAAGATCAATTAGCAGGCACTATGGCAGAGCGTTCCAGTATCTGCCTTTGGAATCCAGAGTGGCATCAGGGAGTAGTTGGCATCGTCGCTTCGCGCCTGAAAGAACGATTTAATCGTCCCGCAATTGTCTTCGCTCCAGCTGATGGTGCTAGCGGAGAAGAATTGCGTGGCTCTGGTAGATCATTGACAGGCTTTCATCTACGTGATGCCTTGGATATTGTTTCTAAGCGCGAGCCTGGCTTAATTCTGAAGTTTGGTGGTCATGCCATGGCGGCAGGCCTCAGTATTAGAAAAGCTGATTTTGAAAAGTTTGACACCGTGTTTCAGCAGGTTGCTAATGGCTTACTCAATGATGAATTGCTAGAGCGTCGCCATATTCATGATGGACCACTGGATCTATCTGAATTCACACCCGAAACCGGCGATCTCTTGGCTGAAGAAATCTGGGGGCAAGGCTTTCCTCAACCCATTTTTTATGGTGAATTTGAGATTGGACAGCAAAGCCTAATGAAAGAAAAACACCTGCGTCTGCAGCTTCGTCCAATTGGCATCGGTCCATTGGCTAGCAAGCCATTTACTGGAGTCTGGTTTAACCATACCCAATCCTTGCCAGCCAAGGCCAAGCTGGCCTATCGCCTAGTCACCGACCGTTTTCAAGGGCAGGCACGCGTACAACTCATGATTGAGGCCCACGACGAGGCTTAGACTGGAATAACCCCCTTATAATCTGGGGATGGAAGCCGAACAACTCAATATTATTTCAAATACCCTGTCCGATCTGCTCACCCGTGAGCAAGCACTTCGGGGGTATCTTTGACTTCGAAGTAAAGTCACGACGCCTTACTGAAGTGAATTCAATTCTTGAAGATCCGACCATCTGGGATGATCAAAAGAAAGCACAAGCCCTCGGCAAAGAGAAGAAATTGCTCGATGGTGTTGTTGCAACCCTCACCGATTTGAATAGCAATATCACTGGCGCCCTCGAATTATTCGACATGGCTAAAGAAGAAAGTGATTTTGAAACTATTGCTGCTATCGAACAAGATGTTGAGAGCTATAGCAAGATCATTCATGATCTTGAGTTCCGCCGCATGTTCCATAACGAAATGGATTCTTGCAATTGCTTTATCGATGTTCAAGCTGGCGCAGGTGGAACAGAGGCTTGCGACTGGGCCAGCATACTTCTGCGTCAGTACCTTAAATATTGCGAGCGCAAAGGCTACAAAACAGAAATCCTAGAAGAATCCGATGGTGATGTAGCCGGTATCAAGAGCGCCACCATCAAGGTCGATGGTGAATATGCTTACGGACACTTGCGCTCAGAGACTGGTGTGCACCGTTTAGTACGCAAGTCACCTTTTGATTCCTCCAATGGTCGCCACACTTCGTTTGCCAGTATCTACGTATACCCAGAGATTGATGACTCGATTGAGATTGACGTTAATCCAGCAGATATTCGTACCGACACCTATCGCGCCTCAGGTGCGGGTGGTCAGCATATTAATAAAACCGACTCTGCTGTTCGCTTAACCCACCTGCCCACCGGAATCGTGGTGCAGTGTCAGAATGACCGAAGCCAGCACCGCAACAGAGCCGAAGCGATGACGATGCTCAAGTCACGCCTGTACGAGCATGAGATGCAAAAACGTCGTGCAGAACAAGATAAGCTTGAAGCCAGCAAAACCGATGTGGGCTGGGGTCATCAGATTCGCTCCTACGTGCTGGATCAAAGTCGCATCAAAGACTTACGCACTAACGTTGAGATCTCAAATACACAAAAAGTATTAGATGGTGATCTTGATGCCTTTATTGAAGCTAGCCTGAAGCAAGGCGTTTGATTCATTACCCCTATTCCAGTTATTAATATTCCATATGAACGATCCAGTGAATTCAACTCCTAACCAAGCTACAGCCACTGAAGCTGTGGATGAAAACCATATCATCGCCGAGCGTCGTGAGAAATTAGCCAAGTTACGCGAAGGCGGTATCGCGTTTCCGAACGACTTCGTACCGACCCATTTAGCTACAGATCTTCATACTCACTACGACAGTCTTACTAAAGAGGAATTGGCCGCTAAGAAAGTACATGTCAAAGTGGCTGGCCGCATGGTACTCAAGAGGGTGATGGGTAAGGCCAGCTTTGCCACCATTCAAGATCGTAGTGGCCAGATTCAGTTCTACATTAATGACGAAATCAGCGGTGCTGATATTCATGGTGCATTCAAGCACTGGGATATGGGAGACTTTATCTCCGCTGAAGGTCATTTATTCAAGACCAATAAAGGTGAGCTCTCTGTTGAATGCAGCAAGCTACGCCTGCTGAGCAAGTCTTTACGTCCACTGCCAGATAAGTTTCATGGTCTATCAGACCTAGAGACCAAGTATCGCCAACGTTACGTTGACTTGATCGTCAATCCAGAAAGTCGCAATACTTTCAGAGCTCGCAGCAATACGATTGCTTCTTTGCGTCGCCACATGCTCGATGCAGACTTCATGGAAGTGGAAACACCCATGCTCCATCCGATTCCTGGTGGCGCAACTGCTAAGCCCTTCATTACGCACCACAATGCTTTGGATATGCAGATGTTCTTGCGCATTGCGCCAGAGCTGTACTTGAAGCGCCTTGTGGTTGGCGGCTTTGAGCGTGTGTTTGAAATTAATCGTAACTTCCGTAATGAGGGTGTTAGCCCACGTCACAATCCAGAATTCACGATGATGGAATTCTATGCAGCCTATACCGATTACAGCTGGTTGATGGATTTTACGGAGAACTTAATTCGTTCTGCTGCAATGGATGCGCAAGGTACTGCTGTTCTAACCCACCAAGGTCGTGAACTGGATCTCAGTAAACCTTTTCAGCGCTTAACAATTACTGAAGCCATCCTGAAATATTGTGGCCAATCAAACAAGAGCTATGAAGCAGCTCAATTAGAAGATGCTGCATTCATTCGCGCTGAATTGAAAAAAGGTGGCGAGAATCCAGACTCCCCTACACTCAAGAACGCCGGCATTGGCGCTCTTCAATTAGCCCTATTTGAATTGGTAGCTGAGTCACATCTTTGGGAGCCAACCTACATCATCGATTACCCAATCGAAGTCAGCCCTCTTGCCCGTGAATCCGATACCCGTCCTGGCATTACCGAGCGCTTTGAGCTATTCATTACCGGCCGTGAAATCGCCAACGGCTTCTCAGAGTTAAATGATGCCGAAGATCAAGCCAATCGCTTCCGTAAGCAAGTAGAGCAAAAAGAAGCGGGTGATGAAGAGGCGATGTACTTTGACCATGACTTCATTCGCGCTCTGGAATACGGCATGCCTCCGACTGGTGGTTGCGGTATTGGTATTGACCGCTTAGTCATGCTGCTAACTGACGTACCCAATATTCGTGATGTGATTTTGTTTCCACATCTACGTCGCGAAGAAGAGTAAGTAGTTAGAACACCTTCTCCGTAAATCAAAAGCCGCAGAATTCAAACTCTGCGGCTTTTTTCTTGACTACATCAGGAAGGGTTAAGTAGTTGGATATAACTTCGTGCTCTCGCTGTCAATGACAGTCACATTCACCGGAATACCAAGACTCACACTAGAAGATACAGTACAGAAGTCCTGAAACTGAGCCAATACGCGCTCAAGATTCTCAAGGGTATTACCCGGAACGCCAATCCGAATCTCCACGTTTATAGTCAATATGCGTAAGCGGTTTTCAGCGTTTCTACCGATTTCACAACTGGCCTTTGTTTCGATTGGCTCAGGATTTTGCTTAAACTTTCTGAGCGCAAAGAGCAGTGAATCAGACAAGCAATTCGCTACACCAGCCAATAAGAACTGTGATGGTGTAGCGCCTTGTGATTTTCCCAGGGGTGGTGGCTCATCGCCATAAACAGGATCACGCTCTTCGTTGTAATAAATAGCAAATTGGTAATCAGCTTGCTGAACTAGTCTTACTGAAGGATCGCTACTCATAAAAACTCCAATAACTTAAAACACTATCTTAATAGATAGCAGGAATTAACTTTTTGACCCTACGCTGGTAGTCTCGATAATCTGGAAAACGCTCTACCAACCAGACTTCCTCCCGCCTTGCTTTGACATCAAATAAGAAAAATAGGCCAATGGCATAGATCAAGATATAAATACCGGGGAAGATGAGTAGCCAAGCAAGTGCTGCTAAGAGCACCCCAAAGTAGATCGGGTGCCTTACAAGTTGATATAAGCCGTTTTGAATCAGAATGGCATTGTTTTTTGGGCAAGGCAGAGGGGTGAGATTTTTACCGAGATTAATCACGGCAATTACCATGATTAAAGTAGCTAGCAAGCCAATCGCAATGCCACAAGACTGGAGAATGGAAGCAAGGGGTTCGGAGCTGATTAAAAGAGAACCTTGTGGGCCGAACAAGATCAGGCCAATCAGAATTCCCTGTATCACCACATACCATGCACCTCTCTCAAAGATCGATTGATGTGGCGATGAAGTCATGGCGTGGCCTTATGAAGATAAGACCACAGTCTAGCTTGAATTAGTACGTTAATGCCTTATTAAAGTGCTCATCAATGCTAGCCTCGTCTTGGGTCAACACATGTTGTGCAATCAGGAAAACCCCTGAAATAAAGCTGAGGCAAACTAGCACCCCAAAAGCATGATATTGATTTAGGCCACTCTGATTCAGGGCATTGAGATACAGGGCGCTATCCAGGGCCAGGTGGGTGGATAAGCTCAGTAGAGCCAAACCCAAAAATATCTGGATGATGGTTAAAAATAAGGGCTTTTGGACTTTGGGCTTAGCAGACATAGGATTCTCTCGATTAGGCATAAAAGAATCATAGGGGGCTAGCCTACATAAGTAAAAGAATCCCTTTTTATAAGCTAAATACTTTTTTATCTATAGAACCATCCCTAGAATGAGGATAATTGGGTTTTACACCCTCAATAATTCGTATTTATGGCTGCCTACAACACTGAAACCGTTCTCACTGTTCATCACTGGAATGACACCCTGTTTAGCTTTACAACCACCAGAAACAAAGGTTTACGCTTCCGTAGCGGCCATTTCTTGATGATTGGTTTAGAAGTTGAAGGCAAGCCATTAGTTCGCGCCTACAGTGTGGCGAGCCCTAATTATGAAGAGCATTTAGAGTTTTTAAGTATCAAAGTTCAAGATGGCCCCCTCACCTCTCGTCTTCAGAAGATTCAGGTAGGTGACCCCGTTTTGGTGAGCGAGAAATCCGTGGGCACCCTAGTCATAGATGACTTGAACCCAGGAAAACACCTTTACTTATTTAGCACCGGGACAGGATTGGCGCCTTTCATGAGCATTATTCGTGATCCGGATACTTATGAGAAGTTTGAGAAAGTAGTCTTGATTCATGGTGTTCGTTTAGTAAGCGAGCTGGCTTACGGTGATTACATTAAAGATGAGCTCACTCAAGACGAATATATTGGCGAAATCATTCGCGAGAAATTAATCTACTACCCAACAGTGACGCGCGAGGCTTTTAAACACACTGGTCGCTTAACTACCGCGATTGAGTCAGGCCAACTATTTAAAGATATTGGCTTACCCCCATTAGATCCAGCAGTCGATCGCGCCATGATCTGCGGTAGCCCATCCATGCTAAAAGAAACTGCTGAGATGCTCGATTCCAAGGGCTTCAAGGTATCCCCTAGCCTTGGTCAATTGGGTGACTATGTATTTGAGCGCGCATTCGTAGAAAAGTAAAAAGCCTATATACCCAAAAGTAATTTAGTTATCGCTATATGTTTCTTGTGGATATATAGACACCTTGGTAAATTAACCCTAACAAGATATTTACCAAGGAATTGAGATGTCCCCTGTCCGAGAGCACTACAACCCGATCATTACGCAGTTATTGCGTGAACATGATCGCTTGCCACATGAGAATGTGGCTGAACGAAAAAACTTCCAACGCAGAATTCTGTTCTTGATGACCACTATCAAGATGGAAGAGTTTGAGGACTCTTACAGTTAAAAGTCTTTCTTACAATGAGCTGCTAATAAAGATCAATCCGATTGCAGCAATAAATACAGTTTCAACAACCAACATGACTACCGGCTGCCAACCTAATTTTGCCAACTCCTGAAAGTTGGTTTTCAGTCCAGCCGCGCCAATAGCAATTACCAACATCCAACGGGACATTTCACCAATAGATTGGGTAACTGAGCTTGGTAAAATCTGCATAGATGCAACGACTGATAGCGCCACAAACCCCAATAAGAATGTCGGTATCAGGCGAAGACTTCCCCATCCTAAGCGTTGAGATGATTTTTCAGCACCAAAGAAAATAGAGATAAATAAAACGACAGGCAATAAGAGAGCGACACGGAAAAGCTTTACGACAGTCGCTACATCACCTGCTTCAGGTCCAAACAGCATCCCCGCAGCAACTACCTGCGCCACATCATGAATAGTAGCCCCTAGAAAGATGCCAGCAGGTAATGCGGTGATATTGAGCAATTGCAACGCGAAGGGATATACCACCATAGCAATAGTGGAGAGGACGGTTACCCCTACTACTACAAGCAGAGTAAAACGCTCATTCTCTTTTGTTTTTGGCAGAACTGAAGCTACTGCTAAAGCTGCTGAAGCTCCGCAAATACCAACGGATCCACCCGCAATCAATCCAAAATCTGGAGACAGCTTTAAGAGCTTGGCCAGGAAGAATCCCAATGCTACGGTGGTAGCAACCGCAAACATCACCATTAATCCGGTATTCAAACCGATTGCACCAATATCAGCGAACGTAATCCGAATACCCAGAAATGCAACACCTAAACGGAGAACCGTTTTGGCGCAAAAATCAATTCCTGGCTTTACTGCCTCATTGAGATATAAAAAATGGAGCGACAAACCAATCAGTAATGCGTACAACAACTGGGGGCCACCATAGTTCTCAGAAAGAAAACTGGTAGACATGGCAATGAGCAGGCAAACCAAAAGTCCTGGAGTATTTTTCCGAATGGTGGTCAACATCAAACTAAGCTACCAACTCACTGAAATACTCATGTTGAGTAGTATTTAAAGTGGAAACACGCCACTCTAGAGGCTCATCCTGAATGCCCAGCGCCACTCTTCGAATAACTAGTACGGGAGATTCTGGATTTAATCCTAGCCATTCAGCGTGCTGTTTACCCGCTAGGCCGGCACGCAAACGCTCGCTGCTTCGCACAACAGTTTGGCCGTACTCCATTTGATACATCTGATAAATACTGCCCTTGCGCTCAATAAAGTCTGCACGGGTTAATTCCTTGAACCGCTTTTTATCTAGCGTGATCTGATCGATCATGACGCACTGCTCTTCCAATGACAGGCGATTGGTAATTCTCCAAACGGGTGCACCCTCTTTTATCTCTAACTTACTCGCCTCTTCCTTATTGGCAGTAGCGCTAATTAGGGAGACTAATTCAACTTTGGGGTAAACCTTTTTCTCAGCATCGTGTTTAACAATGTGAAAAAAATAATATAAAAGTCTTTTGAGATCATGCTCAACAACATAGGTTCCCCTGCCTTGGCGTCGGACTACGATACCTTCCGCAACCAACTCGTCCACCGCTTTGCGCAGGGTACCTATAGATACATCTAACTCTTTTGATAAATCCTTTTCGGCAGGCAATGCCTGCCCCATAGGATATCGACCCCTGACCAGATCCTCGGTGATCTTTTGCTTAACTTCCTCGTAAGCGGTCAGGTTTCTCATGCTGCAGTCTTATGCTGATTCGTATAAACGAGTCAATACGAACTCACGGTGACCAAGAATTTCAGAAGCAGTTAACTCACCATCAGCTGTACGCTTCAAGCAATCCAAGAGCTTATCTCCCGCTTGATCCATGTTCTCTTCGCGACGCAATAAGCCAGACACGTCAACGTCGATATGCTCACCCATAGTACGAACAGTCTTTGGATTAGCGCAAATCTTAATGACTGGAAGAATTGCATTGCCGATCACATTACCCTGACCTGTTGGGAAGAAGTGGGCAGTAAAGCCGGCAGCTGCGCATAAGGTGACCATTTCAGCGGCAGCTGATGATGAGTCCATGAAATGCAGTCCAGGAATCTTTGGCTCTTCACCCTTATCCAGCACGCTATCCACAATACATTTCTTACCAATTTTTTGGATATTGCCCAAAGCCTTCTCTTCGATGGTTGTTAAACCACCTGCAATATTGCCCTTAGTTGGCTGAGAGTCAGATAGATCGCTCGTCTTATGACGCTCAATCACATCCTGGTAACGATCAAACATCTCGCGAAACTTTTTCTTCACTTCAGGAGTGCGGCAACGCGCTTCAACCAAGTGTTCGCCACCAGTTAACTCGGTGGTCTCACCAAACACCATGGTTGAGCCAATTTCATACAACTTATCAAAAGCATCACCTACGGTTGGGTTTGCACCACAACCAGAAGTCGTATCGGATTCACCGCATTTTGTGGAAACCCATAACTCAGATAATGGAGCAGAAACACGTTTTTGCTTAGATGCATGCTTCATCATGTTGTAGGCAGCTTTACTAGCGGAGGCAATGGTTGCTGTGTCGCCATTGCCTTCAATCCAGAATCCCTCAACTGGCTTGCCTGATGCCTTAATGCCATCAACGATAATTTTTGTCCACTGCGGCTCAATACCGATTACCACTACAGCAGCAACGTTCGGATTAGAACCCGTACCAATTAAGGTGCGAAAGTGTAAATCCAAGTCAGCTCCGAACTGTAAACGGCCATAGGAGTGAGGGATTGCCATCGTTCCTTTGATGTTATTGGCTACTGCTTCACAGGCTGCATTGGATAAGTCATCCAAAGGCAAAATCAATACGTGATTACGAATACCCATGCGGCCGTTTTCACGGCGATAACCTAAAAAGGTCGCGTCTTTCAAATTAGTCATTTTTTATATCTCTCTCAATGAATAGGTAGGTCAGGTGCCGGATTACCAGCGCTTAGTTTTTACGTTTTGGACATGAAGGTGCTCGCCCTTTTTGACTGGGGCTACTACCTTGCCAATATCAACGCCGTATTTCATTACCGTGTCACCTGGCTTGAAATCGTTCAATGAAATTTTGTGACCAATAGGAATGTCACTTTCAGACTTGATATTTAGAGTAAGGTCACCATCCATAACCCAACCAATTAGGTCTGTTCCAGCCTTTACACCCTCGACTACTACTACACCTACGCCATCTGCTGGCTCATGCACGACAAAGTGGATCATTACTATCTCCTCAATAATCTCGTTTATAAAAAACTACTCAGTCCATGACTGGCGAATGCCAGTCTGAATTTCTTCCACAACCACATCTGAAACTGTGACGCCATCACTCAATCCTGTAGCGCGCTGCTGAAAACGACGTTGTCCAGGAAGACGGGTACCAGCATCGGCACTTAAGACCTGCAAGAAATCCTGAATACGGCTTGCAAAAATAGATGCGCCCGCCAAACCAGGATCAATCGTTAAGATCAACTGTCCAATACGCGGGCGATTACCTTTAGGATCAAAAAAGGAATCCGCTTCATAAGAAAAGCGACTACCTGAAAGCCCAACTACTAGTAATTCAACAATTAGGGCAAGTAAGGCTCCTTTGTCGCCACCCAAAGGAAGCATTAAGCCCTTCAAGCCTTCTTGCGGATCAGTAGTCGGCTTACCATCTGCAGTCAATGCCCAGCCTTCCGGAATGGCTTGACCATTTTTTGCTGCAACCAATAGCTTTCCGCGGGCCACTGCGGAAAGTGACATGTCTATAACTAAAGGGTCGCCGCCAGGGGTGGGAAAAGCCGCAGCTAAGGGGTTAGTTCCAAAGATGGCTTTGCTACCACCAACCATCGGCATCGCAGCTGGAGTATTTCCAAACAGCAAAGAGACGTAACCTGCTCGTGCCGCAGCTTCAACATAATGTCCCGCAACACCAAAATGATGGCTATTGGTCACAGCCACTAAACCAAGACCATTTTTTGAGGCTAGATTCACCGACAGGTCAGTTGCAAACCGTAGCGCAGGAAAAGCTAGGCCATCACGCGCATCAACCAAAGCAGCTGCCGTTTTAAATGGCCGAACCCTTAACTTAGGATCTAGCTCAATTCGACCATTTTTTGCATGTGCAGCATATTGGGGAACTCTCGCCAAGCCATGCGAAGCCAATCCATCCAACTCCGCCAGTGCCAGAAACTGAGCAGTCTCATAAGCCGCTTTTGAATTAATGCCAGCAGCCTTGAGCCCTGAGTTTGCTAACGCAAGAATCTCTGGATAGCTCAGATTCATGAGTGCTCACCGCGAATAAGGCTGCTCAAAAGCAGGGTTTTCAGGGCTTGACTAGATCTAGCTTTAGGGAACAAAATAACTGACATATCTGAATCATATAGATGATTTAGATATCTTGCAATACCCAATTCGTGGTGCAGTGCAGAAGGAGTCTTGAAGTACTGTGGAATGAATGGAGGAGACAGAAGTAATGAATAAGCATATAACTATTAAATAGCAGTTGAGTATATTTTTTTCACAGCGAAATAGCTAAGATATAAAGATCAAATTACCACTGGAGGTCACCGATGTTGAAGATTCAAAAATTGAAGATAAGCAGACGTTTAGTTTTACTTGCAGGAGCACTGACTCTTGCATTCCCTCAATTAGCAATAGCACAATCCTGGCCAACAAAGCCGATCAAATTAATTATTCCTTTTGCAGCTGGTGGCACTACGGATATTCTTGGCCGACTCTTAGCTCAGCAGTTAACAAAAGATTTAGGACAAAACGTCATTGTTGAAAATAAAGGTGGCGCTGGTGGCAATATTGCCGCTGAATTTGTAGCGCAAGCACCAGCAGATGGCTATACCATCATGCTCGCCTCCGGCAGTATGCTTACCGTGAATCCTAGTTTATATAAAAGATTGCCAGTAAATTACAGCAAAGATTTTGTGAATATTACTAATGTTGCTAGCGGCCCCATGTTGCTATCTGTCAGCAGCAAAATCCCTGTTAAGAACTTAAATGAATTTATTACCTATGCAAAAACTAAGGATCTGAATTTTGGCTCTGCAGGCATTGGAAGCCAAGTTCATATGGCTGCTGAAAACTTAACTTATTCCGCCAATATCCCAGCGACCCATGTGCCTTATAAGGGTGAATCTGCTGCTATCAATGATTTAGTATCGGGACAAATAGACTTTATGGTTGGCAATCTTACTGCAGCAACAGGTTTTGCAAAAGCCGGTCAAATTAAGCCAATTGCCGTAACTAGCGCTAAACGTGTCAAGCAACTTCCCGATGTTCCTACAGTTGCCGAAAGTGGCATACCTGGTTTTGAGAGTACTGGTTGGTTTGGTTTAGTGGCACCGGCCAACACACCTAAGGTCATTACGGACAAAATCTATGACGCCACTGTTAAGGCAGTGAAGTCTGAAGCTATGCAAAAGAGCTTGGATTTGAATGGCTTAACTGCAATAGCGAATACTCAGAAAGAATTTGATGCTCAGATCAAAGCTGAATCAGCTAACTGGGAAAAAGTAATTAAGGGTCGCAACATTAGCACCCAGTAAAAATTACTAGCGGAATATAAAAAGCGAGGATTAATCCTCGCTTTTTATTTGCCCTGGAAATATTTTACGTGATCTGTCTAAACAATAACATTGAACCCGCAAATACTAATATTGACCCATAGGCTATACGCATAGAAGTATTGCTTAGCTTAGTGTGAACATGGGAGCCCACCCAAATACCCAAGAAAGTTACTGGCATTAGGCAAACTGCAAGGCCGATTACCTCCCAACTTAAGATGAGTCCTGTTACCAGCATTAAGGTAAGACGCAAAAATGTCAGCATAAAAATAGCAAATGCCATGGTTGCGCGCAGCACCTTTGGATTAGTAATCCGCAAACCAAGATAGGAAACGTATAGTGGGCCTCCGGTAGCAAATAGTGCAGTAAATACACCCCCGAAAAAACCAGAAGGTATCGCCCACCACCTGCTAATCGGATCGAAAGTTTCTACATTTCTCATCACTAATACACGTATGCCATTGATGGCTGCAAATATCCCGAGAATTAGCAGTAAAGGTTCGCTTGGCGCCTTTACTAACAAGAAGATTCCCAAGATCATCCCGACTATGCTGAAAGGAAATAGCCATTTTAATTCTTGGATATTTGCATCGCCAGATGACTTTCTGCCGATATAAAGTGAGGCGCAGATATCAATGATGACCATCATTGGAACTACAACTTTAAGAGGGTACATTTGCACCAGCAAGGGGACAGCCACTATTGACGAGCCGAATCCAGAAACTCCAAAGATGAAGAATCCACAAAGAACTACTAGAGCTGCAAGCGCAAATGAAACCGGCTCAATCAATTCAAAGATATTAAGCCTCTACTAAAATAGTCTCGCCCGGTTTGACCATCGTAAATTGAACGGGTCTGTTTTCAATTTCTAAACCTCGAGATTGCAGATAGACTGCCGTGAAATAGGACTCTTCCAAAGATCCTGCATCAGGAAAATCCTCACGATAGTGTGCCCCTCTTGAGTTTTCACGAGAAAGAGCGGCCTCCGTGACAGACTTGCTCACCAAAATGAGATTATTTAGATTCATCCAATCCTGCCATGTAATGCTGTACTGCCTTTGGATATCACCCACTCCCATTTGGTCTAACTGCTGACCTAACTGATCTAACTTAGTACGAGCACGTAACAAACTTTCTCTTGTTCTAGAGATACCCACGTCATCCCACATACATTCTGCCAAGGCATCTCGAATCAATTCAATATCGCCTGCCGGCCTCTCTAATGGAGCCTCATGCGCCTTGATACTAGCGCGCACCACTTCCATATTGCACTCTTGTAAAGTTTGAGACATCACCCAATGTGCCATTTCCTCGCCAGCTATACCGCCATATACAGTGGAGTTAGCTACACCGTTACCACCTAGGCGATTTGCTCCGTGCACCCCGCCAGTATCTTCACCTGCAGCAAATAAGCCTGGTAACTCTGTGCTGCAGTCCGCCTTGAAGATTAATCCACCCATCATGTAATGCGCAGTGGGCACTACCTCTACTAGATCTCCTGCCAAATCAAAGCCGCTGTCTGCACATCGCTCAACCATACCTTTAAATTGCTTGCGCACATTATCAGGACCTAAGTGACTCATCTGAATATAGACACCGCCATTAGGAGTAGATCTACCTGCACGAATTTCAGAATTAATCGATCGCGAAACGATATCCCGAGTAGCACGCTCATTGCGCGGATCGTAGTTACCCATGAAGCGTTCTTTATTGCCGTTGAGCAAATATCCACCTGCGCCACGCAACCCTTCCTCAAGCACGGTTCCCGTCATCCTAGTGCCAGGTCCCGCCAGTAAGCCGGTAGGATGAAATTGCACCATCTCCATATCGCGCAAAGTAAGACCTGCACGAAGTGCCATAGCCAAGCCATCACAACTCTTATCACCCGATGGTGTGTGGTACTTGTACATAGTAGGTCCACCACCTGTGGCTAGCAGAACTGCCTTTGCTCGCACCAGGGTAAATTGACCAGTCGTCATATCGAGCATTAATACACCAGCGAGAGACTTTCCATCAGCACTATGAATTAACTCGACTGCCCTATGCTCCTCAAGTCGATGAATTCCTCTCGCCCATACCTGCTCAGCCAGTCGACTGATAATTTCAATTCCAGTTAAATCGCCCTTGTGAACTGTCCGGTCAAAAGTTTGACCCGCAAATGCTTTTTGATGAACTGTGCCATCTGGATTGCGATCAAAGAAACAGCCGAGCTCATTCTCAAGCTCACGAATACGTTCAACCGACTTATTTACCAATGTCCATGCCAACTCTTGGTCCGACAACCATTTACCACCTTCGATTGTGTCCATAAAATGACGTTCAACAGAGTCGCCCTCTGCTAGCGCCACGTTATAACCACCTTGCACCATACGAGTACAACCACATTTACCCAGCAATCCTTTTACGGCAATGGTGATATGTAGATTTGGGTTAGTTTGATGGGCGTGCAGAGCTGCAAAAAGCCCTGCGCCACCAGAACCTAGAATGAGAATGTCTGTCTCAAGAGTGGTGATATTCATGAGGCAATTCCTAAGCTCTTTAGTACGGCCTCTTTCTTGCGTGCAACGTCACTTTTTACTTCTTGATAAATACTACCGCCGTGACTATCCATCGCTACTAGCAAAGGTCCAAAATCTTTAATCTTGAAACGCCAGAGAGACTCTGGATTGAGATCATCCATATCCACATCTTCAATTTGCTCAATCCACGTTGTCTCTAGCGCTGCTGTGCCTCCGATAATTGCTAGATACACGCCACCAATTTCCTGAAAAGCTGCCGCAGATTCTTCTCGCATACCGCCCTTACCGACAATCATTCGTACGCCATTCTCGGTCATCAGTGGACGCGTAAAACGCTCCATGCGATCTGATGTGGTTGTACCAATACAGATTGCTTGATATCCAGCTGGGAATTCCTCACTCACTACTACCTTGCGCACATTAGGAGCCGTATGAATCACTGCATGACCATGGAGATCAAAGCGAGTTTTTCGACCCTTATCAAACATATGAATTTGCGTAGCATCCCGAATACCAAATAAGGTGTTTTGCAGAGTCACTGTGTCATTAATACGTAGTTTTCGAATATCTGATTCGCTAACAGGGGTTGGAAGCTTGTAATGGGCCATCTTGATCCCTAGAAACCGTAAGTCACGCCATCAGGCGTAAAGGTTGCTCGCGCTCTACGCGCTGAGTGGCACTGCATATTTACGGCTACTGGATTTAAGGTGATATGAGTATGGGCAAGCTCCACATGAACAGCAAACGCTGTGCCGTCACCACCCAGGCCTTGCGGGCCAATACCTAATTTGTTCACAGCAGCAGTTAATTCTTGCTCTAGCTTAGCACCTTCTTCATCACTGCACACACTACCCAATGCTCTTGTAGCAGCACACTTGGCCATCGCAACACATTGCTCAGAGGTGCCACCGATACCAACACCGACGATGGTTGGCGGACAAGTCTTGCCTCCCGCAGAAACAACACTATCAATAACAAAGGCTTTAACACCATTAATTCCATCAGCAGGAATGGCCATCTTCAAAAAAGAATTGTTTTCTGAACCGCTTCCTTTTGGGACCATCTCGATTTCAATCATCTCATCATCATCACAAAAATCGATGCTGATTGCCGGCATATCAATACCGCAGGATGTGTGATTATTCTTGCGCGTGATGGGATGCACTACTGAAGAACGTAATGGGTATTCAGTAGTTGCACGCTCGCAACCTTTACGAATCGCCGCCTTGAGTTCCATGCCATCTAGTTGCACATTACGGCCAATCTTGACTTTATAAATTGGTAAGCCAGTGTCTTGGCAAAGTAAATTATCCTCACGCTCTGCAACAGCAATGTTGGTGATCATAGTTTTGAGAACCACCTGTGCACGCGCATCTGATTCACCTTGATTTAAGCGCTCAATACCGGCTTTAACATCATCTGGAAGCACCTTTAAGGCGCGTATGTAGAGCTCCTTGCAAGCCTCTTCAACTGCTTTCATTTGCAACTGCATAAATTACCCAATCAATTTGCCAAATACAAAAATAAGAGGCCGCAAGCAATACCGAACAAAATAGCCACTTGGGTCCAAGCCTTACGAAGTCCGCGCCATGGACCAAACTCAATCATGATGAGTCGAATTCCGCCCACCAAATGGATCGCTAACAAAATAACCAAAACCCACTCACCGACTTTAAAGACCCAAAAGTCCGTTAAGCCCAGATAGCGCTCAAACCCACTGGCGCCACGCAAAGACTGAGAAAGCATCAAAAAATGTAAGGGGATGAAGCAAGCCAGTAGCAGGCCGGAAAAGCGATGGCATGCATATGCAAAGTAAGAGAGATGAGACTTTGCGCGTAAATCAAGCTTTGGCCTTGGGCTCATAACGCACCGCCGGAATAGACACCAACGACTGCGGTGGTCCCTAGAATGAGTATAAGAACTGCAAGCAGCGAAGATAGAGCTTTAGAAATAAACCCCTTGGAAAACGTTTCTTCAAGAATATTCGCCAATCCAATCGGCGCATGCACAAAGCAGGCCAAAACAAAAATCTCATAAAAAATAGCAAAAGCAATATTGCCTTGGGTGCGCCCCAGAATCTCTTCAGCAGTTAAGCCACCGCGTATTGCATAGAAAATAATGACGAGGTGGATGCTGACGCAAAGACCTAAAACCATAGCGCTGATTCTTTGGGCATACCAAAACTTTGCCTGCATCACGGCTTGACTCATAACTTGCCCCACTTACTTCCTCGTACAGCAGCTCTTGCTACTAACTTTTTCAACCCAGCAATACTGGCTGTAGGCTCAAGTTTCTTAGGACAACGCTCTGTACAGGATCCCTGCGTATGACATGCGTGGCAACCTTCATCACCAGCAACGGCACGTAGGCGATCTAATTGCTGTACATCACGCACATCATTCGTTAAGGTCCAAGCGCGATTTAGGGCAGCTGGGCCGAGATAGTTAGGGCGGCTCTGCACAACTTCACAAGAGGAGTAGCACACTCCACAACCGATACATTCGATACCGGCATTAGCTAATTGACGTTCAGGTGACTGCGGCTCTACTCTTGAAAAATCATCATGACGGGTTTTATCTCCCTTAAAAAAACCAACCGCACCCTTCCACTTATTAAAGAACTCTCGCATATCGGTAGCAAGGTCTTTAATGACTGGTAGATTATTCAGAGGGGCAATCTCTAGAGAATCCCCTTCAACAATTTGGGAAACGTGAGTTCGACAGGTCCAGCGAGCAACGCCGTTGACTGTCATGGCGCAAGAGCCACACATACCCACCCGACAAGCGAATCGGTAGCTAAGAGTTGGATCTAGCTTGCGCTGAATAAAGGTAACGACATCTAGTACCGTTTGATTTGGATTGCGAGGCACCAAATACTCAACAAACTCACCCTCTTGAGCACCGCGCCAAACTTTGACTTTGAGATCTGTATTAGACATGAGCTCATTATATCGATAGATAGTAAAAAATAAATCGAATATAATTTTCTTTGAGATAAATAAATAATTTATATTAAATTCCATGTCCAGCATAAAAGTACTCAAGAATTTTTTAGCCATTTCAAGGCATAAGAGCGTGGCAGCGGCTGCACGTGAAATAGGCCTCACGGCCGCTGCCGCTGGACAGCAATTGCAACAACTAGAAGCGGATATTGGTGTGGAGCTATTTGATAGAACAAAGCGCTCTATGACCCTCAATCATCATGGCAGATCCTTGGTTGAGCCCATTCAAGAAATCATTGCGCGCTACGAGGCCCTAGGATCGGACTTTAAATCTGAACTCAGCGGCACCATTGTTCTGGGCGCACTGGTCTCAACCTTAATGGGCGCCTTTGGAAATACCTTAAATGAGCTCAAGCAGAACTACCCAGAACTTGAAATTAAACTCATTGCAGGCCTATCTAGCAACTTTTTAGAGCAAGTCATTGAAGGCAGCTTAGATGCAGCAATAGTGACTGAGTCACCCTATGCCTTACCCCAAAATGTTCAATGGACGGAGCTATATACAGAGCCCATGATTGTGATCTATCCAGCAATCAAAAATAAGAAAGGATTTACACCAAAGGAGTTGGCGAATCAATTTCCGTTCATCCGTTTTGAGCGAAATACATGGACAGGCCATCTCGTAGATCAAACCATTCGGGCGAATAAGTTAAGCATTAAAGAAGGTATGGAGCTCAATTCTGTAGAGGCAATCATTGAGCTTGTAAGACAAGGGCTTGGATATTCCATTGTTCCCAAGCTAGCCAACGTTTCTTGGGAAAACGACCGCCAATTGAAGATATCTGCATTGCCTGGAAAAACAATTTATCGAAAAGTTGGTTTACTAGAAAAACGCAAACATTCTCGTGAAAATATCACCCAAGAGATTAAGAAATACTTCCTAGATGAAGTTATTGCAAAGAGAAAAACCACCCCATAGGGTGGTTTGAAAAATAAATCTATGGAGGTACTACCTAAGAATGAACAACAACTTCATCGTATTCCATTGAAATTCTCCCCCAATTCAGTTTTGCTTACTTAATGTGCGTAATGCCTCATATTGGTGCAATGGGCGTTGATGCCTAAGCGCCTGCTATTTACAAGGATACTTTGCCTCAAAGAATCGAATCAATGTCTTGGCTGCGCGCTCCTGATTGAATTGGGGATTATTTTGGTTCCAAGCCAAGAACTCCTGAAGAATAACTTCCCTGGTGCCAGCTTCCGATGAGAAACAAATACTCATCTTTTGTTTTGAATTGCGATTAGCAAGATAAGCCTGATAAACACCCTCTCCAAAACCAAAGCAAAAGTTCTGAGCATCCGCATCGTTGAGGTTTTTGCATAGCTCAACCAATGCAGTAGTGGAGGCATCATTTTTAGGCAGGTCGGACTGAGCAAAAGCATTTACCTGCGACAGCAAGACTGCACCAATGACAAGTGGGATTATCCGGAATAGTTTCATAGTGTCTTCTTTAGAGATTAACGCCTAAATCCACCCATACGACCACCGCCAAAACCGCCGCGACCACCGAATCGATCATCATTCATTCGATCAGCACGCGCTTGCTCTCGCATCGCATTTTCTTGGGCAGCCTCACGATAGGTATTTGGATTACTACGATCTTGCTGGTAATCATTTCTTGCCTCTTGATTTAGGCGATCAGCTTGAGCGCGCTCTTGTGGCGTAGCATTTTTCTGAAAGGCGCTATCTGCGCGCTGCCCCGCTGCTCTTGCCGCTTGTCGATCTTGCGGAGTCGCATTATTTTTCCAGTCATTGAGAAGTCGCTGTTGGTTCTGAATGCTACTCGGACCAATCAGCCCCCTATTCGTTCTTCCGGGAGAATTTGTATTATTCACATTAATCGTGCCATCAGACCAACTAGGCGTGGACCAAAATGCACCACCTACTGCCATCCCAAGACCAAATGACATCATTCCCCAGGCGGGGTTATAAGCAGGATATGGCGGGTAGTCTGGATAAGGCCACGCTCCATAAACAACCGTGGGGTTATAGCTCGGCACGTAGACCACTTGAGTATTGGCGGGACCAATTAATACGTTCGAGTTAGCATCAGTACTGACTGTAATTTGCTGATTTGACTTGAGAGTTCCAGCCTGCACGGCGCGTTTACGTAAAATCTGCACCGCCTTCATCGTATCTGCGGGTTGTAGCTTGTAGGCATTACCCAAATTTTGGGTCCACTGCAACTTACTACCCATCATATTGAATGCTTGCGGGAATGCGATCAGTGACTTCACACTATCGTTCCATGATTGTGCTTTGAGAGCATCTTGTAATGCAGCGCCATTTAGACTGGAATTGCTGTTACGCCAGTTATAGGCTTCAGCCACTTCCAGTGGATAAGTTGATGCCAATAGCATCAAAGACAGCAAGGAGTCTGGGTATAAAGCAATCGGAGAGAGTAAGGACTGCAATTGCTCTGATGAAATCAACTGTGGCGAACTGCTATAGCCCCCACTTTGAGTATAGGACTGTGGATAGTCGATATTTTGATAGGGATCACTATTATTTGAGCAAGCACTCAAGAGCGCTGTAAGCCCAATCAAATATCCTGCTTTATTCTGAATATTCATACACTCATTAATCCTCTTGTATTTCTAGAGTGTAATACCGAGCCAGAAATTAATGATTTTCTTTAGCGTGGTTAATGGAGTATTTCGGGATCTCAATGACTAGGTCCTGGCGCGCCACAATAGCCTGACAAGATAAGCGAGACTGAGGATTGAGTCCCCATGCACGGTCTAATAAATCTTCTTCATTCTCATCAGGCTCATTCAGACTCTGATAACCCTCTCTCACAATCACGTGACAAGTAGTACAAGCACAGACCATATCGCAGGCATGCTCAATCGGAATATGGTTTTCTAGCAAGGCTTCACAAACAGAAGTGCCTGGAGTCACTTCAAGCACCGCACCTTCAGGGCAATACTCGCTATGGGGTAGAACGACGATCTGAGTCATTTAGGTAATTTTCTTTTCTTAAATTTCTGCAACATTCTTACCGGCTAACGCCCTCTTAATACTGGCATTCATACGCTTTTGAGCAAACTCGTCGGTAGCCTTGGCAGCATGATCGACTGCTTTTCTGAGAATGGCACTATCAGTTTCTTCTGTAAGCAACTTTTGCAAGACGGCCATTTCTTGATCAACCTCAGCCTGCTCTTGAGAGTTCAATAATCCACGATCAGAATCCAAAGCAGTTTGTACGGCATCTAGTAATCGCTGGGCATTCACTTGCTCTTCACGCAAAGATCTTGAGAGGAGATCTATTTTGGCTGAGGCAAAACCATCTTGCAGCATGCGGGCAATCTCAGCATCAGTCAAACCATATGATGGCTTAATATCTATTGAGGCTTGCACACCTGAACCCTGCTCCGTGGCGCTTACGGAAAGTAATCCATCTGCATCCACTTGATAGGTCACCCGAATACGGGCAGCACCAGCAGCCATTGGCGGAATGCCACGCAATTCAAACTTGCCTAAAGAGCGACAGTCTTGTGCCAACTCTCTCTCACCCTGTACCACCTGAATTGCTAAAGCAGTTTGGCCATCCTTAAAGGTCGTGAAATCCTGAGCACGCGCTACCGGTATAGGTGTGTTCCGAGGAATAATTTTTTCTACCAAGCCACCCATGGTTTCAACGCCAAGAGATAGTGGAATGACATCTAAGAGGAGCCACTCATCATCCTTACTTTGATTGCCTGCAAGCAAGTCAGCTTGCATTGCGGCGCCTAAAGCAACAACCTGATCTGGATTGAGATTGTTTAAGGGCTTGGTGCCGAAGAGCTCGCCCACCGCACGTTGCACCTGAGGCATGCGAGTTGCTCCACCAACCATCACAACACCTTTGACTTCATCAGCCTTAAGGCCTGCATCGCGCAAAGCCTTCTTCACAGCAACTAAAGTCTTATTGATTAAGTTTTGGGTGATTTCAAAAAACTGCGCCTGGCTCACTCCCACATTAATCACAGTGCCATCAGCAAGGATTTCATGAACGCGTGCTAACGGGTTATGACTCAGTTGCTCTTTCGCATGTTTGCAAGAAAGCAAGAGCTTACGGTGATCTTGAATCGACAGTGGTGGAAGCTTAGCTTGCTCTATCACCCAACAATAGAGACGATGGTCAAAATCATCGCCACCCAAAGCAGAATCGCCGCCAGTAGAGAGCACTTCAAATACCCCTCTGCTCATACGCAGAGTGGAGATATCAAAAGTGCCACCACCTAAATCGTAAACCGCATAGATTCCTTCGGAAGCATTATCTAAACCATAGGCAATGGCAGCAGCAGTAGGCTCATTAAGTAGACGTAAAACTTCAATACCAGCCAACTTCGCAGCATCTTTAGTTGCTTGACGCTGAGCATCATCAAAATAAGCAGGCACAGTAATCACTGCACCAACGATGTCGTCATTAACTGAGTCTTCCGCCAACTGGCGCAAGCGTGCCAGAATTTCTGCTGAAACTTCAATGGGACTCTTATCACCCGCCACTGTTTTGATCTTTAACATCCCGGGCTCATCGACAAAGTCGTAAGGAGCGCTTTCAATATTCTCTACATCCACAATACCCCGGCCCATGAAACGTTTCACAGAAACGATCGTATTTTTGGGATCAGAGACAATACTTTCAGAGGCCTCGAAGCCCGCTTGGGTTCTACCATTTGGGAGATAACGCACCACCGAAGGGAGTAATTCGCGCCCCTCTGAATCAGGGAGAACCTGAGGCAAGGCATCCCGCACAATTGCGACCAAGGAGTTAGTGGTACCTAAATCAATACCTACCGCAATCCGACGCTGATGCGGAGCAAGTGATTTACCGGGTTCGGAGATTTGTAATAAGGCCATGGGGTCTAGAGTGTAAAGCTATACCAAAGCTGAGATAGCATCATCTAGCTCTAGCGCAAACTTATCAATAAAAAGCAGACCTCTAAGTAACTCAGCTGCGCGCTCATAGTTCTTAGCTCTATCAATAGCCTGTGTAATTTCTACCAAGATATCTCGCTTGGCTTGATCAACCTCTTCAGCCAGAGCTTCTAGAGCTCCGAGATCCTCATCTTGATCCTCAAGACTTTCACGCCATTCCATTTGCTTCATCAGAAAAGCAGCTGGCATGGCCGTATTAGTCTCTAGACGCGCATCCACTTTGTGGAGTTGGCAAAGATAGAGCCCACGCTGAATGGGATTTTTCAAAGTTTGAAATGCAGTATTTGCTAGGGTAGCCATTTGCATTGCCAGCCTTTGCTCGGTATCGCTACCGCGAGCATGGCGATCGGGATGCACTTCTTTTTGGATCGCCAAATAGGCTTGATCTAGTGCAGACAAATCGAGATTGAATTGCTGCTCTAAACCAAAGAAATTAAAGTAATTGTCAGACGCGGAAGGATTCACCACAACCACACTCATCTTTTACATTCGGGTTTTGGAACTTAAAGCCTTCGTTCAAACCTTCACGTACAAAGTCTAATTCGGTGCCATCTAAGTAGGCCAAGCTCTTGGGATCAATAAAGATGGTGATGCCATTAGATTCAAATTTCGCATCTTCAGGAGCAACCTCATCCACATACTCCAATTGATAGGCTAAGCCCGAGCAACCGGTCGTGCGAACACCCAAGCGTAAGCCGCAACCTTTTCCGCGCTTATCTAAATTGCGCTGAACATGTTTTGCTGCTTTGTCGGTTAAGGTAATTGCCATGATGAAGCCTCTTTATCTTTACAGGGCCGGATGCTTTTCTTTGTAATCAGCCACTGCTGCCTTGATAGCATCTTCAGCCAAGATAGAGCAGTGAATTTTTACTGGTGGCAAAGCCAACTCTTCAGCAATCAAGGAGTTCTTAATCTCCAAAGCTTGATCCAAAGTTTTCCCTTTTACCCACTCAGTAACTAATGAGGAGGATGCGATCGCAGAACCACAACCATAGGTCTTGAACTTGGCATCTTCAATCACGCCCTGATCGTTTACACGAATCTGTAGCTTCATCACGTCACCACACGCAGGTGCGCCGACCATGCCGGTACCTACTTGGTCATCGCCTTTTTCAAAAGAACCCACATTGCGGGGATTTTCATAATGATCAATTACTTTGTCGCTATATGCCATGGTGTTTTCTCGCTATCTCTTTTATCTTTAATCTTGCTTCAATACATTCAATGCTTATTCAATAATTCTTAGTGAGCTGCCCACTGGATGGTGCTGAGGTCAATACCATCCTTAAACATTTCCCATAAAGGTGAAAGTTCACGCAACTTCGCAATCTTCTCTTTAACCAATTTGATCGTGAAATCCACTTCTTCTTCAGTAGTAAAGCGTCCCAAAGTAAAACGAATTGAGCTATGCGCCAATTCATCATTGCGGCCAAGAGCACGCAAAACATAAGAAGGCTCTAAGGATGCCGAAGTACATGCAGAACCAGAAGAGATAGCTAGGTCTTTCAAGGCCATCAACATCGATTCACCCTCAACATAGTTAAAGCTGATGTTGAGGTTATGTGGAACACGATGGTCCATATCTCCGTTAACGTAAACCTCTTCAATATCTTTCAAACCATTGAGCAAGCGATCGCGCAAAGCACGAATACGAGCATTGCCTGAAGCCATCTCAAGACGTGCGATACGGAAAGCTTCGCCCAAACCAACAATTTGGTGCACAGCTAAAGTGCCAGAACGCATACCGCGCTCATGACCGCCACCATGAATCTGCGCCTCAATACGAATACGGGGCTTACGACGCACAAACAAAGCGCCGATACCTTTTGGGCCATAAGACTTATGAGCAGAAAAGCTCATTAAATCTACTTTAGTTTTCTCTAAATCAATTTCAACTTTGCCAGTAGCTTGCGCTGCATCCACATGAAAAATCACACCACGTGAGCGGCATAACTCGCCAATGCCTGGAATATCTTGGATCACGCCAATCTCATTATTGACGTACATCACTGACAACAAAATAGTGCCCGGCTTCATTGCCGCTTCTAGCTGAGCAAAATCAATCAAACCATTTGGAAGAACATCTAAGTATGTAACTTCAAAACCTTCGCGCTCAAGTTCGCGGCAAGTATCTAAAGTAGCCTTGTGCTCTGTCTTCACCGTAATGATGTGATTGCCACGATCTTTATAAAAGTGCGCCGCACCCTTAAGCGCTAAATTAATACTTTCAGTCGCGCCGCTAGTAAATACAATTTCCCTTGGGTCGGCATGCACCAACTGAGCTACTTCTGAACGCGCCCACTCAACCGCTTCCTCTGCAGCCCAACCGTAGGCATGGCTACGAGATGCGGCATTACCAAACTGCTCACGCAAGTAAGGCAACATCTTATCTACCACGCGCGGATCGATCGGAGTGGTAGCCGAATAGTCCATATAAACCGGAAAATGCTTAGGACTAAACATCGGGATTGACTGCTGGGGAATGTCTTGTGGTGCGTTCATTTTTTGCTTATCGATTTATGGGTAAAGAGATGAATCTCTTGGATTAACTTTGCCGAGCCAAATTAAAAACAGAATTCACAAGAGGACGCTTCGGGGCATCTTCTTTCTTTGCTGCGACTGCTGGTGCTAGCTTTTCTGCTTTAACACTGTCAGCCTTGATTTTCTTGGGACGCAAATCATGCAATACGATTCCACGTCCAGACTGCTGGTGCACCAAGTCTCGTAGTGACACGGAACTCAAGTACTCCACCATCTTCGCATTCAAATTCGACCAAAGATCATGGGTCATGCAATGACCTTGACTTTCCTCGTCGCTATGACAATTGCCCTTACCGCCACACTGCGTTGCATCCAGGGGCTCATCAACGGCCACAATGATGTCAGCCACACTAATTTCCTCAGATTTACGGGCCAGGGTGTAACCACCGCCAGGACCACGAGTACTTTCAACGATGTTGAAACGGCGTAACTTGCCAAATAGTTGCTCTAAATAAGAGAGAGAAATCTTCTGTCTTTGGCTAATTCCGGCCAAAGTTACAGGCCCGTGCGTCTCACGCAGGGCTAAATCGATCATTGCGGTTACTGCAAAACGGCCTTTAGTTGTAAGTCTCATATGTCACCTTGGTAATGGATTGTTATGGACAGCTAACAGTCGGGCGGGTAATACCCGACCATTCCACTCAACTTTACCATATACCCCACTAAATTGCTCAGGAATTAACCCCTCAATTTAGATGGCGTCTCGGGAACGTGCGCCAAATGCCATTTCCTTCACCTTAGTCAATCTATCGCGGGTGGAAGCGGCCTTCTCAAACTCCAAATTCTTGGCCTCAGAGTTCATTTGCTTCTCTAAACGCTTGATTTCGCTGGCTAAATCCTTCTCGCCCATATCCTCATAGCGCGCCCGCTCCTGCTCAACTTGCATCTCAGAGCGCTTCTCTTTGACGTCATAGACCCCATCAATAATGTCTTTAATGCGCTTTTTAACGCCACGGGGCTCAATCCCATTAGCCTTATTGAAAGCAATTTGTTTGGTGCGACGACGCTCGGTTTCGCCCATGGCTCGCTTCATGGAATCGGTAATGCGGTCAGCATACAAAATCGCCTTACCTTTGACGTTTCGTGCTGCCCTACCAATGGTTTGAATCAAACTGCGCTCAGAACGCAAGAAGCCCTCTTTATCTGCATCCAAGATTGCAACCAAGGAGACCTCTGGAATATCTAAGCCCTCACGTAATAAATTAATACCTACCAATACGTCAAAGACGCCTAAACGCAAGTCACGCAGAATTTCTACGCGCTCCACCGTATCGATATCGGAGTGCACGTAGCGCACTTTTACTCCGTTATCTGATAGGTAATCAGTAAGTTGTTCAGCCATGCGTTTTGTTAACACCGTTACTAAAACGCGTTCATGGACTTTGACTCGCTCATGAATCTGATTCAGTAAATCATCCACCTGAGTACTTGCTGGCAATACTTCAATTTCTGGATCAACCAATCCGGTGGGTCTAGCTACCTGCTCTACTACTTGGCCGGTATGCGTATTTTCATAATCAGCCGGTGTTGCAGAAACAAAGATGGTTTGACGCATCTTGGTTTCAAACTCAGTAAATTTGAGTGGACGGTTATCCATTGCTGAAGGCAAGCGGAATCCAAACTCCACTAAGGTATGTTTGCGAGACTTGTCGCCGTTGTACATTGCATTGAGCTGACCGATGAGGACATGACTCTCATCTAAAAACATGAGTGCATCATTGGGCAGGTAGTCGACCAAGGTAGGCGGCGCCTCACCAGGCATAGCGCCTGAGAGGTGGCGAGAATAGTTCTCAATGCCTTTGCAGAAGCCTAATTCGTTGAGCATCTCTAGGTCAAAGCGGGTACGCTGCTCTAAACGCTGCGCTTCAACCAGCTTGCCGTCTTTTACAAATTCATCTAAGCGAATGCGTAACTCTGCTTTGATGGTTTCAATTGCTTTGAGAACCGTATCACGCGGCGTGACGTAGTGCGAGCTTGGATAAACGGTAAAGCGTGGAATCTTCTGACGAATTTTTCCAGTGAGTGGATCAAAGAATTGCAAGCTCTCGATAACATCATCGAAGAGCTCAACGCGAACAGCTAATTCATTATGCTCAGCCGGAAAAATATCAATCGTGTCGCCCCGAACTCGGAAAACACCACGCTTAAAATCGGTTTCATTGCGATCGTATTGCATCGCAATTAAGCGCATCAAAATATCGCGCTGACTCATCTTGTCGCCAGGACGTAAAGTCATCACCATGCTGTGATAGTCACCTGGATTACCAATACCGTAAATTGCGGATACGGTTGCTACGATGATGACATCTCGTCGCTCCAATAAACTCTTAGTAGCAGACAGTCGCATTTGCTCGATATGTTCATTGATTGATGAATCCTTTTCAATAAACAAATCACGTGTCGGAACGTAGGCCTCCGGCTGGTAGTAATCGTAGTAACTAACAAAGTACTCCACCGCATTTTTAGGGAAAAATTCCCGAAACTCACTATAGAGCTGGGCAGCTAGGGTCTTGTTTGGGGCAAAAATGATGGCGGGACGACCTGTCCTAGCAATCACATTAGCCATAGTGAAGGTCTTACCCGAGCCAGTCACGCCCAACAGCGTCTGAAAGGTCAAACCATCCTCAATACCAGCCACCAAAGCGTCAATTGCAGCCGGCTGATCACCAGCGGGCGGAAATGGCTGATAGAGCTGAAATGGGGAATCTGGGAAGGAAACGAATTTAGCTGGGTCTAAATCGTGGCCTACCTCGCCCAAAGGATCGACTACAGGGGTTTTCTTGCTTTCGGCAACTGGGGAATTCGAGGAAGTTTTAGGCAACTTGGGGGGCATCTCAGCTATCATTTCAACTGTAAGTTTTAGTTCACAGCGAATTTTGTACAAACATTGATTTTGCCGTTTTTATTTAGAAATAGTTGAATCTAGCCTCAAAAACAGCCACTCAAAGCAAATTTAACTGAAATATTCCCTTATCCACCCTTTCTGACCATCAAATGAACCTTTTTACTTCAGTCCAGCTAGCCCCTAAAGACCCTATTTTTGGCCTCACAGAAGCCTATGTCGCCGATCAACGTGCAGACAAGGTCAACCTAGGTGTTGGCGTGTACTACACCGACGAAGGCAAGGTGCCTCTTTTGAAGGCAGTGATTCAGGCCGAAGAGGCGATTGTTGCAAAGCACTCACCGCGTAGCTACATTCCAATCGAAGGTCCAAATCCTTACAACAGCGCAGTTCAGAACTTATTATTCGGCGCTGACTCATCGCTCATCAAAGATGGTCGCGTGGTTACCGCCGAGTGCCTTGGTGGAACTGGCGCATTGCGAGTTGGCGCTGACTTCATTAAGCGCCTCAACTTAAATGCGCCATGCGCAATTAGTAATCCAACCTGGGAAAATCACCGCGGCATTTTTGAATCTGCTGGCTTTGAGGTAGTTGAGTACACCTACTTCGATGGCAAAACCCGCGGTGTAGATTTTGATGGCATGGTGAAGTCCTTAGAGTCTTTCCCAAAGTACACCACCGTATTGCTACACGCTTGCTGCCACAACCCAACTGGTGCTGACATTACCGAAGCGCAATGGCGTCAAGTGATCGATATCTGTAAAGCGAAAGACCTCATTCCATTTTTAGATATGGCCTACCAAGGCTTTGCTGATGGTATTGAGAAAGATGGCATTGCTGTGCGCTTGTTTGCGGATTCCGGCATGTCTTTCTTTGTATCGAGCTCCTTCTCCAAATCGTTCTCGCTTTATGGTGAACGCGTTGGCGCTTTGTCTATCGTGACGCAAAGCAAAGATGAGTCTACTCGTGTGCTCTCTCAATTGAAGCGCGTGATTCGTACAAATTATTCCAATCCTCCAACTCACGGTGCCGCAATTGCAGCCGCTGTTTTGAATTCACCAGAACTCAGACAGCTTTGGGAAGATGAATTAGCACAGATGCGTGATCGCATAAAAGCAATGCGTCATGGTCTCGTAGAAAAATTGGCTGCTGCTGGCGTGAAGCAAGACTTTGCTTTCATTGAAGCTCAGCGTGGAATGTTTTCTTACTCCGGATTAAGCGCTGAACAAGTAGATCGCCTACAAAAGGAAGATGGTATTTATGCCCTTTCCACGGGTCGTATTTGTGTAGCCGCCCTCAATACCAAAAATATTGACAAGGTAGCTCAAGCAATCGCCCGCGTATTGGCTTAAAAGCAAGTAATCAGCGGTTACACTGGATCATCAGGAGGCATCATGCTTTATCAGTTACACGAATTTCAAAAAGCCTTACTTCAACCAATGAGCTCATGGGCTCGCGCTGCATCTGAAGCATTTATCAATGCTTCCAATCCAGCGTCAAAGGTTCCGGGGTCTGAACGTCTAGCTGCAAGTTATGAACTGCTCCATCGTCTTGGTAAAGACTATAAAAAACCAGAATTTGGTATCCGCTCAGTACAGGCGCATGGTCGCGAAGTAGCGATTCATGAAAGAACGATTGTTGCCAAACCGTTTTGTAATTTAATTCGCTTTAAGCGTTTTTCTGATGATCTTGAAGCCATCAAAAAACTCAAGGGCGACCCAGTGGTCTTAGTAGTAGCTCCCCTGTCTGGTCACCACTCTACATTACTACGTGATACTGTACGCACCCTGTTGCAAGATCATAAGGTTTACATTACCGACTGGATTGATGCTCGCATTGTCCCTGCTGAAGACGGCAGCTTTAGTTTGGATGACTACGTTCACTACATTCAAGATTTCATTCGTGCTATTGGTGCAGATGATTTACACGTGATCTCGGTATGTCAACCAACCGTTCCTACTTTGGGTGCAATCTCATTAATGGCCTCTGCTGGTGAGAAAACGCCCGCTTCAATGATCATGATGGGCGGTCCAATTGATGCGCGCAAATCACCAACTGCGGTTAACAACTTGGCCGATCAAAAGTCCTATGACTGGTTTGAAAGTCATGTGATTTACAAGGTACCGCCAAGCTATCCAGGCGCTGGTCGTAAGGTCTATCCAGGTTTTTTACAGCACACTGGCTTTATTGCCATGAACCCACAAAACCACATGCAGTCACATTGGGATTTCTTCCAAAACTTGGTGCGTGGAGATGAACAAGATGCTGCATCCCATATTCGTTTTTATGATGAATACAATGCAGTGTTGGATATGGATGCTCAGTATTATCTAGATACCATTAAGACGGTTTTCCAAGACTATGCTTTACCGAACGGCACATGGGCGGTATCAGGCGATTTAGTTAAACCACAAGATATTAAGAAAACTGCACTTCTCACTGTTGAAGGCGAGTTGGACGATATCTCCGGTAGCGGACAGACTCGCGCTGCACATGCCTTGTGTGCAGGAATTCCGAAAGCCGATAAGGATCACTACGAAGTTGCTGGCGCTGGCCACTATGGTATTTTCTCTGGTCGCCGTTGGCGCGAGAGGGTGTATCCAAAGATTAAATCGTTTATTCGTGAACACCAAGGCGTACAAAAGAAAACTCGTGCTAGACCTCCGAAACTAGAAGGCTCAAAGTCTGCATAAATCAGCGGCGCGACTTTCGAGTCGCGCTTCTAGTTTTAGGGCTCACCAATTGCAATGAATATGAAGCAGACGAAAGAACTTGCAGATCGTCTCGAGGATATCCTTCCTCAAACCCAATGCACTAAATGCAGCTACCCAGATTGCCGAGCCTATGCACAAGCAATGGCAACTGGCGAGGCTTTGCCTAACCGCTGCCCTCCTGGCGGCGTAGAAGGCATTGTGCGGCTGAGCGCAATTCTGACACCCCTATTTCCTCAAGATGCGTTTGAACTACACCCCAGCATTAATCCTGAATGTGGCTTAGAGCGCCCTAGACCAGTTGCATTCATCGACCCTAAGACTTGTATTGGTTGCACGCTTTGTATTCAAGCTTGCCCTGTAGATGCGATTGTGGGTGCCTCTAAGCAAATGCATGTGGTCTTAAGTGATTGGTGCACTGGTTGTGATCTCTGTATTCCCCCTTGCCCTGTAGACTGCATCACCATGCAAGATGTCACTGACCAAAAGACTGGCTGGGATGCCTGGTCTCCAGAGTTAGCGGATGCGGCGCGCGCAAGATATGCAACTCGTAATGTCCGACTGGATCGCGAGCAACGCGACAATGATGAACGACTAGCAAAGAAAGCTGCCGCCAAACTAGTTGCAGTAAATGCAGAGAATCCCGATTCAGAAGAAGCCCGAAAAGAACAGGAAAGAAAGCGAGCCATCATCGCCGCAGCGATCGCGCGAGCTCAGCAACAAAAATGATGAATCTCGAAAAGCGCCAAGCTTTCTTTGAGCTACTTAGGGAAAACAATCCCCATCCAGAAACCGAATTGGAATATAGCTCTCCGTTTGAACTGCTCATTGCTGTATTGCTATCGGCGCAAGCAACTGATATTTCAGTAAATAAGGGTACGCGTCAGCTATTTAAGATTGCCAACACGCCCCAAGCCCTTCTGGATCTGGGTGAGCAAGGTGTGAAGCCTTTTATCCAACACATTGGCTTATTCAACTCCAAGGGCAAGCATATTCAAGAGACTTGTCGACTACTGCTTGAAAAGCATGGTGGTGAAGTCCCTCAAAATCGCGAAGAGCTAGAGTTGCTCCCAGGCGTTGGCAGAAAGACTGCGAACGTAATTCTCAATACTGCCTTTGGTCAACCCACTATGGCTGTAGATACCCATATCTTTAGAGTCTCAAACCGAACTGGTTTGGCACCCGGTAAAGATGTTCTGAAAGTTGAAGCGCAATTACTCAAGCGCATCCCAAAAGAGTTTTTAATGGATGCACATCATTGGCTTATTCTGCATGGCCGATATACCTGCAAAGCCCGTAATCCGGATTGTGAGCAATGTATTGTTGAGCCTCTCTGCAGCTTTAAACAGAAAACTGGTAAAGGAAAAGTTCGTGGCAATATTTAATCCGACCCGCGAAGAGGTTAGGCGCTTTTTTTGTGACGCCTGGAAGAAGAAAACTGGAGATCAAATTCTGACGCCAATGGAAACGCTTGCTAGCGATTGGATGGCTCAGCACCCGGAATATCATGCTCTCCTAGCTGATCCAGAGGGCGCAATTGCGCAAGATTACACGCCAGAGCGTGGCGAGACTAATCCTTTCTTGCACCTCTCCATGCACTTATCGATTAGCGAACAAACCTCGATCGATCAACCCCCAGGTATTAAGGAAGTTTCTGAAAAGTTAGCAAAGAAACAGGGCTCTACGCATGAAGCTCAGCACGCCATGATGGAATGTCTAGGACAGGTGATGTGGGAAGCGCAACGTGAGGGACAAGCACTCAGCCCCGAGAAATATCTAGAGGCGCTTCAGAAATTGATCTAGTAACTTCGCTTCACGAGCATTCTCTTGCTCAGAATCACGGTAGAGATAACCAAAAAAGCAAAGACCATATTCATTAAGGTGATGCGATCATCCAAGAAAAAACTCGATGCCAACAGCGTACAAAAAGGTTGAATCAATTGCACTTGACTGACCCTTGCAATGCCACCGACAGCAAGACCCTCATACCAAAAGAAAAAGCCCAAGTACATCGGAAATATACTGAGGTAGACAAAGCTTGTCCAAGCAACTACATCAGCACTCCAATACGATGAAGAAAATGTGAAGTAAGTTGCCACGATATTAATAGGCAATGAAACCACTAGCGCCCAAGAAATTACAACACGCGGGTTCATCTTTCGAGATAACTCCCCACCCTCTACATATCCTACACAAGCGCAAATGCCACCCAGTACCAGCAGGATATCTATATAGGTAAAACTTCCAGAATTTTTGAGGAGGGCATACATCATTACCAATGCAGCACCCAAGATGGATACGAGCCAAAAACCGATCGAGGGGCGCTCTTTGAAGCGGATGACTCCGATCACTGTCGTAGCTAAGGGCATCATCCCCAAAATAACGGCACCATGAGAGGATGAGCCCTCCTTCATGGCCAGTGTAGTAAAGATTGGAAAGCCAAAAACTACACCCAGCGCAATCACAGCAAACTTCACTAAGTCAGTTTTACTGGGGAGCGGTACTTGCTTATATGCAAGATAGCTTAAGGCAACTAAACCAGCTAAAGAAGCTCTACCAAAAGCAATGAAGTAAGGATTAAAGCTTTCAACGGTAATCTTACTTACCGGCAAGGTAAGACTAAAAACGAGAATGCCAATAAAGCCAATAAGCATTCCCTTGGTTTCTTTATTCACTGTCAACCTTGGGAGAGAAAAACACTACTGAACTATTTTAGGAAAGTGTAGCAATGGCGGCTTTGATTGCTGCAGGCAATTGACTTGCAAGCTGCTGACGTTCCGATAGCTTACTCAGAGATAGTTCTTGAACTCTTGTTGACCACGCAGATCCCGGAAAGAAAGCATCATCCTTATATCTGGGAATCACATGCCAATGTATGTGGGGAACCATATTGCCTAAGGCTGCAATATTGACCTTATCTGGACACATCATATGCCTTATCGCTTCCTCTACCGCAAAGACTAAGGACATCAGATGTTCGCGCTCACCACGGGTGAGATCAGTCATTTCAGTGACATGATGATTCCAGATGACCCTACAAAAGCCAGGCAGATCAGGATCATTTACCAAGATGATTCTGCAGTCATCCCCACGCCAAATTAATTGACCCTCTTCAGGTCTAAGCTCTTCTTTACAGAGTACGCAATTAGTCATGGGAAGAATGTAAACGAAAACGGCATCTAAGTCACCCTTATGAGGTAATTTAGATGCCACGACAGTAAGGGTAGATTCTTTTACTGTTCTATTACGAACTACTTAGGGATTACTTAGTGAAACTGCTCTTCCTCTGTAGAACCAGTCAACGCAGTGACTGAAGACTTGCCACCTTGAATTACTGTGGTGACATCGTCGAAGTAACCAGTACCTACTTCCTGCTGATGCGATACGAATGTGTAACCGCGATCACGAGCAGCGAATTCTGGCTCTTGTACTTTCTCGATGTAAGCAGTCATGCCGCGCTGCATATAGTCTTGAGCTAAGTCGAACATGTTGTACCACATGGAGTGAATGCCAGCCAAAGTGATGAACTGATACTTGTAACCCATTGCACCTAATTCGCGCTGGAACTTAGCAATCGTTGCATCATCCAAGTTCTTCTTCCAGTTGAAAGAAGGTGAGCAGTTGTATGCCAACATCTTGCCTGGGAACTTCGCACGAATTGCTTCAGCGAACTGACGAGCAAACTCGAGATCAGGAGTGCCTGTTTCGCACCACACCATATCAGCGTAAGCGGCATATGCCAAGCCACGAGAGATCGCTTGATCCAAGCCCTTACGTGTTTTGTAAAAGCCTTCTGGCGTCCGCTCACCAGTCAAGAATGGCTTGTCATTTGCATCGTAATCCGATGTCAACAAATCAGCAGCCTCAGCATCGGTACGAGCCAAGATAATGGTTGAAACACCCATTACGTCAGCAGCCAAACGCGCAGAAATCAATTTCTGTACTGACTCAGCTGTAGGTAACAATACTTTGCCACCCAAGTGACCGCACTTCTTAACAGAAGACAGTTGATCTTCGAAATGAACACCAGCAGCACCCTGCTTGATCAATGCCTTGCTTAATTCAAACGCATTCAATACACCACCAAAACCCGCTTCAGCATCAGCAACGATCGGAGCAAAATACTCGATATAGCCAGCATCGCCCTTATAGATACCTTTAGCAGTTTGGATCTCATCTGCACGTTGAAATGAGTTATTAATGCGCTCAACCATCTTTGGAACTGAGTCAACTGGATACAGAGATTGATCTGGATACATTGCTGCGTAAGAGTTACCGTCAGCAGCAACCTGCCAACCTGACAAGTAGATGGCTTGAACGCCAGCTTTAACTTGTTGCATTGCCTGTCCACCAGTCAAAGCACCTAAACAGTTCACGTAAGCTTCGTTATTCACCAATTCCCAGAGACGCTCTGCGCCATGTTTCGCTAGTGTGTGCTCAATCTTTAATGAGCCACGGAGACGAACAACGTCCTCAGCCGTGTAACCACGTGTAATACCCTTCCAACGTGGATTGGTATCCCAGTCTTTTTGTAATGCTGCGATTTCTGCTTTGCGATCTGCCATGTTTTTCTCCCTAAGTTAAACAAGTACATCCAATATTGAGACACTCAATACAGACTATGAAGTCTTATGTCTTATATAAGAGTTTAAGTATTTAGGAAAAGCATGCAAGAACTATTTCAGCATTAATTTAAATAAATTAGTTCAATAAATTCAATTACTTAAAATTATATTTTTATAATGTGAAATACAAATCCAATCGGCGAAATAATGCCTAGCTTGAAATGTTGCACTGCATTTTGCGTATGGGAATGACTTTTCACATTGTGAAAAGAAAGGGGTCTGTTAGCTAGCTTTAAGCGTACTGATGCTCGCCACCTTAAATCCAGTCAAAATAATCATGAGCTGGAGAAGAGCCACGCCAATAAATAAGAGCTTTGGCAAACCTACATCCAAGAAGATTCCAAAGATCAGCGGACTTAAGGCGGCGCCCAAATCAATGCCTGAATAAACAATGCCGTAGACCCTGCCCGATGAGCCAGAGGGAGTTGCAGAGCGAATCATCAAGTCACGAGATGGTGCCGCTATTCCTAAGCCAAGCCCAATCACAATGAAAGCGATGATGATTAATTCCACAGGCACTAAACCGGTAGCCATTAAAAGACCCATGACAATATTCACTGTGAAGCAGATCGTAATGATGCGCTCGGGTACTTTTAGTTTAGTGGCAAGATAGCCACCCAAAAGCATCCCTCCAGCCCCACCCATAGACATGAGTGTTAAATAGTAATTACCAGAACTCACAGCAATGTCATAGATCTTAAAAAGCGCGGTTGGGGCAAATGATTGCAAGCCTGTAGTAGCAGCCATGCTAAAGAAAAAGAAAATCCAACAAAGCCAAACAACCGGTAGCTTCAGAAAACCAAAGGTACTCATTGGCGCGCCATCAGGATTGCTTTGCGCATGGCTAGCTTGTGATTCTTCTCGCCTTGCATGGACGTCATCAATTAAGCGCGCTCTACCAAGCCAGAGGGTCAATAAGATCAGAGCTTCCAGCAATGCGGCAGATAGAAATGCAATCCGCCAATCAGAAATGCTTGCTACCGCCACCATAAAGGCTGGAGCAGCGGCCCAACCGATATAACCTGTTACCCCATGAATCGAGTAAGCGTAGGGCAAATTTGGTGGTGAAATTTTGTGATTAATCAGGGTGTAATCCACTGGATGGAAAACGCCATTGCCACATCCCGCAATTACTGCACCTAGAACCAACATGGCATAACCATTGCTTTGTGAGTAAATCAGTGCAGCCAATGCTAGCAATGCCACGCCAGCAAACAAGACAGGTCGAGATCCAATACGGTCTACTAAAAATCCAGATGCTGCCTGAACAATGCAAGAGACCACAAAGAAGATGGTCATGAGCAGGCCTAGTTCGGCGTAGTTAAAGCCGAACTCTGCTTTCAGCCATGGGAACATGGGTGGCAGAATTAAATGAAAGAAATGGGAGCTGCCGTGAGCCAGGCTAATAAGACCAACAACCCGGACATCACTGGCGCGCCTCATTTTGAGGGCATCAATCATGTACCGAGTTTACTGGTGCAGGCCTATTCCTGCCAATTTTTGATGAATTACTTACTAAAGCTGAAATCCCCGTTCTGATCAACGCCTACAGGAACCGTGTCCTTAGGGCCAAACTTACCTTCCAAGATCATCTTGGAAACTGGGTTCTCAATATATTGCTGAATCGCACGCTTAAGTGGCCTTGCTCCAAATACAGGATCAAAACCGACTTCTGCAATCTTACCGAGAGCGGCATCACTGACATCCATCTGCATATCAATCTTGGCTAAACGATCTGACAAGTTCTTGAGCAAGATCTTCGCAATATTAGCAATATTGCCTTTATCTAAACCATGAAAGACGACGATCTCGTCAATCCGGTTTAAGAACTCAGGACGGAAATGGCCTTTTAATTCTTCAAATACCGCCTCTTTAATTTCTAACTGCTTCTTACCAACCATCGACTGAATGAGATGTGAGCCAATATTGCTGGTCATCACAATTACAGTATTCTTAAAGTCTATGGTACGACCTTGACCATCCGTTAAGCGGCCATCATCCAATACTTGCAAGAGTACATTGAAGACATCCGGATGCGCTTTTTCAATCTCATCAAACAAGATGACGCTGTATGGATGGCGACGTACTTGTTCAGTTAAGTAACCACCTTCTTCGTAGCCTACATAGCCTGGAGGCGCACCGATTAAACGGGCAACACTATGCTTCTCCATAAACTCACTCATATCAATACGAATGAGGTGCTCTTCACTATCAAATAAGAAACCGGCCAGGGCTTTACAAAGCTCAGTCTTACCAACACCAGTAGGTCCTAAGAATAAGAATGAGCCATAAGGACGATTCTCTTCAGAAAGACCTGCACGGGAACGACGAATAGCATCAGACACCGCACGAATAGCCTCTTCTTGGCCAACTACACGTTGATGCAATAACTCCTCCATCTTGAGTAACTTATCGCGCTCACCCTGCATCATCTTTGATACCGGAATTCCTGTTGCACGAGAAACTACCTCAGCAATTTCTTCTGCACCGACTTGTGTACGTAAGAGCTTGTTCTTTACTACGCCATCTTTATCGCCCTTGGCTTCTGCAGCGGCAGCGGATTTGAGTTTGGCTTCAAGCTCGGGTAATTTGCCATATTGCAATTCTGCAACTTGCTCTAACTTGCCATCGCGTTGTAATCTGGCAATGTCAGCACGGACTTTTTCGATCTCCTCTTTGAGATGAGCGGCGCCTAGTACGGCACCCTTTTCTGCTTTCCAGATTTCCTCTAGATCAGCATACTCAGCACCTAGGCGCTTGATCTCATCTTCAATCAAGCCAAGACGTTTTTGCGAGGCCTCATCTTTTTCCTTCTTAACTGCTTCACGTTCAATCTTGAGCTGAATCAGACGACGCTCCAGCTTATCCATAACCTCTGGCTTGGAATCAATTTCCATGCGAATGCGTGAGCCGGCCTCATCAATCAGGTCAATAGCCTTATCTGGCAAGAAACGATCGGTAATGTAACGATGAGACAGCTCTGCCGCAGCCACGATAGCAGGATCAGTAATCTCAATACCATGGTGAAGCTCATAACGCTCCTGTAAACCGCGCAAGATGGCAATAGTGGCTTCTACGCTAGGCTCCTCCACCATTACTTTTTGGAAGCGGCGCTCAAGTGCGGCATCCTTCTCAATGTACTTGCGGTATTCATCTAGAGTGGTTGCGCCGATGCAATGCAATTCACCACGTGCCAGAGCGGGCTTGAGCATATTACCGGCGTCCATTGCGCCATCACCCTTACCTGCACCTACCATCGTATGTATCTCATCAATAAAGATGATGGTTTGACCTTCGTCCTTAGCAACATCACTTAGAACAGCCTTGAGACGCTCCTCGAATTCACCACGGTATTTAGCACCTGCTAGCAACAAAGCCATATCCAATACTAGGACACGCTTGTTCTTGAGGGTTTCGGGAACCTCACCATTAACGATGCGCTGAGCTAAACCCTCCACAATGGCCGTTTTACCAACACCTGGCTCACCAATAAGGACCGGATTGTTCTTACCGCGACGTTGCAGAATCTGAATGGTGCGACGAATCTCATCGTCACGACCAATCACAGGATCGAGCTTACCCATACGAGCCCGCTCAGTTAAATCAATGGTGTATTTCTTTAAGGCTTCACGCTGACCTTCGGCATCTGCACTATTCACTGAGTCTCCTCCGCGTACTAAATCAATAGCCGCTTCTAACGATTTACGATTTAAACCATTCTCACGAGCAATCTTGCCGAGCTCACCTTTGTCATCGGCCACCACCAATAAAAATAACTCACCAGCAATAAATTGATCATTACGCTTATTGGCTTCTTTTTCACATAAGTTCAGCCAGTTACTTAAATCACGTCCAAGCTGAACTTCCCCACCAGTGCCCTGCACTTCTGGGAGATTGGCAACGAGTTTCTCGGTTGCCTTCTCAAGGCCCAGCACATTAACGCCAGCACGTGTCAACAAACTCTTGGCACCACCATCTGAATCGCGCAGCATTGCTAGCAGCAAATGGGCTGGCTCGATATATTGATTGTCTTTTGCTAAAGCAAGACTTTGCGCCTCACTGAGCGCCTCCTGAAACTTCGTGGTTAATTTATCTATCCTCATTTTTACGTCCTATCTACTCTATCTATTTTTGTGTGTTTATATCTATAGAATATAGGGGCATTCTGCATAATTTCAAGTCTGTTAGACCTCTTTTTAAGCGAATTAATCCCTATTTTGACCTGGCTTGTTTACCTCTTGGAATGCTCTGATGGCAGCTATTACGCTGGCATTACAAACCGCCTAGAACATCGTTTAGCCGCTCATAATTCTGGGGAAGGTGCTCGTTATACGAGGGCTCGCAGACCAGTAACCCTTTTAGCAAGCCAAGAGCACCCAGATCGATCTGAGGCATCTAAAGCCGAGGCTAGATTGAAGAAACTACCTAGATCAGAAAAACTGGGATTTTTTAAAGCCTAGGCTTTTAGTGGATACTTACGCAGCATCTTTGATTGCTAGAGGAATCACCTGACTCTTGAAGCTTCCAGCCAGTGCTTTTTTCAAGATCTTGTAAATATCCAGATCAAACTCAGCCTCACCTGAATCGGCCAACTCATAGAGCTCTTCTTCGTTGATCGCCGTACCTAAATAACGCCAACGATCCACTACGTGCATGTGGCCCGCCTCTTTTACTGCCACCGGCCCAGGATATGGCCAGACTTGAACCTGAAATAACTCCAGAGCAGTTTTGAGTTGAAGATTATGCAAATCGATAGGAGAGCCCCCAATACAGGCGCCGCCACATTGCTTTACTTGATAACCAAAGCAAGCCTTGCCTTCAATCCGCTTCTCTAGACCAAGCAGCGCCTCACAGAGGCGGTATTTTTTTGCAATGGCTTTAAGGTAGGAATTGGCCTCCCGCTTGCTATAAAACAAGCCGAACAAGTTTTCTTGAATGCCGGGATCCAATTCACGATGACCCACTAGATTAGGGGTGAGCACACCACCCTCAGCAAGCTCTAATTTCCAGGCGCAGAGATCCTTTGAGCGGCGTAGTTTGATGTTCATACTGGGCATGCGCTCTTTAATGAGGCGCGACTCTAAAATCAATGCGCCTAACTCTCCGCTAGTCTCAATCCAATCGATATCTCTGACTTGCATCGAGAGCTTCATTTCCTTGCGCTGGGTGAGCGCCCCTTGAAAGTGACCCATCACCCTGCTACGCAGAGAAATGCTTTTACCGATATACAGCGGGATTTGATTCTCACCATAAAAAATGTAGCAGCCCGGCTTTTCTGGAATCGAGTCCACTAGCGCTTTATCAATATTGGGCGGTAAGCTCGGATTACCAATGAGTTGATTGACCGCCTTGAGAAGCGCTTCACGGCCGAGCTTTTCTTCACAAACGCGCCAAAACTGAAGCAACAAATCAGCGTCACCCAATGCACGGTGCCGCGCGCTAATTTTGAGGCGGTGGGCGCTAATGATGGTGTCGAGATTGTGCCTTGCCTGATCAGGAAATAGTAAACGGGAGAGCTTTACAGTACAAAGTACTTTGGGCTTGAAGTCGATGCCCACCCGCTTAAAAGACGCCTTTAAAAAGCCGTAATCAAAACGGGCGTTGTGAGCTATAAAAATCTTCCCCTCGAGCTCGCGAGCAATCTCTGTCGCCAAGCCCTCAAAGGCTGGCTGCTGCCTCACCATCTCAGGGCGAATACCCGTCAAACTTTGAATATTCTGCGGAATAAATGTCTGGGGATTAATGAGGCTTTCCCAAGTCTCCACTTGATCATGAATCAGCGATTTAATACCAACTTCTGTAATGCGATCGCGCTCGAAGTTTGAGCCCGTAGTCTCGATGTCAACAAATGCTAATGGGGGATATTCATAGCCACTTGATGACATGAGAGCTGAAGAATTACTTTTTACCTTGGTACTTGGCGATACTCGCTTTCAGGTCGCTGTACTCTTCGCAACCGAAGAGGCAAGCCTTATCGAGTCTTGCCAACATCGCCTCTGCTCCAGGCAAGTCTTTCTTCATCAAAAGCAACTCACCGTAGTACTCTAAAGCTGATCTATGACTTGGATCAATCTTCAATGCTGCCTGGTAATACTTTTCAGATGAAGCTAAATCTGGTGGTTGCTTTTTGCGCAAACTGTATCCCATCAGATTGTTCCAGTCTGCAGAGTTGACTTCGTTTGCCGACTGTAATTGCTTTAATGCCTGCTCATAATTATTGGATTTGATGCTGGCGCGGGCATCTGTTAGCCAAGCTGGATCAGATTTAGTTGGGGCGCTATCAGCAGCCAAGGAAACCATCCATGGTGCTGTTGCCAGCAAAAGAGATGCTAATAGTTTACTAGCGAAATTCCATTTCATTATCTGCATCATGAAGGTCTTTGTTGTTGTCCTGCTTTTTGTAAGTAGTCACCAAAACTAAAAATCGAATTGGGTCCCAGAGGTACGTCTTCCACCTTCTTAAATGGCGCTTTGATTACTCTTTGCACCTCACCTTTAGAGGGCTTTTCAATTCTAAATTCGGAGTAAACAAAAGCCTGACGCTCAGGAGCAGTTTTCGCTTCGCTAAATCGCGGTACGTAATCTTTAATAGCATCGGAGAGCTTCACATTGGCCATACAGCTGAGCATATAAGTCTCCAAAGATTGATAGAGCTCACTAGCGATATCGCAAGCCTCAACTTTGCGCTTTTTGATGTAGTTCATTGCTAGGACCACATCTTTAATAGTGACCTTACCGGGATCCTGCAACAAGGTGTAACCCCCATTGCGACCTTTTGTACCCTTCACGATTCCAGCTGCACGCAATGCGCTGAGTAATAACTCTATTCTGCTCACCGATAATTTTTGACGCTGCGCGAGTTCCAAGCCAGTGACTGGCTGAACACCATTTGAATGAGATGCAATATCAACCAGGGTATTGAGGGCGGCTTTTACTGCTGTATTAACGTTCATAATGGATTTAGCAAATATGTTGAATTAAGCAAAGTATCGAGTTGAATCCATATTTCTGCAGAGAGCCAAGTTTTAACCCTCTTGAACTCATGGTTGTAGTCAACCCAAGTAAGGCTTGAGCTCAGCAATCAGATTTTTAAACTGTTCTCGCCTGAGAAACTGGCCAACCTCAACCCTCTGACCGGTCTGCTCAACAAAAAATACCTTTTGATGCTCTTCTGGATGCGACAGCCTGACCCAACGGGTATTAAATTCAGTTACCGACTCTTTGTAGGCAATAAATTTCCTGACCAATAAGCGGGTACCGCTGATTTCTATCTCCTCATAATCCAAAGCATGTCGGCAGTAGATCAAAAAGCCCGCAGTGACTGCAGTTAACTCTATTGCAGTAAAGATCAGGATAATTTTTACGCCAGCCAACAAAAAGCCGGTTGCTACGGTTAAGGAAAGACAAACCAAGGCGATATAAAACTTGAGCAATTGACTCGGGGTCAATGCGCAATTGCGCCTCATCTTCCAGATTTTCATTCTTTAATGTCAGCCTCAGTCAGACTTGAAGTCTAGTGCTTGGCAGATTGAGCTTGTTTGGCCTTTTCCAGCTGATCAGCACTACGTTGCTGAAAATCAACCATGGTGTGGTAGCCCATTTGGTAGCAAGGGCAATGTTTACCCAAAATCCAGCGTGCGAGCTTAACCCGTAACTTTTGCATCATGTTTATTCTCCTGTGAGTACTCTATATTTTGGCTGAAATCCAGGATTACTGCTGAGCACGGTGCCATTTCGACCGCTCAGCAAACTAAACGTAAATCCTTTAAATTAAACGCATGACAACACCTTCTCTGACAGCCCGCTGGATTCCGCTTTTCCCTTTGGGGACTACCCTCTTTCCAGGCGGTGTAATTGCCCTCAAAATCTTTGAAGCGCGTTATTTAGATATGATGAAGCGATGCCTGCGCGAAGATACTCCTTTTGGGGTTATCAGCATTCTTGATAACAAACCAATTGAGTCAAATGCCGATGCAGTTGCCAACTTTTCAAATATTGGCACCTTAGCAAAATTAGAAGAATTTGATCCGATTCAGCCAGCGCTGTATATGACCAAGTCTTATGGAACGCAACGCTTTAAAGTGCTCAATATCAAGCAAGAAGCTGATGGCTTATGGATGGGCCAAGTTGAACTCATGGATGCTGACCCAGAAATGCCATTGGCAAAAGAGCATGAAAAGGTAGCCTCGCTGTTGAATGAGATTATTGCTGTTATCAAAAGGGAAGATTTAATGGGGGAAGATGCGTTCAAGATGCCGATGAACCCAGATGATTGTGGTTGGGTATCTAACCGATTGGCTGAGCTCTTGCCGCTCCCCCCAGCTCAGAAGAACCACTTGCTTGCTCAAAGCAATCCCAGAATCCGGCTCGATTTAATATCAGAGATCATTGAGGATGATGGCTTGCGTAATATCGTAATTCATTAGCAACATGATTGATGAACTCATTCGTCGGTCAATTCGAGAAATGGTGGGTGGTGGCGGTCCACCCGTAGCATTTCTGGAGCCCCCTGGTGATAGAGGTCTATTTGGCCCGGAGTCTGTAGCTTGGAAGGTGCATGCGGATTTTATTTCCATGATGATCGGCGGCATTAGCTCGCTGGTATTGCAAGCCCTCCATCCAAAGGCACTCGCTGGTGTATGGGATCACTCCAGCTTCAGGCAAGACCTTAAAGGTAGATTAGGAAGAACGGCATTCTTCATTGCCGCAACTACTTACGGCTCGCATGAGATGGCGGATAAAGCCATCAATCGTGTTAATCAAATTCATCAAAAGGTCACCGGGTTTGATGAATTCAATCAACCCTATAGAGCAGATGATCCAGAACTACTTGCGTGGGTTCACCTGACAGAAACTCGGAGTTTTATGTGCTCATATGAGCCATACCGAAGTGAAGCTTTAATTCCAAAGCAAAAAGATCAGTATTTCGCAGAAATGAAAATGCTCGGGGAGAGATTGGGGGCGATTGATCTACCCGACACCTATGCTGGTACAGAGCAAGCTATCAGGCAATATATCCCCCAACTTCACTACGGGGAGAGGGCTAAAAGTATTATTGGAATGCTCGATCACTTCCCTAGTTCGCTTAGCGCCAAACCTTTCGTAAGTCTGATCAGTCGGGCAGGCTTTCTCAATTTACCTGATTGGGCATATCCGATTATTCAGCGGCCCCAACCAAGTCGGCTAGAGCGACTGGCCGTGCAATCTTCTATTCGACTGATGGCAATTCCTGTGAGGGAAGCACTAAAAGATGGTGTAGCTGCTCACTCGCTCCGTAGAGTTTACGGATCAACTAAATAAGGGGATCCTAGGATTCAGGTTTAGGATTTGTAGACTCAGAATCAGAAGGCTGGCTTTTTGCAGACATAAGGGGCGGCGCGCTCATTTTCTCGCCATCCCACACTTGGCCACACCAGCATTCCCCTGCTTCATTAATAATGCAAACCCCTGAGCCGCAGCATCGTTTATCGGGCGCTTTCATAATCAACCTCTTAGTCCTGAACAATTCATAATGCAGTCTATTCTAGGGTTTTTATTGAAATAACGTGCAACCCTAGATTTATTAGCAAAAAATGCAAAGCCCCTTATTCGAACCCTCAGAATCATCCGACCCAATCTGCCTATTGGAGAGGGATGGTCGGGCTGAGTACTTCAGTCATTTTTATAAAATGCATGAATCTGATCATTTTTTTGAAAGCTTGCTGCATTCTCTTAACTGGCAAGCGGACCAAATCACTATGTTTGGCAAGTTAGTGACAACCGCGAGAAAAGTTGCTTGGGTGGGAGACCCCCAATGCCGTTATACCTACTCGGGCATCGAAAAAATTCCTCAGGACTGGACGGCGGAGTTACTTCAAATCAAGCATCAACTTGAAGATATGACCGGCTATAGCTATAACTCTTGCTTACTCAATCTCTATCACAATGGCGATGAAGGTATGGGTTGGCACAGTGATAATGAAAAAGAGTTGGATAGCACAACTCCGATCGCATCAATCAGCTTGGGTGCTCGCCGTAAATTTGCATTTCGTCATAAGCAGGATAAAACGACTGTGTCAGTATTTCTTGATCACGGTAGCCTTCTCATCATGCATGCCCCTGTTCAAGATCACTGGCATCATAGCCTTCTGAAAACCAAGACTGTGATGAGTCCACGTATCAATCTCACCTTTCGCAAAATACTTCCCAGAATATGAACGGCAGCAAAGCAATCAATCGGGTAGCGGTCATTGGCGCAGGAATGGCAGGCCTCGCTTGTGCAAAGGAATTACAGTCACACGGTATATCGGTAGACGTCTTTGAAAAGAGTCGTGGTCCAAGTGGACGCATGAGTACGCGTCGCGCTCAAGACTGGACTGCTGATCATGGTGCCCAGTACTTTACTGCCAGAGATCCTCGTTTTATCGAAGAAGTAGAAAGTTGGCTTCAGGCCGGTACCGCAGCTATTTGGGAACCGAAACTTAAGGTATACGAATCCAAGACATGGCGTGATAGTCACTCACAAGATATTCGCTATGTTGGTACCCCTCATATGAATTCAACAGGCAAGTATCTTGCTGAAGGACTCTCCATTCAATATGAGAGAACCATTTCTCAGTTGGAGCGTAGGGATGATCAGTGGCATTTACAGTGCAGTGAAGCCGATGAAATTACAGCACTATATGATTTTGTCGTATTGGCCATACCCGCACCTCAGGCAAGCACTCTGCTTAAGGGTCTTGATAGTAGAGCCGCAGATATCGCTGACACGGCACAGATGAAGGCCTGCTGGACCATGATGGCGCACCTTCCGAATCAGCTCAATAGAGATTTTGATGCAGCATTTGTTAATAAAGAAATCATTAGCTGGATTTGTCAAAACGGATCAAAGCCAATGCGTCAGGGAAGCACGTGGACTATCCATGGAAGCCCTGACTGGAGTCAAGAGCATGTTGAGTTAAGTAAAGAGGATGCTCAATACCAAATGGTGCAGTGCCTGACAGCACTAGGCTTTAATTGCGAGGGCGCCGATATCAGCATGCACCGCTGGCGCTATGCCAGTGGGAGCCTAGAAAATGGAATTGGATATTTATTGCTACCTACTATTGGCCTAGGGCTTTGTGGAGACTGGCTCAATGGTGGCAGAGTCGAGGGTGCCTGGCTCAGCGGCTTTAATCTAGCTTTAGCACTCAAGCAGATATAAAGCCAAACTAATTCCAGCGTGCCATTGCAGTATCGTCAGTCACGCGGGCATCCACCCATTTGCTACCTTGTGGTGTTTCTTCTTTTTTCCAAAATGGTGCTGCTGTCTTTAAGTAGTCCATGATGAATTCACAGGCAGCAAATGCTTCACCTCGGTGAGCGCTAGTGACTACTACCAAAACAATTTGATCTTCAGGAAGAAGCGGTCCCACTCGATGGATGACTAGTGTCTTATAAAGATCCCAGCGGCCTCTAGCTTGCATGATGATTTCTTCTAGGGATTTTTCTGTCATACCAGGGTAGTGCTCCAGAGTCATACCTTGAACTTGACTACCATCATTCATATCTCGGACAGTGCCCAAGAAAGTCACCACTGCACCCACTCGGGGATCATCCTTACGCAGGACCTTCACCTCAGTTGTTAGATCAAAGTCAGCTTCTTGAATGCGGATGAAATCATTCTGCATCTTAGCCGCCAGTAACCGGAGGAAAGAAAGCGACTTCGGCACCCTCCACCAAAGGCGTCGAGTCACTCATCATCTCTTGATTTAATGCGCAACGAATCACTTTGCCACTTGCTAACACTTCAGCCCAAGGATCTCCCCGTTGAACAAGGTAGCTTCTTAAGTCGGCAATAGTTTTTACTTCGGGTGGAGTATCAATACTCTCACCAGAAAGTCCGAGACCCTCTCTTAAGGAGGCAAAGAATCGTAATTCAAGTTTCATATCAGAATCGTAATACGACTAGGAAAGAAGTGCACTAAATGGAATGTACTTCACCATATCGCCAGACTTGACTGCTTGGCCAGGTAGACAATCTACTAAGCCATCCCCCCAAGAGGCGCTAGTCAGCACCCCAGAGCTTTGATTGGGGAACAGATCCAAACCGCCCTGCGCATTGATCTTGACCCTCAGAAACTCGTTACGACGATCGGCTTTGAGCCAATCAAAGTCGGCGCGCATGGGGTAAGACTGCGGTAAGCCTGCATCACGCCCCTGTAACTTGAGAATAAATGGGCGTACAAATAATAGAAAAGTCACAAAACTCGATACCGGATTACCAGGCAAACCGATAAACCAAGTTTCAGCTGCAGTTTTCGCTTCGACCGCATTACTTTTTGAACTATCTGATTTTCGGACAGCACCAAAAGCTAAAGGCTTGCCAGGCTTAATAGCAATCTGCCAGAGATCCAGCCTGCCTTCAGCGCTCACTGCAGGCTTAATGTGATCTTCTTCGCCAACGGAGACGCCACCAGACGTAATGATTAAGTCATGATCTTTGCTTGCCTTACGCAGAGTTTCTTTCGTGGCCTCAAGACTATCAGGAACAATTCCGAAATCAGTGGCATCGCAACCTAAGGATTTGATGCACGCTAATAGTGTGTCGCGATTGGAGTTATAGATACCGCCTGGTTTAAGTGGTTCACCTGGCAGGGAAAGTTCGTCACCAGTGAAAAATGCAGCAACCCTCACCTTACGTTTTACAGTTAAATGCGTTAAGCCGGCAGAGGCAGCAACTCCAAGTTCTTGCGGCCGCAGATAAGCGCCTGCAGTAAGAGCTGTTTTGCCTGCAGTCAGATCTTCGCCTCTGCGACGAATCCATTGGCCTGATGTTGGTGCGATATTGACCTGCACTTGGTGGCTTGCTCCTTCAGGAGTCGAGCAGTCTTCTTGCATGACAACGGCATCAGCACCAGGTGGCACAGGGGCACCAGTAAATATTCTGGCAGCAGTGCCAGGCTCGAGCTGAGTTCCCATAGAGCCCGCCGGAATACGTTGCGCAATTGTGAGTGTTTGGCCTGGTGTATGAGTATCCGCTGTTCGCACTGCGTAACCATCCATTGAGGTGTTATCGAGTGGAGGTACATCTACAAGGCTATTTACGCTTTCCGCTAGTACACGACCTAAAGCAGATTGCATCGCAAGTGTTTCAGTTTCGCTCACAGGCTTTGCGTGAGAAAGTAAGTGATCTAAAGCCTGCTGAGCAGTCAACATCGGAGGCTTAGTCATAGCAATGGATTTCTGAGTTAGTTGGTGTGGGTGGTAATGAAGTTTTTAACTTGATTGACATCGGCATCGATATTTTCAACGCGCTGCGGCTTTGACTTGATGTCCTTGAATGCTGGCGGACATTCTGCTGGACGACCCAAAGCTAATTCAATAGTTTCTTCAAACTTAATGGGTAAAGCAGTTTCCAAAACAATCATTGGAATGCCTGCCTGCAGATGTTCGCGCGCAACCTTCACGCCATCCGCTGTATGCGTATCAATCATCACGCCATACTGCGCATCAACATTACGAATCGTTTCTAGACGATTCTCATGGGTACTGCGGCCAGATTGAAATCCATACCGCGCAAGGTCTTTAAAGACAGCATCTTTGGAAATATCAAAGCCACCTGCCTCATCCACCTGCTTAAACATGCCGGCAGTTGCCTTGCCATCCTTACCCATGAAATCAAATACAAAGCGCTCAAAGTTACTCGCCTTAGAAATATCCATAGAGGGGCTAGAGGTATGCAAAGTTTCAGCAGACTTACGTGCACGGTAGACGCCAGTACGGAAAAACTCATCGAGAACATCATTCTCATTGGTAGCGGCAATTAAATGCGCAATTGGCAAACCCATCATGCGGGCAATGTGACCAGCACAGATATTGCCAAAGTTACCTGAAGGCACAGTGAATGACACTTTTTCATCACTCGATTTTGTGGCCAATAAATAACCCTGGAAGTAATACACCACCTGAGCAACTACACGACCCCAGTTAATGGAGTTGACCGTACCAATTTGGTGATTCGCTTTGAAACTATGGTCGTTACTCACTGCCTTAACAATATCTTGGCAATCGTCAAATACACCAGAAACTGCTAAGTTAAAGATATTTGGATCTTGCAGTGAATACATTTGGGCAGACTGGAATGAGCTCATCTTACCGCGTGGTGAAAGCATAAATACTTTGACACCCTCTTTGCCACGCATTGCGTATTCAGCAGCACTTCCAGTATCCCCAGATGTCGCGCCCAAAATATTAAGCTTCTGACCATTCTTCTTTAGGGCGTATTCAAAGAGATTGCCGAGTAACTGCATCGCCATATCTTTAAATGCCAATGTGGGTCCGTTAGACAGGCTGAGCAAACCAATACGTGTGCCCTGCTCTTCGCCCAACCAATGCAATGGCGTAATGTCTTTAGCATTGTCTTCAGGGCGGCCGTTACAGTAGACCTGCTCTGTATAGGTCTTACGCAATAGAGTACGCAGATCCACTTCAGGAATGTCGTCGCAATAAAGACTTAATACTTCATAAGCGAGATCGGCATAAGACATGCCACGCCAAGCATCTAACTGCGCTTTAGTGACTTGCGGATACACTGTCGGCAGATATAGGCCACCATCTGGCGCTAATCCGCCAAGCAGAATTTCTAAAAAGGATTGTTGTGGGCTATTGCCCCGGGTTGATTGGTAACGCATGTATTTGTATTAGGACAGATTTTCTAAACGGATCTTCACTACTTCACCAGCAACAGTTTTCAGATTCTGAATTTCCTGAATTGCTGCGAGCATGTGCTTTTCTTTAGTCTCATGGGTGAGAGCAACTAAGTCGGTTTGACTTTCACCTTCGTCGGCCTCTTTTTGCAAGAGGGCATCAATGGAGATGCTATGAGCCGCCAAGATCTTGGTAATGTCAGCTAATACACCGGCTTGATCGGCTACGCGCAAGCGCAAGTAGTAGCTAGTAGTAATTTCGCCCATGGGCAATACGGTGATATCACGCACTGCATCAGGCTGGAAGGCCAGATAAGGAACACGGCTCCCAGGACTTGCGCCTAACAAACGAGTGATATCCACTAAGTCGGCAATCACAGCAGAAGCGGTCGGCTCTGAGCCCGCACCCTTACCGTAGTAAAGCGTTGTGCCAACAGCATCACCAAATACCTGAACGGCATTCATAGCGCCTTCAACGTTTGCAATCAGACGCTTAGTTGGAATCAATGTTGGGTGTACGCGCAACTCAACACCAGTAGCTGTCTTCTTCGCAATACCAAGTAACTTGATGCGATAACCTAACTGCTCAGCGTACTTAATATCGATGGCATCTAACTTGGTAATACCCTCAACGTGCGCTTTCTCAAATTGCATTGGAATGCCAAATGCAATTGCACTCATGATGGTGGCCTTATGAGCGGCATCTACACCCTCGATATCAAATGTAGGATCTGCCTCTGCATAGCCCAAACGCTGAGCCTCTTTCAAGACGGTCGCAAAGTCTAAGCCTTTATCGCGCATCTCAGAAAGAATGAAATTGGTTGTACCGTTGATGATGCCGGCGATCCACTCAATACGATTCGCAGTTAAACCTTCACGAAGTGCTTTGATGATTGGAATACCACCAGCAACAGCCGCTTCAAACGCAACCATCACGCCCTTTTCGTGGGCGGCTTTAAAAATCTCGTTACCATGAACTGCGATCAAAGCCTTATTCGCCGTGACCACATGCTTACCAGCAGCAATGGCCTCAAGCACTAAATCTTTAGCAATGCCATAACCACCAATCAACTCAACAACGATATCGATTTCAGGATTGTTAATCACAGCACGCGCATCGCTCACCACTTGAGCACGATCTTTTACCAACTCTTTAGCGCGCTCTACATTGAGGTCGGCAACGGTGTTGATACGAATGCCACGACCAGCACGACGGGTAATTTCATCCTGGTTGCGTTCGAGAACAGTAAATACACCACCACCTACAGTGCCAATACCTAATAGACCTACTTGAATCGGTTTCATGATGCCTTTGTTGCTGTTGAATTAGTCGAATTAGTTACCTTGCGACTATGTTTTTGACGATAACGCTCTAGGAAACGTGCCAGACGGCCAATAGCCTCTTTCAGCACATCCTCATGAGGTAAGAACACTACGCGGAAGTGGTCTGACTTAACCCAATTAAAACCCGAGCCTTGTACCAGTAATACTTTTTCTTCCTTAAGAAAATCAGCTACAAATTGCTGGTCATCTTCAATTGGATACATCTCAGAATCAAGTTTTGGAAATAAATACAAAGCAGACTTTGGTTTCACGCAAGTCACACCCGGAATTTCGGTGATGAGCTTCCATGCGAGATCGCGCTGTTTAGCCAAGCGACCGCCTTCAGCAACTAAGTCATTAATGCTTTGATAGCCGCCCAAAGCTGTCTGAATAGCGTACTGCCCCGGCACGTTAGCGCATAGGCGCATTGAGGACAACATATTGAGACCCTCGATGTAATCTCGGATCATCTCTTTATCTCCAGAAACTACCATCCAGCCAGCGCGGTAGCCGCAAGAGCGATAGTTTTTGGATAAACCATTAAAAGTGATCGTAACTACATCCGTGGATAAGGATGCTAAAGAGACATGTTTCTCTTTGTCGTACAGCATCTTGTCGTAGATCTCGTCAGCAAACAGAATCAAACCATGTTCACGTGCGATTGAGCATAGCTCAGTCAATACTTCTTTTGAATAGATTGCACCAGTTGGATTGTTGGGGTTAATCACCACAATTGCCTTGGTACGCGGTGTAATTTTTTTGCGCAAATCTGCTAAGTCAGGAGCCCACTCTTTGGACTCATCACACAAGTAATGCACTGGGGTGCCGCCAGATAGACTCACCGCAGCCGTCCATAAAGGGTAATCTGGGGCTGGCACCAATACCTCATCACCGTTGTTGAGCAATGCATTCATTGCGAGAACGATTAATTCAGAAACCCCATTACCGGTATAGATGTCATCCAAAGTAACGCCTTGAATGCCTTTTTCCTGGCAATATTGCATGATCGCTTTACGAGCCGCGAAAATTCCCTTGGAATCAGAGTACGCTGAGGCATTACCCAAATTACGGATCATGTCCAACTGAATCTCTTCTGGAGGGTCAAAACCAAAAACACCCACATTACCGATGTTCAGTTTGATGATTTTGTGACCCTCTTCCTCCATGCGCTGCGCGAGTTCTAGCACGGGCCCACGAATGTCATAACAGACGTGATTGAGTTTTGCGGACTTTAGGATCGGTTTCACAATAAATTAAAGGGTAAGTTCTTGAAATCTAGGAAAAAACAGCTGGCTATAATCAACACAATTATGACAGAGAGTCCATGTGAAGCTTCAATCTGACCCCCACTCCGGAGCCAATACGATCACCGGTTACGGTGATGGCTACATCGAGATCAATAAGATCCCCTACAGTCATGCCGTTTTACTGAGTTCTGACGGTGAAATCTTGGAATGGGCCGTAAAGTCCTTTGAAGAGCTTAGTTCAGCAGATTTTGCTCAAATGGCTTCCCTGAAGCCTGAATTAATCATTATTGGCACCGGTAAACGCCAACGCTTCCCAAGGCCTGAGCTTTTAAAAACGCTCATTGAGGCTAAGCTGGGCTTTGAGGTCATGGATTCTCAGGCTGCTTGTCGCACCTACAACATTCTTGTCGGCGAAGGCCGTCAAGTCCTCCTCGCCCTTATTGTGGAAGCCGTCTAATGCAGTTTGGCCAAATTCGGCAGTCAAGCACCCTCAACCCAGTAACTATTTTGATTCTGGTTTTGATCTATGCCTTACTGTGGTTTGGCACCTTAAATTACCGTCACCTCATTCCGTCGGATGAAGGGCGTTATGCCGAGATTGCTCGTGAGATGCTTGTCACTGGAGATTGGGTTACTCCTCGCTATAACGGTTACAAGTATTTTGAAAAACCCCCTTTACAAATTTGGGCTACCGCTACAGCCTTTAATCTTTTTGGTATTGGTGATTGGCAAGCGCGCTTATGGACTGCGCTCACTGGATTTCTGACAATTGTGTTTATTGGATTTACTGGCGCTCGCATCTACAGCGCACGAGCAGGCTGGTTAGCTGCAATCGCCTTAGCCTCAAGCCCAATGTGGGTGATTGGTGGGCATATCAATTCACTTGATATGGGATTGTCAGCATTTTTAGTTGCTGCGCTTTGCAGTCTTTTGTTAGCGCAAACCTCTCGGAACTCGAGCGACACCAGAAACTGGATGCTAGCGTGCTGGGCCTTCATGGCATTAGCAACCCTATCCAAAGGTGTTATTGGGATCGCCATCCCTGGCATGGTGTTTATTGTTTATTCGATTACCGCTTGGGACTGGAAGATCTGGAAGCGACTTCACATCATTAAAGGCACGATTTTATTTTTAGCGATTACCGCACCTTGGTTTGTTCTGGTAGCCCAACGCAATCCAGAGTTTCTGGAGTTCTTTTTTATTCATGAACACCTGCAACGTTTTACACAAAAAGCCCATAGTAGGACGGGTCCGATTTATTACTTCATTCCACTACTGCTACTCGGCTTTCTGCCATGGATTGCGAAAACTCCTCAAGCCCTTGTTCAGGCTTGGCGGGAGCGTAATCGAGAATTTTCCAGCGGCTGGTTGCTCACCTGCTGGTTTGCCGTGATCATGGGATTCTTTAGTGTCTCTCAATCAAAATTGCCCGGCTACATCATCCCAGTCTTTCCAGCGCTGGCAATGCTTGTTGGTCATAGCCTAGATCGTAATCTGGGCCCTGGTAATGCACTGGGATTATCTTGGAGATTACAAGCACTCTTCTTTGCAATCTTAGGTGGCATTGGATTTTTCTTTTTAGGCGAAGTTGGTAAACAAGCAAGGCCGGATGAAATTGAGTCCTATGCACAATACATTTACTGGATAGTTGCTGCGTTGATTACCTTAATTGTATTTAGCCTCCTTACAGTCATGCAAAGTAAGCGCAATGGTTTGGGCAGCATTACCAGTTTTGCTTGCGGATTTTTTCTCTGCGCGATCATCGCCGGAACGGGTCATGAAACTCTGGGTCGCGCCGTATCAGGCATTGATTTAGTTGAGAGAGTCAAATCAAGTATTCCAGAGAAAGTGAATTTTTATTCCATCAGAATTCTAGATCACACAGTACCGTTTTATCTTGGTAGAACCATGATCATGGTGGAGTCCCCAGATGAGCTTGAGTTTGGCGTGAAGCAAGAGCCTGAGTTGTGGATCTCTACCTTTGCTGCTTTTATCGAACGCTGGAAAGAAGATCAAACCGCTTATGCCTTGATGGTTCCGGAACAGTATATTGAGCTGCAGAAACTGAATGTACCAATGCAAGAGGTGGGCAGAGATTCTCGGCGCGTTATTGTTAAACACCCGGATTCACAAAGCAACTCCACAAAATAAGTTTTTAAGGTTCGCCATGTCAACTACTGAAAACACTCTTCCCTTTATTCCTTTTACGCGCCCACACTTTAATCAAGAAACAATTGATGCGGTTACCGAGGTTTTGCGTTCCGGTTGGGTTACATCAGGTCCGAAGCTAGCTGAATTCGAGTCCACCTTAAGTGACTATTTCGGTGGTCGCCCTGTACGTTGCTTTGCCAACGGCACAGCCACCATGAAAATCGCTCTCCAAGTTGCTGGCATTGGGTCTGGGGATGAAGTCATCACTACTCCCGTTTCTTGGGTGGCCACTTCGAATGTGATTCTGAGTGTGGGTGCAACACCTGTATTTGTAGATATTGACCCCGTTACACGCAACATTGATTTAAACCAAATAGCTGCAGCCATTACACCAAAGACACGCGCCATCATGCCCGTCTATTTGGCTGGATTACCAGTCAATATGGATCAACTTTATGACTTGGCCAAGCAATACAAGTTGCGTGTAATTGAAGATGCGGCGCAAGCGTTTGGGTCGCAGTGGAGAGGTCAAAAGATTGGCGGCATTGGTGATCTCGTGAGCTTTAGTTTTCAGGCAAATAAAAACTTATCCACTGTTGAAGGCGGTTGTCTTATTCTGAACAATGCTGATGAAGCAAGACTTGCAGAGAAGTTTCGTCTTCAAGGTCTTACACGCCAAGGTATGGATGGCATGGATGTTGATGTACTTGGTGGCAAAGATAATTTGACTGATGTGAATGCAGTAATCGGTCTTCATCAACTAAAGCAGTTGCCAGCATTTCAAGTGCGCAGAACTGCCTTGGCCAGAATGTACTTTGATGCGATTCGAAGTGAAATAACGTCTGCTGGCTTAGACGCCCTTCATCTAGAACTGCCTGTGGAAAACTTCACCGACAGTAACTGGCATATGTTTCAAGTTCTACTCCCGCTGGAGCAATTGAATGTGGATCGCGCGCAGGTGATGTCTGAACTCAAGGATCTGGGCATTGGTACTGGTGTTCACTACCCTTTAATTACTGGATTTACGCTTTACCAAAAGCTAGGCTATCAAACCGAGGCTACTCCAGTAGCAAAGCGTATTGGTCGCTCTATTTTGACCCTCCCCCTTTTTCCAGGCATGGCTGATGAAGATATTGGCCGTATAGCCAAGGGTTTGACTGGAATCCTGAAGAAACATCGTAAAAACTAGGGCCGAGAGCGGAATCAGGCAAAATTGCACAATGACTGCAAATTTAGCTACCCAAGCCTGCAATCCCATACTCAGCGTTGTTATCCCCGTTTATAACGAGGAAGATGGCCTTCAAGCCCTGTTTGATCGTCTATATCCTGCGCTCGATGTCATGGCCAGTAAGCGCAACATTGCTTATGAAGTCATGTTTGTGAATGATGGCAGCAAAGATCGTTCGGCTGGCATTCTAGCTAAGCAAGTTGAATTACGTCCTGACGTTACGCGTGCGGTGTTATTTCATAGTAACTTTGGTCAGCATATGGCGATCATGGCTGGCTTTGAATACTCCCGCGGCGAATACATCATCACCCTTGATGCTGACTTGCAGAACCCTCCTGAAGAAATCGATGCCCTAGTAAATGAATTACTTCAAGGTCATGACTATGTTGGCACTATTCGTGCCGATCGTCGCGATAGCTTCTTCAGAAAATTTGCTTCACGCGCAATGAATCATTTACGCGAGAAAATCACTCGCATCACAATGACTGACCAAGGCTGCATGCTACGTGGCTATAGCCGTCGTATTGTTGATCTCGTTCGTCAGTGCGATGAGAGTAATACTTTTATTCCGGCACTGGCTTATACCTTTGCATCCAATCCAACTGAAATTACCGTCAAACATGAAGAGCGTTTTGCCGGTGAGTCCAAATACAGCCTCTATCAACTCATTCGCCTGAACTTTGATTTAGTGACCGGCTTTTCCGTAATGCCTTTGCAGATTTTCTCGATTCTGGGCATGTTGCTGGCAATGGCTGCGGGCAGTCTGTTTATTTACCTCCTTATTCGCCGCTTTGTACTCGGTGCCGAGGTTGAAGGGGTGTTCACCCTCTTTGCTCTTACCTTCTTCCTAATTGGCGTGATGCTCTTTGGTCTTGGTTTACTCGGTGAGTATATTGGCCGCATTTACCAACAAGTTCGCGAGCGTCCACGCTATGTTGTGCAAACTGTTTTAGAGAAAAAATAATTGCACGCAGTCGTCTTTGCTTATCATGATGTTGGCGTTAACTGCCTCAAGGCATTGCTAGATGCCGGTATTCAGATTGATTTAGTAGTTACCCATCAAGACGATCCCAATGAGAATGTCTGGTTTGGGAGCGTTGCAAAACTGTGTGAAGATCAAAAGATTCCTTACATCACACCAGACGCCAATCAGTTGATGGATCTCGTACCGCAGCTTCAAAAGCTAGCACCTGATTATCTTTTCTCCTTCTACTATCGCCACATGATTCCAGCAGAACTCTTGGCCTGCGCCAGGATTGGGGCCTTAAATATGCACGGCTCACTGCTACCAAAGTTCCGTGGACGGGCACCCGTTAATTGGGCCATTTTGCAGGGTGCAACAGAAACTGGTGCCACATTGCACATGATGGAAGTCAAACCGGATGCGGGTGACATTGTGGGACAGTCAACAGTCTCGATTGGGCCCAACGAGACTGCTACCGACGTCTTTGGCAAGGTCAGCCAGGCAGCTGTCACGGTGATTAACCTGGTCCTACCGGAACTTATTCAAGGTCACATCCCCAGAAAACCCAATAACCTAGCTCAAGGAAGCTATTTTGGGGGTCGCAAGCCTGCAGATGGGCAAATTCTGTGGCATCAAACGGCCCAACAAGTTCATAACCTCGTGAGAGCCGTTGCACCCCCTTATCCCGGTGCTTTTACAGACTGGCAAGGTCAACGCAGGATCGTGGCTCGCACCAGCCTAGAAGGTCCATTTCCGAAGCAGCTAGATCTTCAGGTTCCCGGTATCCAAGTGGTTGATAATCAGGTATTCGGCATTTGTGGGGACCAAAAGGCAGTTTCGATATTGGACTGGTTTCCAGCAAATAGCTAATAAATTACAAGCAGCACTCTTTAGATTAAAAACGAGGCAGTAAAGATGAAAAAAGTACTCATTCTTGGCGTAAATGGCTTTATTGGCCATCACCTTTCAAAGCGCATCCTGGAGACAACCGATTGGCATGTCTACGGCATGGATATGCAAAACGATCGTCTTGGTGATTTAGTAAGCCATCCTCGCATGCACTTTTTTGAAGGTGATATCACCATCAATAAAGAATGGGTTGAATATCACATCCGTAAATGCGACGTCATCCTGCCCTTAGTAGCCATTGCAACACCTGCAACTTATGTACAGCAACCATTGAAAGTATTTGAGCTCGACTTCGAAGCCAATTTACCAATCGTGCGCTCAGCAGTGAAATACAAAAAGCATTTGGTCTTCCCATCCACATCTGAAGTCTATGGTATGTGCGAAGACAGTGAGTTTGATCCCGCTAAATCCAATATGGTTTATGGCCCAATCAATAAGCCACGCTGGATTTATGCGTGCTCTAAGCAATTGATGGATCGTGTAATCTGGGGTTACGGTATGGAAGGTTTGCGTTTCACTCTCTTTCGCCCATTTAACTGGATTGGCCCTGGACTAGATAGTATTTACACACCCAAAGAGGGCTCTTCCCGTGTCGTTACTCAGTTCTTAGGTCATATCGTTCGCGGTGAACCCATCAACGTGGTTGATGGTGGTGCGCAAAAACGTGCCTTTACTTATGTTGATGATGGTATCGACGCCTTAATGCGCATCATCGATAACAAAGATGGTGTTGCTGATGGCAAAATCTACAACATCGGCAATCCAAAAAACAATCACTCTATCCGTGAACTCGCCAATCAGATGCTCGATATCGCTCGAAGTATTCCTGAGTACGCGAAGACGGCAAATGAAGTGAAGATAGTGGAAACCACCTCCGGTGCTTACTACGGCGAAGGCTATCAGGATGTTCAGAATCGCGTTCCCGCAATTGACAATACGATGACTGAATTGGGTTGGAAGCCGACGATCAATATGAGCGATGCGCTGAAGAATATTTTTGAAGCCTACCGCCATGACGTAGAAAATGCACGTCATTTAGTTGATAAAGAATAAGTAAAAGTATATTTAAGGCTTCATGGCTAAGATTGCACTCAAGGTAGATGTTGATACTCTGCGCGGGACCAAAGAAGGCGTCCCTAATCTAGCGCGGACGCTTGAACGCTTTGGCCTGAAAGCCACCTTCCTATTTAGCCTGGGCCCCGACCACACTGGCTGGGCCCTCAAGCGAGTCTTTAGGCCAGGCTTTCTAAAGAAAGTGAGTCGTACTTCTGTTGTTGAACACTACGGGGTTAAGACTTTGCTCTACGGCGTCCTTCTTCCTGGTCCCGATATTGGCAAACAAGCTGCGACTGAAATGCGTGCCATAGATGCAGCTGGTCATGAGACTGGTATCCACACTTGGGATCACGTTGCCTGGCAAGATGCCGTACGCAATCGCGATGCTCGATGGACTAAAGCGCAGATGCAAAAAAGCTGGGATCGCTTTGTAGAGATCTTTGGTCATCCACCCGTTACTTATGGCGCTGCTGGCTGGCAAATGAATGAAGCCGCTTTTGAGCAACTCGATCAATGGGGTATCAAATATTCTTCTGATGGCCGAGCTGAACCTAACTTGATGCCATACCGTTTTGAATTACCTTCCGGTAAAGCAAAGCACGTGCAGTATCCAACTACTCTACCAACTTTTGATGAGTTGATTGGAATAGATGATGCCGACGAATTTGGAGCCGTAAAAAAACTGCTTGAGATTACACAAAGTAATCCGAATGATCAGGTGTTCACTCTGCATGCAGAGCTTGAAGGTCAGAAGCTTCTACCCGCCTTTGAGCAACTACTGGCAGGCTGGCTAAATCAAGGACATGATCTAGTGACCATGGGTGAACTTCATCAATCTTGGGCAGCTACCAAGCAACTGGATAAAATAGCTGTGCAGCCAGTGAGCTGGGGAGAAATACCCAATAGAAGTGGTGAACTCATTTTGCAAACGGCATAAACAAGCTCAGAATACGTAATATATAAAGTTAAATATAAGAGAGTCCTATCATGACAGTAGAAATTGGCAAACCAATGCCCCAATGTGCAATCCCGGCAACATCAGGATTGACCTTCACACCAGACTCAGCCAGAGGCAAAAAACTGGTTGTCTACTTTTATCCAAAAGATATGACTCCAGGCTGCACTGCGGAGTCCGGTGAATTTCGAGACAACATTGAGGCCTTCACTAAAGCCAATACTTTGATCGTTGGTGTATCTCGGGACAGCCTCAAGTCTCACGATAACTTCCGAAGCAAACTGGAGCTACCATTCGAACTCGTTGCCGATACCGAAGAGATCCTATGTCAACTCTTTGGCGTTATGAAAATGAAGAATATGTATGGCAAACAAGTGCGTGGCGTCGAGCGCAGCACCTTCCTCTTTGACTCTTCGGGCATGCTAGTAAAACAGTGGCGTGGTCTTAAGGTTCCCGGACATGTGACAGAGGTATTACAAGCAGCCCAAGAGACTAAATAATTTTTAAATTAATTTAATCTGGGGCACTTGCAAAGCCCAAAATTTGGGGTAAAGTAGTTCTTATGCACCGTAAACGACGGGAAAGTCTCACAATCCGTTTGACTCATCAGCCTGAACACTTAAGCACAGGCTCGGCAAACAACCCCCGCAGTTTTACAGATCTTTTTACACCCAGTTTCGTTATAAACCGTCATTGCAATCCGCTTGACGGTTTTTTCTTTTAGGAGAGTCTACATGCCATTGCCCCCAATCCCAACTCAAATTGCTGGCCAAGTAAAAATTAGTAGCAAGGACACTCCAAATTTAAAAAAGCGTCCTGCGCCAGCAAAAACTGTTGTGATGGATAGTCATGCGTCAGATTGGGCAACAGATGTAGAGGAAGATCTTTCTGCTGCTGAAATAGCACTTGAGAAAATTAAAAGTGATCACAGTGAAGTAGCTGTCCGTAGTAAGCGCAGTGATAACAAGATAGTGAATATTCCAGAAAAACCAAAACGCATTGTTCGTACAGGTCCCCCGAGCCTATTTGTCCTAGACACCAACGTATTAATGCATGATCCAAGCTCTCTATTCCGCTTCTCTGAGCACGATCTCTTCTTACCAATGACTACTCTTGAGGAGTTGGACAACCACAAGAAAGGTATGACTGAGGTTGCTCGTAATGCCCGTTCAGTCAGTCGCTCCTTAGATCAATTGGTAGCTGGTACTAGTGGCACATTAGATGAGGGCATCCCCCTTAACAAACTTGGCAATCAAGATGTATCTGGTCGACTCTTTTTCCAGACAAAGTTGACCACTCAAGCACTACCAGAAGGTTTGCCCGAAGGTAAGGGTGACAACCTTATCTTGGCAGTGGTCAGCGAGCTTCAAAAGACACGTCAAGGCCAAGAAGTTGTTCTGGTATCCAAGGATATCAATATGCGCATTAAGGCGCGCGCGCTTGGTTTGCCTGCTGAAGATTACTTCAACGATCAGGTTTTAGAAGATCGCGACTTAATGTATTCCGGAGTTATGGCACTACCCACAGACTTTTGGCCAAAGCATGGAAAAGATATGGAGAGCTGGGCTGACGGCAAATCTGGAACAATGTTTTATCGTGTAACTGGCCCTTCAGTTCCAAGCATGTTGGTGAATCAGTTTGTCTATCAAGAAAATCCCGATGGATCCACCCCGTTCTATGCTCAAGTTAAAGAGATCAATGGCAAGACTGCCCTCCTCCAAACCTTGAGAGACTTCTCTCATCAGAAAAATAATGTATGGAGCGTAACAGCACGCAATCGCGAGCAGAACTTTGCCATGAATCTACTCATGAACCCGGATGTGGACTTCATCACATTGCTGGGGCAAGCCGGTACTGGTAAAACTTTGCTGGCATTAGCAGCCGGCCTTGAGCAAGTGTTAGATAGTAAGCGTTATAACGAGATCATCATCACTCGAGCCACTGTTCCTGTAGGTGAAGATATTGGCTTTTTGCCAGGCACCGAAGAGGAGAAGATGCAACCTTGGATGGGTGCGTTTGATGACAACCTTGAGGTGCTACAACGTAATGAAGAGGGCAGCGCTGGTGAATGGGGACGTGCCGCTACACAGGAACTGATTCGTTCGCGAATTAAGGTGAAGAGCATGAACTTCATGCGTGGCAGAACTTTTGTGAGTAAGTTTGTGATTATTGATGAAGCGCAGAATTTAACTCCAAAACAAATGAAAACCTTGGTTACTCGCGCGGGTCCTGGAACCAAGATTATTTGTTTAGGTAATATCGCTCAGATCGACACACCTTACTTAACCGAAGGCTCTTCAGGCCTAACTTATGTGGTGGATCGCTTCAAAGGCTGGCGTCATGGTGGACATGTGACCCTGGCTCGCGGTGAGCGTTCCCGTCTTGCGGATCATGCTGCTGACGCACTCTAAGCAAACTTTCTCATGCCGCACTCTGATAGGGTGCGGCATTTTTATTTGCACACTTCTCTTGCTGACAGGGTGTAGCAGCTTTGGCCCAAAGAATAGTGCGGCCAAGGTCAGTCAGTTCAAACAAGACACTAGCGTGGGTACCGAAGATATCTCGATCGCTGCAGTGGGCTTGGTTGGCGTACCTTATCGCTATGGCGGCAATAATCCCAACGCCGGGTTTGATTGCAGTGGATTAATTGCTTATGTCTACAAGAAGTCTGCAAATATCAAGCTACCAAGGACTATTCAGGAGATGAGCATTCGGGGCCAAAGTGTGGATAGTGGCCCACCTGCACCTGGTGACCTCGTTTTCTTCAACACTACTGGTGCAAAGTATTCGCATGCAGGCATCTATGTAGGTCAAGGTAGATTTGTCCATGCCCCAAGCGCCGGAGGAACTGTACGCTTGGAATACATCACTACACCCTACTGGGCGGCTAGATTTACTGAGGCTAGAAGATTGACGCCTTAATTATTAGCCTTTCGGCCGATAGCATTAACACTGTATTCCCAAAATACTGAATATTGTTTACATTTATAAGAAGAACAATTGGTTCTTTAGATTACTCATTTTTGGAGTGGCTCATATGAAGAAAATCATTATCGTTTTAAGTGTTGCATTTAGTTTTGCAATTCCGTCCGTTACTTTTGCAGATCAGGCAGCTTGCGAGGCAAAGGCAGTTAGCAAAGAAGGTAAGCCGCTCTATGGCGCTGCTAAAGACGCATCTATTAAGAAATGTATGGGTGATGCCAAACCCAATGATTGCGAAGCTAAAGCAGTCAGTAAGGATGGCAAGCCGCTTTATGGGGCTGCTAAAGCTGCATCTATTAAGAAGTGTGAAGGCGGAAACTGAATACCTGTCGCATCAAGTTAAAAAGCCTCGCATTGCGAGGCTTTTTTTATTCTGAGTTACTGTTTATATATCGCTACTTATTATTTTTATTTGAATTAGAACGGTTCGTACCCACCAGAGGAGTATCCAACTGATCCCATCGCCAAGTTATCAAACTTGGTATATGGACCCTGCCAGCTTAAACGCACAGTACCAATTGGTCCATTACGTTGCTTACCAATAATGATCTCCGCCATACCTTTATCTTGGGTTGTATCTGGGTGATACACCTCATCACGATAGATGAACATAATTAAGTCAGCGTCTTGTTCGATCGCACCCGACTCACGCAAGTCAGACATGATTGGGCGCTTGTTAGGTCGTTGCTCAAGGCCACGGTTTAACTGTGACAAGGCAACTACTGGGCACTGTAACTCTTTTGCAAGTGATTTAAGAGAGCGTGAGATTTCTGAAATCTCTGTCGCGCGGTTCTCAGAACCAGAGCCACTCATCAACTGCAAGTAATCAATTACAACAAGGCCAAGTGTTCCGCCAAAGTTACGAGCAATACGTCGTGCACGCGCACGTAACTCTAAACTGGAAAGAGCGCCAGTCTCATCAATCAAAATTTGGGTATTGCTCAAGCGGGCAATGGCATCCGTAACACGTGGCCACTCATCATCTTGAAGCTTACCGGTACGCATACGGCCTTGGTCAACGCGCCCCACTGAACCCAGTAAACGGGCAGCCAATTGCTCACCCGACATCTCCATTGAGAAAACAACGACTGGCAAGCCTTCGGCCAACGCGACATTCTCAGCGATATTGAGTGCAAATGCAGTGTTATGAGTCACCACGTATTCATTGGTGACGTAGGTTCTATCTGGATGGCTAACTGAGATGCATTGGGCCGCAGCAACTCTAGATGGCTCAATGCTCTTAAATGAAAGTCTGCGCTGTCGATCCCAGCTCGCTCTGAGCCTTTCTTTCTTTTCAGGCAAAGTAAATGCTTGAAATCCAGGGCCAAAACTCATATTCAAAACATAAGCTAAACGACCCTGCTTTTTTTCACCCTTGTAGGTGTAGCTAGACTGTTTTTCTGCGATTGAACAAAAGCCGCCCAATGATCTAGCCAAAGTGGCAACGTCTTCTGATAATTGCTTGCTTGCAGTACAAAAACGAATGGAGCCCCACTTCTCAATCCAACCATCAGTGTCCATCAAGCCCTGAAATAGGGCGAGACGGGCAGTCTTGTTGGCTTCAAGATAAGTAGCGGGGATGTATTTATCAAAACTTCTACAACCCAAAACACCGAGATCTTGTAAAGCAGAGCGGAAATAATTTGTTGGCACGGACTGACGTTGGCCATTAGCAGCAATTCTAGCTTTAGAAACCAATCTCCAGTCATATGCGTTGGCATGAACTAACTCCATCTCATAGCCAGCTAGAGCATTCATGCGTTCAATAAGCTCGGGAGACTTAGTCGAGAACATCACGCAACCGTGAGATAAAGCCAAAGTCCCATCACCGAGTAATGCGCCCAAAACCCATGGGTTAATTGGTAATATATTTGAATGACCAAAATCACCTGAAACAGGATCTATCCACAGACGATTCTTGTATCGAACACAAGAAAGCATTTCTATTAAACGCGCAGTATTAATGACTTTGGGCGCATCCCAATCGCGATACATGACGCGCCAAAGATGCTCATCGCAGCACTCAGCTTCACGACCATCTGAGAAAGTGACTCTATAAATCTGTTTAATGCCTTGCGGATAGATGCCAGTCACCATAGAGTGCTGACCATCCACAGAGGCTAGGCGATCGCCAAAACGTAAATCGCCCATCAACTTCCATCCATCAACTGTTTTTACTTTAGCATCCAGTGGTTGCGCTTTACCCATGGACGGTCTACCAGCAACTATCACCAAGTCGCCTTTTTGCAGACCACTAGTTTGCTTATCTAAATCAATAAATCCAGTTGCAATACCAGTGATGTCGCTACCACCTTGACGGTTATATAACTCATCAATGCGCGCAACAACGGTTTTCAGTAGTGGTTCGATCTCGAGGTAATCGGCTTTACGACTACCCTCTTCACCAATTTGTAGAATGCGTGACTCTGCTTCATCTAAGAGCGTTCTAACAGAACGACCCTCCGGAACAAATGCAGAGTTAACGATGTTGTCAGATACTTCAATTAGGCGACGCAGAATGCTGCGATCACGAACAATGTCGGCATAGCCTTTGATGTTCGCTGCACTAGGTGTGCTCTGCGCCAATGAATTGAGGTAATCAATACCAACTAAGTCACCACCCTGCTCAGACTTAACAGCCTCATGAACAGTAATGACGTCAGCAGGATGATTGTCGCCAACTAAACGCTGAATGACCTTATAGATCAGAGCATGTTCAGGACGATAGAAATCTTTATCAGTTAACACCCCACCCAGGCGATCCCAGGCTGTGTTGTCAATCAGTAGACCGCCGAGCAAAGATTGCTCGGCTTCTACAGAATGCGGCGGTACTTTTAAAGCCTGCAAGGCTGGATCCCCAGAACCCATCATGCCAGGATTTGACATAAGGGGGCGTGAGCGGGATTCAGCCATGAGGCTAGATTACAGATCTAAAACTTACGCTTGCTCACCAACTACACGGATAGTGATGTCAGCCACTACATCGGTATGAACAGCTACCGCTACAGGGTGATCACCAACCATCTTCAACGGGCCAGTAGGCATACGTACAGAAGCTTTTTCAATTACAAAGCCTTTGGCTTTCAAAGCATCAGCGATGTCATGATTGGTTACAGAACCAAACAAACGACCGTCAACACCCGCTTTTTGACCGATTTCAAGAACCAAGTCTTTGAGCTTTGCGCCAACCGCTTCAGCGGCAGCCAACTTCTCAGCTGCCAACTTCTCCAACTCAGCGCGACGTACTGCAAAGTCAGCGATGGCTGTTTCAGTTGCACGACGAGCTTTGCGTTGTGGGATTAGGAAATTACGAGCGTAACCGTCTTTAACACGAACGATGTCACCGAGGTTGCCCAGGTTAATTACTTTTTCTAAAAGAATGATTTGCATTGAGGGCTCCCAATTATTTCTTGTGTTGATCGGAGAATGGCAACAAAGCCAAGTAACGAGCACGCTTGATAGCAGTGTCTAACTGACGCTGATATTTAGCTTTTGTGCCTGTCAAACGTGCAGGAGTGATCTTGGCGTTCTCGCCAATGAAGTCCTTCAACGTGTCTACATCTTTGTAGTCGATCTGCTCTACGCCAGCAACAGTGAAACGGCAATAACGCTTACGCTTGAACAATGGGTTCTGAGCTGGTTTCTTTTTGAAATCGGGTTTCTTTCCAAACGCCATGATGATTTCCTCTTTAATTTTTCAATTGAATATGGGTGATATGGAAAACCAGTCTTTGATTACGTAGAGTCTTGGGTGCTAAGAATCCTTCAAACACTGCCTTGGCTCCTAAATCCATTTGCTCTAAGCCCTTTTGTATCGGACCAATTGCTATGGCTTCAACACTCATCTGAATTTTCCTAGCCACTCCTACCTCGTTTACTTCGCCGCTATGTTCTAGCTGGCAATGCATCACCGGTATTCCTGCTGGTGTAAATCGAATTGCGTCTTTAGATACCAAGAATGCAGTTAGGGTGAAATGATTCAACGCCGCTCCGTCACTCTGATACGTTTTCTAGTCTGTGTATTCCTCTTCAAATTTCTAACTTAAACCGCTGCTACAGGAGCGTCGGATTGAGCTGATTTGCGCGCTTCTTCACGTTGCACTTCTTTCATCATGATGGAAGGCTCTGTTTCAGCTTTCTTTGTCTTGATGATGAGGTGACGCAAAACAGCATCGTTAAATTTGAATGCGTGCTCGAGCTCGTCCAGAGTTTTCTGGTCGCACTCAATATTCATACAAACGTAATGGGCTTTAGCAAGTTTGTCGATCATGTAAGCCATCTGACGACGACCCCAATCTTCCATGCGGTGAATTTTGCCGCCAGCAGCAGCTAATGTCGCTTTATAGCGATCGATCATCGCAGGCACTTGCTCGCTTTGGTCCGGGTGGACGATAAAAACGATTTCATAATGACGCATCTAACACTCCTTAAGGATAAAGTCACCTGAGCGTCTTGCTAACTTCCGATGGTTTTAAAGTTAGCGTCAGTGTGACAAGGTAGTAACAAATTGTAGGTAAAACTAACTACTCATATTTACAGCTTTTAAGTACTTACTTAATTTCAGGTAAGTCCGCTATTCTAGCAAAAAAATCCTGCCAAGTCAGGGGTTTACCGGCTTTATTTGCCTGCTTTGCAGCATTTAACGCCAATTGAAGTGCAATTCTGGCTCTAGGCGCAGTCAGAGACCCTGAGGCACAGCATCCAGGCTTATCCAACTCAGGAATGTTTCGCAAAGTAGCCCCGGCACCTGTTCTCGTTGTCCTCGCCAATGCAATACCCTGAAGCATCGCCCGGTCCAAAGGCTCGATCCAGCCATCATGAAAGCCACCGTGCCCCGAACCAGCAAGAACAAAGCCTTGGACGGCACTACCAAGCCACTGCGCGATGGTTTCAGGACGAGCACCCGCATGACTTGTTAGGATCTCAACCCAAGGCCACTGTGCTTCCTCCGGAATAGGCAAATCTTCATTCCAAGCTGCCTGTACAGCTTTCACGCCAGATACCCAAGATGGGTTAACCAAACCTACCGAACTGGACGGGGCATTTTGTAATGGCGCATTCAAAGCCGTAGCATGGCGCTTAGCTAAGTCCATTGCCATACATCCACGCCCGTCCATCACTGCGTAAATACCACCAGGAAAGTTATCAATAGGCGTGGAAGCCCATCGCAAGGCGTCCAAAAGATTTGAGGGGCCATCGGCTCCAGGCGCATTACTCGGGAGCATGGCCCCAGTCAAAATGACCCTCTTAGACTGAGTCTGCGCTAACTTGCCACACGTTGCCTGCAAAAATAAGCCTACTTCTTCAATCGTATCAGTGCCGTGGGTAATCACAATTCCCTTTACAGCAGCATCTGATAGGGCCTCCTTTACAGCAAGTCCTAGACTAGTCAGGTGAGCCTCGGTCAGATTACGACTATTAATATTCGCTAACTGACGTGAAACTAGATTGACCCCCGCAGGGACCACCGAATGAATTTGAGCTACTAGAGCGTCAACCCCGACTAGACCGGCTTCATATTGAAGAGGGCTGTCTTTAGGGTTGGGGGCGAGACCTGCAATGGTGCCGCCCATACCTAAAATCAGGATATGGGGTGTATTTGCAGAAATATTAGATGTTGAGCTCATTCATCCATTATCCGCCCTTCAAATTGCTTGAATATTCAAAAAGTGCTGTATACAATCCCAGTATGGACATAAATACAGTCGATTTTCCAGAGGGGCTGACTGCCCTCCCCAAACTCACCTCACGTCAAAGTGAGATTTTGGAATTGATTACCAAGGCCATCGATGAAAGTGGCTCCCCCCCTACTCGCGCTGAAATTGCAACGCAACTCGGTTTTGCATCAGCCAACGCTGCTGAAGAGCACTTACGCGCCTTAGCAAAAAAAGGATATATCGAACTGACACCGGGAACATCTCGCGGCATTCGTATTCCACAACGATTTAATCAAACGCACAATCCTAATAAATATCGTCAGATGTCATTACCCTCTGGCGCTCTTCAGCAACTCACATTGCCACTCATTGGTCGTGTTGCCGCAGGTTCTCCAATCATGGCTGTTGAGCACATTGAAAAACAAGTGCCAATTGATCCAAGCTTGTTTAGCAAAGGTGCTGATTACTTACTGAAGGTAGTTGGTATGAGCATGCGCGATGCTGGCATTCTGGATGGCGACTATCTTGCAGTACGAAAAACTTCCGAGGTTCGTAACGGCGATATTGTGGTTGCGCGTTTAGATGATGAAGTCACAGTAAAACGTTGGAACCAAAAGAAAACTGCGGATGGCATGGTAATTGAATTGCAAGCTGAGAACCCAGACTTCAAAAATATTTTGGTAGATAGACGTCAACCGAACTTTGCGGTTGAAGGTCATGCTGTTGGCCTCATCAGGGCTGGCGGACTATAAGCTCCGCCCCGCTAAGCAAAAGGCCTCGTTTAGAGGCCTTTTTCTATTGCTAAGCGATATAAGTATTTTTATTTCTTAGTTGGCGCAACTACGTTTGCGTTCTTTGGTGATGCAGTGATAGTGATAATTGTCTTTGGACCAGTGAATGGACCTTCATTTAGCTCTACTGTTGAGGTGCGGTCACCCTTAGTGAAAACCAAAATACTGGTTTTTGATTTCACTGCACTCACGGTAGTCCAACCCGCTTTAGGGTATTCAGCTTGGAAGAATGCGTAAATATCCGTTGGGGTTTGCACACCAGATAAAACTACGCGCCCAACCCAGTTATCACCACGACCAATGATTAAAGAATCTGAACCGATGATTTTGGATGCCGCAGGCAATGGCATATCACCTAAGAGTTGTGTCTGAATTTCTTGAACTTCACTGGGCGTACCTGTTGGAGAATCACCAGAAGATGCACATCCACCCAGCAGAGTGGATAAGACTAAGCAAAGCGCACTAAGTTTTAGAGTTTGAAATGTCATTGTTTACCATGATAGCCCAAAGTGATTAACGCATAAGAGCTTACAACATTTGTAAGCTTCTTAGGCTACACGATTCATTCGTCAACTCAAATTCTGGAGGCGCGTGAGGGAATCGAACCCCCGTACGAAGCTTTGCAGGCTCCTGCCTAACCACTCGGCCAACGCGCCATATGCTTGAATCAAAAATGGGAAGCTTTTTTAGGGCTTCCCATCGAACTTGGAGCGGGAAAGGAGGTTCGAACTCCCGACCTATACCTTGGCAAGGTATCGCTCTACCAGCTGAGCTATTCCCGCATAACAGGGCAACAGTTTAGCAAACAATTTGAGGGAACGCATTATTCATGGAGAAGGCTGTCCACTAGCAGGGCTGATGTTTTCGCTAGACCCTTATCGGCAATGGGTTTGTGGATATTACTTAGCTTTCTCAACTATCTGAGGCAAAGCCTTTTTCATGTAATAAAACATGGACCAAAGCGTCAAAAAGGATGCAATCCAAATTAACCAAGTGCCAACTTGCGCGCAATTGAGCCAACCAAAAATGGTGTCGTTTAACAATAAAAATGGAATTGCTACAAGTTGAGCCGTAGTCTTTAGCTTGCCGACCATATGCACAGCAACGCTTTTGCCGGCACCTAAGAGCGCCATCCACTCTCTTAATGCGGAGATGGTAATTTCACGTCCAATGATGATGAGGGCAACCCAAACCTGTACGCGGTCCATGTTCAGGAGAACCAACAATGCAGCAGCAACAATCAACTTGTCTGCTACCGGGTCTAAGAATTGACCAAATGCTGACTCCTGTTTCATTTTGCGAGCTAAGAATCCATCTAACCAATCAGTCACAGCAGCAAAGATAAAAATCACTGTAGCTGTGAGATTTTTTTCAAAGGGAGTAAGCCAGTCATTAGGTAAATAGAACACTGCAACGACAAGCGGAATTGCGGCAACACGCAACCAGGTCAGGGCAATAGGTAAATTAAACGGCATTGTTCAAGCATAAACTAATGTGAGCTTGCTGGGCAATCAATGGAGTTGTCTATAAATTAGCTCTGCCAATGCAGTAGATATCCCCTCTACGCTGGAGAGCTCTTCGATAGTGGCATTAGAAACGCCACGCAAACCTCCAAAACGGGCTAGTAATTTTTGGCGACGTTTTGCTCCGATCCCCTCAATCTCTTCTAGCTGAGAGACTGTTCTGGCTTTTGCTCGTTTAGCACGCATGCCCGTAATGGCAAAGCGATGTGCCTCATCTCGGATTTGCGCAACTAATAACAAAGCTGCGCTATCAATACCGAGTTCAAGCGATTTACGTCCGTCCGCAAAAATAAGCGTCTCGAGACCTACCTTACGGCCTTCCCCTTTAGCAACACCAACAATCAACCCAATATCCATGCCAAATTCAGAAAGAACTTGTCTTGCCATCTCGACCTGACCTTTGCCACCGTCAATCAAAATCACTTGTGGCATCTTCTCAACCGGGAGCTCTTGGAAATTTGCATAACGGCGCTGTAGGACCTGACGCATTGCAGCGTAGTCATCACCCGGTGTAATGTCATTAATATTAAAACGACGATATTCACTAGACTGCATCGCATTTTTGGAATACACCACACAAGAAGCTTGTGTGGCCTCACCAGAAGTATGACTAATGTCAAAACACTCAATACGCAACTGCTCGAGACTTTCCAATTCCAAAGCCAAAACATCAGCTAGCGCTCGCGCTCTTGCTAGTTGTCCACCAGTCTCGACCAAACGCTTTGCAATTGCAATCTTGGCATTACCTTCAGCCATACCCAGCCAATGTCGTCTTTGGCCTTGTGGCTGATGCAGGAAAGTAATGCGCTTACCGGCTTGCGCATTGAGTAAGTCATGCAAGCCTTCTGGAGCTGATTGCTCGGAAATATCCTCTGCACTTTCTTCCGGCGCCGCAATATCATCAACCAACTTTCTTAAAGGATGATTCAGAATCAACACCGGTGGAATTAAATTGGTGGTCGCCTCGCCATCACCTGACTTCTCCTCTAGGTAATGCTGCGCAATAAAGGCTTCTAAAATTTCTGCGGGGGGTGGCAACTCTCCAGAACTTGAACGCAAGCCTTTAGGGAAATAGGCTCGATCACCTAAATGGCGTCCGCCCCGAATCATTGCTAAGTTGACGCAAACCACGCCTTCCATTTGAGCTACAGCTATGACGTCAACATCACCCTCACCATCAGCAACGGTATCCATCGACTGCTGCTGCAAGACGCTAGAAAGATCTGCAATACGATCTCTTAATACCGCAGCCATTTCAAATTCCATAGCATCGCTGTAGGCATGCATCTTTTTTTCAAGCTCAGAAAGCACGCGACTATGATCACCCTCCAAAAAACGGGTTGCTTGAGCTACGTCCTGACCATATTGATCTGCGCTCAGACGACCAACACAAGGTGCACTACAGCGATGAATTTGATGCAGCAAACAAGGACGGCTACGGTTTTTGAACACTGAGTCTTCGCAAGTCCTCAGACGAAAGACTTTTTGCAAAATCTGCACGCTATTACGTACTGCCCATGAATTCGGAAATGGTCCAAAGTAGTGATTGCGCTTATCTGTTTTTCCTCGATAAGAGGCTAGACGTGGAAACTGGTGTCCCGTCAACATCACATAGGGATAGGACTTATCATCTCGGAAGAGAATATTGAATGGAGGGGCTAACTCCTTAATTAAATTATTCTCTAAAATTAAAGCTTCTGTTTCTGAGCGTGTTACTGTAGTTTCGTAGCGGGCAATTTTTCCCACCATCAGCTCTATACGTGGTGAAAGCTGAGTTCGCTGGAAGTAACTAGATACCCGCTTTTTGAGGTTGCGCGCTTTTCCGACATACAGAATATGTCCCGCCTCATCAAAGAAGCGATACACCCCCGGCAATCCGGGTAGCCGTTTAACATCCTGCTGAAGGGTTTCAAAAAGCGAATTGCTCATGCGTTGGGATATTTTCTGTCAAATCGTAGATAACTATGGTGATGCCGGTGTTTGCTGGCGCCTAGCAAGAAGCTTAACAAGTCTTCATGGCCAAGACGTGCGCATTTTCTGTGATGATCTGCCAACCCTTAATTTACTCGCTTCTGGGGTTGACCCAAAAATCCAGCGTCGTATCGACATCCAACCCTGGGAAGCTAGTCATAACAATAGCCGCCATCCAGTTGAAGCCCCCGATATCGTGATAGAGGCATTTGGATGCGAGCTTCCCGATCGCTACCTTGCAGGCCTGCTGATTGCTTCAAAAAAACCCATCATCATCAATCTAGAGTACTTAACTGCAGAGCCTTGGATTGTGGACTTTCATCAGAAAGCATCCCCGCAGGCACATGGTATTCCGAAATATTTTTTCTTTCCTGGATTCCAGACTAATGCCGGTGGCATTTTGATAGATCCAATTCCCCAAGAGTCATCATTAACTGAGCAATTAGTTCCTGAGAGTCTCAGGGCAAGCTGGAAGCTCTTGCGACCTAATGCAAAACGCATCAGTGTTTTTTGCTACCCAGGTGTACCACTCCTGAAATGGTTAGAGGATCTAGCAACATTAGATGGGAACTTTGACATCGTCCTGACGCATGGTCAGCTTGAGCAATTGCAGTTCAGCTCTGGCCATCCTACCAAAGCGCTTATCCTACCCAACTCGATTCAGCTCATCTCAATTCCTTTTGTGTCTCAGGATGAATACGATTGGACGCTCTCTCAATGCGACTTCAATATTGTTCGAGGTGAGGATTCTTTTGTCAGAGCGCAATTAGCGGGCAAACCTTTCATCTGGCATATTTACCCACAAGAAGATCGCGCGCACGAAACCAAGTTGGCTGCATTTTTAGATCTCTATCTTGCAGAGGCATCACAAGAGCTTAAACACGCCGTCACTGCAGCAATGACTTGGGCAATGCCTAACAAGTGGCATCACTCCATTGATGACTGGAACACCCATTCCAAGGCCTGGCGAGCAGATTTATTAGAAAAACAAGCCGATGGTGGCCTAGCTGCCCGTCTAATGAGCTTTGTAGGCTGATCTTGGGCTAAAGATACCTGCGGGCGGTTACAATCTTGTTTTTGATAAAAACCGCAGAAAAACAACTCTGCACCCAGGAATAGCAAGATGAAAACAGCACAAGAACTCCGCGTTGGTAACGTAGTCATGATTGGCACAGATGCCATGGTCGTTTTAAAAGCAGAATACAGCCGCTCAGGCCGCAACTCCTCTGTTGTAAAAATGAAATTCAAGAACTTGTTAACTGGTGCGCCTAACGAAGGCGTATTCAAAGCAGATGACAAGTTTGATGTGGTGATTTTGGACAAGAAAGATTGCACCTACTCTTACTTCGCAGATCCAATGTATGTATTTATGGATACCGAGTACAACCAATATGAAGTAGAAGCCGAATTCATGGGTGATGCATTGCATTACCTAGAAGAAAGCATGCCTTGCGAAGTCGTGTTCTACGAAGGTAAAGCGCTCTCAGTAGCCATGCCAAACTCTTTGGTTCGTGAAATCATTTACACAGAGCCAGCGGTTAAAGGCGACACTAGTTCAGGCAAGGTCTTGAAGACTGCAAAATTAGCCACTGGCTATGAATTACAAGTACCACTGTTCTGCAATACTGGCGATAAGATCGAGATCGACACTCGTACCGGTGAATATCGTAGCCGCGCTAACTAATTAGATCGCTCGTTAAGGAAAAGCCCGGTACGCCGGGCTTTTTTATTGTCTAGGTAATGAGCTTCAGTTGCTGAAGCAAGCCTTTGGCATGTTGGTATTGCGCTTCGCCTTGTAATTCATCCCAGGCAGGAGCTGTGGCAGTCGGCATCAAGCGATTTAATCGAGTTGCGGATTCAGCTTGTTTTGTTTTGGAAACTTTTAGCTGACTCAGCAATTGATCTGCAAGATCAGGGCGATTACAAATCAACACCGCGTCGCATCCTGCCTCCAGCGCCATATCAGCACCCTTCACTACAGAGCCAGCAACACTGGCACCCTCCATAGAAAGGTCATCACTAAAGATCACACCTTGAAATCCTAATTCTTGACGCAAAATAGAATGCAACCAGACCTTAGAAAATCCCGCTGGGTTTTTATCTACTTGCGGGTAAATCACATGAGCCGGCATCACCGCAGTCAAACTCAAATCTAACCACTCGTAAGGCTTAGCATCGTCATTCAGAATTTTCTGCAATGGGCGCTCATCTACCGGAATGGCCACATGAGAATCCGCCTCTGCCCAGCCATGCCCTGGAAAATGCTTTCCGCAGTTGGCCATACCCGCAAGTCGTAAGCCTTCATTCAAACTCTTAGCCAATGCAAAGGTGATTTGTGGATCACGGCTAAATGCACGATCGCCGATTACACCGCTGCGACCGAAGTCCAAATCCAGAACAGGAGTAAAACTAAAGTCTACACCGCAAGCCCTTAACTCAGCAGCTAAGATGTAACCACAGGCAGTTGCTGCTGCCATGGCAATGGCGGCTGATTCAGCGCTATGTTTTGGTTTGTGCGTTGATTTATTTTTTAACCCCCAAAGTTCACCAAGCTTGCGCATGGCAGGCAAATGGGTGAAGCCATCCGTTCTGCAGCGCTGCACCCGTCCACCCTCATGATCAATCGAAATCAATACATCGGAACGGAGTTTTTGAATTTCTGAAGTGAGCTTTGTGAGCTGCTGGCGATTGGCAAAGTTTCTGCCAAACAAAATCACGCCACCGGTAAGGGGATGCAAGATGCGACGACGATCCTCAGTGCTTAACTCGAGACCGACAACATCTAAAGTAACTGGGCCTGGCTTCATGGTCGACTTATTCATGGATTCCTCGAAATTTTTTGGTTTTATATATTTTTGAGAGTTGTATTATTTTTGAACTACGATGACATGGGCTATTGCCATGTCTTGTTCATCACTAACAGTAACCTGGGCTTCCCAGTTTTTATCCTGCATAAATTGCGCCAGTGCGCCCAAATACGATGTCACTGGTTTACCGCTAGGCTCGTTTAGCGTTTGAAGGGAACGCCAAGTCATTGGCATTCTCATACCTAAACCAATCGCTTTGGAGAATGCTTCTTTTGCAGCAAAGCGCGTTGCCAAGAAAGCAATACCTCTCTTGTGATTTCTGGCTAAGCGATGTTTAAAAACCAACATCTCATCTGGACCCAGGATTTTTTCAGCAAGGCGGCCATTGGTGCGATCGTAAGCAGCTTGAAGTCGCTCGATTTGCAAAATGTCCGTACCTATGCCAATGATCATTTGATGTTTAATATTTAAGCGATTGCCCTGCCCTGAACCATCAGAGCTTTCATATCCGTAATTGCTTTTTGCCAACCCTTAAAGAGCGCTTCAGCAACAATGGCATGCCCGATATTGAGCTCGGATAGCTCAGTAATGGCGGCAACCGGTATCACGTTGCCCTCATGTAACCCATGACCTGCATTGACGCGCAAGCCAATGCTTTTCCCAAACTGGGCCGCTTTTCTGATGCGCTCGAGCTCTTGCTTCTGTTGATCACCAGCCAAATCTGCGTAACGACCAGTATGCAATTCAACTACTGTGGCACCCACATCTTTAGCAGCTTGAATTTGCCGCTCTTCGGGATCAATAAAAAGTGAAACCCGTATGCCAGCAGCTTTTAGTTGTGTAGTGGCAGCTTTGACTGCATCAAAATGACCTACGACATCTAAACCACCTTCAGTAGTAACCTCTTCACGCTTTTCAGGAACAAGGCAAACATCCTGCGGCTGAACCCGACAGGCGATGTTAATCATCTCAGGAGTAACGGCGCACTCTAGGTTCATACGCGTCTGAATCAAAGGGCGTAGCGCTATCAAATCTGCATCTTTAATATGACGACGATCCTCACGTAAATGTAAGGTAATTAAATCAGCGCCAGCTTCTTCAGCCAAGCGAGCGGCTTTTAATGGGTCAGGATAGATCGTGCCGCGCGCATTACGCAGGGTAGCGACGTGATCGATATTGATACCAAGCTCAAGGATATTGGGGTTGCTCATGCTTGTAGATTACTAGATTTTCTTGAGATCAATCAAAATCTGACGGGTAGTGAGCACTTGATCTTGAAGGTGAAGGCCCAATAAGAAGCGCATTAACTGCTTGCTCTCAGAAAGCGTTTCTTGATCAGAAAAGTCACCTGCTGCGATGGCTAGGAGGGATTTACCGCTCAAGACTGGCCAATGGCCTGGATCATCCACTTGTACAGGCCTGACACCACGCTCCGGCTGATAGACGTACTGTTCTTGTGAGACTGGAGCGCTGTGGGTTTCAACGCAGCAATCCAATGCTGCTGCATATCCGGTCTCTTGCAAGAGTGTTAACTCAAAGGGACGCAAAATTTCCTCTAAGCCCTTAGATTGAAACTCAAGATTAGATAAGGCAGAGATCGTATCAGTGTAATGGTCGTAGAGTTTTTCATAGTCGTCTTCACGAGCCAGAAACTTGACTAACAACTCATTGAGATAGAAGCCGCAGAGTAATGCATCACCCACTAAAGAGGGTGTTCCACCAACCCACTCTGACTTCGTTAAAGTACGCAACTCAGACTTGCCACTCCAAGAAACCAATAGGGGTTGAAAACGCTGTAAGACTGGACGCAATACCGAATGTGGCCGCTTAGCACCTTTAGCAATCAGTGCCATACGGCCATATTGCCGTGTAAAGACATCCAGAATTAAGCTAGTTTCCTTATAAGGAATGCTGTGCAATACAAAAGCAGGTTCGTCAGCAACACGAATGGAGGCCATGAATAATTACTCTAGTCCCTGCGCCCGTAATTCAGCACGATCATCTGCCCAACCACGCTTGACCTTAACCCAAGTTTCCAAAAAGACCTTGCCGTCAAAGAGTTTTTCCATATCAATACGAGCATCGGTGGAGATCTTCTTCAATCGCTCACCCTTGGCACCAATAATCATTGCCTTGTGGCTATCGCGATCAACCAAAATCGTTGCTGCAATACGGCGCATCTTGCCATCCATCTTGAACTGATCAATGACTACTGTGCTGGTGTAAGGCAACTCCTCACCAGTGAAGCGGAAAACCTTCTCCCGCAGAATCTCAGCAGCCAAGAAGCGCTCACTGCGATCAGTGATGGTATCGCCATCGTAAACTGCTGGCGCTTCAGGTAAATAGCCTTCAAGTACGTCTAATAATCTTTCAATATCCCCAGGACTCTTTGCACTCATCGGTACGATTTCAGCGAACTCACACTTCTGATCTTCATGACCGCCTAATACACACCAAGGCTGACTCATCTCTTTCATAAAATTCAGTAGAGCCTGATCACGCTCTGAGGGAGTCTGGAAGCGGCTATTAAATAGGTCTAATTTGTTTAACACCAAGACAACCGGTAAGTCATCTGGCAGTAACTTCAAAACCTTTTTGTCATCCTCGCCAAAGTAACCAGCCTCAACTACAAAGCAAGCGACATTCACATCTTGCAAAGCCGTAGTTACCGTGCGATTCAATGCCTTATTTAATGTATTGATTAAACGAGTCTGAAAGCCCGGTGTATCAATAAAAATGAATTGCGCTTCTTCGCGATTCTGAATACCTAAAATACGGTGACGCGTGGTTTGTGCCTTACGGGAGGTAATGCTGATCTTCTGACCGACCAAAGCATTTAAGAGGGTCGATTTGCCCATATTAGGACGGCCAACAATGGCGATAGTGCCGCATCTAAACACGATTAGCCCTTCAGCTTAAGATTTAACTGCTCTTCAGTCGCCACTTTTTTGGCTGCCTTCTTTTTGGCTGACCGAGTCTTTTTAGGTTTACCTAGCGCTTGTGGCAAGGCCTTCAGTGCTGAGATGAGTGCTAGCTTTGCTGCAGCTTGCTCTGCTGCACGTCGAGAGGCACCCTCACCCTTCACAACAACCTTGAGATTGGGTATCAAACATTCCACTTCAAACTGCTGATTGTGGGCTGCACCACTAGTGCCAGTAACGTTATAGGTAGGCAGTGGTAACTGATAGCTTTGCAAACATTCCTGCAATAAAGTCTTATCGTCCTTACCCAGGGTCTTAGGGTCAACGTTGGCCAAAATGATGGAATAGAGTTTACGCAAACAGGCCTTAGCAGCATCAAACCCACCATCTAAAAATATGGCGCCAGTCACCGCTTCAAGAGTATCAGCCAGAATAGACGGGCGACGGAAACCACCGCTCTTTAATTCTCCCTCGCCTAAGCGCAGATAGTCTGATAGCGATAGGGTTTGAGCAATTTCATAGAGCGCTTGTTGTTTTACTAAGTTAGCCCGTACGCGAGAAAGATCGCCCTCATCCAAATCTGAATAACGCTCATAAAGCATTTCTGCGACAACGCAATTGAGAATCGAATCACCTAAAAACTCCAGGCGCTCATTATTTTTCTTGCTGTGACTACGATGCGTTAAGGCTTGATTGAGCAGCTCTATTTTTTTAAACGTATAACCTAATTGCGCTTGCAGCGGAGCAGTTTCGATGACGGCGCGGGCGTTCATGATCTTATTCGAAGCCGCCAATACGACCGAGATTTCCGAGATTCAACCAAACAAAGAATGCTCTACCAACAATATTCTGATCTGGCACAAATCCCCAGTAACGAGAATCAGCACTGTTATCGCGGTTATCACCCATTGCAAAGTAATGTCCCGCAGGCACTTTGCAAGTGAGACCAGCATTGATGTATTGGCAGTTTTCAAATCCAGGAAAACGCTCTGCAGGGAACATACCGGCAGGGCGATCAGGATCATTCAAAATCTCATGCTTATTACCGCCTAAGTCTGCAGGGAAAGATTCTGCAAACCGCTTGGCGTAACGCATGTTTTCGGGATCTAGGTAATTCTCACCACCGCTGTATTGCAATGGCTGACCATTTACTGTTATGCGTTTATCTTGATAAGTAATGGTGTCGCCTGGTAAAGCCACGACACGCTTGATGTAGTCAATAGATTCATCTCGGGGATAGCGAAACACCGCAACATCACCACGCTTTGGAGATCCTAAATCGACGACCTTCTGATTAATCACTGGCAAACGAATACCGTAGGTGAATTTATTCACCAGAATAAAGTCGCCAATTTGCAAAGTCGGAATCATGGAGCCTGACGGGATTTTGAATGGCTCCACAATAAATGAGCGCAATACAAACACTGCACAAATTACTGGGAAGAACCCGGCCGTGTATTCCAACCATAATGGCATGCGATCGATACCGACCTTACGTCTTTTCGGAGCAAAGTAATAACGATCGGCAATCCAAGCTATACCAGAGACCACTACCAAGATAAAAAGGATGAGGGCAAAGTTCATTAGTCGTCCACCTGCAAAATGGCCAAGAAGGCTTCTTGTGGAATCTCCACATTACCCACCTGCTTCATGCGTTTCTTACCTTCTTTTTGCTTCTCTAATAATTTACGCTTACGCGAGATGTCACCGCCATAGCATTTGGCTAATACGTTCTTGCGTAAAGCCTTGACGTTTTCACGGGCAACGATGTTGCTACCAATTGCCGCCTGAATAGCCACATCAAACATTTGACGCGGAATAATGCCGCGCATCTTAGCAACCACTTCGCGACCACGATGCTGACTGTTACTGCGGTGGACGATTACCGATAGGGCATCCACTCGCTCACTGTTAATGAGGATGTCAACCTTAACCACATCAGCTGGGCGATATTCCTTGAACTCGTAGTCCATGGATGCATAGCCACGAGAGATGGATTTCATTTTGTCAAAGAAATCCAAAACAATCTCCGCCATCGGTAACTCATAAGTGAGTTTCACTTGACGACCGAGATAATTCATATCCATCTGAATACCGCGCTTACCAACGCATAGAGTAATAATCGCGCCCACATACTCTTGCGGCATGTACAGGTTGACTGTCACGATCGGCTCAAGAATCGTATTGATCTTGCTAGCCTCGGGCATCTTTGATGGATTATCAACCGACAAGATGCTTCCATCGGATTGCTCTACTTGATACACCACTGTTGGTGCAGTAGTAATGAGATTCATGCCGTATTGACGCTCTAAGCGCTCTTGCACGATCTCCATATGGAGCAAGCCCAAGAATCCGCAACGGAATCCAAAACCAAGAGCCTGCGATACCTCTGGCTCATACAAGAGCGAGGCGTCATTTAACTGCAACTTCTCTAAGGACTCGCGCAGTTGATCATATTCACTCGACTCTACTGGGTAAAGCCCAGCAAAAACCTGAGGCTTAACTTCTTTAAAGCCTGGAAGTGGTGCCGTTGCAGGAATGCGGCCTTGCTGCCCTGGGGTGTGCGTAACCGTATCACCTACCTTGGCAGCTTTTAACTCTTTAATGCCAGCAATCACAAAGCCCACCTGACCGGCAGACAATTCTGGGCGATCTACAGACTTTGGACTAAAGACACCAACATGCTCAACTAAATGACTCGAGCCGTTGGACATCAAGGTAATTTTTTCTTTTGGCTTGAGGGTACCGTTAACGACACGCACCAACATCACCACACCAACATAGTTATCAAACCAAGAATCGATAATCAAGGCTTGCAAAGGATCTGCTGCATTGCCTTTTGGCGGAGGTACGCGAGCAATCATTTCTTCAATGACATCCTGCACACCTAATCCCGTTTTAGCCGAACAGGTCACCGCTTCCGATGCATCGATACCAATGACATCTTCAATCTCTTGCTTAGCGCGCTCAGGATCTGCCTGTGGCAAATCAATCTTATTGAGCACTGGCACAACTTCTACACCCAACTCCAGCGCCATGTAGCAGTTAGCAACCGTTTGGGCTTCAACGCCTTGACTGGCATCCACCACTAGTAATGCACCCTCGCATGCTGACAAGGAGCGACTCACCTCATAGGAGAAGTCGACGTGCCCTGGGGTATCAATCAAATTGATGTTGTAAGTTTTACCATCTTTGGATTTATAAGACAGCGCCGCTGTTTGCGCTTTAATCGTGATCCCACGCTCACGCTCGATATCCATCGAGTCCAGAACTTGGGCTTCCATTTCACGATCAGACAGACCGCCACAGAGTTGAATAATGCGATCAGCCAGCGTTGATTTGCCGTGATCGATATGGGCGATGATAGAAAAATTGCGGATTAAATCCATAGCGTCTTGTGTAGTCTTCAAAAAACGCCTTGTCAGAACGCACCACGATGATGCGCTGCAAAAAGTCGTCTTAAAGCAATTGTAATGGGTGGCGCCAAATTAGCGCCAAACCCCCTTATTACACCCAAAAAACAGGGTTTTTGCTTATTTTGGCTTTACAGGAATAATTAGAGTGCTATCAGCCCGACGAACAAAAACCGGAACCGACTTGTTGGAGTCCAAACCCTTAACAAGACCCTCAAACTGCTTCACCCCAGTGACATCGGCATCAGCAATTCGGATAATGACATCTCCAGGACGCACTCCTGAGCGTGCTAAGGGGCCATCCCCTAAACCGGTAACCTCAACACCTCCGCGGATATTAAGCTCCTTTTTCTTACTATCTGAAGGCTCAGAAACCGCAACCCCAAGAGAATTGGCATTGGCACCAGATGAACCTGAGTTATCCGACTTCTTCACAGCAGCTTGACCTGCTTCGGTGTCCACTACAGAAACCATCAAATCCTTAGTAGAGCCTTTACGCCACACCTGTACGTTAGCGCTAGTTCCTGGCTTAGTTTCACCAACAGCTCTGGGTAGATCAGTGGATTTACCAATGTCACGGCCATTAAAGCTCAGAATCACATCCCCAGACTCAATACCACCTGCTGCCGCTGGGCCACCGGGCTCAACATTACGCACCAAGGCGCCACGAGGTCTACCTAGACCTAGGCTCTCTGCGATCTCTTTAGTCATCTCACCCAAAGCGACGCCAATACGGCCACGAGTCATTTTTCCATTGGTACGCAATTGCTCTGCAACACGCATCGCTTCATCAATTGGAATGGCAAAAGAGATACCCATATATCCGCCAGAGCGACTAAAGATTTGCGAGTTAATGCCAATCACTTGTCCAGCAGTGTTCAATAAAGGGCCGCCAGAGTTACCGGGATTCACGGCTACGTCAGTCTGAATGAATGGCAAGTAGTCACCAGTATCACGACTCTTAGCAGACACAATGCCAGCAGTCACAGTGTTCTCTAAACCAAACGGGGAGCCAATGGCCAATACCCACTCACCCACCCTTACTCGAGAAGAATCGCCTAATGGCAACTTAGGCAAATCACGTGCATCGATTTTGACAACCGCCATATCGGTTCGCTTATCCATACCCAATAACTTGGCTTTGTACTCACGCTTGTCCGTCAAGGTGACGTAGATAGTATTTGCACCCTCGACAACGTGGGCATTGGTCAAAATTAAGCCGTTGGATTCGATAATGAAGCCAGAGCCAACGCCGCGATCTGCCTCTTGAGGCTTGCCGGAATTAGGTTGCGCTTGCTTGGGTCCGCCAGGTAATCCCGGAATAGGCACGCCAAAGAAACGACGGAAGAACTCTGCCTGATCCTCAGGCATCCCGGGAATGCCGCCCTGAGCTTGCTGTTGCATGATTTTTTCAGTGGTTCGGATGTTCACCACAGCAGGGCTAGCTCGCTCAACCAAGTCGGCAAAGTCAGGAATAGAAACACGTGGGCTCTGGGCACAGGCCTGGGGAATAAACGCAATTTGCCCCAAGCTAAACATAGCCAAGAACGCAATAAGATACTTTTTCATAGTGCTATAGACCTACTTGGTAAAAACCAATAAATGAAATAAGAAAAGAAGGACCTACTAGAGATATTAGGTCAATTTGCCAAAAATCAAGGTACCGTTAGTACCCCCAAAGCCAAAGTTGTTTTTAATGGCATGGTCAATCTTCACATCGCGAGCAGTATTGGCGCAGTAGTCCAAATCACACTCTGGATCTTGATTGAAGATGTTGATTGTTGGTGGAGACTTCTGGTTGTGTAGCGCCAGAATAGTAAAGACAGACTCTAAGCCGCCAGCACCGCCCAAAAGATGGCCAGTCATCGACTTAGTAGAGTTAATCAAAGCCTTTTTGGCATGGTCACCAAGGGCAGCTTTAATCGCACCGGTTTCATTCTTATCACCTAAAGGTGTAGAAGTGCCGTGTGCATTGATATATTGAATTTGATCTGGATTTAAACCGGCATCGCGCATGGCATTGACCATACAGCGACGTGGGCCATCCATATTTGGGGCGGTCATGTGATACGCGTCACCACTCATACCAAAACCTAAAAGCTCACAGTAGATTTTTGCGCCACGCGCTTTAGCGTGCTCATACTCTTCTAACACCACAACACCAGCACCCTCACCCAATACGAAACCATCACGGTCTTTGTCCCATGGGCGTGAAGCGGTTGCAGGGTCATCGTTGCGGGTGGATAGCGCACGAGCTGAAGCAAAGCCGCCAACACCCAATGCAGAGATAGTAGATTCAGCTCCACCAGCAACCATCACATCAGCATCGCCATACTGAATTAAACGTGCCGCCAAGCCAATGCTGTGCAAGCCGGTAGTACAAGCTGTCACCGCAGCCACGTTTGGACCCTTAAGACCAAACAAGATACTGAGATGCCCAGAAATCATATTAATGATTGAGCCTGGAACAAAGAATGGGGAGATGCGACGAGGACCACGAGCTAGCAATTCAGCGCCAGTCTCTTCAATCATCGGCAAACCACCAATGCCTGAGCCGACCATGACGCCCACGCGCTCCGCGTTCTCTTCAGTTATCTGTAAACCGCTGTCGCGAATTGCTTGCGTACCAGCAGCGATCCCGTAATGGATAAAGGTATCCATGTGGCGCGCCTCTTTGGCAGAAACATATTCTTCGACATTGAAGTCTTTCACCTCGCCAGCAAAATGCACGCTCAGCGGAGTGTGGTCAAACTTGGTGATGGTGGCAATGCCTGATTTACCCGCGAGCAAATTAGACCAAGCTACATCAACCGAGTTACCAACTGGTGAAATCAGGCCTAAGCCGGTAACAACAACCCGGCGGCGGCCATTTGATGCTGACACAGTAATAGCTTTTAACTAGCTAGGGGAATTAACCCTGAGCTTTTGACTGAGCAAAATCGATAGCGAGCTGAACAGTAGTAATTTTTTCAGCTTCTTCATCCGGAATTTCAATCCCGAATTCATCTTCCAAAGCCATTACCAATTCAACAGTGTCAAGAGAGTCTGCGCCTAAGTCGTTCACAAAAGAAGATTCATTCTTGATCTCTGCTTCTGCGACGCCCAATTGCTCAGCGACGATCTTCTTAACGCGTTGTTCGATGTTATCCATTAATTCCCCCAAGGGTTGTAAAAAAACGATGAAAAGGATTTTATCAGCTTGGCAGGCTAAATTAGTAAATCCGCCAAAAAATGATCAATTCCTGCTTTGTTATTAGGCTAAATAGAGGCCGCCATTGACATGCAGCGTGTTTCCTGTGATGTATCCAGCCGCTGGAGAGGCTAAAAATGCCACTGCCTGGGCTATATCTTCTGGACTACCCAGACGCGCTAAAGGAATGTTCGCTTTTAGGGCATTTTGCTGCTCTTCACTCAAAGCACGGGTCATATCTGTGTCGATAAAGCCAGGCGCTACGCAATTCACAGTGATATTGCGACTGCCAATTTCGCGGGCCAAAGCTCGCGTCATGCCTGAAACACCGGATTTAGCAGCAGCGTAGTTAGCCTGCCCAGGGTTACCCATATGACCAACAATCGAAGTGATATTAATAATGCGGCCAGCGCGCGCTTTCATCATAGGGCGCATTACTGCCTGAGATAAACGGAAAACGGCACTTAGATTAGTGTCGATCACATCGGTCCACTCATCTGTTTTCATGCGCATTGCTAGGTTATCGCGAGTAATGCCAGCGTTATTCACCAAGATATTGATACCGCCAAAATCTTTGACGATCAAATCGATAATGGCCTCGCAAGCTTTTGGATCGGTCACATTCAAAACCTCGCCACGGCCACCGCTCGCTTGTAAACGGGTGTTGATTGCTTTGGCGCCGTCCTCAGAAGTTGCAGTGCCAATGACCTTGGCACCACATTTCACCAACTCATCCGCAATGGCTTGGCCAATACCGCGCGATGCGCCGGTCACTAATGCAATTTGTCCGCTTAAGTCGAGATTCATAGTTGTCTTCCGTTCTTTATTTCGTGTTTCTTCTACTGCTAGTTCGAATTTTTACTTTACGGCAGCCAAAGCTTCATTGAGACTGACCTCATCGAAAATAGGCAGTCCAACAACATTTTCATTGATTCGCTTTGTCAGCCCGGCCAATACCTTGCCAGGGCCGCATTCCACTACTTGAGTGATGCCTTGCTGGGCCATCGCATTAATAGTCTCTTGCCAACGCACTGGCTTGGCAGCTTGACGCACTAAGGCATCTTTAATGGCTGCTGGGTCATTCAGTACATTGACATCCACGTTATTAACTACAGAGATAGTCGGGACTTTAAATTCAATATCAGCCAAGTAGTCTTTGAGTTTTTCAGAAGCGGGTTGTAATAATGATGAATGAAATGGCGCTGACACTGGCAATGGCAGAGCGCGCTTTGCGCCAGCTGCTTTAAGCAATTCACAAGCTTTGGTCACCGCATCACTACCGCCAGCAATGACCACTTGCCCTGGTGCATTGAAGTTCACGGCTTCCACAACACCTCCAGAGGCTGTAGCAGCTTGGGCACAAACCGTCTTCACTATTGCATCATCTAAGCCTAAGATTGCGGCCATACCGCCAATGCCTACTGGCACTGCTGTCTGCATGGCCTCAGCACGAAAACGCACCAAGGGCACGGCGTCTTTAAAAGCGATTACGCCTGCAGCAACTAAAGCAGAGTATTCGCCCAGGCTATGGCCAGCCATCATCTTGGGAACGGCACCGCCAGAGGCTAACCAGGCACGGTAAAAAGCAATCGCTGCAGTCAGCATCACGGGCTGTGTATTGGTTGTCAAAGACAATGCTTCTGCGGGGCCTTCGGCAATCAGTTTGGCAACGTCCTCACCTAAGGCCTCTGAGGCTTCTTGCAAAGTCGCACGGACTTCAGGGCGATCAGCAATAGTGTTGAGCATCCCAACAGATTGGGAACCTTGGCCAGGAAATACAAATGCAAATGTCATAGGAATAATCGCTGAATAATCGTTGTGAATATATTTTTAGCTTTAGTACTTTGCTTTAGTACTTAATGACTGCTGCGCCCCAAGCAAAGCCACCGCCAACACCCTCTAGCAAAAGATGTTGGCCACGTTGAATTTGACCCGAGCGAACGCCAACATCCAAGGCGAGCGGTATAGATGCAGCGGAAGTATTGCCATGCTCATGAACAGTCACAATGACATTGTCCATCGACATACCCATCTTGCGAGCCGTACTCTCCATGATACGAATATTGGCTTGGTGTGGCACCAACCAATCGATTTGCTCTGGCTTGAGATTGGCTTTTTCTAAAGCCTCATGGGCAACTTGCTCAAGTACTTTGACAGCCAACTTAAACACTGCAGGTCCATCCATTGTTAAATACGCAGTTCCCTCAACGCCACCCTGCTTAGCGCGCCCTGGCACACAAAGGATATCGCGTTGACTACCGTCCGCATGTAAGGCCGTTGCCAAAATGCCTGGCTCGGTAGAAGCTTCTAATACAACTGCGCCAGCACCATCACCAAACAAAACCGAAGTCGTGCGATCTTGGAAATCCAAAATGCGGGAGAAAGTTTCTGCACCGAGAACTAATACTTTTTTGTATGTACCCGTTCGAATAAATGCATCTGCAATGGCAAGTGCATAAGTAAAGCCAGCACATACCGCCTGAACATCAAATGCCGCGCAATTAGTATGAGCGCCTAGTTTGTCTTGCACTACGCAAGCTGTGCTTGGGAAGCCACCCAAGTGATCTGGTGTGGAGGTAGCCAGAATGATCAAGTCAAGATCTTCAGAGGTGCAGCTTGCTGCCTCTAGTGCTGCTTGTGCTGCTTTGACTGCCAAGTCACTCGTGAGTTGATTTTCTGCGGCAAAGTGGCGAGCAGAAATTCCACTTCTAGTCACAATCCATTCATCGCTTGTTTCAAGACCAATCTTGGCTAAACGCTCAACGAGATCTTGATTGCTCAAACGCTGCTCTGGAAGATAACTTCCAGTTCCGGCTATCCGTGAATAGATGCTCATGATTATTTTGTCTCCGCCGCAAAAGCTTGAGCGATACGCTCCACCATGCGATTTTTTGCTGCTTCATGTGCGCGCTCGAGCGCAAAACCAAATGCAAAGCGATCTGCTGAACCGTGACTCTTAATTACGCAACCGCGTAAACCTAATAATACTGCCCCGTTATAGCGACGATGATCCACACGCTTGCGAACACGCAATAAAGGCACCATGGCACAGATGGCCATGAGCTTAGTCAGCCATGAACGATTGAATTCTTGTTTAATTAAGCCACTCATCATCTTTGCCAAGCCTTCGCTTGCCTTAAGAACAACGTTGCCAACAAAACCGTCGCACACCACGATATCGGTAGTACCCTTAAAAATATCATTACCTTCTACGTTGCCATAAAAGTTAAGGTTGGTTTGACGTAGTAGCTCGCTAGTCTGCTTCACTACCTCATTACCTTTAATCACTTCTTCACCAATATTTAAAAGACCGATGGAAGGATTTTGTATGCCATCGACCACTTGAACCATTACGTTAGCCATTTGAGCAAATTGCACCAAATGCATAGGCTCACAATCTGCATTAGCACCAAGATCCAACATGGTGGTGCCGCGCCCTTTTTCATTGGGAATCGCAGTAGCAATCGCAGGACGGTCAACGCCATCTAAGGTTTTGAGAATGTAGCGGGAGATGGCCATTAAAGCGCCAGTATTGCCAGAGGAAATGATTGCGTCAGCCAGGCCTTCTTTAACTTGCTCGATGGCAACTCGCATGGATGAATCTTTTTTACGACGCAACGCCACCTCAATGGGGTCATCCATCAAGACGACTTCACTAGCGGAAATAATTTGAATGCGCTCCATTGGCGCCTTTGGAAATTGACTCAAGGCTTGCTTGAGGATTTCCGGATTGCCAACCAAGGCAATCTTCACATCAGCATGTTTCTCTAGAAAATCACAACAAGCAGGGACGGTAACAACTGGCCCATGATCTCCGCCCATGGCATCGATAGCAAGTGTGACACTCATAAAATCAAGTATTGCTGCAAGTGGTTTTTTTCAAAGAAAAAAGCGGCTTTTATTGGAGCCGCTTCTATCTTTTAGACTAAGAAATTAGTCGTTTTTGGTTTTAACCACTTTACGACCACGGTAGTAACCGTTTGGTGAAATGTGGTGGCGTAAATGCGCCTCACCAGTTGTGGCTTCAACAGCCGTAGCAGGTGCGGTCAAAAAGTCGTGCGCACGGTGCATGCCACGTTTGGATGGGGATTTTTTATTCTGTTGGACGGCCATATTGAACTCCTAAGCAAGGCGACATTCTAGCATGTAAATTGAGCTAAATGCTTGATAAATTGATAAAGCGGATCTGAAAACCCGCTCTAAGCGGGTGGGACTAAATTAGTTTTTCTTCATATTTTTCAATATGTTAAAGGGATTTTGGGGCTTTTCAGAGGCATCTTGCGCTTCACCCGCCTCACCAAATGAGGAGGCATGCGGCTGGCATGCGCCCTCTGGATGCTTTGGAATTAAAGGCATGGACAGGAGGATCTCATCCTCAATTAGCCCTAGGAGGTCAAAGTGCTGAATTGCTACCAATGGCTCAAGCTGATCATCCTCCATTGGGAAGGCATCCGCCTCCTCCTCAGTGGCTACCAGAACAAACCGACTATCTTGAGTCAAATCTAGACCGAAATCCTGCAAACAGCCCTGACAAACCAGATGGATACGGCCTTTTACGGCCAATTCCAGAATTTGCTGGGGCTCAGAGCCTGGAGAATTCCCAAAATGGGTCTTTACCTCCCAATCAAATCCATCCCCTGGCTCAATGCTAGAAGCCTCTTCAGCCACCCTGGGCAGGGCTGAAATCTCCAGAAATCCAGCGCCTTGATAGGACTGAGGGGCGCAAAAATCAATCCGGCTCAGGGCCTTGGGATCATTGGATAACTCAACTTGAGGTAAAACTTGATTACGATTCATGACATCAGTCTAAATGAAGGCTTTAGCGAAAGTACAAGTAGTGATGAGTAATTCTGCAAAAAAACTAATTCTGGCATCCACCTCGGTCTATCGTCTCGAGCTCTTAGAGCGCCTGCGCATCCCTTTTGATGTGATCTCACCAAAGGTGGATGAAACTCCTCTCCCGGGTGAAAACACTCTGGCCTTAGCTTTGCGCTTAGCCAAAGCAAAAGCTGCTGCAGTTGCGAAAGATCACCCTGCGGCTTGGGTCATTGGTTCAGATCAAGTGGCCGACCTGTGTGGAGCTGCCATTGGTAAGCCTGGAAACTTTGAGCGCGCCATGGCACAACTGCAACTCATGCGAGGAGCTACTGTGACTTTTCAAACAGCGCTATGCCTCATGCATGGCAGTGAGGAAACAACCATCAATGTTCCTACGGAAGTTACCTTTCGCAAACTTGCTGATGATGTTCTAGAGGCATATCTCCATGCCGAAGAACCTTACGACTGCGCTGGAAGTGCCAAGTCTGAAGGCTTAGGAATTTCACTCCTGGAATCCATCAAGAGCGATGATCCCACCGCATTGATAGGTCTACCCTTAATTGCATTGAGCGGCCTCTTGCGTGAAGCTGGCTTTCTCATTCCAAACAAAACATCAATTAACTGAATGAAACAGAATTAAAAAATGAGTTCAACGCTAGGCACCCTCTTTTTGATTCCCAATACCCTGGGTGACGATGCACGTATAGAGCAATTACCTTGGGTTTTACCAAGCGAAACTATTAGCCAAACTGCCAAGCTCGTTCACTGGATTGTGGAGGATGCAAAAACTGCCCGTGCTTTTTTAAAAGCGGTCGACAGTGTTTCACCCTTAGCTTGCACTATTCAAGAAATGCAGATGAGCGAGTGGCGTGGTGTTGCACGCAATGCCAAGTATGGTGATGCTGTCAAACCCATGGATTTACTCAAGCCCCTCATTGCTGGAAAAGACATGGGTCTGATGTCAGAGGCTGGTGTTCCCGGAGTTGCAGACCCCGGTGCAGAGCTTGTACTGGCAGCGCATAAGCTGGGCGCCAAAGTGAAGCCCTTGGTTGGTCCAAGCTCTATTTTGCTGGGCCTGATGGCCAGCGGTTTAAATGGTCAACGCTTTGCATTTCAAGGATATGTTCCGCATGATGCGCAGGACCGTATCGCACGACTGAAACAACTGGAAGTGGAATCAAGGAAATTACAGCAGACGCAAATTTGGATTGAAACACCGTATCGCAATACTGCAATGCTGATGGCTTGTCTTAATACGCTATCTCCGCAATCGATGCTTTGTATTGGAATGGATCTCAGTCTGCCAAGTGAAACCATTACTACGCTCTCGATTACTGACTGGCGTAAGCGCTTTCCAAACGAAGCAGCCTGCGCCTCATTACAAAATAGGCCAGCAGTATTTCTATTGCTGGCCTAAGTGTTTTGTTTGTTACTGTATTGATCTATCGTTTTTTACTTTAGATCAGGTGTCTTGACTAAGGCCTTACCTGCTGCGGCACCCACTTCGGCACCGAAACGTTTAGCAACGCGTTCTGCGAAATTCTCTTTCATGGTGTAGTCCAGAATATCTGGCGCCTTAAAAGTATCACGCGCTACAGTTTCTACTGTTCCATAGCCATCAACTAAACCATTTTTGATGGCTTGCTCGCCATTCCAAACTCGGCCTGAAAACATATCTGAAGTTTCTTTTAAGCGATCGCCACGACCTGCTTTCACTACCGCAATAAATTGCTGGTGAATCTCATCAATCATGGTTTTAATCATTTCGACTTGCTGGGGATTTTCTTTGGAGAACGGATCCATCATGCCCTTATTAGACCCAGCGGTAATCATGCGACGAGTCACGCCTAGCTTATCCATCAGACCAGTAAAACCAAAGCCCTCCATGATCACACCAATAGAACCCACTAAGCTGGCCTTATCCACCAAAATTTGATCACCAGCAACCGCAACGTAATAGCCGCCTGAAGCGCAGATATCTTCCACTACGACATAAAACGGCTTGCTTGGATAGAGTTTGCGTAAGCGATGAATCTCATCATTGATCATGCCGGCCTGAACCGGAGAACCACCGGGACTATTGATGCGCAAGACCACGCCCGCACTATTTTCGTTTTCAAATGCGGCAGTCAGTGATGAATTGATATCCAAAGCATTGGCCATCGAGCTCGAGGAAATCTCTCCTTCTAGCGTAACTAAGGCCGTGTGCTTCTCCGTTCCCATGCCGCGCCCTGGCAGATGAAAATCAAATACCGCCAGTATTACGCCAACAAAGACAAGAAGAGTGAGGATACGAAATACCGCTTTCCAACGACGTGCCTTGCGAGTCTCTTTTAAATTCTCTAGTAGTAAATGCTCAAGCGCTTGGCGCTCCCAATTTTGATTCGCGTTCTCAGATTGATTTTGATCCATCTTTTTAATCCTTTTTAATCCTTTTTACTAACTAGTTTTTAACAGTGAGATTCTGACTGAGCCAAGTTGCCAACTGCGAGACATCGTCTACATGCGTTAGTGAGGGCGCTTCTTTTAAAGCGCTCGGAGGATGCGCGCCATACGTTACCGCTACTGCATCTACTCCTGCATTAGCTGCCATATCTAAATCATGGGTTGTGTCCCCAATCATCAGCATGCGGCGCATCGGTACTTGCATCACATCTGAAAGCTCTAAGAGCATTCCAGGGTGGGGTTTGGAGAAAGATTCATCTGCAGTACGAGTTTCATGGAACATCTGCTCTAGCTGATGATGTTTTAAAGATCGATCTAATCCAACGCGAGATTTACCAGTAGCAACACCTAAGAGATAACCATCCTCACGTAAGCTGTGTAGTAATTCACGAATACCCGGGAATAAATCGAGCTCGTGATCTTTAGCCAGGTAGTGATAACGAAAGCGCTCCGTTAACTTAGGGAAATGCGCCGGCTCAATCCAAGGCACCGCTCTTCTCAGTGAATCCTGAATACCTAAACCGATAACCGAGCTAGCCAAAGTATCGTCAGGCTCTTTAAAACCCAAATCACGGCAAGCTTGCTGAATACAGTCCACGATTGTCGGCGTGGAATCCATAATAGTTCCATCCCAATCCCAGACGATGAGGTCGTAGCGTCTATCGGGTTTTTGTTCTTCAGACATGAGTGGGCGCTTCAAAAGTTTTCATCATTGCTGCAAATTCAGAAGGTAATGGTGATTCGATACGCATTTTCTCGCCAGTACGGGGATGAGTAAAGCCTGCTAAGTGGGCATGCAAATACAGGCGTTTGGATTTCAGAACCTTGTCTTGATCTTCAAAGCCGTATTTATCGTCACCCAAAATCGAGTGCCCTAATTTTTGAAGGTGTACGCGGATTTGATGAGTACGCCCAGTTTTGAGCTGGGCCTCAGCTAGAGTGATCGCCACCTCCCCACGTTTCATCACTTTCGTGACCCGCAAAGCGGTATGACTTGGTAGACCATCTGGGTCAACACGAACGCGACGCTCGCCATTGGCTAATAGGTATTTGTGTAATGCAAACTTCAGTTGCATCGTGCCTGCGCCCTGATCAATTTCCCCATGGGCTAATAAGTAGTAGCGTTTGTCGGTTTGCCCTTCGCGAATCTGGCGATGCAGTTCTACCAAAGCGCTGCGCTTTTTAGCTAAGAGCAACACGCCTGATGTGTCTCGATCCAAACGGTGAACCAATTCTAAGAATTTGAGCTCAGGGCGGGTAATACGCAGGGTTTCAATGACGCCAAGCGCAATTCCTGAACCCCCATGAACTGCCAAACCTGCGGGTTTATTTACTATTAATAGAACCTCATCTTCAAACAAAATCGGCATTTTGTCGGAATACCCCTGCGCCCGAGACTTGGTTTGGGCGGTATTGACTGCTGCCATTTGGGCGGGTTCGGCAATACGAACAGGCGGGACTCTAACCACATCCCCCTCGATCAGACGCGTAGTTGGTTCAGCCCTTTTCTTATTTACCCGGACCTCGCCAGAGCGAATAATCCGATAAACGTGGCTTTTTGGGACCCCTTTTGCCCAACGCAGAAGGTAGTTATCCAGCCGCTGACCAGCCTCTTCCGGACCAATGGTCTGAAAATGAACGGCAGCTGGAGCACTGGTTTTGACCTGCAAGGGCTTGGAAATGGGTTCGGATTTCATGATTTATCTCTCTTGCCACCCCGACGAGGGTCGACAAGGGACTTAACAATACCCCATTGTCGTTCAACTTGTGCCGTATAATCAACGCTCTAGCCAATTTATTGGCCCGAGAATGACCTGGTTTAGGTTTGAATCGTGGAGCTTGGAGTCGCCCTTAATAGACTCCCGGGGTTGCCCCTCCCCCGTTGTAATGAGGCGCAGGGTTGGTGTGCCGTATGCCGCGACCCGCGATTAGAAGACAGTTTTCAGGCGCGCGCCTGCATTGATGACCTAAAGGAGGTCTCTGCGGCGATCGTCAAGTGTGGCACCGGTTTAACAACATTGAACCTGGTGTACCAGGCAGTAAATGCCTGGATTAGTTTGATCCACACTCCAAAGCCGCCAATGGGCTCTGCCCCAAGCGGTATCTAACTTGTCCCTAACGCAGCGCGCAGCGACGCACTCCCAATAGGAGAGTGTTATGAAACGCATGTTATTTAATGCAACTCAACAAGAAGAGTTGCGGGTTGCCATCGTCGATGGTCAAAAACTCATCGATATCGATATCGAAGCTGCCGGTCGTGAACAACGTAAAGGCAATATTTACAAAGGTGTTATTACTCGCATTGAGCCTTCGCTCGAAGCTTGCTTTGTAAATTACGGCGAAGAACGCCATGGCTTTTTGCCATTTAAAGAAGTGGCGCGCACCTACTTTAAAGAGGGTGTTGATGTCCGTAATGCCTCTATCAAAGATGCCTTACGTGAAGGCCAAGAAATTATTGTTCAGGTAGAAAAAGAAGAGCGTGGCCAAAAAGGCGCCGCCCTGACCTCTTTCGTTTCCTTAGCAGGTCGCTATTTAGTATTAATGCCAAACAACCCACGCGGAGGTGGTGTTTCTCGTCGTATTGAAGGCGAAGACCGTCAAGAACTCCGTGAGGCGATGTCTCAATTAGAAGTACCCGATGGCATGAGCATCATTGCTCGTACAGCCGGCATTGGCCGCGACGCTACTGAATTGCAATGGGATTTAAGCTATCTCATGCAGTTGTGGACAGCAATTGATGAAGCCGCTAAAGGCAATTCAGCGCCACTATTAATTTACCTCGAATCAAGCTTAGTGATTCGTGCGATTCGCGATTACTTCCAGCCCGATATTGGCGAGATTCTCATCGATACCGATGACATCTATGAACAAGCTGCGGCATTTATGTCGGTAGTGATGCCGGATAACTTGCCTAGAGTGAAGCGTTACCAGGACGATGTTCCATTGTTCTCTCGCTTCCAAATTGAGCATCAGATTGAAACTGCGTACTCACGTACCGTGCCATTGCCTTCAGGCGGCGCGATTGTGATTGACCATACTGAAGCCTTGGTTTCAGTAGACGTCAACTCCGCACGTGCAACTCGTGGCTCTGATATTGAAGAGACTGCAACCCGTACCAACTTAGAAGCTGCCGATGAAATCGCTCGTCAAGCACGTTTACGTGACTTGGGTGGTTTGATCGTGATCGACTTCATTGATATGGAATCAAGCAAGGCGCAGAAGGATGTGGAGAATCGCTTACGCGACGCTCTGCGTCATGACCGTGCTCGCGTTCAGATGGGCAAGATTTCCAAGTTTGGTTTAATGGAAATGTCCCGTCAGCGTTTACGCCCTGCTCTCTCTGAAGGTAGCCATGTAACCTGCCCACGTTGTAATGGTACAGGCCATATCCGCGACACTGAATCTTCTGCTTTGCAAGTCTTGCGCATCATCCAAGAAGAAGCAATGAAAGAAAATACTGCCGCTATTCATACGCAAGTTCCGGTCGAAGTGGCTGCGTTCTTGCTGAATGAGAAGCGCGCTGAAGTCATCAAGATCGAGTCACGCTTCAAAGTAAACGTCTTGATGGTTCCAAACAAGCATTTAGAAACACCACATTACAAGCTTGAACGTTTACGTCATGATGATCCACGTCTTGACGATCAAAAGGCCAGCTACGTGATGGCTGAAGAAGCTGCGCGTGAACTCGAAACGGATACTGCTGTCAGTCGCAAAGATGCAGACCTTAAAGTTCGCCCGGAAGCTGCTGTCAAAGGTATTACGCCAAATGCACCAGCGCCAGTAAGCCAACCGCGTCCTGCACGTACTGAAAAAGCAGCAGCAGAAACTGCTAGCACCGGTGGATTCTTCGGATTCATTAAGAACCTATTCTCTTCAACACCCAAACCAGAAGCACAGCCTGCTCCTAGCGCACCACGTGGTCGCAACCAAAACAATCGCAATGGCAATAATCGCAATCGCGGTCGTCGTGGCGAGCGTAACGATCGCGCTGAGCGTCCCGTTGAAGGTGCAGTAAGCGCTGAAGGTGCAAATGCACCACGCGAGGCAGGTTCAGGTAGAGGTCGTCAAGATGGTCGCAATCGCAATAACCGTAACCAGAACAATCCAAAACCAGAAAATCAAGCTGCGGTAACTCCAGCTACTGAAGCCGCTCCTGGAACCGATGCGTCTCCTAGTGCAGATGGGGAAGAGCGTCGTGGTCGTGGTCGTAACCGTCGTGGTCGTGGTCGTGGTCAACGTGGCGAGCGCACTGAGTCCACTGGTGATGCAGCAATTGCCTCTGTTGTTGCAGTAGCAACTTCATTCTCAGGCCCACCAGTAGGAATGGCGGGAGCATCTGCTTCAATGCCGATTCAGAATATTGCCCAAAGCTTTGGGAATACGATTGCATCTGCAAGCTCTAACGAAGTAAAAGAACGTGCACCACGCGCGCCAAGAGAGCCGAGAGAGCAACGTGCACCACGTCAAAGCAATCGCACTGATAACACTGCTGCAGCACCCGCCCCACAGGCGCTAGCTAAGCCAGCACCAGTAATTGAAGTGATCGCAAAGCCAATGCCTGAACTGCCTAAGGTTGCCTTCCAGGCACTTGAAGAGACTCCATTGCATAGCGTAGTTCAGTCTGCCGGAATGGTCTGGGTAGCAACAGATTCTGGCAAGCACCAAGAAGCACAATCGCAAATTAAAGCCGAACCAGAAATTTTGCCAACAGGTAGAGCTCCAAAAGCACCTGTTAGTTTGCAAAATGGTCCGATGGTTTTAGTTGAAACCGGCGGCCAAGAAAAAACGGTTTAATCTGATTTCTCCAGACTGCTATTTATCCCACAAAGATATTTGGCAGTTTGGCAGAAACACGGTTTCACAGCCATAATTACGCATGGTTGAAAAAGTAATCCCCATACGTTTAGATGAAGGTAAAGGCCTTACGCCGTCCATACCAGGACAGCTCCTGGCTGCAAGTACCTCAACCAAAGATACTCGCGGACGCCCGCTACGAGATTTACGCATCTCGGTCACTGATCGCTGTAATTTCCGCTGCACTTATTGCATGCCTAAGGAAATCTTCGACAAAGACTATCCCTATCTCTCTCATAATGAATTGCTCAGCTTTGAAGAGATCACTCGTTTAACAACTATCTTTGCATCACTGGGTGTAGAAAAAATTCGCCTTACTGGTGGTGAACCTTTGCTGCGCAAAAATCTCGAAGTACTAATTGAGATGTTAGCCAAGATTCGCACTGCAGCAGATCAACCACTTGATCTCACCTTAACTACTAATGGCAGTATTTTGCGCAAGAAGGCAGTTGCATTAAAAGCGGCAGGCTTGCATCGCCTCACTATTAGCCTTGATGGTTTGAATGATGACATCTTCAAAAAAATGAATGATGTCGACTTTCCAGTTACGGATGTACTCGATGGAATTGCTGCAGCTCAAGAAGTAGGCTTCACTAATCTCAAAGTGAATATGGTGGTCAAGAAGGGTACAAACGACCAAGAGATTATTGCTATGGCCAAGCACTTCAAAGGCAGCGGTGTGACACTGCGCTTTATTGAATTCATGGATGTAGGCAGCTCTAACGGCTGGGATATGTCTCAGGTGCTCCCATCGCAAGAAGTCGCCAATCGCATTCATGCCGTTTTTCCGATAGAACCAATTGAGGCTAATTACCCTGGTGAAGTGGCTCAGCGCTGGCGCTATGTTGATGGCTCCGGTGAAATTGGTTTTATTTCTAGCGTCACACAAACTTTTTGTCACGAATGCACGCGTGCTCGCATCTCTACGGATGGTCAGCTCTATCTCTGCTTATTCGCAAATGAAGGTTTTGATTTCAAAACGCTCTTGCGTTCTAGTAGAAGTGATTTAGAAATTGCTAACGCCATTATGTCTACGTGGTCGGGGCGCAATGATCATTACTCAGAAATTCGAGGATCAAATACAGCAGCAGTAAACACTCGAAAAGTAGAGATGTCTTACATCGGCGGCTAATGATTACCTCAGAACATATCACTGGACTCATTTTGGCAGGGGGCCGCGCCCAACGAATGGGTGGCATTGATAAGGGCTTAATTCCTTTTCATGGCAAGCCTCTCATTGAATCTGCTATCAGTCGACTCAAGCCTCAAGTCAGCACCATTCTGATTAATGCTAACCGTAGTATTACGAAGTATTCTCACTATGGCTATCCCGTTCTCATGGATGAAACTCCAGATTTTTCTGGTCCATTGGCCGGATTCTCAGTTGGACTGAAGCATTGCAAAACGCCTTATTTGCTGACATCGCCTTGCGACTCTCCTTTGTTGCCAACTGACCTTGCCCAAAAAATGGCAGCCGAACTTAAAGATAATGATTTGGAGCTCGTCTTCGCCTCCTCAAAAGAAGAGGGCGGCAAGATTTGGTCGCAACCAGTTTTCTGTTTAATGAAAAGTGATTTACAAGATTCCTTGGATGCCTTTTTAAGCAAAGGGGATTTGAAAATTGATCGCTGGTTTAAAGAGTTACGTTCTGGCACTGTAGTGTTTGAAAACCCGCAAGCATTTGCTAATGTGAACACACTAGAAGAATTAGCCGCCTTAGAAAAAGTATCGTCATGACCGATCCAATCAAGCACTCTCCAAACAGCCCTATTCTTTTGACTGCCTCACTCCATGTAGATGAAGCACGCAAGGCTATCTCAGACCTAGTCAATGAATTACTTTTAGAGTCTCGCAAGCTGAACAATGCGAGTGATATTGAGTTGGTCACTTTGGATCAAGCGATTAATCGCATTTTGGCGGAAGATTTGCTTTCCCCGATTGATGTCCCTGCTGCTGATAACTCTGCCATGGATGGCTTTGCCTTTAATGGCGATTGCTTAGGAAATAGTGAGGCGATAGTCAGCCTGAAGATTATTGGCACGGCCTTTGCTGGCAAACCTTATGGGGGTCTTGTTGACAAAGGTGAATGCCTCAAGATCACGACTGGCGCGCTCATGCCCAATGGCTGCGATACCGTCATTCCTCAAGAATTTACAGAATCTGCAAGTGAGTCAACCGTCAGTTTTAAACAAAATCAAGTGAAGCGTGGGGAAAATCGCCGCTTACGTGGCGAAGATTTACAAAGTGGTAAGGCCGCTATTATTTCTGGTCGCCTATTGAGACCGTCGGACCTTGGTCTAGCTGCATCCTTAGGCATTGCTAGTCTGAAGGTGCATCGCAAGCTCAAGGTAGCTATTCTTTCCTCTGGAGATGAGTTGCGTCCTCTTGGACAACCTCTTGATGTGGGTAGCATTTATGACAGCAACCGCTACAGCCTGACAGGTCTACTCAATCGACTTAATATAGAGATCATTGATTGTGGGATTGTCTGCGATGATCCCTCCTCACTTAAGGCTGCTTTTATAGCTGCCGCTTCAAAAGCAGATGTCCTGATTTCATCTGGCGGAGTCTCTGTTGGTGAAGCAGACTTTACTAAGCAAATCATGCAAGAGTTAGGCGATGTAGGCTTTTGGAAAATCGCTATGCGCCCAGGTCGCCCTATGGCCTTTGGGATGCTCAAGCCAGTGAATGGGTCAAGCCGCAAAACCCTCTTCTTTGGTCTGCCCGGCAATCCCGTTGCAGTGATGGTGACCTTCTATCAATTTGTTCGCTCGGCTTTGTTGCAACTGAATGGCGCAAGTCAGACTGAGCAGCTAATGACTCAAGCTATTGCCGAGGCACCGATCCGGAAAAAACCGGGTCGGACAGAATTTCAACGTGCCATTGTGGGCCGCGGCCCAGACGGAAAGCCAACAGTCAAACTAACCGGTAGCCAAGGTGCTGGAATTTTGCGCTCGATGAGTGAGGCAAATTGCTTTGTCATTCTGCCTCACAACCAAGGAAATGTAGCAGCTGGTGACTGGGTAGATGTGGCGCTTTTCGACGGACTGCTTTAAGATTGCACCTCATGAAACTCACCAAAAAAGAAATTGCCTTCGTAGACCCAATGCATACCGCCAAAACCCTGGTTTTGGTTTATCTCTGCTTCTCCGTACCAATCGTGTTGCTCGCCTTATTTGTAGCCTTTATTCGTGACGGAGCCATTCCTGGATTTACCGTCCTCTCTGCATTAATCCTCAACGCATTGCTGGGCTTTGCTTTGCTATGGATTGCCTGCAAGGTCTACAACTGGGTTGCAGGTAAATTTGGTGGAATTGAACTTGCTCTTCGCGAGCTCCCAGAAGAAATTGAAGCAGATTAAGTTTTTAGCTAGGCTTTAAATACTTCAGTATTAATTAAGCTTGGTGGTTTTTTTCCATCAAGCGCCGCTCGCAAATTCTCCACTGCGAGATCCACCATCGCTCTACGCGTTTTTTCTGTAGCACTAGCAATGTGCGGAGCCAACACAATATTGCTGCACTTGAGCAACTCTGGATGCACTTGAGGCTCGCCTTCAAAAACATCCAATCCTGCCGCAAAGATCTTGCCACTTTGTAATGCTTTTGCTAAAGCCGCATCATCCACAATACCGCCACGGGCAATATTAATCAGGGTTGCAGTAGGTTTCATCATCGCAATTTCTGGGGCGCCAATCGTATGATGATTTTGAGCTGTGTAAGGTAGCACCAACACTACATGGTCAGCGTTTCGCAATAATTCCTCTTTAGAAACATAGGTAGCACCGCAAGATTTTTCATCTTCAGGGGATAAGCGACTGCGATTGTGATAAATCACTTTCATACCAAAACCTAAAGCACGTTTTGCAATGCCTTGGCCAATACGGCCCATACCAATAATGCCAACTGTGCTGTGATACAAGTCCATACCCAATGGGTTGTTCACAATTGACCATTGATCCCACTTGCCCGCTCGTACCCAATGCTCGGATTCTGTAATGCGCCTGGCGGTTGCCATTAATAAAGCAAATCCAAAATCAGCCGTTGTATCCGTAAGAACGTCAGGGGTATTTGTGGCCATGACAGCTGCAGCAGTCATGGCCGGGACGTCAAAGTTGTTATAGCCAACAGAGATATTGGCTACCACCTTTAAATCTTTGGCTTGAGCTAAAGCGGAAGTGTCAATCCGCTCGCTTCCTGCCACTAGGGCACCCTGCACTTCCGAAAGCGCTTTTTGCAACTCTTCTGGGGTCAATATTTTGTCGGACTGGTTGGAGCGAACCTCATAGAACTCCTCTAATTTGGCTAGCGCCTCAGGAAAAATGGCCCTTGCGACCAAAATTTTGGGTTTTGAGATACTTTTGGAGGTGTTTGTTGGAGTGTTCATAACATGACTTTACCTCAAGTAAATTGAGGCTTTTGCCTGAAAAATAAGCTGATTCGGCTAAAATGAGCTTTTATAACTTGGCAGTCCATTCACCCGGACCCTTACCTAAAAACCATCATGACTTACGTTGTTACCGAAGCCTGTATCCGCTGCAAATACACTGATTGCGTTGATGTCTGCCCAGTCGATTGTTTTCGCGAAGGTCCTAACTTTTTAGTGATCGATCCAGATGAATGTATCGATTGCGCTGTCTGCGTACCAGAGTGCCCAGTCAATGCGATTTATGCTGAAGATGATGTGCCAGGAGATCAGCAGTCTTTCATCAAATTGAATGCAGATCTTTCTCCAGGATGGACATCTATCACCAAATCCAAAGCAGCCCTTCCAGACGCGGATGAGTGGAAAGAAGTTAAAAATAAAATAGATCAGCTGGTAAAGTAAATTGCACCCCCCCATTGAAACCGATGCAGTCATTATTGGCGCCGGTCCGGTGGGACTCTTCCAAGTCTTTGAGCTTGGTCTCCTAGAAATTAAAGCGCATGTGATTGACTCACTACCTGAAGTGGGAGGTCAATGTATCGAGCTCTATCCAGATAAACCGATCTATGACATTCCAGCAATTCCGGTTTGCACAGGTCGTGAGTTAGTTAGCAATCTTCTTAAACAAATTGAGCCATTCAAACCACAGTTTCATTTAAATCAAGAGGTCTCCACTCTTGAGAAACAGGCTGATGGCCGCTTTCTGATTCATACATCCCAAGATCAGCAATTTTTGAGTAAAGCTATTTTTGTTGCCGCTGGCGTTGGTGCATTTCAACCACGCACCCTCAATCTGGATGGTATCGAGGCTTTTGTCGATAAACAAGTTTTCTATCGCGTCAGAAATCCTGAGCAATTTAAAGGTAAGCGCATGGTGATTTGTGGTGGCGGAGATTCTGCACTAGATTGGGCATTGCATTTTGTAGATCAAGCGGCAAGCGTGACACTTATACATCGCCGAGATGAATTTAAAGCAGCACCTCAATCTGTTACCAAGATGCGCGCCCTTTGTGCTGCCGGTAAGATGCAACTCATCATTGGGCAAATTACAGGTCTTCAGTCTTCCAATGACAAGCTCACGGAAATTGCCGTCACCAATATCGATGGCGAAGTTCAAAGTATTGCCTTAGATGTGCTCTTATTGTTTTATGGCCTTTCTCCTAAATTAGGGCCAATAGCTGACTGGGGTCTAGACATCGATCGCAAGCAAATTACCGTAGATACCGCCTGCTTTCAGACTAGTACTCCGGGCATATATGCTGTGGGGGATATCAATATTTACCCAGGCAAGAAAAAACTGATCTTGTCAGGCTTTCATGAAGCAGCCATGGCGGCGTTTGCAGCAGCAGCTTACCTAGCCCCTGAAAAGCAGATTCAACTCCAGTACACCACCACCTCTCCAAAGCTTCATAAAGCGCTTGGTGTCAGCCCATCGACATTCGAGTAAGCTCTTAATATCACCGAATTATTTGACTAAATAAACCTATGCGTCAATATCACAATCTCATGAAGGAAGTCCTTGAAAAGGGCGTCCAAAAATCCGATAGAACCGGTACCGGCACGATCTCCATCTTTGGCCATCAGATGCGCTTTAATCTAGCTGAAGGCTTTCCGATGGTGACAACGAAGAAGTTGCATCTGAAGTCCATTATTCTGGAATTACTCTGGTTTCTCAAAGGCAGCACGGATAACAACTGGCTTAAAGAGCGTGGTGTTTCCATTTGGAATGAATGGGCAGCACCAAATGGTGACCTTGGCCCGATTTACGGCTATCAGTGGCGCTCATGGCCAGCACCGAATGGTGAGCATATTGACCAGATCGCTGAAGTTGTAGAAACCCTTAAAAAGAATCCAGACTCTCGTCGCATTATTGTTTCTGCTTGGAATGTGGCTGATATTCCTCGCATGGCTTTGGCGCCTTGCCACGCTTTCTTTCAGTTTTACGTTGCTGATGGCAAGCTATCTTGCCAACTCTATCAACGGAGTGCGGATATCTTCTTGGGTGTACCCTTTAATATTGCCAGTTATGCCCTACTGACCCACATGATGGCGCAGCAGTGCAATTTAGAAGTTGGTGACTTTGTGTGGACTGGCGGTGACTGTCATCTTTATAGCAATCATTTAGAACAAGTTGATCTTCAACTCTCGAGAGACTTCTTCCCGCTACCTAAGCTCAATATTTTGCGTAAGCCTGACTCTATCTTTGATTACGAATTCGAAGATTTTGAAATCGCCGGCTATGAATCCCATCCTGCCATTAAGGCCCCTGTAGCTGTTTAAGAAATTAGATCCTCATGACCGTAGCTAAAAACCCTGCCATCTCCATGATTGTTGCCCGCTCACGTAATTACGTGATTGGCAAAGATAATCAAATGCCTTGGAAGATTTCTGCTGATCTGCAGTTCTTCAAAAAGGTAACGATGGGTCACCCCGTCATCATGGGTCGCAAGACTTGGGAGTCCATTGGTCGCCCTCTTCCGGGACGTCGCAATATTGTGGTGAGTCGCAATGCTGATCTCAAGTTGGCTGGTGCGGAAGTGGTCAACTCCCTTGATGAAGCACTCTCAACCTTGAATGAATTCCCCCGGGTCTTTGTAATTGGTGGAGAGCAGCTCTTTACTCAAGCCTTCTCCAAAGCAGATCGCCTTTTCATTACTGAAATTGATATCGATGTGGACGGTGGGGATACTTTCTTTGAGGTACCCAATCAATCCGAATGGAAAGAAGTGGAACGCACTCCAGCCTCTGAGGGTGAAATTACATTTAATTTTATTACGCTTGAGCGCAAATAAAGATACTGCCTCTCCACCATTAAGCTTTATAAAGATTTTTTAAAAAGGAAGTACCTATGAAATTTTCATCAAAGTTAGTTTCCGCCCTATTGATGGCCCAATGCGCTTTTGTTTTTGCGAAAGGCGATGCGGACGCTATTTTTTATGGTGGTGACATAGTCACCATGAATAAATCACAAGCCACTGCAGAGGCTGTCGCAGTAAAGGATGGAAAAATCATTCAGGTTGGCTCTCTGACTAAGCTCAAGACTTTACAAGGGCAAGGTACGAAGCTGATTAACTTGAATGGTCAGACTTTAATGCCTGGTTTAGTTGAGCCACATGTACATATTATGGGAACGGCATTTTCAGAGGAGATTTTTCTCAATCTCTCCAATTTCACGATGCCCCATGACACCTTAGATAGCTTGGTAGCAAAGCTAACTGCCTATAGTAAAAACTTTAAAGATGGCGAATGGATTAATGCCTTTGGCGTTGACCCATCTAGAACAGAGCCATTTATGTCTGAGTTAACTGCAGACATCTTGGACAAGGTATCGACAACTAAGCCCATCTTTGTGATGAATCAAAGTATGCATATTGCTTACGTGAATCATAAGGCGCTAGAAATGGCAGGGTTAACTGATTCCAGCCCAGATCCCAAGGGCGGTAGGTTACTTAAAGATAGCAAGGGGCGCTTAACTGGTGTAGTTTATGAAGCGCCTGCTTTTTATCTGTTCCTTGATAAGATGCCGCCACCAACTCAAGAGATGGTTGAACAAGCTGTTGCTAAAGTTGGCCAAACACTAGTTAGTAAGGGCGTCACCACTTCAGCAGAAATCACAGTCGGCGGCTATCTTGGCGTTGATAAAGAATATGCCCTGTTCAATGCAATGACCCATAGCGGCAAGCTGCCAGTGCGAGTCAGGGGTTATATGTATTCAAATGCATACCCAACTACGAATAAGAGCTATAAACCAGGGCAAGGTGACGACACCTTTAAATTAATCGGCGTCAAAATTGTGGCAGATGGCTCCAACCAAGGTTTGACAGGTGCCATGAGTAGGCCGTATGACTACCCAGCTGGCACAAGCAATACAGGTACCCTCAACTTCACTGAGCAAGAACTGTACGATCTTGCAAAACCTAGATTTGATGAAGGCTGGCAAATCTCTGTTCACTCAAATGGCGATAGGTCAATTGAGCAGACGTTGAATGTTTTTGCGAAGTTAGTTACAAAACCAGCCGATGCTAAAACCAGATTAAGGATTGAGCACTTTACCGTCCCAACTGAAGCGCAGATTGATAAAGCAGCAAAGCTTGGGGTTGTTCCCGGCTTTACCATTGGGCATACCGACTATTGGGGTGAGGCATTTCATGACCACCTCTTGGGAGCCGAAAGAGCAGATCGAATTGACCCCAGTGCCAGCTTGATTAAAAGGGGTATGCGTTTTGCATACCATAGCGACTCCCCAGTCTCACCGATTCATCCACTCAAGTACGCCTCCGAAGGTGCTGCTCGCTTATGGCAAGTCTCACCCCAAAAGGTACTAAATCCTAGTCAGAAGATTTCCATCAACAATGCCCTAAAAGCCGTCACGATTGATGCCGCTTATCAGCTGAAAATGGATGACAAGATTGGATCGATTCAAGAGGGAAAATACGCTGACTTTGCTATCGTTAATCAGAATCCAATGAAAGTAGATGCCTACAAAATACGAGATATTGAAGTCAATGAAACCTGGGTTAATGGAAAACAGGTGTTTAAGAAGCAGTGAAGATTTTTACATCTCTCCTGATAAGAAAAGCCACCTTGGGGTGGCTTTCTTTATTTGGGGAATCCCGCTCCCAGAGCCCAGAATTTACAGCTTCTTAGCAAAACTGTATTGGGAGAACGCTTGCTCGGCAACATTGAACCACTGAGCTTCCATGTTTCTAAACACACGATAGTCTTCGAAGATTTTTTTGAATTGGGGATTCTTGGCGGACTCTTCTGCATAGGTTTCTTGGCTTGCCTTAAAACAGGCATCCATTACAGTGGTATTGAACTTACGCAATACAGCACCGCCTTGGACTAAGCGCTGTAGTGCTGGTGGATTTAAGGCATCGTACTTAGCGCACATATCCACATGTGCTTCAAAGCACGCCGCTTCCCATGCCGCTTGGTATGAGGGTGGCAGTGAATCCCACTGCTTCTTATTCACTAAGAATGAAAGTCCAGCCGCGCCCTCCCAAAATGCAGGGTAGTAATAGTTTTTAGCCACCTTAGCCAAACCTAACTTCTCATCATCATAGGGTCCAACAAATTCAGCGGCATCAATCGTACCTTTTTCTAGTGCTGAGTAAATTTCACCAGCAGGCAACTGTTGTGGCACCACACCTAACTTCGCAAGCACTTGTCCCGCAAAACCAGCGATACGGAATTTGAGTCCCTTGAGATCTTCTGGAGTTTTAATTTCCTTACGAAACCAACCGCCCATCTGGGTACCAGTTTGTCCACCCAAGAAATTAACAATGTTGTAGCTGGCGTAGAGCTCACGCATCAGCTTCATGCCATTGCCATGCAACATCCAAGCAGTTTGCTGGCGTGCTGTCATACCAAAAGGTGCTGCCGTATCGAAAATAAATGCGCTGTTCTTGCCTAGGTAGTAATAGCTAGCGGTATGGCCACACTCTACTGTACCGTTTTGAACAGCATCTAATACCTGTAGCGCTGGAACTACTTCACCAGCAGCAAATACTTTGACATTGAACTTACCATCTGTTGCTTTGCGCAAAGCGCTAGCAAATACTTCCGGGGTACCAAATAAAGTATCTAAAGATTTAGGAAAGCTAGATACCAAACGCCAATTGAGCGTTGGCAAACTCTGTGCCATCGATGGCGCCGCCAGTGCTGCTGCGCCTGCGCCGATAGTGGCTTTCTTTAAAAAGGAACGTCTTTGCATTGTCTTCTCCTCCAAAATAGTTTTTTCTTATTAATGTTCTCTATATTTTTATGATGTTGATTTACTTTACTTACCACCAATAGTCATTGACCCAATTAGGATGGAACCTGTTTCTTTGGTACCCCGAATCAGCGTGTCACTACCGATCATCTGAATATCCATCAACATATCTCGCAGGTTACTAGCAATCGTAATACCCTCAACCGGATATTGAATCTCGCCATTTTCTACCCAGTAACCAAAGGCACCACGAGAGTAATCACCAGTAACGTAGTTCACGCCCTGCCCCATAAGCTCGGTAACTAGTAGACCCGTACCCATCGCCTCTAACAGCGCTGGTAGTCCTCCCTTTGGCGTCTTGCGACTCTGCAATGTCAGATGATGTGAACCTCCCGCATTACCTGTGGTCTTCATTCCGAGTTTTCTGGCGGAATAAGTGGATAAGAAATAACCTTGCAAAATCCCTTTATCAACCACGGTTCTCGCCGAAGTCTTCACACCTTCTTCATCAAAAGGGACGCTTCCTGTCATTGCCTTGAGGTGAGGGTTTTCAAAAAGGCTGACATGCTTTGGTAATACTTGTTTACCTAAACTATCCAATAGAAAACTAGAACGACGATATAGAGCGCCGCCAGACACCGCTTGCACTAATCCGCCCAATAGGCCAGCAGCCAAGGGGGCTTCGAAAATGACTGGGCAACGGCGAGTACTGAGCGATCTTGCCTTCAGACGTGAAAGTGCACGCTCTGCTGCGTATTTACCAATGGCAGCCGGATCGGCCAACTCCCCCGGAATACGCGAGCTGGAATACCAATCATCACGCTGCATCAGTGACTTTTTACCGCCCTCATTTGCGATAGGTGCACAAGAAATATAGTGGCGTGAGAATGGGTAGCCACCCATAAACCCATGACTAGTTCCCATCATAAAGTGCGCATGATGCGCAGATACCGAAGCACCGTCGCTATTTTGAATTTGCTTACTGACAGCAAAGGCAGCGCCTTCTGCAGTACGCGCAATATCGATTGCTGTTGCTGAATCTAAATCCCACGGATGAAATAAATCTAGATCCAGTGGATGTTTTTCGAGCAGCTCTTTTTCAGCGGGACCAGCGCACAGATCTTCGGCTGTATGTTGGGCAATATGGTACGCAGCCTCGACGGTCGCCTTTAAAGAATCCCTGGAGAAATCACTAGTACTGGCATTGCCTCGACGATGGCCTAAAAAAACTGTTACGCCAACCTGCTTGTCTAAGCTTTGCTCAATCGTCTCGACCTCGCCTTTGCGAACGGTAACCGAGAGACCTTGGCCTTCAGAAACCTCGGCAACAGCATCCGAAGCGCCCCGTCTCTTGGCTTCTGTGAGCATGAAATCGATGATTTCTTGAAACTGATTTGATGAGTGTGTAAACATGCCCTAATAATAGCTAGAATAGAAACATGAAGCATACCGAAGCTTGGAAAAGATCCTCCCCTAACGAAATCAAAATTGGCTTAATTTCGATCTCCGATAGAGCGAGCAAGGGCATTTATACCGATGAGGGCATCCCTGCCCTCCAATTGTGGCTACAAACGGCCATCAGTACCCCCTGCGTCTTTCATGAACGCCTCATTGCGGATGAGCGGGAGGTGATTACCGAAACGATCGTGGAGCTTACCGATGATCTTGGTTGCGATTTAGTCCTCACTACAGGCGGTACAGGACCTTCTCGCAGAGATGTCACCCCTGAGGCCACAATTGATGCTGGAACCCGGGAAATGCCCGGATTTGGCGAGCAAATGCGCCAAATTAGCCTGCGCTTTGTACCGACTGCTATTTTGTCTCGTCAAACTGCCGTTCTTCGAGAAATTGAGGGGCACACTGCCCTAGTCATCAACCTGCCAGGTCAACCCAAATCCATCAAAGAAACCCTTGAAGGTTTAAAGGATGCCGAGGGTAAATCAGTTGCTCCGGGTATCTTTGCTGCAGTCCCCTACTGCATCGACCTGATCGGTGGCCCTTATATCGAGACCGATGAGACCATCGTGAAAGCTTTTAGGCCCAAGAGAGCAATCAAGAAATAAGTTGCCAATCATTTTGGGGAAAGCAAAAGGGTCTATCACTAGACCCTTCTTTCATCACTCATTATTGAATGCAAAATTACTCTGGCAAAGGCACGATAAACTTTTCCCGATAGTACTTAAGCTCTTCAATTGACTCCTCAATATCAGCCAAGGCGGTATGCGCCTGCTTTTTAGTGAAACCCTTCACCAATTCAGGATGCCAACGCTTGCAGAGCTCTTTGAGTGTTGAAACGTCAATATTTCGATAATGAAAGAAGGCCTCTAGTTTTGGCATGTACTTCGCCATAAAGCGTCTATCCTGACCAATCGTATTGCCACACATTGGCGCAATACCGGGCTTAATATATTTTTTCAAAAAGGCAATGCATTCAGCTTCAGCAGTAGCCTCATCCGTAGTTGATGCCTTGACCTTGTCAATTAGGCCAGAGCGGCCGTGAGTGCCCTTATTCCAGGCATCCATCGCATCCAATAAGGCATCCTCCTGGCGGATCACCCAAACAGGAGCAGTGGCAATGGTATTGAGATGCGCATCGGTCACGATCACAGCAATTTCCAAAATGCGCTCTTTTTCAGGATCTAGACCAGACATCTCCATATCCACCCAAATTAAGTGCTCATTGGCTGGCCCAGCCTTTAGCGGTGGTGTACTTGTTTTTTCACTCATATCTATAATCATCTCATGACATTCACAATTGTTTTTCTAATCGCCTTCATCGCCAGCTTTGGTTTACGCCACTGGTTATCCCAACGCCAAATTCGGCACGTCGCTATCAACCGCGATATGGTGCCTACTGAGTTTGCATCTCAGATCTCTTTGACCGAACATCAAAAGGCTGCCGACTATACGATTGCCAAATTGCGCCTAGGTATTTTGGAGAATGGCGTCAGTGCAATTATCTTGATCGGCTTCACGCTCTTAGGTGGATTGCAGATTTTAAATCTATCACTTCTGCAGCTATTAGGCGAAGGCATTGCTCAGCAAATGGCCCTGCTAATATCCATTGTCTTGATCTCCGGAATCCTGGATCTGCCCTTCTCTTGGTACAAACAGTTTTACTTAGAAGAGCGCTTTGGTTTTAATCGCATGAACGGCAAACTCTTTTTTAGCGATATGTTCAAGGGCTTGGGTGTTGGTGGCGCAATTGGCGTTCCACTTCTCTGGGTCATCCTCAGTCTGATGGCTCAAGCAGGTGACTTTTGGTGGCTGTGGGCATGGGGTGTACTCACTGTATTTAGTCTATTAATGCAGTGGATATTTCCGACCTTCATTGCTCCGATCTTTAATAAGTTTCAAGCGCTAGAAGAGGGGCCGCTAAAGACGCAAATCGAAGCCTTATTAAGCCGCTGTGATTTTGCCAGCCAAGGTCTGTTCGTCATGGATGGTAGCAAGCGCAGTGCGCACGGTAATGCATTTTTTGCGGGCATGGGCAAAGCGAAGCGTATTGTCTTTTTTGATACCTTGATTGAGAAGCTCAATCCCGGCGAAGTAGAGGCCGTTCTGGCTCATGAGCTTGGTCACTACAAGTGCAACCATATCCGCAAGCGTTTGCTAGTTTCCTTTGCTATCAGCTTTTTGACATTTGCACTCTTGGGATGGATTAGCACCCAGCCGTGGTTCTATGCCGATCTGGGTGTGATGCCCAACCTCAATGGCTATAACGGTGGCTTGGCTTTAGCACTCTTCATGCTCGTTGCACCAGTGTTTAGCTTCTTCCTGACGCCGCTGTCTAGCTTGGCATCACGTAAACATGAATATGAGGCAGATGGTTTTGCTGCAGATAAATCTTCTGCGAGTGATTTAATTTCTGCCTTAGTGAAGCTCTATCAAGATAATGCGTCAACCCTAACGCCAGATCCGATCTATACCGCTTTTTATAGTTCGCATCCACCAGCTCCATTACGCATTGCCAATCTCAAGCGCTTTAACTAAGCAGTTTGGAATTGTTTAGTTAATGGAACAATTTCATGCGCTACTGACTGCCTCTTATGGAAGGCATTATTTAGCGCAGCGTTTAGTGAAAGATGAGTACGGAAATGAATCTCCTACCGGTGAATTAATTCAAGTCAGCACTCCAGCAAAGCAGCATATTGGCGCCGTGGGTGATCGCATGTTGTTGGAAATGACATCGGTTGATCAAGCCCGAATTATTCGTATCGAACCACGAGAAAATTTACTCTACCGATCTGATGCTTTTAAAAGCAAACTCATTGCTTCCAATGTCGATCAAATATTGGTCGCACTAGCTACGCAACCAGCCTTCTCTCCCGATCTTTTGGGAAGAGCCGTTGTTGCCGCAGAGACCAATCAAATTGATTTGCATATCTTGCTGAACAAATGCGATCTCAAGGATAACTTGGAGCATGCTCGCAAGATTATTGCGCCTTATGCTCGTATGGGCTATCCCGTTACTGAGGTATCAGCCAAATTTGATCAAGCCTCTATCGAAGCATTGCGCCCTGCCATTTGTGGCAAAGTATCTGTGTTCGTGGGCCAATCTGGCATGGGCAAATCTAGCCTACTCAATGCCTGGGTTCCTAATGCAGCAGCGATTACTCAAGAGTATTCAGTTCGCCTAGACACTGGTAAACACACTACAACCGCTTGCCGCTACTTTGAGCTACCAGAGGCTTGGGGGCGTGATGCTAAAGGCAAATTGGGTGCTTTAATCGATTCCCCAGGCTTTCAGGAATTTGGCTTGGCGCACATGTCGGTTAGCGAGCTAGAGCATGCTTTTAGGGAGTTTCATGAGCTACTAGGCAAGTGTCGCTTTCACAACTGTGCGCACCAATCAGAGCCAGATTGTGCAATACGAGAAGCTGTCGACAAAAATGAAATAGCGCCAGAAAGATTGGCGCTATTTAGGCAGTTGCGTTCAGACTCAAAAACTGCCGATACGCAGATTCAGGGGATCAGCCAAGCCAAAGAGCGATGGTCAGCATTAGCAATAAAGCCATCCAAGCGATAACTAAACGCCACACTAAGCCTACGGCAGAACGCATGGTGCGCTCATTTGGCTCCAGACCCACTTCGTAAAAAACAGGCTCTCCAGCTTCAGCCATACGCAAAGCTTCATCGCTATCAGGCTCGCTCATAGGCTCGCCTAAGCGAACACCTAAGGCACCACTTCCGGATGCCAAGATCACAGCTGACAGAGAGTCAGACCATTTGCCAGTTAGGTGACGCCATGCATAGACAGCGCCTTCAAAGTTACCCACAATCGCAAAGCCCATTGCAGTGATGCGTGCAGGTACCCAATCTAATACGTAAAAGAAATGGCGCGCTGACTCACTCAAATTAAAGTCGCCTTTTTGTGACCAGCGCTGAGCAGCAGTATCCGCCAAGCGATACAACACTACGCCTGCAGGACCCATCGGCATTAAGAACCAGAACAGCACACCAAATACATGATGGTGCGAACCAATGATGGCACGCTCTAATGCAAGTGAAATCACTTCAGTTTCAGTGAGATTGGAAGCATCTAATTCAGGGCCATACCACTGCGCCAGTGCTAAACGAGCTGCAGGCAAATCATGGTTTGCAATGGCCTCATGAACTAGCGTGAAAGAGTGGCTAAATTGGCGAAAGCCAAAAAATAGATAGGCAATCAACACATTCCATAGGAATCCCAGAATTGGGAAGGTCACCATGAAGACTACATACAGCACGAAGACTAGGAATGTGGGCAGAATGAACGCCACCAAACAGGCCATGCGCGCACCTACAGGACTTGCACCTTGTTCAGTCTTGCCGCCGAATTCTCCAGCAACCCAATCAAGCCAGCGAGCGCTCATGCGCGCGATCCAATGATTTGACGTTACTGGGCGATATTGCTCAGCAATGAGTGCGAAGAGAATAGAAAAGAAAGTCATACTTTTAATAAATGATAAAGGTTACGCAACATTCCAGCAGTAGCACCCCAGATAAAACGATTTTCATAAGGCATTGAATAAAACCGACGACTACCCTGATCACTCTCCCAGACCCGCACTTGATGATTTGCAGGATCCATTAAAAAATGTAAAGGCACTTCAAAAACATCCGCCACTTCAAATACGTCTAATGCATATTCTGCCTGAGGTTTTACCAAGCCCACAACCGGCGTCACACTATATCCTGAAACCGTTAAATATTGAGGTAAATGACCAATGATCTCCACCCCCTGAGGATTCAAGCCGATTTCCTCTTCACTTTCTCGCAAAGCGGTGTGATTGGGATCGAAATCACTCGGATCCATCCGTCCACCTGGGAAGCTGATCTGACCGGCATGGTCATGTAGATGGTCGGTTCTTTGGGTGAGCAAGACAAACAGTCCATCACTCTTCAGGAGCAAGGGTATTAAGACAGCTGCTCGAGTCACTTTTCCAGCGGCCTGCCGCTTGGAAATAATATCCGCAGCGATGACGTGCCGATTCTCATCAGTAATCTCTGGCCGCCAAACAGGAGGATTCAGAAAGCGTTGCTTTAGGCTGGATGGGTCCAAATGATGAGCAGTCACTTTGGGCTGATCCGAACAAACCTCATGAATTGGAATCGCCTGCGCATCAAAATTCAATGGCGTAGCAATACTCAGTTTTGGCTCTTGGGGTTTGAAATTCTTTGGCATCTGCTTTTATTTTAGGGCAATAAAAAAGGCAGCCTAGGCCGCCTTCTTTTTGGATTAAAGCAAACCTTATTCCGCTGCTGTCTCAGCAACTGCCTTGACTTTGCGAGCAGGAAGCTTCTCTTTAATACGTGCAGACTTACCTGAACGATCACGCAAGTAGTACAACTTCGCGCGACGCACATCACCACGACGTTTCACTTCAATGCTAGCGATCAAGGGTGAGTAAGTTTGGAATGTACGCTCTACACCTTCGCCAGATGAAATCTTGCGAACGATAAAGCTAGAATTCAGTCCGCGATTGCGCTTAGCAATCACAACGCCTTCAAAGGCCTGGGTACGCTTACGTGTACCCTCAACTACGTTTACGCCAACAACTACTGTATCGCCAGGAGCGAAAGCAGGAAGTACTTTGTTAGCACTTAGGCGAGCAATTTCTTCTTGCTCAATTTTTTCGATCAAATTCATTATTAATCCTTAAACATCTTGTCAGCGTTTAATCCCGAGATTTTCATCAACGGACCAGACAGAGGATGCAGTTAAAACCATTTCACTAAATCAAAACACAAACACTTCATTCAAAACCATAATTACTTACAGCGTTCGAAGAAATTGCTCATCTTCTTTACTTAGCAACCCATTAGCTCTTGCCGATTTAATTAAATCAGGTCTGAGCCTTAGCGTCAGCTCTAGAGACTTTTGCCGACGCCAGTCCGCTATTTTAGCGTGATGTCCGCCTAAAAGCACGTCCGGAACGGATAAATTTTCATATATTTCAGGGCGGGTGTAGTGCGGATAGTCCAAAAGACCATTCATGAAGCTATCCTGAATGGCAGAATCCCCATCGCCTAAGGCGCCTGGAATGAGGCGAATAACTGCATCCATCATGGTCATGGCAGGCAATTCACCACCAGAAACCACGAAATCACCCATCGAAAGCTGTAAATCAACGTTTCGATCAATAAAACGCTGGTCAACAGCCTCATAACGACCGCAAATGAAGGTTAAATTACCGTAATTGAGGATATCTTTCGCTATCCTCTGAGAAAAGACCTCTCCTTGAGGGGCAAGGAGGCAAATTGGACCAGAAGCAACATTTTGAGACTGATGAGCCTCTTTAATAGCAAATAAAGTATCTTCCAAAGGTTTTGCCATCATGACCATGCCAGGGCCACCACCATATGCTCGATCATCCACAGTCTTACGGGGATCGGAGCAGTAATCCCGAGGATTCCAAAGATTGATATTGGCCAGACCTTGTTCGTAGGCACGTCCAGTAATACCCCACTGCGTTAAAGCAGAGAACATTTCAGGAAATAAGGTGACTACATCAAAGCGCATATTAGAGATTAATGACTTTTCTGATTACCAGTCGGGCTGCCAGTCTAGGGTAATCAGCCTATTAGGCAAGTCAACATTTTGCACTGCTTCTTTTACAAAAGGTACTAACTGTTTTACTGTTTTGGTTTGTGCATCGCCAAGAGAAATGATTCCATGAGCGCCGTTATCGTTAACTTCAATCACCTCACCCAGACCCTCTCCCTGCAGATTGATTGCCTTACAACCGATCAGGTCAACCCAGTAGTAACTATCACTATCCGTCTTGGGAAACACCTCACGCGCAACTAAGATGCGAGCACCTTTTAAGGCTTCGGCCTGATCGCGATCAGAAATACCATCCAAGGCAATTACTACCGTACCGCTATGCATCTTGGCCTGCTTCACCTTGAAAAGCTTTAATGAAGCCTGCTCATGAGAAACGGCAACACCAGCACTCCGACGAGGAATGAGAGATAACCAAAGTTCTTTGCTAGATAAGAGAGCTACCGGATCGGGAGAATGAGGGCGAACCTTAATCTGACCCTGTAAGCCTTGAGCGTCTTGAACTGCACCGAGCTCAATCAAATCATTTAGGGAAGGTGTATTCATATTGAAATCACCTCCACTCCCCAAATAACACTACTAGTAAATTCTGCTACCAAAGACTTTATCGAGAAGAGAAGGTCTTTGGATTTAAAGGCTTTAAACCGCAGGATTGTTTTTGATTAAACGAACTACAGTTGGAGAAATCTGCGCGCCAACACCAGTCCAATAGGTCAAACGATCTTGAGCAATACGCATTGCTTGCTCTGTCGCTGCTGCCTGTGGATTGAAGTAACCAATACGCTCGATAAAGTTCGAGTCGCGACGATTGCGCTTGTCTGTAGCCACGATGCTATAAAAAGGGCGCTTCTTTGAACCGCCGCGTGCCAGTCGAATGACGACCATACTTATTCCTTAAAATCTAAAATGAAAACAGGTTGATTACAACCCAATGAAATTACTACAAAATCTTGGGCTCCAACTAAAGCGCAAATTAACAAAACAAATGCACGGTATAGCGGAAAACCTCATATTCTAGACGAAAACCCCTACTTGATCCACCTATTTAAGTGAACGCCTCTTTGGCTTCAACAGTAGAATGGTACCCAGTGAAATATAAAATTATTATTAAAAACAATAGCTTACAGAAATTTTGTCATGAGAATAGCCACTTTTAGACCATTCAAAGGCCCTATAGAGCGCTTTTTTCTCATTCTTTCTTGCTGTGGTTTGGGTTTTTTGACGGCCTGCGCCAATGTGATTCCACCCTGCTCCGCCAAAACCAGCCCTCCGAGCAGTGAGTTTCGCAATACCAAATGGGAGCTTGTTCGATGGAATCTCGCACCGAACAGCAAAGGGGAGGTGCGTGCCCGACAAATTCCCCAAGGTGACAATAGCAACCCTATCCAAATCATTTTTGATGCCAATGGTGAGCGTGTGAGCGGATCAACTGGGTGCAATCGCTTTACTGCACGCATCACCGAAGATGCCAAAGGCTTTACGCTAGATCAAATCGCCAGTACAAAAATGGCCTGCGCACCCCAACGCATGGAATTAGAAAATGACTTCCTCTATGAATTAAATGATTACCGCACGATTGTGCGCAACGGCGATCAACTACTCATGATTGGCGCGGATCGAGAAGTCTTAAGTTTTATGCAAAAAAGCAATTCATCAAAATAAAAAATGGCTCACTATTGCATTAGCCCATCACTGAAAGTCTGAATGAAAAAATATAAACTCCTATTCTGCTCACTCGGATTATTTTTTCCCGGAACTGGCTTGAACTGTTTTTATTTACAAGGATTGAAATCCTTTTGGGGTTTGGCACAATTATTTTCTTTTATCGGCGGAATCGCTGGTTGGTTGATTCTCAAAGATACGCACTTTCATTCTGCACCGGGTTGGGTACTCATCACCTTCGGCTTCATTACCCTTGAAGCTAGTTGGTTAACCACCATCACTTATGGCTTACGCGCAGATGAAAAGTGGGATGCCCAATTTAATCCAGGCCTAGACCCTAGCAGAGCTACTCAGTCTGGTTGGCCAGTTGTACTGACGGTGATTTTTTCTTTGGTCCTTGGTGCCGGTGTAATGATGACCTTCTTAGCGATTGCATTCGAACAATTTTTCATCTCCCAACTTCAGGAAGCAAGAAAGCTATCCCAGTAATGCGGATAGCTTTTTCGGTAGATAACTTGTGATAGACAGCGTCAGTTATTTAAATCTTAAAACTGCTCCGCTGTCAGTGCATTAGTGGATTGACCGCTCTCTAAGATCGAAGTTGCCAGAGCTTGAGATTGTGGCAATAGATTTTCCGCAAAGAAGCGTGCCGTAGCAATCTTGGCGTCATAGAAATTTGGGTCTCCTGCACGCAACTCTTGTGCAGCCAGTAAAGCACGTGCCATTTGCCACGCGCCCAATACTAGGCCACATAAACGCAAGTAAGCAAAACTCCCCGCATACACTGCCTTGATGTCTGTTTTAGCATTCGCCACAATGTAAGCCACGGAAGCTTCAAACGCTTCTCGCGCTGGAGTTAACTGCTTCAATACCGCCTTTGCATCTGCGCTGCCGCTACTTGCTAAATCTTTTTCAGTTTGCTGGATTCTGCCTGAGAACAGCTTCGCAGTTGCGCCACCATCACGCACCGTCTTTCTACCAATCAAATCATTCGCCTGTATTGCCGTAGTGCCCTCATAGATCGTCAGAATGCGAGCATCCCGATAGTGTTGCGCTGCGCCCGTCTCCTCAATAAAGCCCATACCACCGTGCACTTGAACACCCAAACTCGCAACGTCGATCGACATCTCAGTTGAAAAGCCTTTGACAATCGGTACCAAGAATTCATATACGGCTTGATTCTGCTTACGCGCTGCTTCATCAGGCGAGGCATGCTGTGCATCGTAAGCAGCTGCCGCGTAATACGCTAGGGCTCTAGAGGCTTCAATGTAGCCGCGCATAGTCATCAACATCCGCTTCACATCAGGCTGATGAATAATGGTTACAGGGCCTGGAGAGCCCTCTAGATCACGACTCTGAACGCGGTCTTTGGCATATTGAACTGCTTTTTGATATGCACGCTCTGCAACTGCAATACCCTGCATACCCACCGCAAAGCGAGCTGCATTCATCATGACGAACATGTATTCCAGGCCACGATTTTCTTCGCCAACCAAGTAAGCGGTAGCGCCACCATGATCGCCAAACTGTAAGACTGCAGTTGGGCTGGCCTTAATGCCCAGCTTGTGCTCAATCGAGACGCAGTGCACATCATTACGCTCACCTAGCGAACCATCGGCGTTTACCAAAAACTTCGGTACTACAAATAAGGAAATGCCCTTCACACCTTCTGGCGCATCTGGTGTTCTAGCTAGTACAAGATGGACGATATTTTTCGCCATGTCGTGCTCACCATAGGTGATATAAATCTTGGTACCAAAAATTTTGTATGTGCCATCCGCTTCAGGAACTGCGCGAGAACGCACCATGGATAGGTCTGAGCCTGCTTGGGGCTCAGTAAGGCACATGGATCCAGTCCAGTCCCCGGAGATCATTTTAGGCACATAGCGCTCTTGTAACTCTGGACTCGCTGCAGTCAATAAAGCCTCAATCGCACCATCCGTCAGCATCGGGCATAAAGCAAAAGACAGGCTTGCCGAGTGGACCATCTCAAAACATGCCGTAGCAATCAGTTTTGGCAAACCTTGACCACCAAACTCTACGGGGTGCACAACACCTTGCCAGCCTGCTGCAGCAAATTGCTCAAAAGCTTCTTTAAAGCCAGGAGAAGTAGTGACGACACCAGCCTTTAGTGAGCTAGGTTTTTGGTCGCTCGGCCAATTGAGAGGTGCTACAACATCTTGATTAAATTTGGCAGACTCTTCCAAAATCACAGGGGCTAAATCTACATCAGCGCCAGCCTCAGCATAAGAAGGATAAGAAACAACTTCAGATAGCCCCGCTAATTCGTTCATCACAAATAGCATGTCTTTTACTGGGGCTACATACGGCATAGATGTTCCTATAGATCGGAGGTAAAGAAAGTTAAAGAGGTCTCTTAAATGCCTTAACCAAGTAAGTTAGTTAATTCTGGAACAGCAGTATTCAAATCGGCAACTAAACCATAATCAGCAACACTAAAGATTGGTGCCTCAGGATCTTTATTAATCGCGACGATCACCTTAGAGTCCTTCATGCCCGCTAAATGCTGGATAGCACCAGAGATGCCAACGGCAACATACAGTTGCGGGGCAACAATCTTGCCGGTCTGACCTACCTGGTAATCATTTGGAACATAACCTGCATCTACTGCAGCTCGTGATGCACCAAGCGCAGCACCGAGCTTGTCAGCTAAAGGCACAACAATCTCTTGATACTTTTCACCAGAACCCAAACCACGACCACCAGAAACAATAATCTTGGCAGCAGTGAGCTCAGGGCGATCAGATTTAGTCAGCTCACGACCCACAAAAGAAGATTGAACTTTACTGTCGGCTAACGCTGCTTTTTCAATGGCGGCAGAACCACCAGTGGCAGCGACCGGATCAAAGCCGGTTGTACGAACGGTAATCACTTTTACTGGATCAGCTGATTGCACAGTAGCAATCGCATTACCCGCATAGATAGGACGCTCAAAGGTATCCGGTGAGACAACCTTAGTGACATCAGATAATTGCGCTACATCTAGTTTGGCAGCAACGCGTGGCAAGACGTTCTTACCGTTGGCAGTTGCTGGTGCCAGGATGTGGCTGTAAGTACTTGCAATTGATAAAATTTGCGCACCCAAAGGCTCAGCTAATTGATCTACCAATGCAGGTGCGTCAATTTGAATCACCTTACGTACACCAGTAATTTTCGCTGCAGCGGCAGCAGCAGCATCCGTCTGATTACCAGCAACCAAAACATCTACCTCAGATGAGCAGTGCAGTGCAGCTGCTACGGCATTGAGCGTTGCAGCCTTTAAGGATTGATTATCGTGTTCAGCAATAACGAGTGCGGCCATTTAAATTACCTTCGCTTCATTTTTAAGTTTATCTACTAAAGCCGCTACATCAGCCACCATTACGCCGGCAGAGCGCTTTGGTGGCTCTTCTACTTTGAGGGTTTTGAGGCGTGGGGCAATATCAACACCTAACTCTTCCGGCTTCATGATTTCCAAGGTCTTCTTTTTGGCTTTCATGATGTTTGGCAAAGTCACATAGCGCGGCTCATTCAAACGCAAGTCAGTAGTGATGACTGCGGGCAAGGTAATCGCAATGGTTTCCAAGCCGCCATCCACCTCACGAGTCACGTTCGCTTTACCATCGGCAACTACCACTTTGGAAGCAAAAGTTGCTTGCGGAATATCCATTAAGCTGGCTAGCATCTGCCCCGTCTGATTACTATCGTCATCAATTGCCTGCTTACCCAAGATGATGATTTGAGCCTGCTCTTTCTCAGAGAGCGCTTTGAGAATTTTTGCCACAGCTAAGGGCTGTAATTCAGCATCGGTCTCTACCAAGATCGCGCGATCTGCGCCAATAGCTAAGGCAGTACGCAAAGTTTCTTGACACTGAGTGGAGCCAGCAGAAACCACAACTATCTCAGTAGCCACACCAGCCTCTTTTAATCGAACCGCCTCTTCTACTGCGATCTCATCAAAAGGATTCATACTCATTTTGACGTTTGCCAGATCGACACCGGAGTTATCTGATTTCACCCGAATTTTGACGTTGTAATCAACAACACGCTTTACTGCCACTAAGATTTTCATGCTTGATCTCTATTTTTGAGTAACTTCTCTATTTTATCCGCCCGGCCTGAGCTGGTGTTAGACATCAATGGCTGAAGCCGAGCCAGCCTGCTTGCGAAGTTCAAACTTCTGAATCTTGCCAGTAGAGGTCTTGGGCAACTCGCAGAACACGATGGCTTTTGGTACCTTAAAACCAGCTAAATGCTGCTTGCAATGGGCAATGATGTCAGCTGGCGTAACCTCCATTCCCGGCTTAATTTCTAGGAAGGCACAAGGAGTTTCCCCCCACTTGGGGTCTGGCTTCGCAACTACTGCAGCAGCCATGACAGCTGGGTGGCGATAAAGGACATCTTCAACCTCCACAGAGGAAATATTTTCGCCGCCAGAGATGATGATGTCTTTACTACGGTCCTTCATCTTCACATAGCCATCGGGGTTCATCACTGCTAAGTCACCAGAATGAAACCAGCCACCCTCAAAAGCCTCTTTACTTGCCTTCTCATTTTTAAGATACCCCTTCATGGCGATATTGCCCTTGAACATAATCTCGCCCATCGTCTCGCCATCGGCAGGGACTGGCATAAGAGTTTCAGGATCAAGAACAGCTATCGCCTGCTGCAGGTGGTAGCGGACACCTTGGCGAGCATTGAGGCGGGCCCTCTCACCAATATCAAGATCATTCCATTCATCTTGTTTGACGCATACCGCTGCTGGTCCGTAGGTCTCCGTTAACCCATAGACATGGGTTAAATCAAACCCCAGCTTTTCCATCCCTTCAATGATGGATGCAGGAGGTGCAGCGCCTGCGATTAAGCCTTTTACACCTACAGGTACCCCTTGCTTTAATTCGTCAGGGGCGTTAACTAATAGGTTGTGCACAATTGGAGCGGCGCAGTAATGGGTTACGCCATGATCTTTAATGGCGGCAAAAATATGCTGTGCATCCACGCGACGTAGACAAACATTAATACCAGCACGTGCTGCGACCGTCCACGGAAAGCACCAGCCATTGCAATGGAACATCGGGAGCGTCCAGAGATAGGTGGGGTGCTTGCTGATATCCCAATCCAAAATATTCGAGATGGCATTGATCGCTGCGCCGCGATGGTGATACACCACTCCCTTTGGATTGCCTGTAGTGCCTGAGGTGTAATTTAAACAAATGGCTTGCCACTCATCCGCAGGCACTTGCCAGTCGAATTGAGGATCGCCTTCAGACAGGAATTTTTCATAAGTGAGTTTGCCGAGCTTTTCACCAGGAACATCAAACTCTGTTTCCTCGACATCAATCACTAAAAACTCACGACCACTTTCTTTCCTGGCTATCTCAAGAGCTTTTTTCATCACCCCCGAAAACTCAGGATCTACGATGACGACTTTTGCTTCGCCATGATTGAGCATAAAAGCGATTGACTCAGGATCAAGGCGTGTATTTAAGGCATTTAATACTGCCCCAGACATCGGAATTCCAAAATGCGCCTCAACCATTGGTGGCGTATTGGGCAACATGACAGCTACCGTATCACCCAAGCCAATGCCCTGCTTTTGCAAGGCGCTAGCTAAGCGACGGCAACGATCATAAGTTTGAGCCCAAGTTTGACGAAGCTTGCCATGAATCACCGCCAAACGATCTGGGTAGACTTGAGCCGAACGCTCCAGAAACAATAACGGGGTAATTGGAGTGAAGTTTGCAGGATTACGCTCTAAGCCCTGCTCAAAAATATTAGCCATGCGCTCCTTAAATATTAATCTTCTTTGTTTCTAAATTTCTAGAATCTGACTTCAATTAAATATCAGCAAGTGCTTTGACGTGCGCCACCACGCTACGACCCAAAGCAGAAAGGTTATAACCACCCTCCAGACAGCTGACGATACGACCCTGAGCGTATTGGTTAGCAACGCCTTTCAACTGCTTAGTAATCCAAGCATAGTCATCTTCCACTAAACCCATCTGACCCAAGTCATCTTCACGATGAGCATCAAAACCCGCAGAAATGATGATCAGCTCAGGCTCAAAATCCCGTAGGCGTGGTAGCCATTGCTCCTCCACTATTGAGCGCACTACATCACCACGCGTAGATGCTGGAAGCGGTACATTCACCATATTACTTGCTCTATCTAAGCCGCTATATGGATAAAACGGATGCTGGAAGAAACTACACATGAGCACATTGGGATCATTAAAAAATGCCGCTTCGGTCCCATTACCATGATGAACATCAAAATCAATGATAGCCACCCGCTCGATACCGTATGCCTCCATCGCATATCGCGCTGCTACAGCAACGTTATCAAAAACACAAAATCCCATTGAGCGAGTTGGCTCTGCGTGATGCCCAGGGGGGCGAATCGCACAAAACACATTTTCAACTTCACCCTTCATGACCGCATCAACACCTGCAATGGCAGCACCAGCTGCACGTAGCGCAGCGCTCCAAGTATGGGGGTTCATGATGGTGTCACCATCGAGCATAAAGTAACCGCTCGCTGGTGAGCGCTCTTTAACAAAGGCAATATGATCTGGGCTATGAACTAACTCTAGTTGCTCTTCAGTTGCTAAGGGGGCATCTAGGTGCTGCAGAAAGCGATCGATGCCACTACGAATTAACTGATCATTGATTGCCTGAATCCGCTCCGGGCACTCAGGATGATGGCTACCCATCTCATGTTTTAGAAAATCTGGATGAGTTATGTATCCTGTTGTCATTACTAGAAATCCTCAATAGCAAAACTGTAGTTTTTTATAATCTAATTAAACCCACCAACTTTTCAAAAACCCATCCTCATATCTATGAATTTTCGCGTCTCTTATCTTGCCTCAACACTACTAGTAGCGCTGCTACTTGGCGCCTGTTCTAGTACCCGTGTTCAGCAAGTTAGCCCTACAGAGACTATCGTAAACCAGTCTGAAGATGTTGCGACAGAAGTCCGTTTTAGCCAAAGCCTCAACCAGCTCTTGACTCAAATTGCTCAAACCCAGGGAATCCCTCAATCAAGCCTTGAATCAGGCTTCTCAGATGCTAAAACGATTCCCTCTATTCGCAAATTGGTGTTACCCCCATCGGGCAGCTTTAAAAAGAATTGGGTGGCCTATCGCAAGCGCTTTATTGAGCCAGTTCGTCTGAAGGCTGGCAAGGCTTTTTGGGAGCAAAACCAAGCATTCCTCAGTAAAGTTGAACAAGAGTCTGGTGTCCCAGCTGAAGTCATTGTGTCCATTATTGGCATTGAAACCATTTATGGTCGTCAAACTGGAAATTTTCGAGTAAAGGATGTACTTTCTACGTTAGCCTTCAGCTATCCAGATACCCCCAATAAAGCAAGTAGAGAACAGTTCTTTAAAGATCAGCTTCAAGAACTCATACTCATGTGCTGGACCGAGGGTGGCGGCAGCATACCAGCAAACAATAGCAATCAAGGTTTGAGCCCGTCTCGCTTTAATAACTGTCTCAATCAAAATAGTTCCTATGCAGGAGCTATTGGCTTACCGCAATTTATGCCTGGCAGCATCCGTAACTTTGCTGTAGATGGTGATGGAGACGGTAGGATTGACCTTAAGCAAAACCCCAAAGATGCCATTGCCAGCGTTGCCAACTTTATGAGAAAGCATGGCTGGCAACCAGGGATGCCGATTTACTTCCCCGTAAAGGAAGCAGCGATCAGCGAAGCAATAGCACTAGCTGATGGTGAGCCTCAGCTCAAATACACTATTGAAGAACTCATTACCAAAGGAATTCTAAGTAAAGAGCAAGGTGATCTACAGCTGGGTGGCGTTGAGCCGCAAAGTAAAGCGCTCATTGTTGACCTTCCCTACCCCGATCAAGATGGTAATGATCAAGTGCGTTATGTAGTTGGCTTGAATAACTTTCTGACCATTGTGCAATACAACCGCAGTTACTTTTATGCACAAAGTGTTGCAGAATTTGCAGAGGCCCTAGGGTACAAGAATCAAAGCGTAGTGCCGGTCAGCAAGCCTAAAACAAAGACAAATGAATCCACTAAAGCCAAATCCAAGAAGACTACCAATAAGAAAAAGCAGAAGCAGACTTAATGCTGAAGCTTGAATGCCTTACGCCGGAAAGACACCAGTAGATAGATAGCGATCACCACGGTCGCAAACGATAAAGACAATCGTAGCGTTTTCTACTTGGCGAGCAATTCGCAAGGCAACTACTAAAGCTCCACCAGCCGAGATGCCACAGAAGATACCCTCTTCAGCCGCAAGTCGGCGAGCCATTTCTTCTGCATCTGCTTGGCTCACATACTCAATACGATCAACCTTATCACCCTGATAAATCTTAGGCAGATATTCTGGAGCCCATTTACGAATACCTGGAATCTGCGACCCTTCCTCTGGTTGCGCGCCAATAATCTGAATATTGGGGTTCATGGTTTTTAAATAAGTGGAAACTCCGGTAATGGTTCCAGTAGTACCCATTGATGAGACAAAGTGCGTCACTTGACCATCGGTATCGCGCCAGATTTCTGGGCCAGTGGTCTCGATATGAGCACGCGGGTTATCCGGATTTGCGAATTGATCCAATAATCTGCCACGACCTTCCTTCTGCAGCTGTGATGCATAGTCACGCGCAAATTCCATGCCACCAGAAGCTGCTGTCAGAATGAGTTCTGCTCCATAGGCAGCCATACTTTGACGACGTTCAATACTTTGATTTTCAGGCATCACCAAAACCATCTTGTAGCCCAACATTGCGGCAGTCATTGCCAAAGCAATACCAGTATTCCCGCTAGTAGCTTCAATCAGGGTGTCGCCAGGTTTAATTTCTCCACGCTCTTGTGCGCGCAGAATCATCGACAGCGCAGGTCGGTCTTTTACCGACCCCGCTGGATTATTGCCCTCTAACTTTCCTAAGATCAGATTATTTTTGGAATCATTTTCAGCGCCGGGGATACGTTGCAAACGAACCAGGGGCGTATTACCCACGGTCTGTGAAATAGTTAAGTAAGAAGGTGTGTTCATGAAACCATTTTAGCCATAAGCTAGGCTAGACGTAAAACGGTTTAATTTCGGCGACTTGGTTCCGAACGATCCGAATGATTGCGCGTACCACTTTGACCGCGTGAGCCACGTCTGCCAGTCTTCGAGCCCTCTTTATTGGTGCGGCCATGCGGTTCACGAAAAGAACTCGGCGCCTCAATAGTTAAGCCGTTATCTACCATCTTTTCCACAGATTTCATACCAATTCCACGAACCCGTTTTTGCAGGTCATTGGCATCCTGAAAGTGTCCACCATCTAAGCGCTCGGAAATAATTGTCTTCGCTTTAGAGGGGCCAATCCCTTTAATGCTCTCGAGCTCAGATTGAGTAGCAGTATTGACATTGATTGGTGACGCGGCAGCCAAACTTGAGGCAGCTATAAATACTGAAAATACTAAAGACTTTAATAATTGATTCATCTAATCTCCATCGGTTAATAAAAAATCCACTCACACAAAGTGCGAGTGGATCAATTACAACGAATGAAAATTACGAATGTTGACGAAATTATGCAGACGACATCTAAATCAGGAGAAACCTACTCAGCCAATAATACCTTTTAAACCGGTGTAAATAGATACCGCAGTAGTTCCAAGTGCCACAATAGTACCGCCGTATTCTTGTAACTTCTTCATGAGGCCATGAAGGCTTGTTGGTGAGATTCGCCCCTCCCCCAAGCCCGTAACAACCGCCTTAAGAAAGGGGTTGATCGCTGCTTTTCGTAAATGCCTTTGTTTAGTCGCATAGGCTACCCCACCGAGGAGCATCCCAGTTAGGAAGCTAAAGGCGATACTTGCGGAATACTCTAGAACTTCCCGCCATTCAAATGTATTTTGAGGCCAAATTGGAGACCCGTCCACTAAGGAAGTCATCCAGCTCATGCCAATAACAGAAGCAATAGCTAAAAAAACTACCCCCATAAACCAAGGAAATAATTTGCGAGTGGTACTTTTAAATAGGAAGTACCCGAAAGGTAAAGGCAGGATCATAGAGATCAGCCTTAGGTACAGTGGCTTAGTATCGTAAACGATCGAGATCAATCCATGTGCAGCCAATAAGAGCGCAAGAGGAATGCCGATGTATAGAATAATATCCAGCATAGATAAAGCAAGGCCTCTTGGCTCAACCTGCTTTTGAACTTGTTCATCTAACAATAATTGCAATTGTGCGATGCGATGCTCATAGGCATCTTGATTTGGAATCTCTTCAAGGCGCTTTTCGAGCTCTGCTACCTTGGCCATCATGGGCTTGAATAAATAGAGATCCCGCGTACAGATCTTGCAGACTGATGCCTCTTCAGCAACTTCAGAGAGACAGTATGGGCAATTCATCATTTAACGACTAAAGTGAAAATAGTATTTGTTTCTCGACCATCAGTATCTTTTGCTGTCACGCGGATTGTGTGAGAGCCTGAAGGTACATCCGCCTTTGAAAAATCAATACCAGATGCGCTAATAGAATTTTTTAATCTTGGTGTTAAATCCACAAAAGGGGATTTCATATAAACAACCTTGATTGAAGATGGATCAATCTTCCCTTCTCCGCGAGCTTCAAAGTTAACCTTGAAGTCAAGTGGGGAGCTGACTGGAGTGTCAGCTTCCGGGGAGACTAGCTTCACAGATGGGCCCCGTGAAATCCCACGGGTAGCTAATGCTCCAGATGCCGCTGGCAAAGCAGCTTCTTTGGCGCTAATTAAAGGTGCCGCACGGACCCATAAAGTTGCGGTCATGAGACTAGTTAAAAGTAAGATTTGAGTAAGCTTCATCATCATTCCAAAATAAGAAAAATAGTTAAAAGTGATTTGATAGATATTAAATCAATCGCCAACCACTACAAAAGGAGCCCAAAACAAGGGGTGTGCATAGGAGTATTTCATCGTATTACCTTCTTTCATGCCGCCTTGATCTACTTGATTTAGCATGGCCTGACGCAATAACTCAGCCTTGCTGGTACCTTGAGCTTTTTGCTGGCTTTTAAATAGATCAGTCATCATGGTTCTAGACGCCGCAGAATCAACTGGCCAGTTAGATACTAAGAGTGCTTTAGCACCAGCAAAAAAGAAGGCTCTACCCAAGCCTGAGACTGCTTCAGAACCAGCACCCTCTCCGGCAGCAGTGTTACATGCGGATAGCACTACCCAATCAGCATCGAGCTTTAAGGTGAGTACCTTATCCATAGTCAGAAGTCCGTCATCTTTATCACCTGTCACATCCGGGGAGGATAGTGCCAATGCGGGCTGAGTAAGACCATTGAGCTCTCCCGGAACTAAACCATGAGTAGCAAACATGACTACCTTGCGATCAGAGAGATCAGTAGACATGACTTGCTTCACAGAAGCTTGGCGATGCAAGAAGATATCGCCATCTCCAGCACCAATCGCCTTACCAATCTCTTCAAGCTCAAGACTGGTATCTGGTAAGCGAGGAAGCAAGGCCAGCTCCGCAGAACTTACACCAGAGGTCTTAGGCGCACTACGCAATGACAGTGGAATACCTCTAGTCGCAAGTTGAGTAGCCTTTACTTGTTTTTGCGCAGACTTTTCTTGTTCGCTACTAAAGTAAGGATCACCAAAACCAATAAAGTTTTTGCGATTTGGATTACCGGCTGGTAATGCACGTAAGGCTGTTAAAGCAGTAACAGAGGGGACCTGCGCAACGGCAATATCCCGCGTTAGCCAAGGAACAGTTTTATATCCACTAAATGGTGTGGCGCCACCTTTGGCAGGTTGAGATGTTGGCTTGGTAACTAACAAGGATAAGGGCAGTTGACCAAGCTCTGCATGCGGCACGGTCAACATCACTTTCTTACCAATAAATGCACTCTGCACTGGGGCAAGAACTTGTTGATAAAGTTGATTTGCTAAAGCCACATCGAATGGCGGAATCTCGTCGATCGTAGCAACGCCTGGATCTAAAGACTTACGTAGTTGCGCTACCTCTTTTGCAATTTGGGCACGACCAACAGCAAGCTGAAAAAACTGCACCGGTTTATCTTTGCTAATTGCCCAAACATAACCCACGCTATCTGTGAAATACCATGAGACCAAAACTTCATCAGGCTTTAACGCTTTTTGAGTTCGTTCTACAGAGGGTGGTTTTGGCTCAACTAGCTCAGCATAGTCCGGAAACTTTTTCTCAATCTCTTTTTTCAGATCCTCACGCTGGGATTTAAAGGTAGCGATGTCAGTACGAATCTTGGCTTGAGCAGCAGGGAGTTGTTGCGCAGTCGGGGCAGATAATAATCCAGTCAAAAGTTCCGTCAAAGTATTGATACGTTGTTGCAAATCTTGTTCACGGCGAGCTAAAGATGCTAGTTGCGGATCGGAAATAGTCGCGCGAGCTGCACTTGAAGTAAGGGCACGCTGTACACCGCTCCCACGAGCAAGATCAGCAATTTGGAAGGCTTCAGCAGCCGCCGCCCCTGATGAATCTGTCTTTGCTTGCTGGGCTAAAGAGGCTAAATACTCCTCTAAAACAAAGATCATCCTTTGGGTTTGCCGTATCGTTATGGTGGAATTTTCTGAATCATTTCGCGCCTGATCAATCAGAATCGGAATGGATTGCTTGAACTCAGATAGTGCTTGAGAACCTTGTCCTGACACTTGAAGCGCAGATGCATTAAATGCTCTGATTGCCGCAAGACGTGGCGAACTCATTTCCATTCGAGCGCCCGCCCTAGAAAGCATATCTGTAGTCATGGCCACAGCCTGGGATGCTTTACCTGTTTTAACTAAAGCAATAGCCCAATCGAGATCGCCGGATTGATAACTTGAGGCAAGCTCAGGATCGCTCTTAATACCATCCAACATTTCATTGAATATTTTATCTGCCTGTACATATTTACCATCCGCAGCCAATGATGTACCTAAGGCTTTTCTTGCTGCCGCAATTAATGGAGATGCAGAATAATTTGTTGATTGCATTGCAACCTTGAGGGCTGCCTGAGATAACATTACCGCCTCAGCCTGACGCCCTTGCTCGCTAATAATTTTTGACAAGGTTAATAATGCAAAACAAGTGCTTGCAGAATTCACCCCCTCGCGATTAATCGCCAGTACAACCGACTCTCTCGCCCAATATTCAGCATCAATTAAACGTCGCTGACCTAGAAAAGCATTTGCTAGTTGGTTATATAAACCAACTCTTTGCCCATAGGCATATCTGGGCGTACTTGAAATATCCTGCAATACTCTGACCTCATTATCCAAGGCATCTTTATTACTATCTTTGACGTTGTCAAGAATAGTTTTATTTAAGCTCAGAGCAGTTCTAAAGCTCCTCTCGGCTTCAATAAATTTACCTTCCGACATAAATACTCTGCCACGAGCCCGCTCGTAACCCAATTGCCAGTTAGTTTTATATATAAAGTTTGGATTTCTAGCTACGCTAATTAGATTAGAGTAGTCATTTTCAAGGGTGGCCAAGGCTTTATTAGCGCATTCAAAATCTCCCATTCGCAAACATATATTGACAATATTTTGCCCAGTACTAATCTTCCAACCGCCAAGATTATTAGGAATCATTGCTTTTGTTTCTTCAGCTATTTTTTTAGCGAGAACTAGGTGGCCCCTTAATGCCTCCTGCTGGGCATACTGCATTCTTTCATCTAACTGCATTGCAATGTCGAAGCTGGGGTGGTCAATTGCAGCTTTTTTAAAATTCTCTAAAGCTTCTTTGGAGTTTTCTAGTGTATTTTCAGCAACAGCACGCTGATAGTAGTAATTATTTAGGTCGCGAGGGTCATTTGTCGATGGCAGAGGTTTAGTAAGTACTTTTTTTGCCTTTTCTATTAGAGCCTGATCCTGTCGAGTCTGACTCAATATCTGCAAAATATCCTTCACATCTCTAGGCGGAGCCTTCACATTCTCAATATCTACTTCATCTTTATTGGGGACAGCAAATGAAAAATTAGACAGCACTGTTATGCTGCAGCATAACAATAGTGATTGAATTAGCGAGTGCTTACGCATAGAAAACTCCTAGTTTTTATAAGCAATATATTAGCCTAAAATATGGTCAGAGTCCCCAGGTAGAGACTCTCTTAAGCCTTCAGAGTTACCAACTCACAAGAGGGTTGGCGCTTGACTTAAAGGGGGTTCGCCAAAAAGCCTGAGTTGGCCTCAAGCCACTCAACATAGCGACTGACACCCTGCTCCACATTGAGGAAGGGTTCTGAATATCCTGCAGCACGCAGTTTGGTTAAATCCGCTTGCGTAAAGCACTGGTACTTACCTTTGAGTACATCTGGGAATGGGATGTACTCAATTGCCTTTTCTTTGACCAACTCTTCTAAGCTAGCAGGATTGGCGTTATCGATTTTGCGCATAGCATTAGCCACCGCATGAGCAACATCATTAAATGGTTGTGCACGACCACTACCGAGATTAAAGATCCCGCTGATTTCTGGATGATCCAAGAAATATAAATTCACTTTCACTACATCTTCTACTGATACAAAGTCACGACTTTGTTCACCAGCAGCATAACCACCATATTCACCAAAAAGCTTTACCTTGCCATTAGCTTTATATTGGTGATATTGGTGAAATGCCACTGAAGCCATACGACCTTTATGCGATTCACGTGGGCCGTATACATTGAAGTAACGGAAACCAACCACTTGTGCAGCATTGGCTTTTTCAGCAAAGCGCTTACGCATTACTTGATCAAATAGGAATTTGGAGTAGCCATAAATATTCAATGGGTTCTCATGCTCGCGACTCTCTATAAATACATCTGAGCCACCATAGGTTGCAGCTGAGGAGGCATAGAGTAATTGCACTTTTTTCTCTGAACAGATATCGAGCAAATCCATGGTGTAACGGAAATTATTTGCCATCATGAAGATGCCATCGGTTTCCATCGTATCGGAGCAAGCCCCTTCATGAAAGACTGCTCTCACTTTGCCAAAACGACCGCTTCTAAATGCCTGCAGAAACTCGTCTTTATCAAGATAATCAATGATGTCTAAATCCGCAAGATTGCGATACTTATCAGCGGGGCGTAAATCATCGACCGCAATAATATTTTTCTCGCCACGGGCATTGAGCGCCTGAACAATATTGGCGCCAATAAAGCCAGCCGCGCCGGTCACGATAATGGTCATTGCAATTCCTCAGAAGTAACGGTAGCTGTACCCAACTTACCAACCACAATACCACCAGCCCGATTGGCCAAAGCCATCGCTCTTTCAAGCGGCCAACCTGCTGCCATTGCCACTGCGAGAGTGCCAATGACCGTATCACCAGCGCCCGATACATCAAATACTTCACGCGCTTGCGCTTTAACGTGACTAACGCCTGCCTCAGTGAATAAGCTCATACCCTCTTCTGAGCGGGTCAGCAATAAGGCTTCAAGGTTCAATGACTTTCTAAGATCTTGCGCTCTCTTGGTTAAGTCTTCTTCGCTAGTCCACTTACCCACGACTTGGCGGAGCTCGCTACGGTTTGGAGTAAGTACTGTGGCGCCACGATATTTAGCGTAATCGTCCCCTTTAGGATCAACGAGAATCATTTTCTTCTGAGCGCGCGCCTGTTCAATCATCAAGGCTACCTGACCTAAGGCGCCTTTACCGTAGTCAGACAAAATCACCACATCAGCATCACCTACGAGCTTTTCATAGCGCTCTAACTTATGGGCAAGTGCTGACTCGCTAGGAGCCTCTTCAAAGTCCAAACGTATCAACTGCTGCTGTCTTGCGATAACTCGTAACTTCACAGTTGTGGGCACTTTGCCATCAACTTCTAATTGACTATCAACGCCACTGGATTTCAAGAGATCTGTAACGTGTCGTCCTGGCTCATCATCGCCAATTACACCCAAGATCGTTGTCTTAGCACCAAGAGCTGCAACGTTACGAGCCACGTTGGCAGCGCCACCTAAACGCTCATCAATCTTGCCTACTTGAACAACGGGTACTGGCGCCTCAGGGGAGATCCGATTCGTATCACCAAACCAATAGCGATCAAGCATGACGTCACCCACTACCAGCAAGCGGGCTTTAGAAAATTGTTCTCGGTTAGCTTTTTCCACGATGTAACTAATCTCTCTAATCTCTCTTATGGATTTCTACACTTACTATTAATTATGACGACCAATACCCTGGTACTCAATGCCTAATTCTTGCATAGCTTGTGGCTCATACAGATTACGGCCATCAAAGATGATAGGGTTCTTCAGTTTGGCTTTGAGAAGGTCAAAGTCAGGGCTACGGAAGGCTTTCCACTCAGTCACGATCACGAGAGCGTCAGCCCCTTGGGTAGCAAGCATCGGATCATCCACCAAAGTGACTTGTTTAAGACCTTCTGGATTACCTTTAAAGTCCACCTCAAGGCAATGCCGAGTTTCCGGCATCGCTACAGGATCATGGGCCACTATTTGGGCGCCGCGTTTAACTAACTCCTGGATGATGACTCGACTAGGGGCTTCGCGCATATCGTCGGTATTTGGTTTAAATGCTAAACCCCACATAGCAAACTTCTTACCCTTAAGGTCAGCACCAAATCGTTTTTCAATCTTCTCTACGAGAATGTACTTTTGAGCTTCGTTTACTGCTTCAACTGCATCTAGAATCTTTAGGTCGCGACCATACTCAATTGCAGTCTTTGATAGGGCAGAAACATCTTTTGGAAAGCAAGAGCCGCCATAGCCAGTACCGGAATACAAAAAGCCATAACCAATACGGGAGTCTGAGCCAATGCCTTGGCGAACTGCTTCAATATCGGCACCAACTAAGTCGGCCAGATTGGCTAACTCGTTCATAAAAGAAATACGAGTGGCCAACATCGCATTGGCTGCATATTTAGTGAGCTCAGCACTCTTCACATCCATGTAATAGGTGCGCTCATGGTGGCGATTAAATGGGGCATAGAGTTTGCGCATTTGCTCTTTAGCACGCAGACCTGCTGGGGTATTTTGCGTGCCGATCACAATGCGATCCGGGCGCATGAAGTCTTCTACCGCGGCGCCCTCTTTGAGGAATTCTGGATTAGAAACTACCGAGCAAAGCTCTGGTGAGAGCCCTCTTTTATTGAGCTCTTCGGTAATCGCTGCGGAAACTTTATCTGCCGTACCTACTGGCACAGTCGACTTATCGACGATCACTTTAGGGGTGGTCATGTGACGACCGATATTACGAGCTGCCGCTACGACATACTGAAGATCAGCGGAACCATCTTCATCTGGCGGAGTACCAACTGCAATAAATTGAATACCACCATGGGTAACCGAGGCGGCAATATCAGTCGAGAATTGCAGGCGGCCCGCAGCGCGATTGCGCTCAATCATCTCCTTTAAGCCTGGCTCGTAAATCGGCACGCCGCCAGAATTGAGAATCTCAATCTTCTTGGGATCTACGTCAACACAAAAAACGTTATTACCCTGCTCTGCTAAGCAAGCGCCGGTAACAAGACCAACATAACCGCTGCCAATAATAGTGACTTTCAAGATAGCTCCAAATAATTCAATATTTAATTAGTAATTGCCGCTTAGATTACATCGAAGGGCCGCTAGGAACAGCTCCCTCACTGCGTCTTGGAGAGTATGCCTCCCAATGATTACAGCCTGGGCACTGCCAGTAAAAACGTCTCGCACGGAAACCGCAGTTACCACAGGTATAGCGAGCCAAACTGGTCGTACGCTGCTTCAATAAACTCAATGTCGCTTGTAAATCAGAAACTCGCTCTGGAGTGCCATTACCCTCAGCTAACGCCAAACGGGTTTGTGCCAATTTTGAGAGGGCACTCAAACTTGGTGAATGCTGCATCACCTCAACTAGCATCACCTCAGTAGCTTGTGCCCCACGAATTTGGGTCATATGTTTTTGTACAATGTCGAGCAACTCACCAGAGGCTTGGGTTTGCAGCAACTCACAAAGCGCACTTAAACCTAAATCAACCTTATCAAGCGCTGTATGCGCAGCCATCCACCGATCTGCTAGCAAATGCATATAAGCAGGATGTGTCTTCGCAATTACAGCCCATACATCGATTGCCTGAGCTGGGCGATCCATAGCTATCAAATAATCGCCTTGCAAAATGAGTGCACGCGCATGATGCGGGACCGCTTGTAATGCCAATTGAACAGATTGCTCCACCTCTGGTAAATCTTTGCGACGCAATGCTTCTTGACCCAGCTCACAATGAAACTGTGCAATCTCGGTGTGATGTGATTTTCCTTGTAAGGCCTCGAGCTCACTAGCAGCAATGATGGCTTTTTTCCAGTCCCGCTCAATTTGATACATCTCGAGCAGACTCTCTTTTGCTGGGGCAGCAAACTTGCCTTCACCCACACGATTTAATGATGCTTCAGCGCGATCTAATAGACCAGCACGTAAAAAATCACGGCCTAATTCATAGGCGGCGTGGTCTCGATCGCGTGGCTTTAAGTCATCGCGATTAGCCAGATGCTGGTGCACTCGAATTGCACGCTCAGTTTCACCACGGCGACGGAATAAATTACCTAAAGCAAAGTGAAGATCGATTGTTTCTGGATCAAGTTGAGCGATCTTAACCAAGGTTTCAATTGCCTGATCAGGCTGCTCATTTAATAAGAGACTTAAGCCTTTAAAGGTTGAACGCTGCTGACGCATCCGCTCACGCTCATCCATGCGATTTTCAAGGCGCAAATCCCAGCGACTAGCCAACCAGCCAATCCCAAACATGACTGGTATTAATAGCAGCCAAGAGGTAGCAATCTGAATCATGCTGTGCAGAACTTAAATAAAAAAATGGTCCGAATGGACCACTGGATATGCGCTATGTGACTAGGCACCAGAACCCTCTTTAGGGCTCACCTGCTTCAGAGGCTTGTAATCAACACGCTCACGTAATTCTTTACCCGGCTTGAAATGGGGAACACGCTTTTCTGGGATCAATACCTTCTCACCAGATTTTGGGTTACGACCTGTGCGTGCAGGACGGTGATGCAAAACAAAACTGCCAACACCACGCAACTCAATCCGCTTGCCCTCGGCCAAAGCGTGAGTCATTGTGTCTAACAAAGTTTTTACTGCCAACTCTACGTCTCTTGGTAGTAGCTGGGGAAACTGCTCCGCCAAACTCTCCACGAGCTCGGAACGGGTAATTGCTTGTTGCTCTTGATCTGACATATCTATCAATAAAAAACCGCCGCTCTCCTAGTGGAAAGCGGCGATATTGATTTAGCCTTGATTGTCCATTTTTGCTTTTAACAAAGCGCCCAAATTGGTTGTGCCGGACTGCGCATCACCTTGGAGCTTGCTCATAGCATCTTGTTGGTCAGAGCTGTCTTTTGCTTTGATTGAAAGATTGATTACACGTGACTTGCGATCAATATTGATGATCATTGCAGTTACGCTATCGCCTTCTTTCAATACATTGCGTGCATCTTCAACGCGATCTGTTGAGATCTCAGAGGCACGTAAGTAAGCTTCAACTTCATCAGCCAAGTGAATAGTTGCACCTTTGGCATCAACAGCCTTCACAGTACCAGTTACAAGGCTACCCTTGTCGCTTACGGATGTGTAGTTGTTGAAAGGGTCACCAGACAACTGCTTGATACCGAGAGAGATACGCTCTTTCTCAACATCAATAGCCAATACAGTAGCTTCAACTTCATCGCCTTTTTTGTATCTCTTAACAGCTTCTTCGCCTGGTTCATTCCAAGAAATGTCTGAAAGGTGAACCAAACCGTCGATACCGCCAGGCAAGCCAATGAACACACCAAAGTCAGTAATAGACTTGATTGCGCCAGTCAACTTGTCGCCTTTTTGTTGGCCACGTGAGAACTCTTCCCATGGATTTGCTTTGCACTGCTTGATGCCCAAGCTAATACGACGCTTGTCTTCATCAATATCCAGAACCATGACTTCCACTTCGGTTCCTAATGCAGTAGCTTTGCTTGGAGCAACGTTCTTATTAGTCCAGTCCATTTCAGAAACGTGTACCAAACCTTCAATACCAGATTCGATTTCTACGAACGCGCCGTAGTCAGTCAGGTTGGTTACCTTACCGAATAAACGGGTATTTGGTGGGTAACGACGAGCGATACCAACCCATGGATCATCACCAAGTTGCTTCACGCCAAGTGAAACACGGTTCTTCTCTTGATCGAACTTCAAAATCTTTGCGGTCACTTCTTGACCAACAGTCAACATCTCGCTTGGGTGACGCACACGACGCCATGCCAAATCGGTAATGTGCAAGAGGCCATCGATACCACCGAGGTCCACGAACGCGCCGTAGTCAGTAATGTTTTTAACGATACCTTGAACAACGCTACCTTCTTTGAGGTTAGACATCAACTTCGCGCGCTCTTCACCTTGGCTAGCTTCAACAACTGCACGACGTGACAACACTACGTTGTTACGCTTGCGGTCAAGCTTGATAACCTTAAACTCCATCGTCTTACCTTCGTAAGGGCTGGTGTCTTTAATTGGGCGTGTATCAACGAGTGATCCAGGCAAGAATGCGCGGATACCGTTAACCATGACAGTCAAGCCGCCTTTAACCTTGCCGGTAACAGTACCGGTAACGATCTCAGCTTGCTCAAGTGCTTTTTCCAAATTCATCCATGATGCCAAGCGTTTTGCTTTGTCACGGGAAAGGATTGTGTCGCCATAGCCGTTTTCAAGAGCGTCAATAGCAACAGAAACGAAATCGCCAGGAGCTACTTCAATCTCGCCAGCGTCGTTATGGAATTCTTCAACAGGAATAAACGCTTCGGACTTCAATCCAGCGTTAACAACGACGAAGTTATGGTCGATGCGAAGTACTTCAGCCGAAATAACTTGGCCGGTCTTCATATTCGATCGGGTTAATGATTCTTCAAATAGTTCTGCAAATGATTCAGACATTTATATATTCACTTTGTGCCGCCAGAAGGCCTGACGGGTTAGGTTAAAAAAGCCCCAAGAAACACGCTAAATTAGATAATCGCGTTGTAGAGTTTCTTAAGACGCCAAAACAACTTCTACTTCTACTTCTACTTCTACTTCTACTTCTGTTAACTGCCCACCAAAAATTAAGCTGCTTTTGATTGATGCCAATCCAAAACCGTCTTAACTGCTTGATCTATCGATAATTCCGATGTTTCCAGCACTTCGGCGCCGTCTGCGACTAACAATGGGGCTGTACCTCGACTACTGTCTCTGGCGTCGCGCTCTTGTAAATCATGCAACAAGTCCTCTAGTTTAGCAGAAATTCCCTTAGCTATCAATTGCTTATACCGACGTTCTGCTCTAGCCTTGGCTGTCGCCGTGAGGAAAATCTTCAGAACAGCATCTGGAAAAATCACACTTGCCATGTCGCGACCATCAGCAACCAAGCCTGGAGCCACCCTAAAACTATGCTGAACACCCACTAAAGCCTGCCTAACCTCTGGATGTACTGCTATTGCGGATGCGCGCAAACCAATGCTTTCGGTACGAATAGCATCTGTCACATCTTCCGAATTGAGCAAAATTTGGCCATTTTTGAACGAAATCACTAGTTTTGTAGCCAAAATGCCCAGTTCTGGGCCATTTTGAGGATCAATGGACGCTTTTTGACTACCCAAGGCAACCAGACGATATAGCGCCCCACTATCCAGATAATGAAAGCCCAACTTTTCAGCCACTAAGGAGGCGACAGTCCCTTTGCCAGAGGCTGTAGGTCCATCAATGGCGATGACTGGCGGCAAATTCATTAAAAAGGGCTTTTAGGAGACGATCTTTGCAAATTCAGCAAAGTAAGTGGGGAAGGTTTTGGCAACGCAATTAGGGTCATTGATCTGGAGAGCATAGGGGCCAAAAGCAGCTAATGAGAAGCACATTGCCATGCGATGGTCATCATAAGTATCGATACCCTGAGCAGGAGACTTCCAGTCGGCGAATGATGTGGGGGCTTGCACCACGATGTAATCGGCGCCCTCCTCGACAATAGCGCCCACCTTCTTTAATTCCTTGGCCATGGCCGCAATACGATCAGTTTCCTTTACGCGCCAGCTCGCAATATTATTTAAGCGAGTGGGGCCTTCAGCAAATAAAGCCGCAACAGCCAAAGTCATCGCCGCATCCGGAATCTCCGTGCAATCGATCGTGATGCCATTGAGCTTGCCGTTAGCATTCTGAACGCCAGCAACTTCAATCCAATCTTCGCCCGACGAAATCTTCGCACCCATTAAAGCGAGCGCATCAGCAAAAGCCACATCACCCTGAATACTTTCACTTCCAACACCTAATACACGCACTGGTCCACCACCAATCGCGCCAAGCGCCAAGAAGTAAGAAGCAGAAGATGCATCACCCTCCACAGAAAGCGCTCCAGGGCTTTGATATACCGCATCAGAAGTCTTAGCAGGAATCACAAACGACTGCGCATCAGGGCAAGCTACTTTGACGCCAAAGCGCGCCATCAGCTTGAGCGTGATATCGATATAAGGACGAGAAATCAATTCGCCAATAACTTCAATCTTGACAGGCTCTTTTGCAACCAAAGGCAAGGCCATCAACAAGGCAGTCAGGAATTGACTAGAGACATCGCCGCGTACCTTCACCACATCTTGAATTGCAATATCCGCAGCAAGAATCTTGATTGGCGGATAGCCTTCTTGCAATTCGTAATCAATCTTTGCACCCACTTGGCGCAGACCATCTACCAAATCTCGAATGGGTCTTTCGTGCATACGGGGTACACCTGATAAACGATAGTTACCACCTTGCATTGCTAGGGCTGCTGTTAGCGGACGAATTGCCGTACCAGCATTACCCATAAAGAGATCTGCGTTTTGCACTGGGAACTTACCACCACAACCTTCAACCACGCAGACATTATCAGCTAGATCAATTATCGATAAACCCAGCTGGCGAAGCGCATTACGCATCACCTGGGTATCGTCAGCATCTAGTAGATTTTTGAGGGTTGTTGTGCCTGAAGATAGGGCGGCTAGTAACAAGGCGCGATTTGAAATACTTTTTGATCCAGGCAAGACAATTGAGCCTTGTGCTCGCTTGAATGGTCCAATTCTGATATTCGGCAAGCCACTCATCAAAGCTCATCCAAATCTTGGCGTGCTTTACTGGCCTTGTTGAATAACTTCTCCAAGCCTACGCCATCATTCTCAGCAATCAATTTACGCATGTGGTTCACGATGAGCAAATATTGATCAAGCTCTTTAAGAACTGCTGTGCGATTGCCCAAACAAATATCTCGCCACATCTCGGGACTCGAGGCAGCGATACGGGTGAAATCCTTGAAGCCTGCGCCCACATGACTGAGTTTTTGATCAGCATCTTCTGAGTTCACAACACTGGCCATTAATGCGTAAGACAAGAGGTGTGGCAAATGAGAGACTGCCGCATAAATCGCATCATGTTGGACACAGGAAATCTTTTTAACAACGGAGCCAGCTGACTGCCAAAAGCCTTCGATTAAATCTATATCTTGTGGGGAGTTTTCTTGTAGCGGACACAAGATGGTTTGCTTGCCCTCAAATAAATCCGCTTTCGCTGCACTGGCACCATGTTGCGCACCACCCGCAATCGGATGAGCCGGTACAAACTGACAGGCTTTTTTGCCCAAGACTTCTTTGGCAGCCAAAATCACGTCACCCTTAGTGCTGCCCGCATCGGTAATCATTGTTCTGGGCTCAAGATGAGGTTCGATGACTTCAAAGGCTGCGCGCATCTGCGCCACTGGCATGCACAATACAATCACGTCGGCTTGCTTAGCCGCCTTAGCTAGGTCAACTACAGAATCTATAGCGCCCATCTTAAGAGCTTGATCTAGATTCGGGGCACTACGGCCAACACCCAAGACCTGATTGACCACTCCCGCTTTTTTTAATGCTAGACCTAAGGAAGCACCAATCAAACCAACACCAACAATCGCGACGGTTCCGTAATTACTGGATGGATTAATGATGGCCATTGGCTTATGAAATTTTTCTAATTGGCCTTGAATTACTGCTGCGCCAAGATATCTTTAAGGGCATCAATAAAGGCTGCATTCTCTTCAGGTAAGCCGATAGAAATACGTAACCATTGTGGCAAACCATAGTTGCCAACTGGGCGAACAATAATGCCGCGCTTGAGTAGTTCTAAATTAATGCGAGCGCCTGCGCCATCATCCACACCCACTCTCACCAATACAAAGTTGCCAGCCGACGGAAGGTAAGTTAAGCCAAGCGCATCAAATGCTTGCGTCAGTTGAGCTAAACCAGCGCGATTTAATTCAAAGCCTTGCTGCAAGAAAGCAGAATCTTGGAACGCGGCGATCGCCGCAGCTTGTGCAAGACTATTCACATTAAATGGCTGACGAATGCGGTTGAGTAAATCAGTCAAAGCAGGCTGCGCTACGCCATAGCCAATCCGTAGACCTGCTAAGCCGTAAGCCTTTGAGAAGCTACGAGACAAAATCATATTAGGGAAACGCTTCACCCATGCAATAGCGTCATAGCGCTGCTCTGGGGTAAGGTACTCGTTGTAAGCCTCATCCAATACGACCACCACATGAGTAGGTACAGCCATTAAGAAATCTTCGATCTCTTTAGCAGTTAAGTAGCTGCCGGTCGGATTATTTGGGTTAGCCACAAACACTAACTTCGCTTTATCACCTGATGCTTTAACTGCTTGCAACATGGCAGGCAGGTCATGACCATACATTGCAGTTGCAGCCACTTCAATCGCCTTAGCGCCAACAGCTTGTGTCGCTAATGGATAAACCGCAAAGGCATGTTTAGAGAAAATCACCTCATCGCCAGCTTGAGCTACTGCGCGTGCAGCTAATTCCAAAATGTCGTTACTGCCATTGCCCAAGGTAATCCAATCCGCTGGAATACCTAAGCGCACTGATAAAACATTCTTTAATTCAAAGCCATTCGAATCTGGATAGCGACCTAAGTCACTCGCAGCCTTGAGCATTGCATCTTGCGCGGACTTTGGCATACCCAATGGGTTCTCATTGGATGCGAGCTTCACAATCTTATTTTCATCAAGGCCGTACTCACGTGCAACCTCACTGATAGGTCGCCCGCCAACATAGGGTGCTATCGCATGGATATGCTTTAAACCAATATTAGATTTTGATGTCATGCTGAATGAGGATATGAGCCAAGGTTTTTATAAAAAGCAGCTGTCGTTTTTAACTCTTCCAATGCTTTAGCTACTTTTGCATCTGCAGCATGTCCCGATACATCGATATAAAAGTGGTACTCCCAAGTGCCTTTGCGAGCGGGGCGAGACTCAAAGCGATTCATGGAAACACCATGTTTAGCTAAGGGTTCCAATAAACGATGCACAGCACCCGGCTGGTTATCCACCGATAGAACTAGAGAGGTTTGATCTTTACCGGTGGGCTGACATTCGTAAGTACCAACCACGACAAAACGTGTGCGGTTATGCGGATCATCTTGAATCTGTGCAGCGACCGCCTGCAATCCATACGCTTCTTGAGCAGGGTCACCAGCAATTGCCGCCAAATTAGGATCGTTGGCAGCCAGACGAGCAGCCTCTGCATTACTGCTAACTGCCTGACGATTTAAGTGGGGTGCATGCAAACTCAACCATTGCTGACATTGCGCCAACGCTTGGGCGTGAGCACAAACCGTAGTTACGCCATCTAAGCTACCGCTCTTCGTTAGAAGATGGTGGCGAATAGGCAGCACTACTTCACCACTAATCCGCATCGGAGAATCTAAAAGCAAATCCAAGGTTCTTGAAATTGCACCCTCACTGGAATTTTCTACAGGCACAACACCAAACTGCGCCGCGCCCTTCTCTACCGCTTTAAATACTTCATCCAAACTGTTACAAGGAAGACCCGCAATCGAGTGGCCAAAATAGGTTTGGGCTGCTTGCTCTGAAAATGTTCCTACGGGTCCAAGATAGGCAATTGTTTGACGAGCCTCTAAGGCACGGCAAGCAGACATTACCTCACGCCAAATTGCTGCAATACCATCAGACAACAACGGGCCCTTGCTGAGCTCTTGTAAGCGCGCAACGACTTGACGCTCACGCTCCGGCCTAAATACTGGTGATGAGAATCCGCCTTTAATGTGGCCAACCTCTTGGGCAGCTTTTGCACGCTGTGATAACAAATCTAAGATCTGTGCATCTAGTGCATCAATCTTGTCGCGGATGGGCGCCAGGCGCTGTTCTTCTGTACTCTGGTCTTTGGAGCTCATTAGGCACGCCTTTCAAAGTCACGCATAAATTCCACTAAGGCCTTGACGCCTTCCAATGGCATTGCGTTGTAAATACTCGCGCGCATACCGCCTGCCGCCTTATGGCCACGCAAGGCAACCAGGCCTGCTGCAGTGGATTGCTCCAGGAACTGGGCGTTTAAATTTTCATCCCTTAGGAAAAAGGTGACGTTCATTCTGGAGCGATATTCTTTGGTAACACGATTGTCATACAAAGTACTCTGATCCACAAAGTGATAAAGCAAGTCTGCTTTTTCTTGATTGCGTTTCTCAATCGCTTTGATACCGCCCTGCTTGAGTAACCACTTAAAACCGAGTCCCGCCATATAAATCGAGAAAGTGGGCGGCGTATTTAACATGGAGTCAGTTGCTGCTTGTTTAGACCAATCCCAAATCGATGGGGTAATTTTCATGCTGTGTCCCATCAAATCTTTGCGAACGATCACAATCGTTACGCCAGATGGGCCAATATTTTTTTGTGCGCCACCAAACCAAACGCCACACTTTGTAATGTCGATTTCTCTGGAAAGGATATTGCTAGAAATATCAGCAACCAAGAGCTTGCCATCGACATCAGGTACATCTGGAAACTCTACGCCACCAATGGTTTCGTTCGCACAGTAATGAACGTAAGCAGCATCATCTGATAGTTGCCAAGTAGATCTCGCAGGAATCGTATTGAATTTTTCAGCCGCAGAAGACGCTGCTAAATGAGCAACACCATACTTGTCTGCCTCTTTATACGACTTTTCCGACCAAACGCCAGTTACTAAAAAATCTGCCTTTGGGCCATTCTTGGCTAAAGGCATCAGGTTCATGGGTATGGCAGCATTCTGACCTAAGCCACCACCTTGAAGCATCAATATTTCATAGGAATCCGGAATGTCCATGAGAATACGTAAGTCTTGCAATACTTCCGCATACAAGGCCATAAACTCTTTGCCCCGATGACTCACTTCCATGACGCTTGCACCCAAGCCCTGCCAATTCAACATCTCTGCAGCAGCCTGCTTCAATACCTCTTCAGGCAAGGTGGCAGGCCCCGCAGCGAAATTGAAAATGCGGCGGTCAAACGTCATGATGAGTTAATTAACCTTAAATGAATGCCAATTAGGCATCACCAGCTTCATCAGGATTGGAATCAAGTGCTGGATCACCGTCTTCACCATCTTCAAGATCACTCTCATCATCAGAATCGCTTTCAGCAATCCGCTGCAAGCCAGACAAACGGGTACCTTCATCCACATTGATCAAAGTAACGCCTTGAGTTGCGCGCCCCATCTCACGAATCTCCGAAACACGAGTGCGCACCAAAATACCGCCAGTAGTAATCAACATAATTTGATCTTCTGGAGATACCAAAGCAGCGGCAACTACTTTTCCGTTTCGCTCAGTTGTTTGAATCGCAATCATGCCTTTGGTGCCACGACCATGACGGGTATATTCACCAATCGGAGTGCGTTTACCAAAACCATTTTCTGTTGCAGTTAATACACTGCTCGGAATTGCGAGACCATTTGGATCAACGACTGCTGCTTCAGCGCCTTCAGCAGCTTCGGCTGGGGCAACCAACATAGCAATTACTTGATGACCTTCACCCAAGTTCATACCGCGCACACCGCGTGCAGTACGACCCATTGGACGCACATCGTTCTCGTCAAAGCGTACTGCTTTGCCAGCGTCGGAGAACAGCATCACATCATGCTGACCATCCGTAATTGCTGCACCAACCAAGAAGTCGTTTTCATTTAAGTCGACAGCAATAATTCCAGCCTTACGTGGATTAGAGAAGTCAGACAAACGCGTCTTCTTCACTGTACCCAAGCTCGTCGCCATGAAGACATAATGATCATCTTGATATCCCTTGATCGGGAGAATCACAGTAATCTTTTCGCCCTCAATCAGAGGGAACATATTCACGATTGGCTTACCGCGTGAATTTCGGCTACCTTGTGGAACTTCCCACACTTTGAGCCAGTACATACGTCCACGATCAGAGAAGCACAGGATGATGTCATGCGTGTTGGCAACGAAGAGTGTCTCAATCCAATCTTCATTCTTGGTAGCTGCAGCTTGTTTGCCACGACCACCTCGTTTTTGCGCACGGTATTCACTCAATGGCTGGCTCTTCATGTAGCCCGTGTTCGAGAGCGTGACCACCATATCTTGCGGAGTGATCAGGTCTTCTGTAAACAACTCGGTTGCATTCATTTCAATAAATGAACGACGGCCAGAGTCACCACCAGCAATACCAAATTCTGCTTGCACTTCTTTCAATTCAGACTCAATGACTTGAGTGACACGCTCCGGCTTAGCAAGTAAGTCGAGCAAATCTGAAATCTCTGCCATGACATCTTTGTACTCATTGACGATCTTGTCTTGCTCAAGGCCAGTCAAGCGCTGCAAACGCATCTGCAAAATTTCTTGTGCTTGACTATCAGACAAACGATAGAGACCAGTAGTTTGCATGCCGTACTCTGGCAACAAACCTTCGGGACGGTAAGCATTGCGACCGCCTGGAGTATCCGTCTCGGCACGCGCCAACATCTCGCGCACCATGGAGGAGTCCCAAGCCTTACTCATCAATTCTTGCTTAGCAACTACAGGGTTTGCAGCAGCTTTAATAATGGCAATAAATTCATCAATGTTTGCTAACGCAACTGCTAAACCTTCTAAGACATGGCCACGCTCACGCGCTTTGCGTAATTCAAAAATCGTACGACGCGTCACTACTTCGCGACGATGTTGCAAGAAGTACTCCAGCATTTGCTTCAGATTCAACAGGCGTGGCTGGTTATCTACCAGGGCCACCATGTTCATACCGAAGTTGTCTTGCAGTTGAGTGCTCTTGTATAAATTATTAAGAACCACTTCAGGTACTTCACCGCGCTTAAGCTCGATGACTACGCGCATACCTGACTTATCAGACTCATCACGCAGATCAGAAATGCCTTCTACTTTTTTCTCATTGACTAACTCGGCAATCCGCTCGAGCAAGTTCTTTTTATTTACCTGGTAAGGCAATTCATCAACGATGATCGCCTGACGGGCACCCTTATCAAGGTCTTCAAAGTGGGTCTTTGCACGCATCACTACACGGCCACGGCCGGTGCGATACCCCTCACGAACCCCTTGAACACCATAAATAATGCCGGCGGTCGGAAAATCAGGAGCAGGAATGATCTCGATTAGCTCATCAATCGTGCATTCTGGGTTGTGCAAGACGTGTAAACAGGCAGTCACCACCTCATCCAAGTTGTGGGGAGGGATATTGGTCGCCATACCCACGGCAATACCTGAGCTGCCGTTAATCAGCAAATTAGGCACTTTTGCAGGAAGAATCAGGGGCTCTTTCTCGCTACCGTCGTAATTTGGCCCAAAATCCACGGTTTCCTTGTCTAAATCGGCCAATAACTCATGGGCGATCTTACGAAGGCGGATCTCGGTATAGCGCATTGCAGCAGCGTTATCACCGTCTACGGAGCCAAAGTTACCCTGCCCGTCAACCAGCATATAGCGCAGAGAGAAGTCCTGGGCCATGCGAACAATGGTGTCATACACCGCAGAATCGCCATGTGGATGGTATTTACCGATCACATCGCCAACTATACGGGCAGATTTTTTGTAAGCACGGTTCCAATCGTTGTTTAATTCATACATCGCGAATAAGACCCGGCGATGAACCGGTTTGAGGCCGTCACGTACGTCTGGCAGGGCTCTGCCGACAATGACGCTCATTGCGTAGTCCAAATAGGACCGCCGCATTTCGTCTTCTAGGGATATTGGTAGTGTTTCTTTAGCGGCTTGTTCCATTTAGAAATAATATCATTTTGATGACTGATAGCCCCTATGCTAATATTCTGTCAGTTTGTACGAAATTGAGATGTGTCGCTTTGCGGTTTTTGCTTCAAAGTAGGGCGAATTACATTTAAGTTTGACTTTAATTAAAAAAGAGATTTTTGAGGACTAAAAATGAACAAAACCCTAAAACTGGTATTTGCTGGCGTTATCACTGTTGCTGCGACTGCTACTTCCGCCCAAAACGTTGACAACTGGGTCAACTCAAGTGGCCTAGCCTGGAAAAACGGCGACGGCACATTATGCTGGCGTGATGCTAGCTGGACACCTGCGACTGCTGCACAGGGTTGCGATGGTTTCTTGGCTCCTAAGCCTGCCGCTGCTAAATCTGGTGTTAGCCAAAGCAAGATCACTTTGCAAGCTGACACACTCTATGACTTCGACAAAGCAACATTGAAGGCAGAAGGTCAAGCAACTTTAGACAAAATCGCTAAAGACTTAAGCAAGATCAAATTAGAAGTAATTATTGCTGTTGGTAACACTGATAGCGTTGGTACTGATGCTTACAACATGGCTCTCGGCCAGCGTCGTGCTCAGTCAGTTAAAGCTTACTTAGTAAGCAAAGGTGTTGACGGTAGCCGTATTTACACAGAATCAAAAGGCAAGAGCAATCCAGTTGCAAGCAATGCAACTGCTGAAGGCCGCGCCAAGAACCGCCGCACCGACATCGAAGTTGTTGGTACAGCTGCAGTTAAGTAATTCTTTTTACTTTTAAAAAAGCCCGGTTCTGCCGGGCTTTTTTTATTTCCGCTATATTCGTAATTCACCTATCTCAACGCGCTTAATGCGCCTTTACTCTTATGAACGTCGATCAATCTGAAATCGCTAAATTTAGCGCCCTAGCTCATCGCTGGTGGGATCCCCAGAGCGAATTCAAGCCCTTGCATGCAATTAACCCCTTGCGCCTCAATTGGATCAAGTCTTTTGTTGATCTCCAAGGCAAGAAAGTGTTAGATGTTGGTTGTGGCGGCGGAATTCTGGCAGAGTCGATTGCGCAGTCAGGTGCCGATACCAGCGGTATCGACCTATCTGAAAAGGCCCTGAAAGTCGCCGAGTTACATGCACTAGAAGTGGGTGCCACCCTCAAATACCGCTCAATTTCAGCTGAAGCACTAGCCGAGGAAGAGCCCGGACAGTATGACGTCGTAACCTGCATGGAGATGCTCGAGCATGTTCCGGACCCAGCCTCTGTGGTTCAAGCTTGTGCAAATCTCTGCAAGCCAGGAGGCACCCTCTTCTTTAGCACCCTGAATCGCAATCCCAAGTCTTACTTATTTGCCATTATTGGCGCTGAATACATCTTGCGACTACTCCCCAAGGGTACCCACGAATACGCCAAATTCATTAAACCCTCCGAATTAGTCGCATTTACCCGTCACGCCGGATTAGAAATGCTCGGCATGAAGGGGATGACATACAACCCCATCACGGAAGTCTATAAATTGGGGGAAGACGTGGACGTGAACTACATGATTGTTGTACGCAAATGAGTGGTGGGTTAGTAAGTCCTTACAATGGCATCTTTTTTGACCTAGATGGCACTCTTGCTGACACGGCTCCTGACCTTGTTGCAGCCGCTAACCAACTCCTCATCGCTCGCAATCTTCCACCCATGCAATATGAGGTATTACGTCCCCGCGCTTCAGCAGGGGCTCGTGGATTGATTAAAGGGGCATTTGGGATCGATACCGATCACCCTGATTTCATTCCACTTCGAGATGAATTCTTCTCAAACTATGAAAAAGCACTGTTGGTCAACAGTGTGATTTTTGATGGGGTTGATCACCTGCTAGATCGATTAGATGGTGCAAAGCTACCCTGGGGGATTGTTACGAATAAAAGCGAGCGTTTCACCAATCCCTTAACTGAATTAATGGGCTTGCGCCAAAGAGCAGTATCAACAGTTTCTGGTGACACCACCCCTCATTCAAAACCCCATCCTGAGCCCATCTTGCACGCAGCAAGACTTGCCAACGTTGACCCGACCAAATCAGTATATGTAGGTGATGACATCAGAGACATCGTAGCCGGTAAAGCAGCGGGCATGCAGACAATCGCAGCAGCCTATGGCTATTGTGGCTGTGAGGAGCCTCCAGAGGCTTGGGGAGCGGATTATCTTGTACACCACCCAAAAGAATTGCTAGCAATCATCTTCCCCACAGTAGGGAGATAAAAAGATAACAAGCAATTTAGGGGTAAGCGCCTTAAAATAGAGTTTCCAATGCATGAACTCCGGGGTCGACATGGTTTCGACGTGGATTACAAAGCATCAAGGGCATACCGAGGACCCGTTATCTCGTAAATCAATGGGAATGTAATAACTGCAAACGACGAACGTTTCGCACTAGCCGCTTAATTGCGGTTGCCCCTGAACTGATTCTCTCTTGGGTCAGCTAGCGCAAGCTAGATCAGGGTCATTTACAAGAGATAAGATCATTTCATGTCACGGGGAATGATTCGAAAACCAAGTGAATCGCCAGCGTGGAACATGTCAGTCTGTGACTAGCTAGCTAAATTAAATGATATGACTAAGTATGTAGAACTTGTTGTAGAGGATTTGCGGACGCGGGTTCGATTCCCGCCGACTCCACCATTTTGAAGTATGTAATAGTCAAACGCCACCCAACAGGGTGGCGTTTTTCTTTGCTTCCATTTTTTATCGCATTGATTGGCTCAACGTTTTGGCGTCTTACCCACCATCTTCACTGCTCTCAAGAAATCAAAGTCAACACCCTTGTCTGCTTGCGTAACTGTATCTAAGAATAGTTTGAGATAACCACGCTCTGCAGTGGGCTCTATTACTGGATTCTCTTTTGCACGCTTAGCTAACTCTTCATCCGAGACCAGCAGACTAATCTCACGATTCTTCACACTCAAGCGGATGCGGTCTCCATTATTTACAAATGCGAGTGGCCCACCTACTGCAGCCTCTGGAGTCACGTGCAACACGATGGTTCCGAACGCAGTACCACTCATGCGCCCATCAGAAATTCGCACAATATCTTTTACACCAGCACGTGCAAGCTTCATCGGAATCGGAATATACCCCGCTTCAGGCATACCAGGCGCGCCTTTAGGGCCAATATTCTTTAGCACCAAAATATCATCTGCTGTTACATCTAAGTCTGGACTATCAATACGATTAGCCAGGTCTTCACTGTTTTCAAAAACAACAGCGCGCCCCTCATGCTCCATGAGTTTTTCATTAGCTGCTGATTGTTTAATTATGGCGCCACCGGGTACTAAATTGCCATGCAAAACTGCAATGCTTCCACGTGGATAAATCGGGTTATCGAACTTGCGCACTACATCTTGCTTAAAGCTTGGTGGAGCTGCATCAATCTCTTCACCTAAGGTACGACCCGTTACTGTCATTGCGTCTAGTTTTAACAAAGGCTTAAGTTCACGTAGCAGCGTAGTCATACCGCCAGCATCATGGAAGTTTTCCATGTAGTGGTCACCAGAGGGCTTCAAATCCACCAACACTGGCGTCTCATCACCCATCTTATCGAGTGCATCCAAGTCAATCTCTAGACCCATGCGACCAGCGATAGCAGCTAGATGTACGATGCCATTAGTCGATCCGCCAATCGCCAATAAAACACGCATCGCGTTTTCAAAAGCATCTGCTGTTAATACCTTATCAATCGTTAAGCCGTCTTTTGCCATTTGCACAGCGCGGGTACCAGTTTCTTCTGCAATCCGAATACGATCGGCAGTGACTGCTGGCGGCGTTGCTCCGCCAGGCACAGTCATACCGAGGGCTTCAGAGATACATGCCATCGTACTAGCAGTACCCATGACTGAGCAGGTGCCTACACTAGCTACCAATTGGTCATTCACTTCATCTTTTTCAGCTTCATCAATTTCGCCAGCGCGGAATTTTCCCCAATAGCGTCGACAGTCAGTACATGCGCCTACACGCTCACTTCGATGGGAGCCTGTCAACATGGAACCAGTAATCAACTGAATTGCTGGAAGACCGGCAGAAGCAGCGCCCATCATTTGCGCGGGTACGGTTTTATCGCAACCACCAATCATCACTACCGCATCCATCGGCTGAGCACGCAACATCTCTTCCGTATCCATTGACATCAGGTTACGCAAATACATGCTGGTAGGAGCGGCAAAGCTTTCATGAATCGAGATTGTTGGAAAATCCATCGGCAAGCCACCAGCCAACATCACGCCACGTTTTACAGCCTCAATTAATTGCGGCATGTTGCCGTGACAGGGGTTATAAGCACTACCAGTATTGATAATGCCAATAACGGGGCGATCCAGAGCGCTGTTGGTATAGCCAGCACCCTTGATAAATGCTTTACGCAAAAACAAGGAGAAGCCTTTATCACCATAACTGGTTAAGCCCTTACGTAAACCACTCTCTGTGGGCTGTTTTTTTTCTTTATTTGTATTACTTGTCATAAATCATTCTTTAACTTAAAAAATAAATGGTTTTTTACTCAGCTTTGATATCGGCTTCTCTAATGACTTTTTCCCAACGCTTTACTTCAGCAGCTAGCAACTCGGCTGATTTCTTAGGCTTAGATGGCGCTGCAGCGTAAACACCCTGCTTTAGGAATGCTTCTTTTACTTCTGGATTGAGTAATAGCTTAGCGATAGCACTATTTAACTGATCAACAATAGGCATAGGGGTGCCGACTGGCGCTAAAACACCAAAGGTAGAGCTCACTTCCAACGTAGGCATACCAGATTCAGCGGTTGTAGGAACATCAGGCAACATTGAAATGCGTTTTGCCGTTGTTACCGCTAAGGGGCGCAATTGCCCAGCATTGATAAACGGTAATGCCGCAGGAACCGTTTCCACCATCATATTGACTTGCCCCGCTACCAAATCTGTCATAGCTGGACCACTACCCTTGTATGGCACGTGCGTGATTTTGATACCCGCTTCTTTTTGGAAAATTTCCGCACCCATTCTTTGCGGCGCACCCGCGCCAGAAGAGGCGTAATTTAATTTGTCTGGATTGGCTTTTGCGTAATCCACTAAACCTTTTAAAGTTCTTACGGGAACATTGGGGTTCACTACTACTACCAAAGGCACAGAACCGACAATCATGACTGGGGTGAAATCCTTCAGAAGGTCGTAACGTAACTTGCCCTTTTCAAGTGTAGCCATAGTGGAGTGCGAGGTGACTGCGCCCATCAATAAGGTGTAGCCATCTGGATTTGCCTTAGCTACCGCTTCTGCGCCAATATTGCCACCAGCTCCACCGCGATTCTCAACCAATACTTGCTGACCCAAAGATTCGCCTAAATTCTTCGCTAGAATTCGCCCAATCACATCGGTAGCCCCACCTGGAGGGTAGGGCACGATGAGTTTGATTGGCCTGTCCGGATAAGCGGCATGCACCAAACCAGAAAAACTCAGGATGAGGGTTGCCTGGGTTATAGAACGGCAAAGCTTACCCAATTTAAAAGTGATCATTCTTGTCTCCGTTAAACAGTTTTTAGTTATGCTCTCAATATACTAAACTTCGTCATTAAATCCATTTAAGCTTGCTGAACTCAATTCCACATCTTGCCAAGGACCGTTATGTCAAATATTCAACCTTTTCATTTAGCTTTTCCTGTAGACAACCTAGAAGCGGCTCGTACTTTTTACGGCAGCACCTTAGGTTGCGCGGAAGGTCGCAGCTCTGATGAATGGATTGATTTTGACTTCTTTGGACACCAATTGGTTGCCCACCTTGCACCTGAAGAATGCAGTCATGTAGCCTCAAATGAGGTTGACGGACATCAAGTTCCCGTAAAACACTTTGGAGTAGTGTTGACGATGCCAGATTGGCATGCGTTGGCGGATAAATTAAGCAGCACTGGTATGAAATTCATTATCGAGCCACAGATTCGCTTTAAAGGAAAAGTAGGCGAGCAAGCCACGATGTTCTTTCTCGATCCTGCTGGCAATGCCTTGGAGTTCAAGGCATTCGAGGACCCCAGTCAGCTATTCGCCAAGTAAAGTGAAGTATTCGTAATACTTACTTGATACCCAAGCGCCAAAGTGAAGTGGTTTCAGCTGCTCTTGCAAAATGAAGGGAGTCTGACTCATCAAACGCCTTAGAATGTTTTGGCTTGGTATCAATACGATCAAGAACAACTAATCCAGCATCTTCAATCCAAGAGAGCAGTTCTTCTCGAGTCCTGAGCTCAAGATGTTCGGCCAAATCAGACAGAATCAACCAGCCCTCGCCTTGGGGCAGTAAATGATCCTTTAATCCCCCCAAATATCCTTTTAGCATCTGACTATCAGGGTCGTATACCGCATGCTCAAGGGTAGAGCTAGGTCTTGCAGGCACCCATGGTGGGTTGCAGATAATTAATGAAGCCTTTCCTGCTGGAAATAAATTGGCTTTCACAATCTCTATTTGAGAACCTAAACCTAATAGTGCAATATTTTCTTTGGCGCACGTAAGCGCTCGATCATCTTGATCAGTGGCAACAATTTTTTGCACATCCCGCATTGCCAAAATAATCGCCAGCACGCCAGTACCAACGCCAATATCAAAAGCTGTAGATGCGCCATCAAGGGATTTGGGCAAAGGGACAGCACAAACTAACTCAATGTACTCGCCGCGAACAGGCGAGAAAACGCCGTAATGGGGATGAACAAATACTGGATCACCATTTTCATCAGCCAAAATAGGTAATCCACTCTTACGCCACTCATGAGCGCTAATCACGCCCAAAAGTTCACGCAAAGAAACTACATAAGAGTGCTCAACAGCACCATATGCCTCGACACATGCCTGGGAAATATCTGGCGCTCGGCGCAATGAAATCGAGTGATCCGAATTGCATTGAATTAACAACATCCCCAATATTCGGGCACGCTGAGATTGAATCAGGCGGTGTTGATTAAAAATATCTTTTGAGGTTTTCTTGGGGGCAGCATCAGCAGACTTATCCGCCCTCTTACTGGCACGCTTTGATTTTTTTGATGGTTTATCTATGCGCCGAACCAAGGCCTGCAATAGTTGTCGGGCATTTTGAAAATCCCCTTTCCAAAGAATAGCCGTGCCTTCACATGCCATTCGATAGGCGTCATCTGCTGTTAATGTGTCGTTAGCAATCGCCACTTTTTTATGTGCCGTAATGCCATTTTCAGAATGCCAAACTGCTGAACAGTTCTGACCATTCTCTTCCCAGTGAATGAAGCTATCCTGATTCATAAATTACTCAGGAGGATGCTCCTCGGGATTAACATTCAAAGCAATCAAAAACCGAGAGACCATGTTGTAAGCTGCCACTACAGTGACAAGCTCAACGGTATCAGTATTTCCCAAAGTAGCCTGCAAACGCTTCATCAGAGCGCTATCAACCTGGATATTGCGCGTCATCTGAAACGTGAGCTCTACTGCATCATTTTCAACGGCGGAGAATAAGGCGCTAGGAAAGCTTGGCTGGCCAATCAAACGTAGTGCTTGAACTTGCTCTTCAGTGCCACCTGCTTTAATGAACGGCGGGGCGTGATGAAAAAATTCATATTCGGCGCCATTAAGAACAGCCACCCCACACATTGCAAGCTCGCGCAGCTTTGGATCCAAGGAGAGATTATTACGAATCTCACCCACGAAATGATTCCAACCCTCGGCAATGGGGGTGCTATGTAAAAGCATGCGATCCAAATTAATAAACTGGCCACCACGTCTTTTGCGAATAGCTGCTACTAACTCAGCGGGTTCAGCTAAATCAATTGGTTGATAAGGAATTAAACGCTCACTCATATCAATTCCTTATTGCGCTTCTTTAATATTATTTTCAATCACGAACTTACCCCAGATCGCAATTTGCTTGCCGATAAAGTCACGCAAAGTTTCTGGGTTGCCAGCGACAATCTGAATCCCTTGAGACTTCAGCTTCTCAGATACAGCCGGTGTTTTTAATGCTTTAGTGACAGCATCATTCATGGCATTCACAATTGCTGGTGGGGTTTTGCCTGGGGCCAATACTGCCCACCATGCTGGCGCATTAAATCCAGGGAAACCACTTTCAGCAATCGTTGGCACATTGGGCAACTCAGGCGATCTTTTAGCAGTAGTGATTACCAAGGGGATGACACCGCCACTATCAACATGGGGCTTGACCAAGAATTCTGAGCCAACAGCTAGTGGAACCTGACCGCCCAGCACATCTTGCATCAATGGGCCTCCACCACGGTAAGGTATGTGATTCCAATCAAAGCCTGCTTGCTTAGCTAAACGTGCCATAGCTAAGTGACCCAAGCTACCAATGCCTATGGATCCATAGCTAAATGGTTTGCCAGCCTTAGACTGGTCTACCAACTGCTTAAAGCTGGTGATCCCAGAATTCTTGCTGGCGACCAATACCATCGGTGAAGTGCCAATTAAGGTTACAGGCGCTATATCTTTAATCGTGTCATACGGGAGCTTATCTTTGAGGATCGGATTTACACCGTGCGTGTCAAAGACCACAGCAAAGGTATAGCCATCAGGATCTGACCTTGTCATAGCGGCAGTTCCGATCACACCAGATGCTCCGCCAATATTTTCAACAATCACGTTTTGCTTTAATTCCGCCTGCAAAGCCGGAGCTAAGGTGCGAGCCACTTGATCCACAGAGCCACCCGGCGGGAAAACAGCAATCAGGCGAATCGGTTTTTGGGTAGGCCAAGCACCTACACCGGCCGTTTGAGCGCTAGCAAAAGAACCAGCAAACATCGCAAATAGACCAAATAAAAGCGCTTTTTTAGTTATTTTCAAGTAAATCGGCATGACATCATCTCCCTCGATTAAGACTGCAAGATTACCACCCATCCTTACGGCTTGTTTGATAATAGATGCCGGAGCAAGATGAGATTACCTATGAAACCAATTTTGAACATAGCTGCCTACTTATTTGTCAGTTTGGATAATTTAGCTGAGCTACGCACCAAGATCTTAGATGAGTGCAATTCTAGCGAGTTAAAGGGCACTATTCTCTTGACTGGCGAAGGTATCAATATGTTCCTAGCTGGTAGCGAATCCAAATTACGCAGCTTTATAAATTACTTGCGTCAGGATCCGCGCTTTGCACCCCTGCAAACTAAAGATAGCTGGTCTGAAACTCAGCCCTTTAAGAAGATGCTGGTCAAAATTAAGAATGAAATTATTCGAATGAATCATCCAGCGATTCGTCCGGAAGAGGGTCGCGCCAACTTCATCACACCAAAAAAATTACAAGAGTGGCTTGATCGTGGAACAGATGATTTAGGACGCCCGGTTGTCATGGTCGACACACGCAATGCTTTTGAAGTTGAGTATGGAACTTTTGACAATGCACTGCATTTCAATATCGAGAAATTTACAGAATTTCCCGAAGCCATTACTGCACATAAAGACGAGCTAGCTGATAAAACTTTGGTGAGCTTTTGTACCGGCGGAATTCGTTGTGAAAAATCCGGGCTCTACATGCGCGAAATTGGCATGCAACATAGTTATCAGCTTGAAGGCGGCATTCTCAAGTACTTTGAAGAAGTTGGCTCCGCACATTACACCGGCAGCTGTTTTGTATTTGATGAGCGGGAAGCGCTAGAACCCAATCTAGACACCATCCCACTTGAGCGCTCAATCCGAAAAAAACAAAGCGCGTAATTACTGAAGGTACTAGCTCGATTTACCCACTAAAGTCATATGCTCAACAAAAGGGGGTTTTACGAAGAATGGCCCAACAATAGCTCGCCAATCAGCAAAAGCATCTGACCCCCTAAAGTCGACTGTATGGTTCTCCAGGGTATCCCAATAAATCAACAATAAATAACGGGCAGGACTTTCGATACTGCGGTTCACCTTAAAGCCCTGAAAGCCTTTAGCTTTAGCTATCACCGTATTGACGCCACGCAAAATAGCCTCTTCAAATTCAGCACCCTTAGTTGGGTCAATTTCGATATCGCAGTGCTCCAAAATCATCGGGATTTCCTTTGTCAAAATTACTCAGTGATCGATAGTAAACTCAAGCAGAATAACAAATCAGCAAAGAGAGTCATGGCCAATTTACCTAATATTGTCATCCTAGGAGATTACGAGCGCGCTCTGCGTCGCTTCTCTCAATGGGACCGGATAGAGCAAAATTCAAACCTCATCATTCATCATGAGCCGTTACGGGATGAGGCCTTGTATGAGGCAGTCAAAGACGCTGATGTGATTGCCATCGTACGCGACCGATCCCCCTTCAATGAAACCATGATTGCGAGGTTGCCAAAGCTCGAATTATTGATGTTCACAGGAAAGCGAAATGGCACGTTAGATAGCGCCGCCCTCCTTGCTCGTCATATTCCGATTGCCTGCACGCCAGGAGGCCCTTCTAAAGAAACTACCACCGAGTTAACCTGGGCATTAATTTTAGGGGCTTCAAAACAATTGGTTCGCCAAAATCATTTAGTGATCTCTGGAGGCTGGCGTGATGAACTCTCGGTCCTACCCATGCTCTCAGGTGAGCGTTTGGGAGTGATTGGTCTTGGTGCTATCGGCAGTGCCGTCGCTCGTGTTGGTAAGGCATTCGGCATGGAGATTGTCACCTGGAGTCCCAATATGACGCAGGAACGTGCCGCAACCGAAGGTGCAACTTCCGTTAGCCTCGATGAACTACTAAGCACATCAAAAATAGTCACTCTGCACTTAGTGGCGGGCCCTGGAACTAAAGGCCTCATCAGTACCGATCAACTCGCATTAATGCGCCCTGATTCTATTCTGGTCAACACCTCGCGCTCTGCATTAATCAATATGTCTGATTTATGCATTGCTCTCAAAAAAGGTTGTCCCGGACAAGCTGCTGTGGACGTATTTGATATTGAACCATTGCCATCCAATGATCCCTTACGTAGCATCCCAAATTTACTAGCAACTCCCCACCTAGGCTTTATCGCGGAGCCTGTTTTTAAAATGTTCTCTCAAGGGATTACTGAAACTTTGGAAGCATGGTTAGATCAAAAGCCAGTACCCCATCCATACCAGCCTTAACGCTTTTGAAAACGCTCACTCCAAGAGAATTATTTATTAGTTTTAGCAAAATCGGCATGTCTGGTTTTGGTGGTGTACTACCCTGGGCACGTCGCACTCTGGTTGAGCAGGATAAAGTGTTGAGCTCGGAAGAATTTAGCGCTATTTTGGGCATCTGCCAAATTGTTCCAGGCCCCAACATTGTGAATCTTGCGGTTTGCATAGGTTCTCGCTTTGCTGGCGCCAGAGGCGCACTAGCGGCAGTTCTAGGCTTAACGCTGGGGCCGATCTGCATCGTGATGCTGTTAGCACTCCTCTATACACATTACAGCGACCTAGAGTCTGTCAAAGGAATACTGCGGGGTATCTCTGCTGTTGGGGTTGGCTTAATTGCTTCTACTGGCATCAAGATGTTGCGTGACGAGTTGCGCTTTCCACTAATGCTACTGGTGGTACTTGTCACCGTCATTGCAGCCAGCTACTACCAGCTAAGTCTTGGCTGGGTGGTCCTAATAGCATCTCCGCTAGCCTGGGTCTTGGCACAAAAAAAGGCTCGCAAACTATGAGTGTTTTATTGAGTCTATTTCTAAAACTCTCTGCCTTCTCGCTCATTGCCTTTGGCGGAGTAAATGCCTTACTCCCAAGCTTACTTAAGCTATCGGTTTACCAAGAGCAATGGATTGACCTGCAAACTTTTGCTGATTATTTCGCAATCGCTCAAGCAGCGCCGGGCCCTAACTTCATGACAGTCACGCTCATTGGCTGGCATGTCTATGGTGTGCTTGGAGCTTTGATTGCAACCTTCGCAATTGCCTGGCCGTCATCCATCTTGGTTTATCACTTACAGCGCCTCATACTAGGCATGAAGGATGTGCAAAAAAAGAAATCGATTCAGTATGCAGCTGCAGCACTCGCGATTGGATTAGTTCTCTCCTCCGCATGGCAGATTGCCTTACAGATCAATCATAGCTATGCTGCATATGTGCTGACGCTCGTCACTATCGGAGTCACTGTTTTGACTCGTTGGCATCCTCTATATTTAATTGCGCTAGGGGCTGCCCTAGGAATGATCGGAGTAATTTGAAAATGATAAGACTGCTAAAGACATTTATATTCAGCGTGGCATTACTCATGGTTTCTACGCCACAAGCGCAAACTAATTACCCCACTAAACCTATCACTATCGTTGTGCCTTACGGCGCAGGTGGGAGCGCAGACTCTCGCAGTAGGCAGCTGGCGCAAAAAATGAGCTTGATTCTGAAACAGCCTTTTGTCATTGACAACAAACCAGGTGCTGGCGGAAATATCGGCACTGAGTTTATTGCAAAAGCTGCGCCAGATGGCTACACCATTGGGATGGGAAACTTTGCACCAATGGCGGTAAACAAAACGCTTTTTGGCAATTTACGGTATGACCCAGAGACGGATCTGACCCCCATCATCCTAATAGAAAAGGGTCCACTAATTCTGGTGGTGAACCCAAATTCCCCGTACAAAACTATTCAAGATATTGTTGCAGCAGCTAAGGCAAAACCAGGGACTCTGACATTCTCCTCAGGAGGAATCGGTGGCAGTCATCAACTCTCAGCTGAGCTGTTTATGCAAAATGCCGGCATTCAAATGATTCATGTGCCCTATAAGAGTGGTTCTGCTGCTTTAACGGATTTGATGGCAGGTAACGTCGATATGATGTTTGATCAGATGTACTCTGCAGTTCCCAATATCAAAGCAGATAAACTGCGTCCTATTGCCATCACGAGTAAAAAGAGATCTCCACTATTTCCAAATGTACCCAGCTTTGCAGAGCTGAGCTACCCTAAGGTGGAAGTACTCAATTGGCAAGGATTTATTGCGCCTGCTGGCACACCTAAGCGCATTATCGACACATTAAATAAGGCCGCTAATGAGGCGCTGAAAGATCCACAGCTAAGAGAGTTAATGCTCTCCCAAGGAAATGAAATTGGCGGTGGTAGTCCCGCCGATTTTGCAGCCCTGATCAAATCAGAGGCTGCAAAATGGAGTGCTGTGGTTAGGGCCGGAAACATCAAGCCCGAGTAAGCTAGATACGCAAACTTACTTCAGTGCCTGGTAAGTCAGAATACCTAAAAAAGTTAAGCAGAGTGAGCCAGCTAAATGTAGGAGCGCAGTACCCAGTGCCCAGCTCACTTCGCCACGCTGCATAAAACCGACCACTTCAGCAGAAAAGCTAGAGAAGGTAGTAAGGCCACCTAAAAAACCGGTAATCACAAATAACTTCCACTCGGGGGAGAGACTTTGGTTGTTACCAAAAAAGGCCACGGCAATTCCGATGAAATAACCTCCAACCATATTAGAAATAAACGTTCCTAACGGAAGGGTCGAGGCAACACTGCCCGTTACGAGATTAAAACCCGCCCTCAGCAAAGCGCCAAGACCTGCGCCACAAAAAATTGCAAGAAAAGATAGCCACATATTCAGTATTTATTGGATTGAAAAAGTGAGCATGCTAATGGAGCTCATTTCTAATCCATCCACTAACACCTTCGAGGTTTCACCCGGCTCTTGCAATGCAAGCGCATATAAAGCTGGCCAATAGTGCTCAGGGGTCGGAATAGATAAATGCGCGGCATCGCCACACCGCTCCCAGTGAATTAAATTGTCGTGATGATTTGCGCGCATCTCCGAAACAAAAAAGTCATTGAACTCCCTAGCCCATGGATAAGGTGTCGCACCCTCCTCCCAATGAATCGTGTGCAGGTTATGCACAACATTTCCGCTAGCCAGAACGAGAATATTTTCATCACGCAGAGGGCGTAACTTTTTAGCAAGTGTGTAATGCTCACTCGCAGACATGGATCCATCTAGACTCAATTGAACCACTGGTACATCTGCATTTGGATAGAGGTATTTCAGAACAGACCATGCGCCATGATCAATGCCCCATTCGTTCTCCTCAAGCACTACTGGAACATCCAATAATTCTTTTATACGATCTGCCAGTGCGGGACTTCCGGGCGCTGGATATTGAATATCAAACAAGACTTGGGGAAATCCACCAAAATCATGAATAGTTTTAGGTTTGGGCATTGCAGTAACCCAGACTCCGCGGGTTACCCAATGGGCAGAGATGACTAAGATGGCATCTGGGCGCTTAAGTGATTTACCAAGATTGGCCCAAGAAGCGGTATAGCGATTGGGCTCAATGGCGTACATCGGACTGCCATGACCAGCAAATACTGCGGGTTGGCGCTGGCTAGTCATTACTGCAGATTAGCCAAATACGTAGCCAGTGTGTGCTGCAACTAATGCAAACAAAATAGCCAAGCTAGTGGCGGCTGCCAACATCACGATCAAAGTGATGATTTTCTTGTTGACTTCTTCTTTCGACTCTTTATGCCATTCGTTCATGCTAAATCCCCATTAAACACATTATTTGATAGTGTAATTATCCACTATCGGCCGCGGCCAGCCTTGCGCATCATGGCTTTTCCGCCACCAAATCCTGCCTGAGGCCTACCGCCTGGGCCCGATGGACCTTTTGGGGCTGGTGGACGGGCTGCGGGCTTAGCTACTACAGGCTTAGCGGGGGTTTTTGATTCAGGTTTTTTGTCGTCAGTCACTTTTAGCTCCTATGGATATCATATTGCCATGATTTCTGACTATTCTATCCAAGCTGTCGCCATTAATGCGATTCCTTTGATTTTCGCCATCACCATTCATGAGGCTGCCCATGGCTATGCAGCCCGTAAATTTGGTGACAACACCGCTTATATGCTCGGGAGAGTTACTCTCAACCCCATTAAACATATAGATCCGGTGGGTACTATCCTCATTCCCCTGCTATTGATTTTGAGCGGATCCCCATTTTTAGTAGGCTATGCCAAGCCAGTCCCAGTCAATTTTGGACGTCTGCGTAACCCCCGCATTGACTCTATTTGGGTAGCTCTGGCTGGACCTGGGTCGAATTTCATCCAAGCCCTCATTTGGGCCATTCTCCTAGTTCTTCTCTTTGGTTTTGATGTGAATGAGCGATTTCTCTTGGCAGTGGCTCAAGCGGGTATTACCTGGAACCTAGTCTTACTCGTGTTTAACCTCTTCCCCCTTCCGCCATTAGATGGTGGCCGCATTCTGGCGAGCTTATTGCCGGCTCGCCAATCCATCGCCTTCGGAAAACTAGAGCCCTATGGATTCTTTATCGTTCTGGCACTCGTTTTTACAGGGCTCATTGGTAGCTTTTGGATGGAGCCCTTGACGGCCTTTTTTAAGGGTGTTGTTTACTTTGTCACACTTCCCCTGCAAATGCTTTTCTGAAGTATTCTCAAAATTCGAACTCATCAGCGGTAACTCACTGATCTCACTGGAGCTTAACTATGAAACTGAAACATTTAATTTTGGCTGCTATCGCGCCCACACTAGTCGCCGGAACAGGCCTTGCTTACGCACAATTTAAAAAACCAGAAGACGCTATTAAATATCGTCAAAGTGCTTTTACTGTGATGGCTAATTCCTTTGGAAAAATTGCTGCCGTTGTTAAAGGCGAGGCGCCATTTAATAAAGATGAAGTAGCAAAGAATGCAGCTGTTGTTGCCATGATCTCAACTTTGCCATGGCAAGCATTTGGTCCTGGCACAGAAGGTGGCAATGCACTTCCAGGCGTATGGTCAGATAACGCTAAATTTAAAGCGGCTGGAGAAAAAATGCAGTTGGCTGTTGCCAGCCTGAATACCGCTGCACAGTCAGGTGATCAAGAAGCAATCAAAAAGGCTTTTGGTGCAGCAGGCGCTACCTGCAAAGGTTGCCATGATGACTTTAAGAAAAAGTAATCAGCTAGTAATGAAGTAACCTAGCGTTACCGCAATGAGGCTCAGTAGCAATAGTGCAAGGCCTCTTTGCAAACTTCCATCCTTGGAAGCCTGACCCAAGTCTGCAGAGAGATTAATTTCTGTTTCGCTTGGGTCAATTTCTTTATCGCCCACTAACATGGGCTTGATTAAATTCTCACCTTTAAATTTTTGGTAATACAGAATTGCGCATAAATGAAGTGAAATCACAATAATCAGAATGTTCTCATTAAAATAATGAATTGACGTAAACAGCTGAACCACGTCATTAGAAACATATTTTGCGAATGGCCCCTCAAATGCAATGTCATCATTTGCAAAAAGACCGGTTACCGCTTGAAGGCCAACTGAAAAAAGTAGGGCCAGAACAGACAAAGCACCCAAGGGGTTATGACCAAGCCCCGCTTCGGTCTTATCTCTTAGAAAATGTATTAAGCCCTTTGGACTCGGCACAAAATGCATGAAGCGCGCATGATAAGAGCCGACAAAGCCCCAGATGATTCTGAAAATAATTAAGCTGAGTACACAGTAACCAGAAAATGCATGCCAACTCATTGCATTACCGCCAATCTTGACGGTAACAAAACTCAGAATGATGCCGGCTACCAAAAGCCAGTGAAATAAGCGAATCGGCAAATCCCAAACACGGATGATTTTTTTCATATCTAAAGAATAAATCACTACCCCCTTTAGAATAAGAAAAATTCATGAAAACTAGCCAAGCCTTTAAAACTCTGCTGCTCTACCGTATAGGCGCAACCCTGAGCTATCAAATCATGATGGTCGCAGTAGGATGGCATATTTATGAGATTACCAATAGCGTCATTTCCCTTGGACTAATCGGTCTTGCGGAACTCATTCCTTACTTTGCATTAGCCCTTTATGCTGGACATGCAGTAGATCGCCATTCTCGGAAATGGATTGCTGCGATTGCCTGCACCTTGCATATTGCCGTCGCCTTGTTTCTAGTTGCAATAGCCCTCGACTGGTTGGCGCCGCCAGTTCTCTTAATTTATTCAGCGGTAGCGTTTTTAGGTTTTGCTCGCGCACTCTTGCGACCTTCATATCAGGCCATCTTCGGACAAATCATTCCCCGAGATCAAATGCCACGCTATACCGCTTATGCATCTTCTGCATTTCAGATTTGCGTAGTAACTGGACCGGGTCTGGGCGGGCTCATGATTGGATTCGCTGGATTGGAGTGGACTTATGCCCTTGCTGCATTGAGTGGAGCTGTCGGTCTATATGGGGTGAGCTTCATTCGCATCCAACATGAACACTCAGAAGGCATGAGTAAGGATTTCTTAAAAAGCTTTTTGGAAGGTTTTCATTACGTACGAAAACACGATTTAATTGTCAGTATCATGCTGCTCGATTTGTTTGCCGTATTGTTCGGCGGCGCAGTATCTATACTCCCCGCCTTTGTTAAAGAGGTTCTCAATGCCGGTCCTGAGACCCTGGGAATTCTGAGAGCAGCACCAGCAGCTGGGGCTGTGATTACTGGTCTTTACTTGGCACGTCGACCCCTGCTAGAAGATTGTGGAAGACATTTATTGCTATCAGTCGGCGGCTTTGGAGTCGCGATTATTGCCTTTGGGCTTTCAAACAATCTTTGGCTGTGCGCACTATTCTTATTTATTTCCGGCTGCTTTGACTCTATCTCAGTAGTGATCCGTGGCAGCATTATGCAATTGACTACCCCAGATCAGATGCGGGGTAGGATCAGTGCAATCAATGGAATATTTATTGGCTCCTCCAATGAATTGGGCGCACTTGAATCTGGAGTTGCAGCAAGTCTAATGGGGCTTGTTCCATCAATCGTATTTGGTGGAGCAGCGACCTTACTAGTTGTCCTGCTCACTTACAAGCTTGCGCCTCAACTCAGAAACCTGAATCTCAAAGACCTTACCTAAAACTGACTCAGCTAATCTTAGTTAAACTTAGTCAATCTTCGGCAAATCTTTTTGAATAATCTTTAAACCTTCGCGCAAGGCTTCCTGGTAGCGCTCTCGCTCCGCCTTCATGGTTTCTGCAGTCCAAGAATAAAAGCCCTCGCCGGTTTTCATACCCAGCTTGCCGCTGGCAATACGATCACTTAAGCATTTGGCAATATCTGGAGAATTATTCAGGGTCGGATAAATCGTGGCGCCGCCGGCACCATGCACGTCGAGTCCAGCATGGTCTCTTTGCATTGCAGGTCCTGCAGCGATGTATCGAAAGCCAAAGCCAAAACGTACGGCCTTATCAATATCTTCCAAGCTAGCAATCCCAGCATCAACCATTGCGAAGGCTTCGCGAGACAAGGCATGCTGCAGTCGATTTGCCAAGAAGCCTGGTAAATCTTTTTTCACGGTAACGGGAACCATGCCGCAAGCTGTCATCAGACGAGAAAGGCTTTCACCTACCATCGGCGAAGTCTTTGCACCATAGACCACTTCTACACAAGGCACTAGGTGTGCAGGCATGAAGAAATGTAAGCCAATCATCCGTGCCGCCGTTTTCAGTCCCGCTGAAATATCGCTGATCGGAAAGCTAGTGCTATTGCTCGCCAAGACCGCCTCTGGTTTTGCATATTGTTCTAGTTTGGCAAATAACTCTTGCTTGATGTCCAGGCGCTCAGGCACGCACTCGATCACTAAATCCACTTCCGACCAATCTATCTCTTCCAAGGAGCCAGCTGTCGAGAGTAAATGTAGGCGGCGCTCATAACCAAGATCGATCATGGTGTTGGCAAAGTAATCTGGCAAAAGTGCGCGGCGCTCGGTAGTCGGTTCCAGCACCTGAACTGCACAACCCCCGCGTGCACAAACAGCCGCTACATCGGCACCCATAGTGCCGCCACCAACGATGACGACCTTAGTTTCGGATGGGTTAAACAACATCTCAATTTCTCCTTCGGGGGCAAGATAAGGATCAAAAATCCTCTTACAATGCTTGCATTATTCCAATAAAAAAGTAAGTGAGACATGATCCCAGTCAATTCAGTACTGCAGGTCGGGCAATTTCCTGAGGTAATGCAAGCGGCTATTGACCGGCGCATTACCCCGGTTCGCTTTCCTGATCTCACCGCCAATCTGCCGCCAGGCTCTTATGAGAGTATTTTGATTCGCTCAAACACTCAGTTGCCCGCCCAATTGCTTGAGAAACTCCCTACGGTAAAGATGGTGGCCACTTGTGGCGTAGGTTATGACAATCTCCCCTTGGATTACCTCAAGGCGCATGGAATCAAGGCTAGTAATACCCCAGGTGTTTTAAATGACGCTGTTTGCGAACTCGCGATTGGCATGCTCTTTGGTTTATTGCGCCGCATTCCACAGGCGCACGAGTTCGTTAAAAGTGCTGCTTGGTCCAAGGGTTTATTTACCGTCACGACAACTCTTGCTGGTAAACGGGTCGGGATTGCAGGGATGGGTCGTATTGGCCAAGATCTGGCAAAACGCTTAGAGCCGTTCAAAGTTAATTTAGCCTATACCGGTCCGACGCAAAAAGATCTACCCTACGAGTACTTCCCCGACATTCAATCTTTGGCAAAAGCATCTGACGTCCTTTTTCTCGCTTGCCCCGCTACTCCAGAAACAGAAAAAATGATCAATGCGAAAGTCTTAGAAGCTCTCGGACCTCAGGGCTATCTTATTAATATTGCACGCGGTAGCGTAGTAGATGAGGCTGCACTTTTAGTTGCACTGCAGCAAAAATGGATTGCTGGGGCAGCGCTCGATGTGTTTGAAAATGAACCAAATCCAAACCCAAAGTTCTTAAATATCGATAATGTTCTATTAACTCCGCATATTGGAAGTGCGACCTCCGAAACGCGGCAATTGATGACAAATTTAGCAATAGATAACTTAGAAGCTTTCTATAATAAAAAACCACTTCTGACCGAAGTAAAAAATTAAAACGGAGCAAGTATGACAATTACCCTACACCCTTCAACATTACCTGCGGTGCTCTCGCCTGTATTAACTCCGTTTAAAGATGACGGCAGCCCTGATGCACAAAAATTGCTCAAGCAATGCCAATGGCTCGAATCTAATGGTGTTGGCCAAGCAATCTTTGGCACAAATTCAGAAGCCAACTCTATGTCTGCCCCACAAAAAATGGGTGTATTGACAGCATTGATCGAGGGCGGGTTAAATCCGGCTCACATGATGCCTGGCACTGGCGCCACTTCGATTGATGCCACTGTCACGATGACCCGTCATGCAGTTCAACACAAATGTGCCGGCGTATTGATGCTGCCGCCGTTCTATTACAAAGATGTCACTGATGATGGTCTTTTCGCTTTTTACTCAGAAGTCATTCAAAAAGTAGGCGATGCTGGTTTACAAATTTATATTTACAACATTCCACCAGTTACTAAGATTAATTTAAGCCTGTCTTTATTAGAGCGTCTCGCCAAAGCCTATCCGAAGACGATCGTTGGCATGAAAGATAGTTCCGGTGATTGGGCTTACACAGAATCCGTTATTAAACTGTTAGCACCCTCCGGTTTCCGCGTTTATGCTGGTAGCGAAGTCTTTCTCATGCGTACCTTGCACGCTGGTGGCGTAGGCTGTATCTCTGCCACAGCTAACGTAAACCCGGGGGCTATCTCTCATTTAGCAGCGCACTGGAAAGAATCTGATGCAGATCAACGGCAAACTGCTCTAGATCAAGTACGCTCTATATTTGCTCAATATCAAATGATTGCTGGTATGAAAACTGCGGTTGCACATTACAGTAAGGATTCGGAGTGGTTGCGCGTGCGTCCACCACTCATGCAACTGAGTGCCGACCAGCAAGCAAAGTTGTTGAGTGAGCTACAAAAGATTAATTTCAGCATGCCAGGCCTTTAATTTAATAGATGCAAAACAGGAGACAAAAATGAAGCTTATAAAAGTAATTGCCGTATCCATCACAATGTTGTTCGGTGCTGCACAAGCACAAAACATTTCCATCGCAACCGGCGGTACTGGTGGCGTTTATTACCCAATGGGTGGAGGCCTAGCCTCAGTGTTATCCAAGCATGTACCAGGAATGTCAGCCACTGCTGAAGTGACAGGTGGTTCAGTTGATAATTTAAAACTCGTTGGCACTGGTAAACCATACGTTGGCTTCTCAATGGCTGATGCCGCTAAAGATGCTAAAGATGGTGAGGATAAATTTAAGGGCAAGCCAGTAGATTTACGCAATTTACTGATTCTGTATCCAAACCTCATGCACGTTGCTACCGTGGAATCCACTGGCATTAAGACCATGAAAGACCTCAAAGGTAAGCGCATCAGCACAGGCTCACCAGGCAGTGCTACAGAAGTAATGGCTTTTCGCTTGTTAGAGGCTGCAGGGCTGGACAAAGACAAAGATGTCAAGCGTGAGCGTTTGAGCGTTGCAGAATCTGTCAACGCTGTAAAAGACCGCAAGATTGATGCCTTCTTTTGGGTAGGTGGCTTACCAACTGCCGCTGTGACCGATTTAGCAAATAGTCCTGGCATGAAAATTGTCATGGTAGACACTAATGCTGAAGTCCCTGCTATGAATAAAAAATATGGCAATCTTTATTTCCCATCCGAGATTACAAAACAAACTTATAGCGGCATGGAGAAAGATAACAAAGTAGCAGCGGTTGCTAATCTTTTGGTTGTGAACGCTACGATGTCTGATGCAGAGGCATACAAAATTGTTAAGGCTATTTTTGATAACCAACTTGAACTCGTCCGCTCACATGCTGAGTACAGAAATATCAAGTTAGAAAACCAAAAAGCAAATGCCTCACCGATTGCTTATCATCCAGGCGCACTAAAGTACTTTAAAGAAAAAGGTATCAAAGTAAACTAAGCCATATTGGGGTGAGTTAATCTCACCCCTTCTGCTTTAATGCCGTACATAAATATAAAAATAGACTGATATAGACATGAATCAAAATGTAATTGATAACGAAACCCAAGAAAAATTAGACGCCTTCATTAAACAAGAGGAGGGTGATTCTAATGACTACAAAGGTATGCTGGCCGTATTCATTACGCTGGTAGCAATAGGCATGTCTTTATTTCATCTATATGCAGCTTATTCGATCGTTCCAACGCATCAGCTCAGAGTCATTCACGTTGCCTTAGTCTTGTTTTTAGTGTTCTTAAGCTTTCCGATTGCCGCGCGTTTTAAAAATCAATTGAAGTTTTGGGATGTTCTATTTGCCATAGGCTCCATTGCCATCGCTTATTACATTCTGGCTGGCGGCGATGAGCTCATGGACAGAAATACTGACCCAAATTCTACTGACGTCATGTTTGGTATTGCTCTGATCCTGCTCATTCTAGAGAGCGTGAGAAGAACCAATGGCATGGTACTCGTCACCGTTACAGTGCTTTTCTTGCTATACGCCTTCTTTGGCAACTACCTGCCCGCCCCATGGACTCACAAAGGTTATGGCTTAGATCGGCTCGTAGGTTATATGTTCATGAGTCTAGAGGGCATCTATGGCACTGCAGTAGACGTTTCTGCAACCCTGATTATTCTTTTCACCATCTTTGGTGCCTTTCTACAATTTACTGGCGCGGGGAAATTCTTCATCGACTTCTCTTTTGCTGCAATGGGTGGCAAATCATCTGGTGTAGGTAGAACGATTGTCTTGTCCTCTTTCCTCATGGGCGGCCCATCAGGATCCGGTGTGGCAACTACTGTTACGGTCGGCTCTGTAGCTGCGCCCATGCTTGAAAAAGTGGGCTACGAAAAAAATGCCGCAGGTGGTCTTTTAGCTGCAGGCGGACTTGGTGCGATCATCTCACCACCAGTATTGGGAGCGGCTGCCTTTCTGATTGCCGACTTCCTCAAAATCTCCTACTTAGATGTGTTGCTCATGGCAACTATCCCCACAATTCTGTTCTACCTTGGCTTGTTTGTCATGGTTGAAATCGACGTACGTAAGTACGGCATGAAAAATATTCACTTTGCATCCGCAGAAAGCGCTTGGCAGTTAACTAAAAAATATTGGTTTCATTTTTTCTCTTTGATTTCTATCGTAGTTTTTATGATGTTTGGCTTCTCGCCAGTGATGTCAGTCTTTTGGGCTACCATTGTTTCTGCGCTATCTAGTATGTTGCGCGAAGATACCGCCATCATTCCATGGGCTTGGTTTAAAGGTAAAGAACCCATACTCTCTGGTCTTTACAACTCCAGTTTATCGAAGGCGCTCTCATCGGGCTCTACAGGCGTATTAGCGATTGCTGCAACCTGTGCGGGTGCAGGCCTCATCGTTGGTACCGTTACCCTCACTGGCCTGGGTCTCAAATTTAGCTCCATCGTGATTCAGTATGCGGGAGGCTCATTGCTGCTAACGGCTATCTTTACAGCATTGATTGTCTGGATCGTTGGTCTTGCGGTACCAGTAACCGCTTCTTATATTATTTGCGCTGTGATCGCTGCGCCGGCACTCATTAATTTAGGTGTGCCTGCATTTGCTGCACACATGTTCATCTTCTATTACGCAGTACTTTCAGAGGTATCACCCCCAACAGCTTTATCTCCATTTGCTGCGGCCGCAATTTGTAAAGGGAATCCTTATAAAACTACTTTACAAACCTGGAAATACGTTGCCCCAGCAATCTTGGTGCCATTCATGTTTGTCCTTGATAAGTCAGGCGTAAGTTTGCTCCTGATGGGATCTACCAGCGCTTTAGAGCAGGCCGACTGGACTCAGATTGCATGGATCTCATTTACTGCTGTAGTTGGCATCATTTGTTTAGCCGGCGGCTTGCAGGGTTGGTTTATTGAGAAAACCAAAGTATTTGAGCGTGTGATCATGGTGATCTCTGGGGTGGCTTTAGCTTACCCCTCTACGGAAGCTGATCTCATTGGTTTTATTGGATTTGCTTTGGTACTCATCACTCAACTCATTACTCACTACAAACTCAATCCCAAATCTACTTGAACATCTTGAATTAGTTCAAGATTATAAAAAATCCCGCCTCTTGAGCGGGATTTTTTATTACTGAGAATGTAAATACATTAAATGATCTTCGTCCAGGCAGCCTTACCAGCATACTTTTTGACAGCAGCTTCATCAAACTCAAATCCTAAGCCTGGCGTCTTATGCAAGATCAAATCACCGTTCTTGAAGGTGAGCTGCTTGTTAATCAATCTACGGAAGTTTAAGACCTGATCATCTAAGAAGAATTCTACAAAACGCGCATTTGGTGTTGCTGCCACTAAAGGAGCATGCAGATCATGCATCCAATGTGGGCAAACAATCACACCCTTTAAATCTGCATACGCAGAAATACGACGCCACTCCGTGATACCGCCACAGACTGCTGCATCTGACTGCAAAATAGCGACACCACCAGCTTCAATTAACTCCCTAAAACGCCAGCGTCCAGCCTCCATCTCACCAGTAGCAACGTTGATCTTGGTCTGACGAGCTAGGGCCGCATGCAGATCGATAGCATCTGGGGAAAATGGCTCTTCGATCCAATAGGGGTTGTAAGCCTCAAAGCGACGAACATACTCAAGGGCAGTCGGCAGATCGCGCCAGGCATTGTTAGCATCTAGTGTCAGCAAAACATCGTCGCCTACAGCCTTACGAGCAGCCTTAACCCTAGCCTCTTCTTCTCTTGGGGATAGTCGCCCTACTTTCATTTTGACGGCCTTAAAGCCCTGCTTTACGTAGGACTCCATTTCCTTACCCAACATGGCGGGTGTTTTACCATCAAGGTAGTAGCCACCGCTGGCATAAGCTGGAACGCGATCATCTACGACTGATCCCAAGTATTGGTGGAGAGGCAATTTAGCAGCACGGGCATTTAAGTCCCAAAGGGCAGTATCGAGGATTGAGATGCCGCGCATCACTGCACCGGCGCGCCCCTGCAAAATAGACTCGTTATACATATCCATCCACAGACCTTCACTGCGATGACTATTTTGACCAATCAGTTTTGGGGCTAGCAATTGCTCCACGGCAATCTTGGCAATATCTCCACCCGCACTACCGACATAGCAAAATCCAATACCCTCATTGCCATCCTTGCCTCGAACTTTAACCAGGCAATAGTGCCGCTCCGAAACCGTTCGAGTGGAAAAGGAGGTGACCTTATCTAGAGGCACCGCTACAGCAGCAACTGATACAGACTCAATAATCGGCATGACAATTCCTTTAACTAAAAATTTATTGTATCTACAACTTTTGCCACTTTCCTTGACCAACTTCAATAGAAAATTGCTGCACTACAACATAAAAAATAGTGGGCTTGGTAACAATATTGGATAATTGAGTAGTGAAAAAAATAGTCGGCCAATTACCTTACTTATTGATAAACGTCTTCAAGGTTGCCGGACTCTGTCTAGTAGTGCTTGCCTCAAGCGCACAAGCACAGCAAGCCAGTCAAACTACCAAGGCCAGCAAAACCCCTCAGATAAAACAGAAAGCGGTGAGTCCTAGCAATAAGCAGGCTGGTATTCAGTTGAAAGAAAATTCACTCAATCGCTCCACCAAAAGCATGGAATTAAATCCTGAGTTATTTAAACGGATTGAGGGCACACAAAGCAATGAAAGCGGTGTGAATCTAGACTATCGAGTCCAGCGTGGCTGTCTACGTCGTAGCTTTAACGAGGAGAATCTTCCGGCTAATCTGGGTTTAGAAAACCGAGAACTCAATGATTTCTTCAAATCTCAAACTAAGGGGTTCTTTGATCGAATGCGGGGTAATTGCATCCCTTATGCATTAGCTCTAGGTAGCCGCAACCGCTTCGAATCCTTGAGTGTCATGAATGGCCCGATACAGGATGCCAAGACTGAGATTTGGACTTTTACGCCATCAGCAGCGGGTAACTTCTTAATTCAGCAGGACTACCTCAGAGATGAATCCAAGCGCTTTACGGAAATCCAATTACCTCTGAGTGCTGTTTTGTATGATCCTAAAAAAGTGGGCGATAAATTACCCGTTGAATTAGTTTGGGAGTTGAACTCCATCATTAAGCAAATTTATCCCGAAGAAAATAATTCGCTTGAAAATACCAATAGCATTGTTCGTCTTATTGTGGACTTTGGCGATAAGGAACGTTGGGCTCAAATTTGGGCGGTAGAAATCATTGAACCATCCTCTAGTGAAGTATTTGCCAGCGCTTTTTGGGTCGAAAGAAATGATATCCCCGGGGGCTTTTATACCTCTAGCGGAGAATCGATTGAACGCACCTTCTGGACGAATCCCCTGAGCTATCGACGCATCTCCCGCGGAGTTGGTAGTGTAAGAGCATCAAGCAAAAGAGCTGCACCACCAAAGAACGGTAGCGCTGTTGTCGCCGCTCCCAAGCAGAGATATCGCACTCATATGGGAATTGATTATTCGGCGCCCACTGGGACGCCCATCTTTAGCGTAGCCACAGGCAAGGTAGTACATTTGGGCTATAGCGGTGCCTTTGGTAACCTCATCATTCTTGAGCATCCTGGAAACTATCGCACCTACTATGCTCACTTGAGCGGCTACAACACCGAACTAGAAGTGGGTAATGAAGTTCGGCGTGGCCTAGAGATTGGCTATGTCGGATCTACTGGACGCTCCACCGGCCCTCACCTCCATTTTGAACTGAGAAAAGATGGGGTCTATGTCGATCCCTATGCTGTAAAAACTCAGTTAGATTTGTGGAATATGCGTGATAGTGATAGTGGATTACTTACTCGAGAAATTCTCTTGCTGGGTACGCCGCTAATTAATTAGTAGGTGCAAATCAGCAATTGAAAAGGGGTCTGATGAGACCCCTTTATTTTTGATGCGCTAGGCACTAACCCAGTACTAATACCGGTATCTTAGAATGCACGATCACCTCATGTGTTTCACTACCCAATAAGACGCTCTTAATACCAGTACGCTTATGCGAGGCCATCACAATCACATCAGCTTTCGATTTCTTGGCGCCATCCAAAATACCCTCTGATAAATTGCTATTAGGAATATGAAGCGTATTTGCTTTTACGCCGGCACCCAACAAAAGAGCGGCCTTTTTCAAGACATCAGTAGCATAAGCTTCGCAGACCTTCTTGTGGTCCTTTTGAGAAATTCCATAGCCCATAGAGCTATCGGAATACACCATCGGAGGCATGGGATCCGAAACATAAACTAATGTCACAGCTGCTTTATCGGCCTTTGCAAGCTCAGCTACCTTTTTTAAAGACTTTTTGCTCACGTCTGAACCATCGACTGGTACTAATAAATGTTTGAACATATTGACTCCTGTTAAATTAACCCTATTAATCTCCATTCCATCATAATCTTTATTACTCAACTAAAAAAACAAGCAAAAGGACACTAAATTGCTCAAGTACTTTGCAGTGTATTTTTCGTTTCTCATCACACTGATCATCATTGATTTAATTTGGCTTCTGGGTATTGCCAGGAATCTCTATCGCGATGAAATGGGTTCGCTCATGGCTAGTGAGCCAAAATTGTGGGCAGGGCTAGCTTTTTATCTTTTATATGCGCTTGGGGCATCCATCTTCGTCATCTTCCCAGCAATTTCAAAACAGTCCTGGATTTACGCAGCGCAGTATGGCGCCCTATTTGGTTTGTTTTGTTATATGACTTACGACCTAACCAATCTTGCAGTGATTCGCGACTTTCCTATGCGCTTGGCATTTGTAGACATTGTCTGGGGATCTGCTGTTACCGCACTATCCGCGACCATCGCCTACTGGGTTGGCAATCGAATCGCTTAACAGTTTTTCGCACATGCGTTTTTTCCACCCCAAACTACTCGACTCCCTTAAGAGCTATAACGGTACTCTTTTCAGTAAAGATATATTGGCAGGCATTACGGTTGGGGTAGTCGCACTACCTTTAGCTATGGCATTTGCGATTGCCAGCGGACTCAAACCAGAAGCAGGTATTTTTACCGCCATCATTGCTGGTGGCTTAATTTCCATCTTGGGCGGCAGTCGCGTGCAAATTGGTGGGCCAGCTGGTGCATTCATCGTCATCGTTTACGGCATTGTTGAGAACTATGGAGTTGCTAATTTACTTTTGGCAACTGTGATGTCGGGGATATTTTTATTCCTGATGGGGCTCTTTCGACTGGGGACATTAATTCGCTTTATTCCAGTAGCGGTCATTATTGGTTTTACCAACGGTATCGCTGTACTGATTGGACTGTCTCAAGTAAAAGAATTTTTTGGTCTTCAAATTACCAAAATGCCTGCTGAGTTTTTTCAAGCAGTTCAAACTCTGTATGCTGCTGCCGATACTGTTAACCCTGTCGCTCTCATGCTATCGATCGGAACCCTCACCCTACTGATTACTTGGCGGATCTTTCAAAAACAGCTTGGTTATCTTGGCCACCTTCCGGGAACTGTCATCGCCATGGCTATCGCCACGATCGTGACGAGTGCATTTAATCTTCCAGTAGATACCATCGGCAGTCGTTTTGGCGGCATCCCCTCAGGTCTACCTAGCTTTGAATGGATTCCTATTAGCTGGAGTACCGCTCAATTTGTGATTGCACCTGCCATTACTCTCGCCCTGCTTGGGGCGATTGAGTCACTACTATGCGCCCGAATTGCTGATGGACTGATTCATGATCGTCATGAGTCTAATCAAGAGCTGATGGCTCAGGGTGTTGCCAATGTAGTTACCCCGTTCTTTGGTGGCATGCCAGCCACCGGAACCATTGCTAGAACGGTGACCAACATACAAAGCGGTGGAAGCACCCCAATTGCCGGGGTCGTTCACTCGGCAACCTTGCTGGTGATTATTCTGTTTGGAGCTCCGCTAGCGAAAAATATTCCTCTAGCTAGCCTAGCCGCGATCCTGATGTTTGTTGCTTGGAATATGGGTGAATGGAAAAAGTTTGCAGACCTCAAGCAATTTCGCCTACCTTATCGCTTAACTATGTTGAGTGTATTTTTTCTGACTATCGTGTTAGACCTCACTGTCGCAATACAGGTAGGCTTACTACTGGCATTTATTACTTTCATTTACCGTATCTCAAGTTTATCTCGCTATGAGCCAGTCAATCTCATTGATTTTCCAGAGCTCAAGCAGTATCAGGGAACTATTGCTGCATTCCGAATTTATGGCGCTATCTTTTTTGGCGCAGTCAAAATTCTGGAAAATATTGAAAACGAACTACCCTCAAAAGTGTTGATACTTGATCTTAAGAATGTGATTTATATCGACGTCTCTGGAATGGATGCTGTACTTGAACTGGAAGCAGTTTGTAAAAATCGTGATATTAAGCTCATGATTTGTGGACTAGCACATCAACCCTACGAGATGGCCACTCGAGCAGGTCTCTTGGAGCGCCTGCCTGTCGATTGCATTCACCCAGATCTACAGCAGGGCATTGCTCGAGCCATCAGTTAATCTCATTAGCTGATACAGAAACCGCCTTTGAGCAAAGCTTCTGGCAAATACCAGGCGCGATAAAAACCAAATAGTGCAGCCGATAACAAAAGGCCTGCAGCAATATATCTCACTACAGCATATTGACTCAGTTGCGCCATAGTTGCTGAAAACTTTGAAATCAGTAATAGATTGGGTAAGGTACCCAAACCAAATGCCAACATTAGCATTGCACCTGTTAAGACATCCCCCGATAAAAAGGCGAGCGGTAAAACACTGTAGACCAAACCACAAGGAACAAGACCCCACACCATTCCACTAAACCAGCGGGATGAAGGACCTGTGAAACTTCCTAAATATTGAGCCCAATAAGTAGCCATGCGTGCGCCTAGCCACTTCCCAAGCAATGGAGAAGTGCTAGATCTTGGGCGCAAAAGACGTAAGCCCATTAGCAATAAAAGGAGTGATGTCATGGCAAACAAGGGGCGCTGAATAGGCACTATATTTTGCTGCCAAAGAACTGCACCAGCCCAAGCAGCTAAGGCGCCGAGCAAAACATAGGTCATCAAACGCCCAGCGTGCATGATGAGCTGAAGATAAAACAGCTCAGACCTACTTTGCAATGGAGCATAAGTCACTCCACTAGAGTTACCTTGACGCTCAATTGCTGCAGCAATACCGCCACACATCAAAGCGCAGTGCCACCCACTGACTAGAGCACCCAAAAAGACTGCCAACACAAGACTGGCGGTTAGCATTGCAGGGAAATATTAAAATGGCACATTATCCGAGTAGAATAAACTGATCTGATAACTTGATCTAATATGAATTACACCAACTCAGATGTCCCTAGTGGCAAATGCTCAGTCTGTGTACTAGGCCAGTTTTGCTTGCCCGTGGGCATTAGCCCATCTGATATTGCCAAGATTGACACTCTCGTAAAAGAGCGGGTTCACTTACAAAAAGGTGAAAGCCTCTACCGCCACGGTGACCCACTTTCTGCGGTCTACAGCATTCGTTTTGGCACCCTTAAGACCGAGTATGGCTTAGAAGATGGACGCCAACAAGTCATCGGCTTCCATTTACCTGGTGAGATCTTGGGGCTTGATGGCATCGGAGACGGCAGCTATCAATCTGAGGCAATTGCTCTAGAAGAAAGCGAAGTTTGCATTATTCGCTACGAGGCATTTGAGGACTTAGCACGCCAAATTCCAGAGCTGCAAAAGCAATTTCACCGCATTCTGAGTCGTGAGCTCACTCAAGATCAACGTCACCTACTCTCACTCGGAAGTTTGCGTGCAGAGGAGCGTTTAGCAAGCTTCCTACTGAATCTTTCTCAGCGCCTAGCTGCACGAGGATATCTCAATAATGAATTTGATTTGCGTATGAGTCGAGTAGAAATTGGCAGCTATCTCGGTATTCAGATTGAAACTGTGAGTCGGATGCTCTCACGCTTTGCTGAATCAGGACTCATTCAAATTAAACAGCGTCATATTAAGCTGATTGACGTAGATGGACTATATCAATTGGCCGGCATCCCAAACCCTGAGCGCACAGTTCAGATCAGGCCCTGTGTTAGCTGAGGCCTATATTAAGCTTTTATCTGAGTTCTTAGCATCAGGATTAATCCCCGGAAGAATATAGGCTGTAAGCGCGCTCGAAAATGAGCAAAAAATCCAAATAATAAAAAATCCAATGGTGTAAATCCCCTCGTCAGAGATATTGGGGTGATGACCAAAAAATAACAACTCAGCAGGATGCACAATGCTAAAGAGTAGACCTTCAGCCAAGATGGAAACCAAAAATGAAGGCCACATGATCCAGATGAATAGGCGGTACTTCATTTGCGATCCTGTTCCACTTTAAGTTGCTCCACTTTAAGCCCACGCTTCACCACACCATCTCGCACTGGCTTATCTGAATAGAGATTTACCGCCAAATAAATAGTAATCACACAGCCAATAGCAGCAAGTGCTGGGCCACTGATGAGTAGCCAAGGCCAGAGCTGTTTAAACCAAGGCTTATTAGATTCATGTTCTGACATATTCATCCTCTCTCTATCTCTCGCTATATAGCTTAGCGGGGAATAATAAAACTCGATTTTTCATCACGAGTCCTGGTAATTAACTCGCTACCAGATACCTCCCTACCAATCACATCAAAGTGAATTGGGTAATTGCCAGGCTCATGCGCACCTACAGTAGTACTTACTTTTACAGGAATCAATAGATTACTGGCTGGACCTACTGCAATCTCTGTGACCAACTCTCCTTGAGAATTCAGTATTCTTAAATCAGATAAGCCGCTCGCTTTGAGCTGTACATTCATATTATTTTCTGATGCATTCATGATCTGAATGCGATAAATATTTTCGATACGCACGCCATCTACTTCGCGAGCCAATGCGCCTCGATCGCGCATCACATCAACTCTGAGAGGGTTACGAGTAACTAGTGAGATTAAGAAGGCGCTGGTAAGAACAGTAATAAAGGCAATGTAAATCAAAACCCGTGGACGTAGAATATGGCGTATGGCACTTTGGTTAGTTTCTTTTTCTTCAATAGCTCGCTCGGTTGTATAGCGAATCAAACCCTTTGGATAGTCCACCTTTTCCATTACTTGATCGCAAGCATCAATACAGGCGCCACATCCAATACACATATATTGCAGACCATCACGGATATCAATGCCGGTTGGGCAAACTTGCACACAAATACTGCAATCTACGCAATCGCCAAGACCGAGAGTTGCATGATCGGCTGACTTGTTACGACTCCCGCGTGGCTCGCCACGGACCTTATCGTAGGTAACCAAGAAAGTATCTTTATCGACCATCACACTTTGGAAGCGCGCATAAGGGCACATATATTTACAGACTTGCTCGCGCATGAAACCTGCATTGCCCCAGGTTGCAAAGCTATAGAAACACAACCAAAAGGTTTGCCACGGCCCTAAAGATAAATGCAAAAATGCAGCGCCGAGAGTTTCAATTGGGGTGAAATAGCCAATGAAAGTAAACCCAGTCCAAAATGCAATTAAGAGCCACAGGAAATGCTTCGTAATCTTGAGGCGCCATTTACGAATACCCCAAGGCCACTCCTCGCCATCTAAGCGAATCCGCGCAAAACGATCGCCCTCAACTTTACGCTCGATCCACATAAAAATTTCGGTATAGACCGTTTGGGGGCAAGCGTAGCCACAAAATAATCGACCCGCAATAGCGGTAAATAAAAAGAGGGCTAAAGCAGAGAGAATTAATAGGAGTGTGAGATAGATTACATCCTGCGGCCATAGTACAAGTCCGAAGATATAAAACTTACGCTGAATTAAATCAAAGAGTACCGCTTGACGATCATTCCAACTAATCCAAGGCAGGCCATAAAATAATAATTGCGTTGCAAATACTAAGATGAGGCGCCAACGAGCAAATAAGCCACTAACAGATCGTGGATAAATCTTTCGCCGGATCTCATAAAGAGATTCCTCAATGACATCTATAGGAATAGGCTTCCCTATGGGCGAATGATTTGACACTGATTACTTGGCTGCAGCCGTCTTATTATTAGACAAACCCCAAACATAAGCCGTCAACAGATGAATTTTTTCAGGGCTTAATACCTTATCTTGAGACGGCATCATAGCCATCCGGCCTTTAGTGAGGGTCTCCACAATAGTTGCCTCTGACCCACCATATAGCCAAGTCTTATCAGTTAGATTGGGTGCGCCCAAGGCAATGTTGCCTTTACCGTCTACACCATGACAAGCCACGCAATTCGATTTAAACAATTCTGCGCCACGAGCGACTTTTGCATCATCAGCAGGTAAGCCAGACAAACTGCGAACATAGTTAGCTAAATCTACAATCTGCGCAGTTTCGAGATGTCCATATGCAGGCATCACTCCATTGCGGCCATTAATGAGGGTGGTCTTGATATTTTCAGGAGATCCGCCATAGAGCCAGTCGCCATCAGTTAAATTTGGAAAGCCTTTTGCACCCCCCGCATCTGAACCATGGCACTGTGCACAGGAGTTTAAGAACAAACGTTGGCCCATTTCACGCGCCTTAGGATCTGCAGCAACTTCCTCAATGTCCATCTTCACATACTTAGCGTAGACGGGCTTTAACTCATCATTAGCTTCTGTCATTGAGCTCATCAGAGCGCCGTCAGTGGTATAGCCAGCCACCCCCGGAAATGAACCCAAACCTGGAAATAAAACTAAGTAGACCAAGGCAAAGATGCAAGATAACAAGAACATCCAAGCCCACCAGCGTGGCAATGGATTATTGAGTTCACGCAAATCGCCATCCCAAACATGACCCGTATCCGCTACTGCACCATCTGCCGTATGGATTACCTTGGCCTTACGTTGTGAAGCCAGAAGCCAGATACACCAAACAATACCGACTAATGACACTAGGGTGATGTAATTGCTCCAACCGCTATTAAAAAAGTCACTCATGATTTGTCCTTACTAAATTCATCCGGAAGATCAAATGGAAGTTCGGCTGATTCTTCATTGGCAGACTTTCTACCTGGAGACCAAGCCCACCAAACAATCCCTACAAAAAAGGCGAGTCCAATGACAGTCGAAAAAGCGGAGAGATAAGCTGTGATCTGTTCCATTTGATTTATTTCACAACAACTTCATCAACCATGATGTAGCGACGATTGACACCTAAACCCTGCAGATAGGCAATCAAGGCATCCTCTTCAGTCTTGCCTTCCAACTCCTTAGGTGCCTCAGCTATCATTTCATCAGTGTAAGGAACGCCCAAACGACGCATTGCCATCATATGAGACTGAATCGAGGAAGCGTTGGCAGCGCTCTTCTGCAGCCAAGGGTAGCCAGGCATATTAGATTCAGGCACTACATCACGCGGGTTACGCAAGTGGATACGATGCCAATCATCCGAGTAACGAGCGCCAACTCGAGCTAAATCAGGGCCGGTACGCTTACTACCCCATAGGAAAGGACGATCGAATACTGACTCGCCAGCCAAAGAGTACGGGCCGTAACGCTCAACCTCAGAACGCAAGGTGCGGATCTGCTGCGAGTGACAGCCAACGCAACCTTCGCGCTGGTAGATATCACGGCCAGCTAAACGCAGTGCGGTGTATGGCACTACACCGGGACTCGGCTCAGTTGTAGTGTGCTGAAAAAATAGAGGGACGATTTGGACTAAACCAGCAATTGAGACCACAATAATGGTAGCAACAATTAACCAGCCAACATTTTTTTCAAGCGTTCCGTGGGAAAAGAATTTATTTTCGCTAGACATTTTTCTTCCCCTTAGTGAGCAGCTGCAGATGTTTGCGGAATGGGGGCATTGACAAATGTTTTACCAATCACTGTCTTGTAAACGTTGTATGCCATCAAGAACATGCCGCTCAAGTAACAGAGGCCACCTAACAAACGAATCACATAAAAAGGATAGGTTGCTTTTACAGACTCAACAAAGCTATAAGTTAATGTACCGTCTAGTTCAAATGCCCTCCACATCAAGCCTTGCATTACTCCAGCGATCCACATTGCAGCAATGTAAAGCACCACACCGAACGTAGCGATCCAAAAATGCACCTCAATCAAGCGAGTGCTGTACATATCTTTCTGCCCAACTAAACGAGGAATGAGATAGTACAGAGAGCCAATCGTAATCATAGCAACCCACCCAAGAGCGCCTGAATGAACGTGGCCAATAGTCCAGTCGGTGTAATGCGACAAGCTATTTACAGTCTTAATAGACATCATTGAACCCTCAAACGTGGACATGCCGTAGAAAGACAATGCCACTACCAAGAATTTCAAGATGGGATCGGTGCGCAATTTAAACCAAGCGCCAGACAAAGTCATGATGCCGTTGATCATGCCGCCCCATGATGGAGCTAGCAAGATAATTGAGAACACAGTTCCAAGCGACTGAGTCCAGTCAGGTAAAGACGTATGTTGTAAATGATGGGGGCCTGCCCACATATAGGTGAAGTTCAAGGCCCAAAAGTGGACGATAGACAAGCGATATGAATAGATTGGACGTTCTGCTTGCTTCGGAATGAAGTAATACATCATCCCTAAGAAACTAGTGGTTAAGAAGAAGCCAACTGCATTATGGCCATACCACCACTGCACCATCGCATCTTGCACACCAGCATATGCGGAATAGGATTTCCACATGCTTGCTGGCATTTCTAAATTGTTAAAAATATGCAGAATGGCAATCGTCAGGATGTAAGCACCAAAGAACCAATTAGAAACATAAATATGCTTTGTTTTGCGTTTCATAATGGTGCCAAAAAACACAACAGCATAGGCAACCCAAACCACCGTGATGAGGATATCAATGGGCCACTCTAGTTCTGCGTATTCCTTGGAGCTTGATATACCCAGAGGCAAAGTAATTGCAGCTAATACAATCACCAACTGCCAACCCCAGAAAGTAAAAGCAGCTAGCTTGTCACAAAAAAGTCTTGCTTGGCATGTGCGCTGCACGATGTAATAGGATGTCGCAAATAAGGCTGATCCACCGAATGCAAAAATGACCGCATTGGTATGCAAGGGACGTAAGCGACCGTAACTTAACCAGGGAATATTAAAGGTAATGTCAGGCCAAATCAGCTGCGCCGCAAGAACCACTCCCACGAGCATACCCACAATTCCCCAAAGCACTGTAACAATGGCAAATTGGCTGACAACCTTGTAATTGAAGGTATCTTGATTGCTCCCCACGGTAAGTCCCATGGTTTCTCCTTTTTTGTGACCTAACAGCGACATAATCCAAATAGACTGATTCATTATCAAAGTAAGCTTCATGGGTCGTTTTGATCTATGTCAAAAAGGATGCGTGCATTTACACTTTTTGGAATTAGATTGACTTGCTTGGATTGCCTAACCACTTAAAAAAATAGAGTTATTTTTTATAGTCGTCATTCATATTTTTAGATTGAGGCGTGTCGTCATCCATCAAAATCGCTTCTCCTGGGCCCTCTAGATCATCAAATTGACCGGCTTTCACAGACCAAAAGAAAATCCAGGCCAAGAGCCCGATTAAAAGCAAGGAAATGGGGATTAATAGATAAAGGCTTTCCATACCGCTAGTCTAGGCCTTTCTGAGGCGCCAAGCGTTTAATGTAACCGCCAAAGAGGACAGAGACATGCCTATACCTGCAACCCAGGGATTGACCCACCCCATCATCGCAGCGGGAATAGCCAGCAGGTTATAGACCAGCGCCCAAATCAAGTTCTCCCTAATCACCCGCTGCGCTTTATCAGCTAGTAATAGCGATTTAGCCAAAGGAGCTAAAGAACTTGCGGTCAAAATTGCGTCTGCACCCGCAGTAGCTAGCGGCGCACCCGCCCCGACCGCAACAGAAACATCTGCCCTTGCCAATAAAGGAGCATCGTTAATACCATCGCCAATGGCCCAAACAAAACGACCCTGATTTTGTAGGCTTTCAATATATTGATACTTATCTTCTGGAGAGCATGCACCTTTGAACCGATCGATGCCCACATGGTGCGCCCACCACGCCACTGTTGCTGCGTCATCTCCAGATACTAGATGCACCATGATCTTGTGAGACTTTGCTGCTGATAAGAGTTTCTCCAGTCCCGCTCTTGGAGTATCTAAAAATAGAAAGCTCGCAATCAAGCCTTTGTTATCCGCTAGATGCACTTGTCCATACTGACCCTCTTGCGCAATCTTCTGAGCACCGACCCAAGCAGCACTTCCCAGTCGATAAACACCTGAGCTCAGGCCTTTGCCCAATTGATTGATAACTGCCTCAGGCAAGGTACTTAGCGAAAGATTATCGGCTTCTGCAGCACGCAACAGTGATAGTGCAAGAGGATGTTTTTGACCCATCTCCATGGACGCAGCAATTCTTAATACATCTGCTCGAGAAAATTCTGGGCGAGCAACTAAGACTTCTTTTAATTCTGGTTGACCCATAGTGAGAGTGCCTGTCTTATCCAGCACCAAGTCCGTCGCCTTGACCAAACCTTCTAGCACATGACCACGCACAATCAAGAGACCAAGTTTTGTTACAGTCCCCTGAGCTGCAGCCATCGCCGTTGGTACGGCAAGAGATAGGGCACAAGGACAGCTAGCAACCAGTACCGAGACCAAAACAGTCCAAGCCCTACTGGGGTCGACGTAATACCAAATTGCTGAAGATAAAAAAGCAACCATCAACAGAAAGCCTACAAAATATCCAGCCCACTTTTCTGCGAGACTCACCATGATAGGTTTGGCTTGCAATGCTTGATCTAGTAATGAGGCGATACCTGCAATACGAGTAGATTGACCTACAGCATCGATTCTCATCAATATCGGATTGAGAATATTGTGCGTACCTGCATATACTCGATCGCCCATCTTCTTATCAATCGGTTTAGATTCACCAGTCAGCAGCGACTCATCTAAAGCGCTCTCATACTCAATCAAAATACCATCAGCCGGAATGACATCCCCTGGAGGAACGCGCAGAACTTCACCGGGATTGCAGTTCACTACCGGCACAATTTCCACTTGCTCAGACTTGGGATAGTTCGGCACTCTCTCACACGTAGCTGGTAATTGCTTTGCCAGCGCCTCTGCTCCACCCTGCGCATCTTGTCGAGCTAATAACTCTACGTAGCGTGCCGCCAAAATAAAGGCAACAAACATGGTGATGGAATCAAAATAGCCCTGACCTGAGCCTGTCACAAGATTTACGGTGCCAACACTAAATGCTAGGGCTAGGGCTAGAGCAATCGGCACATCCATACCCAACATATGCGTTTGCTGAAATGAAGCAATGCTCCGCCAAGCTGCTCGGAAAATGGGGCCTGCTGAATACGTCATTACTGGAACCGTGAGAGCCCAACTAGTCCAGCCCAATAGCAGGTCATACTCCACCGTAATATCGCTGTCACCCACATACGTTGGCCAGGCATACATCATGACTTGCATCATGCCGAGCAATGCAACCCCTAGTCTAGTCAGTAATTGACGGCGTTCTTTTTTAGACTTTTCAATAGAGAGTGAGGGCTCAAAAGGCCACGCCTCGTAACCAATGCGCTCTATCTCAAAGAGTAAGCGAGCAAGGCTAGTTTTCTCAGGAGAAAACTCCACCTTAGCCTTTTGACTGACATAATTAATCTGCACATCTTTAACGCCAGGGATACGTCGAAGGTGTTGCTCACATAACCAAACACAAGCGGCACAGCGGATCTTCTCCAGTCGTAGCGTGGTCTCTAAGTCAGCTTCATCACCACTCGGCCGAGTGTATCTACTGAGCAAAGAAGGATCATCATAGGGAGTTAAGCTGGGAGGAATTTCACTTGAAGCAAGGTACGCTGCAGGCTTATCGCTTGACTGTGCACGGCGTGTATAGAATACCTCTAAGCCTTCGCCATGAATTGTTTGTGCAATTGCCATACAACCGGCACAACAGAATTTTCTATTAATACCACTAAGCTTAAGCTCGTAAGAGTCATTCGGAAGAATAAAGCTGCCACAGTGATAACAGCTATTGCTTGGCAAGCTAGAGTTCATAAATGAATCATGACCTGCTGGTGATTGACCCACTAACCCAGCCGTTACGACGCTCATACAGCACAAATAGAACACCCCAAACTACTACCGAAGCATAGGCCCAGACCCAGGATATTTGCGAGGCACGTGAACCAGTCAAATCCAGCACAAAACCAAAAATAGCTGGGCCCAACAACCCGCCTCCAAAGCCCATCAGGGAATGGAGTCCCATTGCAGCACCTTTAATATTGTCTTTAGCGCTAATGACTAAGCCCGCAGTTAAAGTAGAAGAATCGGCCATGATAAAAATCGCATGCCCTATTGCCAGTGCAACAATCAACCACCAAGATTGTCCTGTCGATAAAGCGAGTGCCACACCAAATGCCGCGCTAGACAGCATGACAAAGAAAATCCATTTTTGACGTCCTATTCTTAAGGCAATCTCGTTTCCGATAATGGATGCAGGAACACCAAAGAAATTAATCACACCTGCAAGCGTAGTTGCGCTTAATAGAAAGGGGTCGCCAGTCACAATTGCGCAGAAACCAAAAAAGGCTACGATCCAACTGCGGGAAGCAAATAACTCGATCGAGTGGACGGTATAACCAAAGATAAATCCTGAGGCTGTTTTGTCTTGCAAGACCAAGCGCCACTTATCAACTGGAAAAATATCGTGCAAGCGAATGCGTATTGGACCTTGCCACTTTTCATGGGTAAGTGCTGGTATAAATAGAAGCACAATCAACAACGCAGTGAATGGGCCTAAGGCAATGATTCCAAAAACATAGCGCCAGCCAAAGCTATTTAAAATCCAACCAGAACAAAGATAAGAGAAACCAGTGCCAATGCCAAAGAATGCGGTATAGAAGGCAATGTGACGGGTCAGCTCGCCGGTTTTAATGCGATCAGACAGAATTTTTAAGCCAGGCATATAGGTGCCCGCTAAACCAACTCCGTTGAGCGCCATAAATATCAAGGCAGTCCAGAAGTTATAGGCAAAGAGGCCCATGCCGAGTAATCCACAGGTCGCCGAAAGACCACCAACCAGATAGACTTTTTTTGCATCAATACGATCGGTGAGAGCTGTCGCCAATGGGACCATTAGCATGTAACCAAAGAAAAAAGCGCTAGCAATTAAGCCAGACTGCAAATTACTGAGATGCCATTCATCTTGCAATGTTGTTAACACCACTGCATAACAGGCAAAACCCAATAGCGCACAAGTTTGCGCCATCAGCATCAAGGGTGTGTAACCAGAGGGTTTCAAACGCATAAATTACTGCTGACTGCTATTTGGAGAATCCTGGAAGCCGTTTGAGCGAAACGTGAGTACCAAAGTATCCCTATAGCCGTACTGTCCCAAGGGCTGAATCGGAGTCGATTCATGAATCATTTTTTCATCATTCATCAGCAATAAAGACCAAGGCTCAGTGAGAGTAAATCGCAAACCAGTAGAACCGGTGGCACTAAAAATTCGGGTCTCGCCACCCTTGACATCGACTCGATTGATTAAAAAGACAGCTACAAAATCAACGCCGTCACGATGAGCCCCTTCAGGCGTTGGTCGCCCAATGCCATCTGTCGTATCAATCCGAAATTGGTGAGCCTCAATAAACCAAGTATTCACTTGCTTAACACCATCCAGAATATGAGTCAGTCCCAACAAAAGAGAGTGCCAAGCAGGGTTGCTAGTGAGCTCAGCTTGCGAAGGCTCAAACCAACGCTCGATACCGCCGTGTAGGGCGTTGTAATTAACTGACTGCCAGTGGGCACGATGCGGCACCTTAGCCAAAGATTGGCCCTTAATCTCAAAGCTTGAATGACGGCGAAAACGATACCGGCCACCATCCTTAAGATACGGGTCTCTAGGCAAGCCTTCCCAGAATTGAGTGAGATTGAGTAGTTGATCAAGATCCACATGTGCAATCTGCGCTACATCCTGAGCAGAGACAACTGCAAAGCCATCATCTTGTAAAGATTGAACCAACTCCCTAGCGGGCGTTAATGGGGGTAAAAGGCTGGAAAGAGTCATGGGTATATTTTAGGCGCATACCAATCAATTTAGGAATACAGGTTCAAACGGTTGCGAACATCCCCCACATGACCTTTTAAGTCATACAACTCTTTTGCATCCAACATGGATACTTTGATGTTACCCACCCTTCGCTCAATATTCTCCAAATCCTTCAGGTTCTTTTCTTTTAAATCTGGATTAGAGGCATGTCTTTCTATCACCTTAAGCTCCTCATATACCTGCGATAACTTGAGGCGCAAGAGTAAATTTTTAGCTGCGGGTATGTAAGTAAATAAGGGAATCAAAATTACTAGAAGTGGAATCACAATTTTTGCAAAGCGTCCAATCCACACCGCCGTCCAGAAAGGCAAATGGCGATGCAAGAAAGACGGTCCATCCTTTAAGTAGATTTCAGCATCAACATGCAAAGGAAAATCAAGACCAGTACCAGATGGAAACTCTCCCGGCTTTTGTAAATAGGAATAAGTTTTTAAAACATCGTAGGTGGCGCCAAGTAACAGTGTTACCAATGCAGGACTAATGTCACTCTTACCCACTAAGGTAGCAGTTGCAGCAAGCACCTGAATATCTTGACGCGGCAGATCATAGGCGATGCTAACGACACCACGTGGTACGGTTACCTTTGAGAGGAAAGGAAATAAGTGAACATAAGCTTCCGCCTGCTCAAAGTTCATTAAGCGAATGCCGGGAGTTTCATAAAATTTTTTGACTAAAGGAGCCTCCGCAGCACTTACCAAAAACACAGCATCTAACTCACCTTTTTTGAATTTCTCCAGCGCATCTAATGGCTTCAATTTTTCAGCACGTACATCGCTCAGACTTAATCCGCTTGCTGCAAGTAATTGAGAAGTCAGGGACAAGGTGCCGCTACCTTCATTTCCGATAGATACTCGTTTACCTTTTAACTGACTCAACAAACCCAATCGCCCCGATTCAGTTGGAAAGCTAGACTCTCTGTACCAAACCCATACCGGCTCATAAAACACACCGGCAATAGAAATAAAATCAGGGTACTTGGATAAGTCCGCTACGCCACCCTGCACCATTGCAAAATCTACGCCAGAGTACTGGTCACTTAGTAAGGCTAAGTTGTCACCCGTTCCGCCGGTCGTACGTAATTTCATAGATACGCCTTGCTCAGCAAGCTCACTTTGGAGCTTTTCACCAAACTGCTGATAAAGACCGGTTGGGAAACCCGTTGCCAGCTCAATCGATCTGGGCGGAGGCGGCACCAATACCCAGAGCGTGGCAAACAGCATGGCAACCAAAATCAAAAAGGCGATAGCCACTGCCACAGGGTTATAGATATTTTTGCGTATGAAGTTCATAAGAATTCTGCTTGTTTTTGCCATTATGCCCCGAGCTCAAGGATCTAGAGGGTAATGAATTGATTCGAATTATTTCGGGATAAGATGGGGGTTTTAAAGAACCATTAGGACAATAATGAATTCAGCTGCCAACAAAGTAGCTCTGGTCACAGGAGCTGGAACGGGTATCGGAAAAGCCGCAGCAAAAGCACTGTTGCAAGGTGGATTTAGAGTCGTTCTCACTGGTAGAAATCTGGAGAAGCTCAATTTAGCCATTCAGGATATTGGTGGGAGCAATCAAAACTGCCTCGCAGTGAGCTGCGATGTCGGCAAACCAGAGCAAGTAAAAAAACTGTTTTCAGAAATCCAACAACAGTTTGGACGCATCGACGTGCTCTTTAATAATGCTGGTATGGGAGCGCCCGCAATCCCTATGGAAGAGCTAAGCTACGAACAATGGATGAATGTTGTTAATGCCAATCTCTGTGGAGCTTTCCTATGCTCGCAAGAGGCTATCCGCATGATGAAAGCTCAGACTCCGCAAGGTGGCCGAATTATTAATAATGGCTCGATCTCTGCACATGCACCCCGCCCAATGTCTGCCCCATACACGGCTACTAAACATGCCATGACTGGATTAACCAAATCCATAGCATTAGATGGTCGTCCATTTAATATTACCTGCGGTCAAATCGATATAGGTAATGCTGGCACTGAAATGACTATCCCTATGGCTGCCGGTATTTTGCAGCCAGATGGCTCAAAAAAGGTTGAGCCACTCATGGATGTAGATCATGTTGGGCAAGCTGTCCTGCATATGGCTCAGCTACCTTTAGAGAGCAATATTCTATCGATGACCATCATGGCAAGCAACATGCCATTTGTTGGTCGAGGCTAATTAAGGCCTAATCTGTTCAATGATGAGGCGAGCATTAGTCGTACCTACCTTGATCGTTTGCGGCGTAGATATCAAGTCACCAGGTTCTGGCATTGCCATTCCCGTTTTTGAAATACGTACCTCAACCGAGACTTCTGGCATTTGAGAAATTAACGCATTGGGACTCATTGCCAAAGCATCATTCAAAACAAAGTTGATTGGGAATGCAGTAACCGGAGTTTTGAGAACGGCTACTGGCATACGCTCACCTGGTTTACGAGCGATCACCATCAAAACATCGCCTGCTTTAATTTTAGACTTCAGCTCTGGCGCAATTTCTACCTGGCCACTCACACCTTGATTGCTGATTACTGGTGCACTAGCTGGCGCAAGGCCACCCTTACTACGTGCCTCTGCAATAGAGGCGGCGATTGCACGTGCCTCATCTGTCTCTGGGGGTAATTGCTTTGCTAACTTCTCCCAAGACTGCACTGCAGCTTTATAGTTCTGTGCATTAAAATCGGCAGTTCCAGAAAGCCAAAGAGCCAACAAATTATTTGGATCCTGGGCTAATGCCTTATTAATGAGTTGCAGTGGCTTACCAGCAAAATTTCCATTTGCATTGGCTGCCAATACATCAGCATAGTCAGCTAATAATTGCGGGTCCGAATCAACAAAAGAACCTGCACGAGCATAGGCATTTGCAGCGTCGGTATTGCGACCTAAAATCCTGTAGGAGCGAGCTAGCATAGCCCAACCCTTGAGATTGTCAGGCTCTTTATCCATCTTAGCCGCAAACTCTTCAACCATCTTTTCAACTGACTCTTGAGTCATCGGCTTCTCAGTGCTCTGCTCGGCAATCTGAGCGGCATCACCAAGGTAGAAATAGAAACCCGCTGAAAGGATTGCTACAAAAAGACAAATCCCAATGATGGTTTTCTTAGGCGAGCCCAGCACCGCGAGATCATCCGCCTCATCCGTGTCCTGAAAAAGCCGCTGACGCATTTCTGCATGGGTCTGCTCATAGCTATGGCTATCTACAGTACCTGCCAAACGATCAGCCTCGAGCTTATCAAGCTCTTCCCGATAGATGGCCGCATTCATCTGACGACGCGAGGTCGCGGATTCTTTTGCAGGGAAAAACAGTGGGCGCAAGAGCAGCACCAAGACTAGGATCAATAAAAGAAGAGCGGATATTACAAAACTAGTCATATTATTTTTCTATTGAACTGGACTTGGCATCTTGCAGAAGTGCATCAATACGACGATTATCTGCCTCAGATAGCGTGGTACTGGGCACAGCCTGATTTCTGCGACGCAGGTACACCATCAAGCCAATAATTCCTGCAAGCAAAATTACAAAAGGGCCTATCCATAGGAGCCAGGTGATTGGCTTTATAGGCGGACGATATAAAACAAAGTCACCGTAACGCTCCACCATAAAATTCCGAATCTGCTCATCCGTCTTGCCCTCAGTAATGAGGATACGAATTTCTCGGCGCAAGTCATTTGCCAAATCAGAGCGTGAGCCGGCAAGGGATTCATTCTGACAAACCAAGCAGCGCATTTCTTCTGAAATCACAATCAGACGTTGCTCTATTACTGGGTCATCAGCCAAAGGTACCGCATCCTTAGCGGACGTACTAATAGAACACAGTAGGGTAAAAATGAGCAAGAGAGATTGAAGCGTTTTTCTCAACATTATTTGAGCTCATCTAACAAAGGAATGATCTTCTTACGAAGTAATTCCATCGTGATCGGTCCAATATGCTTAAACCGAATAACGCCTGTCTTGTCAATCACGTAGGTTTCTGGAACGCCATAGACACCATAGTCAATGCCCACTCGGCCTTTGGCATCAAAAGCTGACAATAGGTACGGGTCACCTTGACGAGCCAGCATGGCCATCGCGTCGTCACGCTTATCTTTGTAATCCAATCCAATAATTGGCGCTACCTGCAATTTACCTAACTCAACGAGAACGGGGTGCTCTTCACGGCAAGCGACACACCAAGAGGCCCAGACATTCAAAATCCAAGGCTTGCCTTTCATACTCTCTGGTGAAAAGGTTTTTTCAGGATCTGCCAGTTGAGGTAACTCAAAAGCAGGCGCCTGCTTCCCAATCAGCGGGGAAGGTATTTCTTGTGGATCACGATTTAAGCCTACTGCTAAAAATCCAACCAAAATGACAAACAAAACCAGTGGAATTAAAAACTTGGCTTTCATGCTACTGCCTTCTTCAACTTCATGCGATAGCGCTTATCGGACATCGCCAGCAAACCACCTAGAGCCATCAATACACAACCACCCCAAATCCAATCAACAAAAGGCTTGTAATAGACCCGGACTGCCCATGCTTTGTCATCCAACTCTTCACCCAAGGAAACATAGATATCTCTGGTAAGACTCGCGTCAATCGCCGCCTCAGTCATAGGCATTGTTGATGAAAAATAACTGCGCTTTTCTGGGTACATCGTTGCTTCCAACTTCCCATTGCGAGTTAATAAGAAAGTACCTTGCATTGCTTTGTAGTTTGGTCCAGGAACAGGGCTCACACCCTGAAGCTGAATGTCATAACCACCAACACTAACGCTTTCACCAGCGAGCATACGTACATCTTTTTCCTCTTGATAGGTGCCCACCATAGTGACGCCAATCGTAAAGACTGCTATCCCTAAATGCGCTACCTGCATGCCAATAAATGAACGTGTTGGCTTGCCTGCCTTTGCTTGGCGAATAATTTGCAGCACCCCAGAAGAGATCACCCAGAAGGCTAATAAGAAACCAAGGCTGCTGAGCCAAGTAAATTCACCCATAGCAAACGGAATTAAAGCTGCCGCAATCACTGCGACTAGAGCTGCAATCCATAAGCGCTTGATCACATCTAAGAGATTGGAGTTCTTCCAGCTTGTCCAAGGCCCAATCCCCATCAGCACTAACAATGGGATCATAATGGGAACGAAAACACTATTGAAATATGGAGGCCCTACTGAGATCTTTCCTAGATGCAAGGCATCGATCAGTAGAGGGTAGAGAGTGCCCAAGAGTACTGATGCAGCAGACACCACTAAGAAAACGTTACCAAGCAAGATAAAGGTTTCGCGTGACGTTAAGCTGAACTTACCGCCAAGAGTACTTTTGGGAGCGCGCCAAGCGTAAAGCGTCAAAGAAGAACCCACCACCAGTACCAAGAAAATCAAAATAAAGACACCCCGTGTAGGGTCAGTTGCAAATGCATGCACTGAAGTCAATACTCCAGATCGCACTAAGAAGGTTCCTAAAAGCGATAGTGAGAAAGCAGTAATTGCCAACAGCACAGTCCAACTCTTAAAGCCGCCCCGCTTCTCAGTAACCGCAAGCGAATGGAGCAAAGCGGTACCAACTAGCCAAGGGATGAATGATGCATTCTCTACGGGATCCCAGAACCACCAACCACCCCAACCGAGTTCGTAATAAGCCCACCAAGAACCCAGCGCAATACCTAAAGTAAGAAACACCCAAGCGGCCGTTGTCCACGGACGCGACCAGCGCGCCCAAGCAGCATCTAAACGGCCGGACAACAAAGATGCAATCGCAAATGCAAATGCTACTGAGAAGCCAACATATCCCATATACAACATTGGCGGATGAAACACCAAGCCTGGATCTTGCAGGAGTGGATTGAGAGATCGTCCATCCTGGGCGGCTGGTAGCAATCTCTCAAAAGGATTGGAGGTAGCGATCACGAACAATAGTAGGCCGGTAGTCACTAAACCCAATACCCCGATTACGCGCGCCACCATAAATTCATCTAATGCCTTCGAAAGCTGAGCCACTAAAAATGTCCAAGTGGAGAGCAAGAAAACCCAGAGTAGTAGAGAGCCTTCATGACCGCCCCATACCGCACCCAAGCGGTAGATGACCGGCATTTGTGAATTTGAATGCTCAGCTACATAAAGAACAGAAAAATCATTTGAGTAAAAGCTCCAGGCCAAAATCACAAATGCAATAGCTAGCAATAAGAAAACAGCGTGTGCGGCCGGCCTCGCTAACAAAATCCATTCTCTGCGACTTTGATGTGCGCCGACCAATGGAAGTGTCCCTTGAATGATGGCGATACAAAAGGCCAGTATGAGTGCGTAATGCCCAAATTCAGGAATCATTATTTATTTCCATTTTTTTGAGCCTGCTCCAAAGCATGCTTCGCCTCTGGAGGCATATAGTTTTCATCGTGCTTAGCCAACACTTCACTCGCAACAAATTGCCCATTTGGATCGAGACGCCCTTGAATCACTGCGCCCTTACCCTCTTTAAACAAGTCCGGAAGAATGCCCGTGTATGCCACCGGAATATCTTTCGCCATATCGGTAATCACAAAGTGCACCGTTAAACCATCTCGCTTAACCGATCCATCCTTGACCATGCCACCAATACGGAAGACTTGACCAGCCGGTGACTTACCAGCAGCTACCTCACTCGGCGTGACATACAGCGCAATATTACTGTTCAGGGCATTCAAAATTAATACAGCCGCAATACTAATGGCAATCAATGCGCCAACGATAATGGCAGCTCGCTTATGTCGTGGTTTCACTGACCACCCTTTTGATCAAACTGCTCAGCCATAACTTCACGTTGCAGTCTGCGTACGATTGCCTGATGGCGCGCGCGAACAGCCAGGGGCTCTAATAAGAACACCAAAGCACAGGCACCAAAGCTGCACCATACATATAGGGCATAACCACCCATGGCAAAGAATTCAGCCGAACTATTCCACATTAGCGCTTTACCTCATTTAATTGCCTAACCCAATCAGTATGAGCCTCACGCTCCAAAATGATGGCGCGCACACGCATTAACCCTACTGCAATTGAGTACATCCATAAGCATAAAGCCATCAGCAACATCCCCCAAAGCATAGTCTGGGCCATAGCTGGTGCCTTAGTGAGCGAAACAGAGGCGCCTTGGTGCAAGGTATTCCACCATTTCACTGAGAAATAAATAATCGGTACATTAACCACGCCTACCAGGGCCAAGATTGCACCCGCTTTATCGGCACGGCGGACATTATCAATAGAGGCTTGTAAAGCGATAAAACCGAGATACAAAAAGAGTAGGATTAATTCCGAAGTTAAGCGAGCGTCCCATACCCACCAAGCGCCCCACATGGGCTTACCCCAAAATGCACCAGTCCACAGAGATAATAAGGTCATCCAAGCACCGATCGGGGCTAAAGCCTGAGCCATCATGGCCGATAGACGAGTATTAAATATCAGACCCAGTCCAGCCCATATAGCCATCACTACATAGATGAACATCGACATCCAGGAGACGGGTACATGAACAAAAATAATGCGGTAGCCCTGACCCTGAACTGCATCTACTGGCGCCACAAAGAAGCTTACCCATAAGCCGGCAGCTCCAAAAATCACGGTGAGCGCCCAGAACCCAGGAATCATCTTTCCAGCCAAAGGATAAAAGGCGCTCGGACTCGAGAATTTGAACCAGTTTGTCACTTGACTAGAAGATAAATCATTTACGTTACTCATTCGATAGCAATCTTTACAGCGCTCGCACTAACCCAAGGTACAAATGCTAATGCCAAAATCAATAAAGCGCCCAGCAGTGAAAAATGCCCCGTGATATCCAGCCCTACACTGCTAGCATATACGGCACCTGCACCAAAAATTAGTACCGGAATATAGAGCGGCAAGATCAAGAGACTCATCAATACGCTACCACCCCTCACCCCAAGAGTGAGAGCCGCTCCAACCGAGCCTAGCAATGATAAAACAGGTGTTCCAAGCAATAAGGCTGCCGTTAGCACCTTTAAAGACTGGGCATCTAGGTCAAACTGAATGCCGATCACCGGAGCCAATAAAACCAAAGGCAACCCACACACCAGCCAATGGGCGACGATCTTGCCCAATACTAAGGCGGTAAATGAATTCGGGGACAAGACCAGTTGCTCTAAGGTGCCGTCTGCGTAATCAGCCGCAAACATCCGCTGTAAACCAAGCAAGGTTGAGAGTAAGGCTGCAACCCAAATCACACCAGGCGCAATCTTTCTCAACAAGGCAGTATCAGCACCAATTCCCAATGGAAATAAGCTCGTCACAATCACAAAGAAAAATAATGCAGTAAGAACCTCGCTCTTACGACGCATCACTAGCAACAGGTCGCGATGAACAATGGCGATAAAGGCGTTCATAGGTCTAGCACTCGCAGACCAGAAATAGCTAAGGACTGATGACTAGTCAGTACGATCAAACCATTACCCTGAAGATGCTCGACGATCAAATCTTGCAACTCCCCAATGGCATGGGTGTCTAGGGCATTAAAGGGTTCATCCAAAATCCAGACTTGCGCCCGTCGCGTTAGCATCCGCGCCATCAAAACACGTTTTTTCTGTCCGGCCGATAAACAATTGACAGGCAGGTCTTCGCGCCCTTTTAGGCCAAATCGCCATAAGCTAGCAAACGCATCTTGCTCGGGGAGCGTAATGCCATCAATCGCTGCATACATACGCAAATTCTCAATAGCACTGAGGTCCTCCTTAAGCGCATCTCGATGACCCAAAAATAATAGCTTGCTGTGATATTCCGATGCTTGTTTTTTGATGGGTTGACCATACCAAAGCACCTCTCCAGACTCGGGAGAAGCTAAGCCCGTGAGCAAGCGTAATAAGCTTGTTTTACCAACGCCATTCTCGCCACGAATATGGAGGCACTGCCCAGCAAATAACTGCAAATCAAGACCTGAAAAAAGAGCTCTATCACCGCGCACGCAAGTGATGTTCCGAGCCTCAAGGGCTGCGGCTCTAGATGCTGGAAAGGAGGAGTTGGTCGTTGTCATTGGAAGCAATGGCTTGAATCAAACCACCTCAGGCATTGTCCAAGACCCACTTGGGGCTGTCAAACAAGCTAAAAACGGTCTTTAAAGAAGAAAATTCATTTAATTCAATTACTTAGCTAATTATAAGCTCGATACCATTGATTACGGAAATACTAGAATGATCAGTCTTTTGAAGGCATTCGAGGGAGTGGTGCAACTGATACACCTTGCACCTGATATTGACTAATCAGATCAGCCACCAAGCCGGATCCGATGAATTCTTCTACACAAGCATCCAAAAACTCAATCGACTCTAGGTGGGACTTATGTGCAGCAATCGCCTGTTGTATTCCAGTAAATTGGCCATCCAGAATTCTGGATCCAGGAATATCTTGAGAGGCAGCAACTAGGCCAGTTCGTAAACCTGCCAAAGCATCTAATTTCTCACTAACGAATAATTCAATACTGGCTTTCACACTGTCAGCATGCACTAAGCTGGCATGTTTGAGATTACGCTGTAACCACAAGTCATAAGCACTTTTGTGAAAAGATGCAATCTTCACTCCTGGCTGATCTACCTGTGATAACTCAGTTATAGGAGAGTTGGCGGAAACCAGATAGCTAGCTTCTAGTTCGACATAAGCTGGTGTGAAAGTAATTTTTTGAGCACGAGCAGGATCAGAGCCTAACAACGAGATACCACATCTTCCACTGACGACAGCCTCAACTACCTCAGCCTGCGTATTGAAGCCTACGAGACTTAACTCCACGCCTAAACACTTTGCAATAGCTCGACAGATATCAGGTGAGATGCCAGTCGGCTCACCAGAAGATGATCGACCAGTCACCAACAAGAAATTACCTAAATACACTGCAGCAGACAGAACACCATTCGGTGCAAGCTGCTCTAATACTTTAGGCGAAATCGTATTCAAGTAAGCCTCCAAATTTTTATCAACTGTTTTACGACAAGTAGACATAAAAAATCCCCACTAAATCAGCGGGGATGTGGTGCAAACTATATTCGTCAGCAAACCAAAAATTAAGGTGCGATGACAATCGCGCCCGAAACTTTTCTACCTTCTGCAGCTTTATGAGCTTCAACAGCCTGCTCGAGCTTAAACCTAGCGCCGATCTGTACTTTCACGCGGCCTTGCGCAATCGCATCAAATACTGCGCGAGCATTTTCCTGAAGTAACTCAGGAGTAGCGTTGTGAGGAAATACAGAAGGTCTTGTTAAGAAAAGGCAACCCTTCTTATTGAGAATCTCTGGCTGAATCTCTGGGGCAGGTCCCGAGGCAGCACCAAATAAAGCCACCGTACCAAATGGTGCAGCACAATCGAGTGAGCCTAAGAAAGTAGTCTTAGCAACCGAGTCATAAACCACATTGGCTTTGCGACCGCCCGTTACCTTCATAAATTCTTCGACCCAATTTGGCTTTGAGTAATCCACTACAGCATCACAGCCCGCTTCTTTTGCTGCAGCAAATTTGGCCTCAGATCCTACAGTGCCAACTACAAACGCACCCAAAGATTTTGCCCATCCCGATAGGATTTGGCCAACACCACCAGCGGCAGCGTGAACTAAGACGACGTCACCAGACCTCACTTTGTAAGTTTTTTGCACCAAGTATTGGGCAGTCATTGCTTTGAAAAACACAGCGGCAGCAACTTCGTCGGATACATCATCTGGCACTGAAACTAGCTTATCTACTGCAACATTGCGCGCACTAGCATAAGCACCAATACCGGCATTCATGTACGCTACACGATCGCCCACCTTGAATCGAGTAACACCTTCACCCAGCGCCTCAACTACACCAACCGCTTCGTGACCTAAACCCGTTGGCAGTTCCAAAGGGTAAACACCAGAGCGCTGGTACACATCGATAAAGTTAAAACCAATCGCAGTTTGACGAAGTTGTACTTCACCTTTACCTGGATCTGGAAGCTCTTTATCGATTAACTGAATTACATCGGCGTTGCCGAGTTCTGAAAGACTAACAATTCGAGCAGTTGTCACAAGTCACCTTATTATTTTTATAAAAAAATTATCTTACTGCAAGCGCGGAAGAGACGACCTCGTCCTCCTCAACGATAGCCCAGGTGCTATCTCCAAGTTTTTTGACTGCCATCGAATAAGTCCAGGCATCGGGAATGCCGCAACTCCACTGATCAGGTCCATTTTGAATTAATACATTTGTGCCAATACGGCTATCAAAATAGAGATGGTAGGTTTTTCCATGTAAGGGATTAAAACTAAATTTGGCACTATGGACCATTTCTGTAGCATCCAAACGAGCCTGAAGAGAGCGCGCCTGCTTCATTAATACCTCAGCTTGCTCCATGATGCGATCGTATTCAAGCTTTGCGTTCTGGCGTGCGACATTAACTGCCTTGTCTTTTTCTTCCAAGACCTTAATCGGTGCAAATACAGGTGCACCCACTTCCATGGGATATTCAATGCCAGCGTGTCGCGCTGGATCAGTGTCTTCAATTCTCATAACTTTTTTAACCTGCTGATTTATATAGTGAAAGTGTGACACAAATTCACAAAATGCGTTTTTTGGAGCTATAAATAGGGCAAGCCTCTTACACGGAGCTCAAATCCCCTAGGAGGCCTTTGGCATGGAGAACGATTGCCTGCTGATCTGTATCGCTAATACGGGACAAGTTGGCAGTCATCAACCGAGTACGGGGGCTTGCCTCAAATTGGGTGCGATGCTTGATGAGGAAGTTCCAATAGAGGGTGGTCATTGGGCAGGCGCCTTCCCCAAATCGAATATCGGGCTTGTATTGGCAGGAGTCGCAATAATTACTCATTCTTTTAATGTAGGCGCCACTCGCAATATAAGGTTTGCTAGTAAAGCGGCCACCACTCGCAAATAAGGCCATACCCGCTGTATTGGGTAACTCCACCCATTCAATCGCATCAACATATACCGCCAAATACCAATCACAAACTTCTTTTGGCAAGATTTCTGCAAGCAATGCAAAGTTGCCAGTCACCATCAGACGTTGAATATGGTGGGCGTAACCGTACTCCAGCGTTTGGCCTATCGCCTGCTGCATACACTTCATCTTGGTGTTGCCAGACCAATACCAGGAGGGCAATGCATTCTGATGGTCATAAAAATTATCTAAGGCCATTTGGGGCATATCAAGGTAGTACATGCCTCGTACAAATTCTCGCCAACCTAGGATTTGACGAATAAATCCTTCAACCGTAGCAAGATCTAAATCGCCTTTCTTCCACGCCTTGAGGACAGCAGCAATCACCACTCTGGGATTGAGCAGCTTTAAGTTCATCGAGCTAGAGAGTAAAGAGTGCCAACCAAAAGGCGTATCCGTCCACATAGCATCTTCATGAAGACCAAAGGTCACTAAGCGGTGCTCCACAAATCCTTTGAGTGCCTGCAAAGCGTGTGCGCGTGTGACTGGCCACTGAAAGTGCTCCAGAGATCCTGGATGTTGGGGAAATTTTTCCTCAACCAGCGCAATGACTTCTTGAGTAATGTCATCTGGCTCAAATAACTCTGGCGGCGGAATTAAGCCTGGCCCTTTTTTTGGAAACGGCTTGCGATTGTCTCGATCAAAATTCCACTGACCTCCTTCAGGATTGCCCTCTTTATCGACCAAGATATTGTGAGTCTTACGCATCAGTCGGTAGAAATACTCCAAACGCAATTCTTTCTTGCCCGCAACCCAATTTTCAAACTCATGGCGTGAGCAATAGAAATGGGGATCCTCTTGCATTTCTAAATCGATGCTCAATTCGGATGCCACATTCTCTATTTCACACTTGAGTCGATACTCCCCCGGCTCAAGACATACCAAGTGTGTAAATTGTTTCTTGGGAATCAAATCTCGTAAGGTATCTCCAATCGACTGCGGAGACTGCTTAATATAGATGAGCGGCAAACCACGCTCTTCCAGTTGCTCGGCAAAATGCCGCATCGCCGATAAGAACAAAACGATTTTGGCCTTATGCGACCAAACATACTGAGCCTCATCGATAGACTCAATCATGACGACTTGCTCAGTCTTAGGATCCAGGTTTTTTAATATCGGGCTGTCGATATCCAGCTGGTCACCCAGAATGAGAACAAGCTTTTTCAATTCACATCTTTCAAAGAGGCAATTAATACCAGGAGAGGAGTCGGCGCTTAGCGCTTATAAAAACTGAGGGTTACTTCACCCAAATTAATACCGAATTTACTCATTTGAGCCTTATTAATCATGACCTTTGGACTTACTAGATACATCCAGTCGTCAAATTGCACATGGTAGATAGACTTATCTACAGGCAGAGCCAATGTATAAGACCAGTTCAAGGCATTACCAGCAGATTCACCAATGGCTTCACCAATGACGTCATCCGCAGTGCCAGTGTATTTTCCAGGAGCAGTTTCTACTAAAGTCCAGATACGCTTTTGCTTTGTACCATCGGAGTACTCAAAGCTCTCATCCAAAATGCCCGTCTTTTTACCATTCACCACTGACCATTTAGCAACCAATAACACGGTGAAACGTTTTTTAACCTCACCACTACGATCGGTGAAGATGCCATACGCATCAATCGTGCCATTAAAGTATTCACTTAGATCGAGCTTGGGTGTTTCTTTTGCGTATTGATTGACTGAAGGTGAGGAGCAACCGAATAGACCAAATGCAATCAAACATATAGCTAAATACTTTTTAACGAAATAGATCTTAGACATTAACAGGCTCCAGTGATTAGTGGGGGTGGGCAACCGTTGCCCAGTAATTCAGATCTCAGCTTGGGTACACTCGTTTTGGAATCAAGCCAAATCCCAAAAAATGCCTTTGAAAAATCTGCCCCCGGAAATTGAGCAATTTTCTTACCGTCATAAAAAAAAGTGGTGCCTTGTTTTGGGGAATAGACTCCAGTGAGGGTTTGTCCAGACTCTATATTGGGTAAAACAGTAGCAAGCTCTTTTCCCCAAATTGCGGACTGCGCCTCTGATACACCCATGTTCTTCATTTCATCAGCCGTACGGCTTGCGATAGCCGCTCCAGAAAATGATTTTTGATATTTGATATCTAAGGCAAATTCGGCAGAATCCTTGCCTGCAGGGCGATATAGAGTTGCGTCATAAACATGAAAACCCCAAAAGTTCAGACGGCCAGTACCCTGAGGCTGCACTTGATTAATTACGCCCTCAATGTGCGCCAAGCTCTTAGCTGACACAGGACCACTTAGCAGAACTAAGCACAGTAATAGGGCGGCACTGCTTTGTGAAATTATTTTCATCATCGTCCCTTTATTTATGTTTACGAGTTGTATTGACCAACCACAAGGCAGACGGTCCAAATAGACCAGAAATAGCATGTCTGTTCTTGGCAAAAAAACGATAGGCCCAGGTCAATATAGGGCGCAGGCTTGGTCGAGAAAACAACCAAGCTAACTTCGGTAAATTCGCTCTCGCATAGGCGGCTGAGAAAACATCCACACCATTAATCAGCTCACCATCGTCATACTGAGCGTACATCGAATCTAAGGCCTGTTGGCAAGATACGCCAACCTCATCAGCGCTGTAACGATTTGAGTTCACATCTACAAAGCTCAATAAACCAGCTTGATTGCGGTCAGACAAAAATAGAATCTCTGCCTGACATAGAGGACAAAGACCATCGTAGAACATAGTGAGTTTCTTCATTGTCTCTACTTCTGCTTGTATTGCATCGAGCAATAGGCGCGGGTTACCAGCTTACTTCTTAAGGCGACATGCTTGGTTGCCCTACCGGTTACCCGCTGACGCCATAGATTAAACGAGCCTCTCTTGAGCTCTTTACGCATCAGCGCAATCACTTGTGGCTCGGATAGCCCAAAATTTTGCTCAATCGCATCAAATGGCGTGCGATCTTCCCATGCCATCTCGATCACCCGTGAGAGATCGGCGGCGGAGAGTGCTTGAGTTATCTTGGTGCCCATCAAGCAAGTTTAAGACTTATTCAATAAACTAGCTGAGCCTGCTTTCACCCGATACTTGAGCCTCTTTATCTATGCCCCTAGTTCCAAAACCCTTTCGCGCTTTGATTATTGGATCCTCTGGGACTATTGGGTCAGCATTTATGGAGCTTCTAGAAGCTTCTCCTGATTGTGAGGTGGTTTGGGGCCTCAGTCGCAACTCGGCGCAGCCAATTAACTACCAAGATCTCGGCACGATTGAATCTGCTGCAGCTAGTCTTATTCAGGAAGGTCCTTTTCAGCTCATTATCAATACGATTGGTGTATTGCATTCTGAACACTGGATGCCTGAAAAGAAATTGGATGATCTCAACGCCGAACAGTTACAGGTATTGATGCAGACCAATGCCATTGGCCCTGGACTCACAATCAAGCATTTTTCCAAATTACTTGACCCAGCGGGATCCGTTATGGCAACCCTCTCCGCTAAAGTAGGCAGCATTGAGGACAATCGTTTGGGAGGCTGGTTTAGCTATCGCGCCTCTAAGGCGGCCCTGAATATGCTGATTAAAACAGCCTCAATTGAATTTGCCAGAACCAAACCCAATACGGCCTTAGTGGCTCTGCATCCAGGAACCGTAAACTCCCGTTTATCCAAGCCCTTTAAGGGCGAGCAGATAGGCAGACCTGCTTTAGATGCTGCAAGCGATATGCTGGCGGTTTTACTCTCACTTCAAAAAACTGATTCAGGAAGTTTTCTGAGCTACTCCGGAGAAAAGTTACCTTGGTAACCTAATCATGATGATCAAATTTTTATCCCCATTGCTGATTGCGCTCACCACCCTCATTGGAGCCCATAGCAGCGCTCTCGCCCAAACTGAGTTGGCTAACGCAATGCAAGATGGCCAGCACGTCTTACTCATGCGACATGCTGACGCGCCTGGGTACGGAGATCCAGCGGGCTATCAATTAACGCAGTGCTCCACCCAACGCAACCTGGGTGAAGCAGGCAAGCGCCAGGCTCAGCTGACTGGTGAATGGCTAGCCAAGCAGGGAATTACTAAAGCGCAGGTCTATAGCAGTCCTTGGTGTCGTTGCTTTGATACAGCAATCCTTCTAAATAAGGGTGCTGTTACCAAGGAAGCAGCGCTGGGTTCTTTTTTCGACGATATGAGTCAAGCCAAAAAGCAAACTGATGATTTAGCTAAGCTCATTCGCGATGAGCGGATTAAATATCCAAAAGCACCGATCATCATGGTGACTCACCATGTCAATATCCAATCCTTTACTGGCAAGGTTCTTAATTCAGGGGATATGATTTTGGTAAAAGTAAATTCATCTGGTCAAGCTTTGTCGCATAAGCTCTACCCTAGCCCGTAACTTTATGCATCAATCCATTAATCGTCCATAGATCACCACTTAAAGAGCATTCATGTCTACTGAACTACCCCTCAATGTTTTAGGTCAACCCCTGGTTGCATGCTCGTTTGATCCGCTCACTGGATTTTTTAGAGATGGTTGCTGCAAGACTAATGAACAAGATATTGGTAGTCACCTAGTCTGCGCGATTGTGAGCAATGACTTTCTACAATTTAGCCTCAAGCGCGGCAACGATCTCATTACCCCGCGTCCTGAGTATCAGTTCCCAGGACTGATTGCTGGAGATCAGTGGTGTCTTTGTTTGAACCGCTGGATAGAGGCCTTAGAAGCCAACTGTGCGCCTAGGATTAAGCTAGAGAGTACGCACATCAACGCTTTGGAGAAAGTCTCGCTAGAAGTACTAGAGCAATATGCAGCAGTAGAGCAGTTATAAGACCCTATTGAGGCGAGAGCCAAAGTTTGCGATAGATTTCTTTTGGATCGTGGTCTTGAGTTTGTTTGGCCACATTAAAAGGTCTACCACCCCTAGGATCCGTTCCGCGTCCAGCAATGTAAAGCCAATTGCCTTGATTGCTATAGACGTCATAGTCCATTAGCTGAGATTCAAACCACGCTGCACCTGCGCGCCAATCACCTTTCATATCGTATATCCAATAACTAGCCACGATCTGACGCATACGGTTCGATAGATAACCACTCTGATGCAACTCGTGCATACCTGCATCAACTAAAGCAGTGCCCGTAGTGCCTGTACGCCATTTTTCAAAGCTAGATGCATAAGAAAGTTTTACGGGTACGCCAGTTAAGCCGCTGGCGCGATACAACTTCTGACCATACTTGAAGTGAATAAAACGGAAGTAGTCACGCCAAAGCAACTCAAACCAAAGCCAATAAGTACCATCATTGGCGCCATAGCGATTTTCATACTCGTTGATTTGCGCTGCGATATCCCGCGCTGAAATACAACCTAAAGCCAACCATGCTGAAAACTTACTGGAGTAATCTCTACCAATAAGTTGATTGCGAGTCTCCTTATAACTATCAGGAAGACGTCGCTCTAGATATTGACTGAGGTGTGCTTGTGCAGCAGTAGCGCCTCCCAAAAAGAAAGGGTGAAGGTGAGACTCAGATTGAGGGCTACAGGACAATGTTGAGCTCCGAGGTAAGCCTGCCGGCAACATCGGAATCTGCTTAGGCGCATCGATGGGCTGAGCGAACTTGAGTTGCGCCCGCTCTACCTCACGACGAAATGCCGTAAATACATCGGGCATTTTTTCCAAGGCGAATAGAAAGTCTTGTGGATCCAACATACTTGATTGCCAGAACTCTTCAACATCAACACCCTGCTCCTGCAAAATTCGGACTTGCTCAATTTCTTCAGGCGCTTCGATTTGCTCACAATAGATTGCAATTGCAGCAGTATCTTTGACTAGCTGCAGCAATACTTCCGCTGACTTGCCGGATAGCTCCAACAGGTCTGACCCTTGAGCTTGAAGCTGAGACTTTAAATCATCTAAGGATGCCCTTAAAAAAGTCTGCCGATGCGGTCCTTGTCGCTCAAAGCCATAAACAGTCTCTTGCTCTTTAGAATCGTGCACATAAACTGGCACGAGCTGGTCAGCTTTTAAACATGCTTCTACGAAGGCAGAATTATCTGCCAAACGTAAATCATTTCGAAACCAATAGATGATGACTGTCACTGATTCTTTCCACTAGTGCTAGCTGCGGTACTTATAGTTGATTTTTTAGACCGGCAAGCATCAGAGCAGTACTTCACCTCATCCCAATTTTTAGCCCAAGACTTACGCCAAGTCATTTCTTTGCCGCAGACCATGCAAGTCTTAGTAGGCAAAAATGATTTGTTTCCTTTAAAACCCAATTTTTCAGCTCGAGCCATACTTACCTATTCAAAAACGAATAGACTATTCAATACATTCAAGAATCAAGAAAAGTCCAGATCGCATTGAAAGCCTTTTATACCGACCACTATGTTTTACCACTTCCACCAGGACACCGCTTTCCGATGGAAAAGTACAGCCAGCTACGTGATTTGGTAAGCCAGCTTGTAGGCTTAGAGCTAGTAGAGGCTCCCGCCGTCTCTGACACTCAAATTCTGTATGCGCATGATCCTAGTTATCTCATCAAAATCCTCTCGGGCAATTTGAGCCCTAAGGAGCAGCAAGAAATTGGCTTTCCTTGGAGCGAGCTCATGGTGGAGCGTTCACGTCGCTCTGCTGGCGCTACCCTTGCTGCTGCGAAGGTGGCGCTGAATGAGGGCTTAGCCGCCAATCTCGCTGGCGGTACGCATCACGCTTATCGTGATAAAGGAAGTGGCTTTTGCGTTTTTAATGATTCCGCCATTGCCGCCAGAGCACTCCAAAAGGAAATTAATCCACACTTGAAGGTTGCCATCATTGATCTGGACGTTCATCAGGGTAATGGCACTGCTGCTATTTTAGAAAATGACTCTTCCATATTCACCTTATCGATACATGGGGAAAACAATTTCCCTTTTACAAAAGAACGTAGCGATCTTGATGTTGGTTTACCAGACAAAACAGGAGATGCAGCCTATTTAGCGACGCTTCATCAAAGCCTAGAAATATTAGATACGCGCTTTAAGCCCCACTGCATTATTTTCTTAGCGGGAGCCGATCCCCACGAAGGAGATCGCTTAGGCAAGCTCAGCCTGACTCAAGAAGGAATGCGACAACGAGATAAAGCTGTTTTTCAGTATGGCTTAGATCGCCAGATTCCAATTGCTTTTAGTATGGCGGGCGGATATGGCAGAGAAATTCAGTCAACTGTAGATATTCATTTTCAGACCATCCAAACTGCACTTCAGTTTGAACAGCAATACGGTTGATTTACCCTGCATTGCGCTCACTATGATTTGTATTCGAACCGCCCTACTTTTATCAGCGCTAATTAGCACCACTCAGTGCTGATTCGATTTATAAGTAGTCCAGTACTTCTGCATCTCAATGAATAGAAATGAAGCAGACCAAGTAATTAAGATAAAACCGGTCAGCGCTTCCACTCCAGTCAAATAGCGAAGGTAGCCCTGCGCCACAATCTCACCGTAACCTAAAGTTGTAAAGGTAACAAATGAGAGGTAGGCACAATCCAATAAAATGCCATGGCCCGAAAGCTCACCAACGAGACCGCCCATGACAGGGAACTGCAAGGTAAAGAAGTAGCCTAAGGCAAACACCCAGATCTCCACTACATGCGCCATGAAAATAGCGCCAACCCCAACTAACACCCGAAAACGAGGTGCTATATGGGAGATTCTAGGTAGTAGTTTATCCAGCTGAAAAAGGGCTTCGTAATGCAATAGGATCGAAATCAGTGCCAGAGATCCATTAATGATGAAGGCAGTGATGAGTAGCATCATTAAATTATCCCCCATTGTCTGGGGGATAAATAATCAACCAGTAATGATCGTGTCGCTTTTTAAGGCATCTACTTTGGCAAAGTACTTTTTAATACACTAAAGAAGTGATAAGCCCTCAAAGAGAGCTTATCAAAATAACCAATGCTATTTAAGCAGCAATAGCTCTAGTCTTTTTAGATGCCCCCTTTTTAGTAGGTGCATATTGATCGTGAAATGAGTTAAATGTGCTTTCAATAGTTTTCTCGAAATTTACATAAACATCTTTTGATGCATTGTATGCCTGATCAAAGCTTTGCAAGCTAGCATCCAGCGTGAACTCAAACATGGAAATAACTGGTCCTGAACCAGCAGGAGCTGAACCAGTAATTTCTTTGGCCAATTTTTTGAGCTCAGATTTAGAATCATCAATCGATAATTCAATCATCTTGACCACTTCTTTATTGCTCTTGCTAATGACTTTAGCTACCTTACTCTGAATAGCCGATACCTCAGAGATCACTTCTTGAGCTTCATCAGTTTTGAAGATATCTAGAGCTTCTTTAGGATCTTTAATGGCAAGCATATGAGCTGCTTTGGTGTGAGCAGTTGCCACTACTTCTTTTGTTACATCAAAGTGGATCTCAGTCATTGCCATGGCATTTTCAATTGCCAATTGAGCTAGCTCATGTGCTGATTCAATCGCTTTTGCTTGGGTTGCGACCAATTTTTCAGTTTGATTCATGGTGATTCTCCTTAAGGTTTGGATTAATAAAAAATAAAAGCTAATGTTGCATTGCAGCATGCTAAATTGGATTTATGAAATTTTTATGACAGGAAAAAGCACCTACTTCATCGGAGCGCCAACCTCTACTGAATCTTTGCCAGAGGGTGATGCACTACTTTGTGAGGCAGCGCTGTTTTGATCCTCATTCGATTTGCTGGGGCGGGAAATCTTTTGTTTGGCCCAATCAGCACTAGTGGAAATATCTTTGCCCACACCTGCAACCGTGTTGCACGCTGTCAAGCTCATCAAACAGCTGATAGCCATTGCGCGCTTAATCATTTGCATAGCCTTCACGGCCCTCATCATGTCGAATAAAGGATTCTTCTATTAAATCTCTACGACTCCTTTGATGCAGATATTCAAAGATCAAGCGTTTGAGCTTTGGTCTGGTAATTGGCTCCTGTGTATTTTCCTGGAGCTCTAAATGATCAACTTCGAGCATTGCTTATTCTCCAATTTATGATTTTTGTGAATAAATTATCAAAAATTTATGAAACGCAAATAACCCCAGTTCCATTGGGGAAATTTTTTATTTTCAAGCTATACATATTGTCAAAAAAATAGATTTCAACCCTCTTGAAATTCAAAATTAGCGCCCATAAATAAAAAATACCTAGGCGCCTTCGGGGCCTGGGAAATTGTGAACTTGCTTAAATTTAAGGAGAAAACGATGTCTTATCCATTTGGTAGAAATGTATTACTTAGCTCTGTTGGTTTTGATCGCCTGATTAACGCCATGGAGGAAATGAGTTCTGGCGAGAACTTAAATAAGGCTCAAAGCTATCCTCCCTACAACATCATTAAAAACAATGAGCGTGACTATGCAATTGAAATTGCTGTAGCCGGCTTTAAAAATGATGAGATTGACATTACCGCTGAAGGTAACAAACTGACCGTTACCGGGAAAGTCAAAACGGAGCAGACCGGCGAATACCTACATAAGGGTATTGCCAACCGAGACTTTAGCCACGACTTTACTTTAGCTGAAACGGTAATTGTGCGCTCTGCTGATATCGAGCATGGCTTACTGATAGTTAAGTTAGAGAATGTCATTCCGGAAGAGAAACTGCCGCGTAAGATTTTGATTGGCGGCAATTCTAAGTTAGTGATTGAGGAAGTCAAAGAAGCTGCCTAATCCGGCATGGCTAGCCAGGTGAACCCAGGCTAGCCAATCAAGTAGATATTGCCATTATGTATATACGCATTCATCACGGAATCATTGCCAAAAAGCGCCCAGATGACCGAATTGAAGTGGAATTTACACCACTCGTTGCGAATGACTACTTCGCCCAAATTCTAGAATCTGGATATATTGAAATTACTAAAACCAATAGTGAGAAGGCTTTTTTATCTACTGAGAAATTCGCCCAACTAATTGAGGCTAATGAGCTTCTCGTCATTGAGAAATAATTTATGAATAATCAAAAAACCTACCTATTAGGTCTTGCGGCATTAGTTTTTCTAATGGGCTTTTTATTAACCCATTGGGATGGATCACATCCTGTAACAAGGGAGATAGCATGGGTTTTAAAGCAACTGCCTGATGTCAAAACAGTTGAGTATTTAGAAGCTTTAAAGGACGGCTCTAGATGAAGATATCTGAGGCCAAGGACGATCAACCATGCCACCTCCTAAAAAATGAGAAACTATCCGAAGGTGGTTTTGTTGATGCTTGGTGGCGCCAGGCGGAATCGGTCAGGGCCGAGGATGCTTAATTCTTTTGGGAATCAAGCCTTGGCATGAATCTCTTTTAAACTCATTGAGTCCAGCTTTTCTAACGGCATAGATGCCAAGAGCTCAATACGCTTTTTCAATCCAATCATGACATCTTTAAATGCCTTACGCTTTTCTTCATCGCTACCTTGAACTTGCGATGGATCAGGAAAGCCCCAGTGAGCTGTCGCTGGGTTACCGGGCCATACTGGACAGACTTCACCGGCGGCATTGTCACAAACAGTCACAATGAAATCCATCTTGGGAGCATCAGGCAGGCCATACTCATCCCATGACTTAGAGCGTAGCTTATTCTCGTCGTAGCCCATCTCTAAGGCTAACTCTCTAGCGAAAGGATTGACAGCTGTACCAGGGGTTGATCCCGCGGAATATCCAACAAATAATCCGCTTTGATGCGTGGATGCCAAAGCCTCCCCCAATACTGAGCGAGCAGAGTTGTGGGTACATAAAAAGAGAATGTTGTATTGTTTCATTTGGCTCAGATCCTACTTATCGTTGATTGATTTTTTGATTGTACGTAATCTATTTTGCCAATCTATGAAAGTTTTATTACAGCCAGTTACTCATTACACTCCACCTATGACCGACCTTCCTAATATCGACAAAGCGCTCTTTCAAAATCCTGATAATGAAAAGCTACAAGTTAGCGCTGTAAGACCCTCTTAAGGTAAGACTCCCGCTTTATTAAAAGTGAGCGGCGACTCTCAATCATTTAATGCTGTATATCAAATGAGAATCCTAGGTAGATGAATTGGGATGATCACGATCCTCAATCAATCGTCAGCGCCCAAAGCATTTTTATAATTTGATGATAACAATCGCATGAAACCTTCGGCTAATTACGGCCATGTGGTTGATATCATGGAAGCGCTGGTTAAGTTCACTTTATTCAATAGATCACAATCGCGCATATTAATTTTGGGGTTTTTGAATATTTGGCCTGCCCAGCACGATTCGAACGTGCGACCTACGCCTTAGAAGAATTCGTGGCTGCTGGAAAGTCAATATATTTATATGGCTTGAAATATAAAAATGATGCTGCGCGAGATCTTTACCATCCTATGAAACTAAGACCTTGTTAATGATTGACTGTTTTAACTAATAATAGATTTCAAACTTTAATTTAAATCTTCAAACTCAATCTCAGGTCCATCTTCCACCTGATAAGAGATAAGCATAGACTTTCGATATACATCTTGAACTTTGGACATGGCTTCTCTCAAACTCTCACCATGTATTCTGATCTTTGAGGTATGTGATCCACTTTCATCAAAATGACGAACTTTAATAGTCCAATACATTACTCAACCTACTGACTCACTTGAAGATAGAAACTGGTCTTCCGAAAGGCCAAGGTAATTGCCGATCTTCTTAGCAGCTTGTATTTTGATGTTCATTGTGTAAAAGGTGGAAAAACTTTCAGCTTCTTCAATCTCTCTTATGTGCCACTTTTTTAGGCAGACAGCTTTAGCAAGTTCTTCATAGCCTAAGCCCCTCTCCTCACGTGCTACCTTCAGCACTTCTTTGAGAATCACAATGACTACCTTTGTTTTAGGTGCTAGAAACATAGAGGCCGATTAAATAGTTGTCACAAACCGATGCTAGAGTAAGTAATTGACAGTTTTATTACTAATCATTAACTGAGAGCGGTAGTGACTATGTTTTTTAAAAAGGAGATAGAAGCGCCCCCAAATACACAATCAGAGATGATTCCCTCTAAAGACTCACCTCATAGCGAGGAGATTGGTGAAGCAATTCAAAGTGCGCCAACTTTGCCAGAAGAGCAAAATATAAGGCAGGCAGGAAATCTAGTTGTTGGCGAGGGGGTTCGCTTACGAGGTAGTTTCAACGTTCCCAATAAAACCACCGTAACCGGGTTAATTGAAGGTAGCCTTGCTACGACAGAACTATTAGTTGGGAAAGAAGGTAGAGTCCAAGGCGAAATCAATTGTCAATTAGCCGATATTGCTGGGAACGTTGAAAACGATCTTCAAGTTCATATCGCCCTTACAATTCGGGCAAGCGCAGTAATCACAGGCAATATTTTTTACCAAGAGATTACGATTGAAAAAGGTGCCAAAATTAGCGGCCAATTAGCCAGACTTTAATTGGGCTGAAATAACTTGGCTTAAAGTTACACAAAGAGTCAGCCAATAATCCTCATTTCTGCAATCGATAATTTACTCATTAACGCCTCACTTTGCATCTATCAGATTAAGAATGATTAACCTGTCTTTTAAAAGCTGAGCTAGCTCTAAAGCCAACTGATTTCATGGCTGGAATTTGCACCGAGAGCCCAGTGGAAGGGTTGCGCCCCACTCGAGCACTTCGACTCACTTGGAGAAACGAACCCAAACCTCCAATCTGAACTACTTCATTTGCGCTAACCGCCTCCACAATTCGATATACGATTGACTCTAATGCAAGCTTAGCAACAGTATCTGGGATATCTGCCCCGACTGCAATCAACTCTATTAGCTCTACTTTATTCATATGGCTTTTATTTCTTCGGCTTCAATATTTCCTAATTTCGTTAAGAAATTTAGCATGGCTATATGTCAATCAGTAACGCATTAGTCAATCAATTGTCATGAAGTAATTAAATATTCAAGCGGCCATTGCTCCGTATTACAAGTGAGTCTTGCTAGAAATTAATGAAAAAGATAAGCTTTAACAGCCATACAAATACTATCTTTATTAATTCAGGAGTCCCACACCACTCAACTGTCGTTTTTAACCATCATCTAAGCGCTTAAACGAGAGATTTTTTTCATCGTGATAGACATGTAATTTTTAGATGATCACACTTTCGCTTGCAAGGTGACTGAGAGTAAAAGTAATTTCATCAAAAAAAATGCAATGCCTATCCTCTTCAGTCTATAGGTCAAAAACCTGAATAGATCCTGGAGCAAGCGATGACAATTCATTATTATTTTAGTGAGTATGATGATTCATTTGATGAGTACACAGATTCAATTAAGCACGATCTTTTAAAAGAGCGACTTACATGGCAACACCGAATCCGAAAACAACTTCATTTGGAATATCAATTTTATGATGATGATTTCGAATCAAACTTCGATTAACGAACATTTCCGTCCAATAGGCTGGTGCACTCTTATTCAAATATTTCTCACCACCAATACTTGAACAAATGAGGCCCAACACACGCGATGGTAATTAGAGCAAATACAGCCTTAAACCACAGGTGCTAGCATTAATTTTTAGTCTTATTACTCAAACTCAAGCTCGAGATGCAGACAAAATTCTGCGTCAGCTAGCTCTGCACATTCCGCAGCATTCATCTGGTCTTCAAATGACAGTTGCGCAAAACGCTCTGCGGCTATGAAATTATTTTCCCTGTAGTTATCTAATGCTAATAACTGATTCCATGCCGCCTTTTGATAATACTCAGCAGACATTCTCCTGAGATTGATAATTTTGTCACTTAGACTTTGATTTAGCATTTTTTATCTCCTTCAATTTTTATTGAACTTGATTGTGATGCTCCACTTTTCTCATGACATCTCTGTGAATGCTTTAAAGTTTTTGTCACATTTGAAGCCCTTTTATCAAGCCCAAATATGACAATTTCACCTCTTAAAATTTAGCTCTCAATATTTCAGTTAACGATAGATTTGTCACATTTATTGATTGAGAATGCAATCTACTTATGGGAGATGAAGAGCAATTCTGCTCCTTTCCGGTCTCCTCAGTTTGCTCTAACAGCCCATAGGTAACCACTTCTAATTAATTTAGGGAGATCGCTAATGACTACCTTTACTACTGAAGATCGCGAGCTTGCTGAAAAAGAACCCATACCCTTTTATGGCTACTACCATTTAACCGATCCATCGCCAAAGGATATGAACCCACTTTTACATCCGGTATTAAAGAAAATACAACTGGAATACCGGGTAGATGACAGCAGCGAGGATTTGGAAGATTAGGTCTTAATGCTCTTTATGTTTCTTGCCCAATTTTTCAGGCTTACCGTTGCCATAAAGACACCACTCTTTAATTTCCTCAGTGAGGACTTCAAGTTCTTTCATCTTGAGCTTTCTAAAGTCTTCCAGCCCAATAGTTCCAGTCTGATTTAATTTCTCAACAGTCTCTAGCAATCTACTCATAGGAATGTCCCTTCTCATCTATATAAGGTGGGGCTTACATTCGATCCCGTAACTTTATATTGACAAAAAGACTGTCAAAATCAAATTGCTACATTTTTTCCTCCTTGTAGGGGCTTAGTTAGAAATATTACATTTTTTATAGAAATAATGGGGTTTTTAGTGTCAAAAGTACCTTGCTGTCATGCAACATACTTGCAAAGGTGATAATTTAACTAAGTATTAACCCTAATACATTTTAGATAAGGAGCCTTAAATGACACAATTATTGAGCCTCTTCAATCAAGTTTTTGGTGACCAATCCAAAAGCAAGGATTTAGAGCATTTCATCAATAGCCGCAACCCTAATAGCCACCAGCAATTAGAAGAACTCACTCGTGATTACCTGTATCACTTCACCACTTCAAGAGGACTTTAAATTATGAGAAATATTGAGCGAGTAATTCAAGATCTTTGGGCTGCATGGTTAGATGCTAGATCTGCGCAGGCAAAGTATTACAACAAGCATAGTCATATTGAGTAATGCCATGTTGATTACTGAGTTTCTATTGCGAAATCAGTATTCAAAATATGGATCTTGGTTAAAAGCCCAAGATCCACAAACTCTTCATGACTACTTTGGTCATTCAATGAGTAAGAAATCCATTGATAGCCTAGTTAAACAGTTTGCGAGTGATCCTAAAAATAATCATTTTTTAGTGGCTAAGATCGAAGGCAAATGGGCAGGCACCATTCATATTGCCTCGCGTGAGTCTGAAGTAGAGTTTGGTGTCATTGTGAGCCCTCAATATCGCAAGCAAGGTATTGCTAACACCATGATGGATGAAGCTATCACGTGGGCTCGCAATCGCCATTACCGCCACCTTTTCATGCACTGCATTAGCTGGAATCGCCCGATTAAACGTCTCTGTGAAAAGCATGGCTTAGTACCACGCAATATGATGGATGATTCAGAGGCCAATTTGATACTTCAGCCACCAACACCGGCAACTTTTTTTAAAGAGCAGATGAGTGTTGCTATGCGAAATTGGTTAGCATTAATCCGGCTACAAAGATTAAATTCGGCCTAAAAATTTACGGGACTTAATTTAGCAGCCTCATTTTGACTAATGATGCTTTATCTAAATGCTTCCAATCTTTAAATTCGAAGGAAAGCTCTATTAATGCGCAGGTCGACATAAAAATTGATTCACCGGCAATTAATAAAACGAAATCCTCTAATGCGGGGTTATGGCCTACAAGCATGACACTTTTGATTTTCTTATGCAATTTTCTTACTATCGCCAACAACGCAGTGGAATCTGCCTGATATAACTTTTTATCAACTTCTAAAAATCTTTGCTTATGATCAAGTTGATTCGATATGATTTGAGCAGTTGTGATGGCTCGAATTGCAGGACTTGTGAGAATAAGATCAAATCTAATTTCTTTTTTAATGAGTTTTGTGGCCAATTTTCTAGCATCATCAACACCTCTATTAGATAAGGCGCGATCCTCATCTGAAGACTGAAGAGTTGCACTTTCAGCTTTAGCATGTCGTAAGAGGTACAAAGATCTTGTATGCATCGTGACCCTCATTAGCAATTCAAACCACTCTACTGCTTAAATGTAATCCTGACTACTCCTTATAGAAAATCATAATGAAGCCAATTTCGCACAACTCCCACCCAAAGTATTTTTTTGCAGCATCACACGATCGGCCATCATTTCAAAGCGCTTGGTAGCACTATTTTCCATAAAGAATCTAATTAAAAAGAATGGGATAGATGTTTCCAGCTCAAATGTTGCGTGATGTGTAAAACGGGTACCATTTTTATCGGGCTCAATAGTCCAGCTACCTTTATAGGATTTTGCATCACCTTCTATCTGGATGAATTCCTGACGTTTATCCGAAACCTCCGAAAACTCCAAGATTGAGCGCAGGAGAATGGGATAAAACAACACTCTCTCTTCTGCAATCCTTTCAACCTGAACTTTATTACCAGCCCTAGAGAGTACTTTAGAGTCCCTAATACCGGGGATATTTTTAGCACCTTCGTAATCGGTTAAAAAAGCATAAGCTTGACACTCATTAACCGGTGCCACGTAAGTAGCTTGCACTTGAAAACCAGAACCGGATCTTCCTACAAATACCTTTAAATCAAAAGGCACTCCATCACTGGCAGCAAAGCAGGCAAGGGGTATTAGCAAAAGCTGCAAACATAAAATTCTTGCTAAAAAAATACCCATAACACCCTCAAATTTAGAATAAGCTCTTATTCTTATTTTAATTTATGACCGCTTGATGGCAATTTGACGATATTTTTTGATAAAAATAAAAGCAATCCGTCAATGCTTTTTCTTAGTTACTCATTGAATCACTAAAATTGAACACTATATATAATACTTTTTGCATTCTTGAATCAAATATTACGCGACTAAAAAATTATCGCTATCGATTAAAACTTTATGTATTGCCGTTGTGATGTGAGCAGCTTACTTGCCCAATAGTGAAATTGTCTGGGCTATTTGATTTTCTATTGGATCTACAGCTCGTTTACCTAAGCGAAAATATTGATACATGATCAATAGTGTTAATACAGTAACCGATCCACCAAAGCCTAAAATGATCAGTGGAAGGCTTACATCAAACCATAAGAGTGCCGAGTAAATTAACAACATCAACAAAACAGCAATATTTTCACAAAATCCTTGAGCAGCAATTGACTGGCCGGTAGACATTAATGCATAGCCTCTAGATTGCAATAAGGCATTCATGGGAACTACAAAGTAGCCAGATAAATAGCCTAAAAGCATGAGTAAGATATAGGCGGGCAGATGGTTTAGAGTAAATGCTATCGAAGATAGATTAAAAATCACGGTTGGAGGCAGAAGCCCATCATGATAGATCGCCATTCCACAAACTACGAATCCCATCATGGCACCATAGGGCAAAACCTTAGTAGAGCTTTTAAGTGACACAGTATATGCAGCATAAACTGCACCAGCGGCCACACCAATTGCTGAAACAGCTTGAAGTGCAGCACTCTCAGCGAGATTCATGTGCAAAGCATATTGAGCCCACTTGAGCATAATAAATTGCAGTGTCGCCCCCGCACCCCAAAATAAAGTGGTTACCATCAAAGACAGTTTTCCAAGATGGTCTCTAGATAACGTAGTCAAACAGACTGCAAACTCCTTTAAAAGGAATTGGTAATCTAGCTTTAGCTTATTAAATGTCAGTCCGACATTAAATATCGGTAAGTTTAAAAACGCTGCGAGTAAATATAAACAGGCAATAAAAGAGATGGCAATCTCGATAAGGCCATACGAACCTGTTTGTAAAAGTTCAGGAGTGAATTTGACCAGTGATTGATTCAGGGTGTCGCTAATGAGAAATCCACCCAGTAAAGTACCAAAAATAATGGCAGCAATAATTAAACCCTCCATCCAGCCGTTGGCAGCCACCAATTTATCCGAAGGAAGTAGCTCAACTAAAATTCCATATTTAGCGGGAGCGTAAAGAGCCGCACCAATTCCAACGATTCCATAACCCAATAATGGATGCAAGCCAAAAAAAATCAATATGCAACCACCTGTTTTAAGGATGTTAGAAACCAGCATGACCTGACCCTTAGGTCTTGAGTCTGCGAATGCACCAACGAAAGGCGCAAAAATCACATAAGGAATAACAAAGAAAATTTTCAGTGCTGGAGAAAACCAACTAGGCTCACTCATTTGAACCAACAAAGCAATGGATGCAATTAGTAGAGCGTTATCTGCTAGGGAAGATAGAAATTGTGAAGAAGCAACGACGTAGAAAACACGATTCATTGTTTAATGCAGGCTTCGCTTAAAGCAAGGGCATTCATCTTTTTTTCTTGTAGAGGATGACTGTGCAAGAGCTCGATGTAATTTTGAATTAAATTAGCTGTGACAGATTCCCAGGAAATATTCAAGGTAGTTTGTCGAGCATTTTTTCTTAAAGCATCTAACTCGGGGCCTTTCTTTAACAATTCCAAGCTTTGATTAACGAAGCTATTCGGTTGGTTGCAGTCAGCCAACATTCCGTTTACCCCACTCTGAATAACTTGACCAGCAGCTGCGTAGTCATATGCCAATACCGCTAAGCCACTAGCCATTGCCTCTAAGGTAACATTCCCGAATGTTTCACTTAAGCTTGAGAAAAGAAATATATCGCCACTAGCATAGTACTGAGCGAGACTTTCTCCAGACTGAATACCTGCAAAAATACTGTTGGGGCATGTAAGCTCTAAAAAACTTTTTTGTGGCCCATCGCCAACCCATACTATCTTCAGATTTGGCTTGACGGCTAGCATCGCCTTAAAAGCGCTCACAGTCACCAGTAAGTTTTTCTCTGATGCCAGTCTACCAACGTAGACAACAACCTCTTCATCACCCTTAACGCCCCAGCTTTCTCTTAATGCTTTCGATCGCTTGGAAGGATTAAATAAATCAGTATCAATCCCTCTGGCTAGCACTCTCAGCCTCTCAAAACCAGCATTGTGAAGCTGATTTTTAAGCCCTTGGGTCGGGACCATGGTGAAGTTTGTTCGGTTGTGAAAATACTTCATGTATTTTTGTATAGGGCTTTTTAACCAACTCAAACCGTAATGAGATGAATAAGCATCAAAGTTAGTTCGGAAATCTGAGCAGATAGGAATGCCTAGTTTTTTAGCAGCCTCTAGCGCTGACCAGCCAAGAGGACCCTCTGTCACGATATGAACTAGATCGGGGCGATTCACTGACCATTCCTGGAGGAACATCCCTCGCCTAGGTAGACCAATTTTTAAAGAGCTATAACCAGGGATAGGAATTCCTTGAGTCAATATTTCCTGAAAATGAGCCTGGGTTACGGGGCTATCACCCCTTCCTTGACGCGGTCTTATGAGCGTGATCTGGTGGCCTAGATCCCGTAAGCCTCGGATGAAGCGGGCTAATGTGCTTGCAACTCCATTCACCTCTGGAGGGTAGGTTTCTGTGACGATGGAGATATTTAAGGGCTCGACTAAAAGAGCATTATTTTCTAGATGATTATCTACGCAAGTCATTGACTGAGTATTCGTTAATTTCATAACAGTTTTATGACAGTCTCAGTCTTGACTGTCTTGTTACTGTCATATTTAAACTGTAAATATACGTAGGCGTCACTATTTTGTCATGATATTCATTCTAAGTATTGGAAACTAAATTGATTCATTTTCTAGAAACCTTAAAAAAGCAACGGTGGGATGATCATCGCTACTATCACCATAGCCGAATCAACCAGTCATTACACTTAGTTAGTGCAATCAGCTTTTTGACTGCTTATGTTTTACTTTTTATAGATCCTATTGCAGCATCATTGCTTGCATGGCTTGTTGCCATGACAACACGACAAAGTGGTCACTTCTTCTTCGAGCCAAAAGGTTACGATGAAGTAAATAAAGCAACGCACGAATATAAAGAACAAATTAAAGTGGGCTACAACCTCAACAGAAAGGTCGTTCTTCTCTCGATATGGGCCGTAATCCCACTGCTAGTCTGGGCTAACCCAATATGGTTGCAAAAATTTGTTGCTCTCAATACCTTCACAAATACCGACGGATTCATAAGACAGACAGGGTTGCTATGGCTTTGGCTTGGCGTTGGCGGGGTTTTGTTCCGCACATTCCACTTATTCTTTATTCATAATGTGGAAGCTGCCTTTGCCTGGATGACAAAAATCATGACTGATCCGTTTCATGATGCAAAGATTTATGCCACTTCCCCACTATATTTACTGAAGGGTCAATTAATCGACCCAATGGATCATGGCAGCTATGAGGAAGAACCGCTTCCTCAGTAAAATCTCCACTAGAGAAATGATTTAGGACTTTCTACCAAAAATCATTTCTTTAAGAATTTGTCGCTTGATGATTTTGTTTGTCAAGCCACCTTCATTCCACCACCAACCATCCTGTTTCATGGCTTGAGCGGCGCGAATGAATTTTTCTTGCACGATAGCCATATCCGCATCACTGTAATTCAAGCTAAAGATAAATCTTCCAGTCCCAATCCAACTGAGTGCCAAACCCTGCTCCTTTAGGTAGTACTGAAACATCCAGTTGTAACGAGATGGCTCTGTATAGCAAATAGTCCAAATACTAGACATATTCACTACCTTGACAGGCAAATTAAGTGTTAGAAGACTTTCGTTCAGATCGTTTGCGCGACGGTCCCAAACGACATCCAAGTCAGAGTAAATCTTTTTAACCGGATCAGTATCTAGACTCTCTAAGAAAACTTGCATAGCACCCATCACATAAGGATGAGAATTAAAGGTGCCTCTTGCAAAACAGATATCAGCGGGCTTGTTTGCTTTAAATCGCATCATCAGTTCTTTTTTGCCACAAACGACGCCGATTGGCAAACCACCGCCCAGAGTCTTTCCATAGGTCACCATATCAGCCTTAACCCCAAAGTACTCTTGCGCGCCACCTAGCGCCAAACGAAAGCCTACAAAAACCTCATCAAAAATTAAGACGATGCCTTTATCGCTGCATACCTGCCTGAGTTCCTTGAGCCACTTTGTATAGGCTTCACGATCAAAAAATGCATTACGTGAACTATCCAAAAGAGATGAATCGCCAGGAGCACCCTTATTAGGATGTAAGGCCTGAAGTGGGTTTACTAACACACAAGCAATATTCTTTTTATTACGAAGAACGCGCAGCGTATCCTGATCAACCTCTTTTAGCGTATAGGTTTCCCGCGGAGGAAGTGGGTTACCTATGCCTGGTTGAACATCCTCCCACCAGCCATGATAGGCTCCACAGAACCTGACAACATGACTCTTTTTAGTGTGATATCTAGCTAAACGAACCGCCTGCATAACTGCTTCTGTACCCGACATATGAAAAGAGATCTCATCATGTCCAGAAACTTCTTTTAAGCGCTTGACGTTATCTGCAACGATGGGGTGATAAAACCCTAGAACAGGGCCTAGGTCGGAAACTCGCTTTGCCCCCTCCTCTATTGCGTTCTTATAAAAATCGTACCCAAGAACGTTGACGCCATAGGAACCAGTCAAATCATAAAATATATTTCCATCTAAATCCGTCATTGAAACGCCAGAGGACGATTGCATGAAACTACCGGACTTTAGATGCTTGCTAACGAGATCGCTAAATTGAAAGGGGACGCGATATCTTCCTGTAAATTGAAGATCTGATATCACTTCAGCAGCCTGATTAGTCAACTCAACGGATTTTGTAAAACGCTCTTTGTAAGCTTTTGATAGACGCATAAAGCCCGCCTCTCTTAAAAGCGCGATTTCCTGAGGAGCCCCATCAACCTTAAAAAAGACGTCCTGATTAAATGAGTAATGAGGGATTAAACGAGCCACCCGCTTGGCCATTCTAGAGTGCCCAGCCAATGAAGGATGTTTTGCCATAGAAAGTTGCAGTCTTGTATAAACCTTCTTAATAATCCAAAGACCGAGGCCAGCACCGAATATACTTAGCGCAAGTTGGTTTTCCATCAATACCCCCATTAATATTCATTACTCTTTTACTTCATTTATTTGACACAAATATGTCAATCAAGAAAACCATACAAAATCTCTTATCCCAGGAAGATCTAAATTTTCTTTTAACCAATCGCATTCCTCGAAATACCCTGACTCGCTTTATTGGGTGGTTTAGTAAAATCGAAAACCCCTTGATCGCCTATGCCTCTATCAAAATTTGGCAATTCTTCTCTGCTTTGGATCTAACAGAAGCAAAAGACACCCACTTTAAAAGCATGCATTCCTGTTTTACGCGCGAGCTTAAGCCCGATGCGAGACCAATCCATCAGGACCCAGATATCCTCAATAGTCCCTGTGATGCATTAGTGGGTGCATTTGGCCAAGTAAAGGATGGGGAAGTTTTTCAAGCCAAGGGGTTTCCATACACCATCAAGGATTTAATACCTATCCCCTCTTTGGCTATGCAATACGAAGGCTGTGATTATGTAACTCTCAGACTCACTTCTAGCATGTATCACCGCTTCCATTCACCAAGCTCAATGCGCATGAAAAGAGTGACCTATATTTCTGGGGATACCTGGAATGTCAATCCTATTGCACTAAAAAGAGTCGAGCGACTATTTTGCAAAAATGAAAGGGCAGTTCTTGAATGCGAGCTCACCGATCAGAATGGGTTAGATACAGGGGCTACATTGACTATTGTTCCAGTTGCAGCAATTCTAGTTGCTAGCATTCGCCTGCACTGTCTTAATCTTCTTTTACATCTTAAATACCAAGGTCCTAATACTATTGAATGCGATGTTCAATTTAACCGAGGCGAAGAAATGGGATGGTTCCAACATGGCTCAACCATTATTGTCTTTGCACCAAGTAACTACCGATTACTTGAGAACCTTAAACTAGGGGACGCTATTCGTATGGGTGAGCCCCTATTTAGAAAGATTAACTAAGATCTTGACCGATACCGTTAATATTACCTGCAGGCTAAATTAAGAGCATCACGATTCTTATCCATTGCTTGAGCAATATTCTCAAAGCTCTTTTGCATATTATTTTTCATAAAATATTCAATCACCCCTTTAGGGACGGAAGAGTTGGGCTCTAAGAATGCTTGATAACGTACCTGGACTCCTTTATCGCCTGTTTTAAGACGCCAACTGCCTGAATAAGCCTTACTATCACCCTTCGTTTGAACAAAGTTCAAACCTTGATTTAGCTGTTCTGTGTACTCAAGAACAGAATGCATCCTTAAGGGAAAAAGGAGCACTCTTTCCTCAATCAATCTTTCTATGGTGACTTTATTGCCTTCTCTCTTTTTAACTTTAGATTCAATCAAACCGGGCGTCATCCTAACATCCTCATAGTCCGTTAGAAAAACATATGCCTCACACTGACTGACACTGGCAATATAACTTGCTTCAATAGAAAATCCAGCGCCTACTCTATCAATACTGACTTTTAAATCGTATGGGGAAGAGCTCTGATCTGCTCGAGAATGCTGATTGAAAAAAAGCGCTAGCAAGAGGAAGGAGATTTTAAAAACTGTACTACGGTAATGCATAGCATGGAATCTTCTTAATAGACTATTCAAATTATTTCTTCTTGCTTATGATCAATCATGATTTAAAAGATTAGGAATTAAGGCGGGTTAATTTGTTTTGTATAGAAGCTGGCAATGTTGCAAACCATGCCTTATCACTACCCACAGATGGCAAAATTTGTCCGTATTCAATCATCAGGGATGGTGCAAGTTCGTCAAGATATGCCCATATTTGATGACCGGTAAGCTTGGTGATTTTTTGAATCGCAATTTCGATCTCAACTAGCAATTGCTTTCTGATCTGCTCACTTCGTCCATTTCTAATCTGGCCACTCAGAAAAATATGGGGCTCATCGAGTAAGACGCCCCCGATAAAACAGTCATGAAGATCTAGCTCTTTAAAGATAACTTGAGCAAAGTAAGCCTCAGCACCTGTGACATTTGCATGAATCTTGGTAATTTCTTGCGCTAGGGTGAACTTTTGAAAGGTATTTAAGGATATACCCGCATGATAGATGCTGTATGTTGCCATCTAAGTCTCTTGAATAGATAAAGGTTAATACTAGTGGTGGTTTATTAAATATTTATTACAGGATAGGTACAAAGAGTATTTGACATGCTCAGCGTTACTTAAAGTCACGCTCAAAAGACAAAACCCCCACCATTTCTGATGAGGGTTTGCTTTACTGGTGGGCCCACCAGGACTTGAACCTGGGACCAAAGGATTATGAGAGCAGAAGCCCATGATAGAGCCATATAAATAGGGGGTCTGCGGGTGGTCAGTATCGGTGTGTAAGCAAATGTGTAAGCAAATTCACGAATCCATAAGAAGCTCTAGCTCACTCTTTGGTTTTCGAAACCAAAGGAATTTTGGAGCAACCATCTAACACTTCGTTGCTCCAAAGTACTTTTTGGTGAGTGAGCGTTACTTTAAGTAACGCTTACTTTTCTGGACGGCAGCTAACGACCCAAAGAGGACATTCACCAAGAAAACATAAAAATCTAATTTATTTAGATTTAAGAATTTGCCAATTCTCAATGATTTGATGAATCTGCTTTATTCCATCTGTCAGTGCTGCAGGCCCTGGTTGAAGAATATAAGAAGATTTAATTTCAAATAGCTGCTGATTTTTTACAGCAGAAATAGTAGACCATCCACTTCTTTGCGCAACCCGTTCGCTACGAAATTTTTTACCACACCACGATCCGATAATGATATCAGGATTCCTATCAATCACTAATCCCTCATCATGAATTATTCTGTTTTTAGCTAAAGACTGAGCTGCCAGTTCTGGAAAGCAGTCTTGACCGCCTGCAATTTCAATGAGCTGTGAAACCCATTTAATACCAGAAATACATGGGCTATCCCATTCCTCAAAATACACCTTTGGGCGAACCGTAAAACTTGATACCTTAGTCTGTATAGATTTAAGGTGCGCCTGAATTAATTCAATTTGTCTAACTGCCTCCTCAACCTGACCAACGAGAGAGCCAACTTGATAAAGCATCGAAAATATTTCCTCAACGCTTCGTTGGTTAAAGATTGTGACAGGAACACCATTACGAATCAATGAGGATGCTATATCTGCTTGTAAATCTGAAAACCCAAAAATATGATCGGGTTTAAGAGCCAGGATTTCATCGATTTTTGCACTTAAAAAAGCGCTAATTCGTGGCTTTTCTTTTCTTGCTTCTGGAGGTCTCACTGTGTAGCCAGATATCCCAACAATACGCTCTTGCTGACCTAGCATGTACAACCATTCCGTCGTTTCCTCAGTCAGGCAAACGATTCGACTCGGGAATTTTATATCCACAGAAGACATGTTATTCAAACTGGACTTTCAACATAAGCAATCCAATTTGATGGGTATACAAAAGTATGTCCTTCTCCATTTTCAAGCATGATGTCAATATTAGATTTTTCTAGTTCTGTAACTAATTCTGGAGTGTATGGAGTACCCGTTGGCAGAACCCCGTTTACTGTTTTTACATCAGTAGAAAGAGTGATTGATAGATTCATTCCCCTTCTATACTCCCATAATCTAGAAAGAAGTTCTTTGTAAGGGGTGCCAAAAAGAGGGGTGAATACTTCGTACTCAGACCAGGTATCGACTCGCCATTTACGTATATCTTCTAAGTGCAAGTCACCAAAAACTAGTCGTTCGATAGAACAACTCGTTCGATCTTGAACCATTACTAGAGCCTCTTCAATAGCTTTTTTATAGTCACTATTGGGATAAAGAGGAACTAAGCATAAAGGAATCTTTAAGAACTCGGATTGTTTTGCAATATTTTTAATATGGATGTCTTGAATTGATACTCGATTTGTAAGTGTGCCAAAACTCGTTAGCAATACAACGTTTCTTTTTTCTTCAAGTAAGTGCATTAAAGTTAAAAAGCTATCCTTGCCGCCAGACCAAAAGAGAACGTCCAACCCACCCTCTTTTGGAGTCCAATTCATGAGTATTGAATTAGCTATTTGTAGTTCGGTACGCTTGTGATTATTAACATTAATATGACCATATGGACAGTGACGGCAAGAGTTCCCACAGCATTTACCCTGCTTTAGAAGAGCATCACTTGTTAGCACTTGATATCCTGTAGCAGGGTCAATATAAGTACTTCGACCCTCATTGCATGCTGCTAAATGCAAATCACCTACATTAACCATAATTACCATCCCTACTATACAAATAAAAGGCCACCTAATGGTGGCCGTAGATCGTTAAAGATTACTATTTCATGGCATAACGAGCTCCAACAAAGACGTTAGAGCCTGGAGTGTTGTATCCATAGCTTAGCTGGTAGTCTTTGTTGAAGATATTATTCCAACGTCCAAATAAGGACCAATCTTTGGTAAGTTCATAATTACCATACAGGTTATAAATTGCATAGCCGCCCATGTAGCCGGTATTGTCGTAATTAGTACGATTAGCCTGGAAAGTGCCTTCAGCTCCTGCAGTCAATCTAGTGTTTTTGTACTCCGTGCCAATATTTCCAAATTGACGTGCTCGTTTGGCTAAAACATATCCAGTACTCTGATCAATTGGGTTCTGTTGATCAAAAGAGCCTCGAATACTCATGTTACCGAATCGAGTTGTGCCACCAACTGATAAACCAGTAATCTTTGCACTTGCTACATTACTCGCACAGCCGTAATTAGGGGCGGTATTTATTTGGGTTGAAGTGCAAGGAGGGGATGTGCTTGAGTACTGGATTAAGTTTGCAATTGAGTTGCTATAGGCAGCTAAACGAAGATCATATTGCCTAGTTTCGTAGTTAAGTCCAATTTCACTATTTTTACTTTTTTCTGGCTTAAGCGTTGGAACTCCATAGACTGGATAGTACATGTCATATAACGAGGGGGCCTTAAATCCTGTGCCGTAATTAATATTTGCCCTCAGCTGCTTTGTAAAGAAATAACCGTATGCAAGGTTACCAGTGGTCTGTGGACCATACCCCGTAATGCTGTCATTACGGATGCTGGCATTGCCCAGATGTGATCCACGCTTTAGTTGATAGGCGCCAGCAAAAGAGTTTGTTGTTTGACTGAGATTTAAAGCGCCATCAGTTGCAGTTGCAGTAGCAACTTTTCGCTCAGCAACAAGCTGGATTAAATCGGACCCTACGTTAATATCATTTTGCCATGTATAAATATTTTGTCGTGAATTACTAATGGCATTACTGGTTGGAGTAAGTGACTGTGATAAGTCATATGATTGTGAAGCTTGAAGAAGACTTTTCCAGTTCTGGGTAATTTGATTTTTTGAAAAAAGCGAATATGTGCTCACGTCATTGACTTGATTCCCAATTGGCTTGGAAGCTGAATAAACAGCATACTGGTTATTATTTCTTGCGGCAAATACTTGCAACCCAAATTCTTGCCCGCGTGCCCATTCCTGACTTATTTTTCCAGCCCCTCCACTACGTGTATATCCCATATTTGAGCTGGTGTTAAATGAATTTCTAGAGGCATTATTTTGTGCAACGCTATTAAATCCGGTAGAAACTTCTTGCGTTGCACTTACGGAGTATCGAATCTTTTGATCACCAGATGTACTGCCGTAGAGACTTACATCTGAGATCGAGGTGCCGTAAGAGCCATATCCAGTAGAAGCACCAACTTGCATTGGACCATCACCTGTTTTAGTAAAGATTTGTACAACACCACCAATGGCATCAGATCCATACAAGCTACTTTGCGGACCAAAAATGATTTCAATATGATCAATTATTGATAAAGGAATAGCTTGCCATGCAGGTGAGCCGGTTAGGGTCGACTGAGACCGAACTCCGTCAATTAATACCAAGGTTTGATTGGAGTTTGATCCCCTTAAAAAAACACTGGCAATTCCTCCGTTACCACCACTGCTGGATATTTCAACGCCACGCTGTCTTTGTAGCAGCTGCACTAGGCTCGACTGCGCCGCATCTGCAATTTCTTCTGGCCCAATATAAACGTAGTCTGCTAGAACATCATCGGCCTTAGTTGGCGTTCTTGTTGCGGTGACAATAATTGGATCCAACTGATTATTCAAATTTGATACCGAAACGGATGATGCTGCGTTTTGGGCAAATGCTACTGGCTGAGTAAAACTAAGCCCTATTGATGCAACTAAAAATACAAAAAATGCGCTGTTGTTTTTTTTGGATATGCTGCGAAACATACTGAATACCTCAATGTGGATTCCCTGACCAAAATCCCTGTTAGTCAGAATCAACGAAACCTGCAAAAAAGGTATGCAAAATGAACGCCATCGCAAGATAGCGATAGCATCATCGGCATGCAAAGTCCCTCGTTGCAAATTTCACCTGTTGAGGCCGGTATCCGGGCTGGAAAAACTAGGAATTTGGCCTTCCCGTGCAGTTAGACTGAACAGTGGCTATTTCAAATTCTTTGCCGACACTACAAATTCGGCTTTCTCTTACCGTTGCGGGGACAGCGCACGTTTGGGTAGTGCTTCCCGTTTAACTTCAATGTCAAAGACATCAAAGCACCATCAACTTGCTAAATGTAACATATTTAGGTGATGCTCACGAAGTTTCATCCAGTAGCGTGATTTTTAAGGGCACCTTATCTTGGGGTTTATAGACTTTAAGATAATTCTTAAGATCTCTTTTAGCCCCTTGAGCCTCAACTAAAGTGTTAAATCTGTAGGAATAATCCTGTAATTCTGGATAAATCAGCAATATAGGCAACCACTCATTTGAGCCAGTTTTCCCAAGAAGGACATACTGACCCAAATGCTCATGCCCTACACTCATTGGCTTAATTATTTAATTTTATTAAGGGCAACTACTCGACTTGCGATTGAAGTAACGACTAAGTGGGCCACCAATGCAACAAGTAAATAGCCAAGAGTAATTTCTAGAGCATACGGAAGGTACTGAACTATTCTGCTTGCAAATTCAGACAAGGATGACTGCCCAGCAACATTAATAAAGTAGTAACTTCCGCTTGAAATTAATTCGCAAACTATTGTTCCCAAGATTGAAGCCAATATGAAGTTTTTAAATGACGCGATGTCTAAAGAGGCATTTTTAGCAAGCCATCTACCTGCGAACCAAAGAGAGAGGTATGCAGGCAACAGAAAGGGATAAGCCATTCCGAGCTGTGTAAAAGCTAAGTAATCAATTAAAAAAGCTTGGGCTAAAAATAAAGCAATTACCGCAAAACTCGAACAATAAAAGCCTACTATAAAAAAGATAGCCCAAGATGCGTCCGGCAACTGGGAGAGGGATGCCATGTGGTGACCTCGGGTGAGCCACATAATTGCAGACAAGACAAAAATTAAAGCAATATTTTGATTTTTGGATAAACTCGACATGATTACTCTCCAATATTAGGGTGTCAGAGTTATTTTATATCCCATCGGCTTAATAGCCCCCTAAAAACACCTACCTGCACGAAATATATTAAAAATGATAATTCCAGCCATGGCCTCCTGGAGTGGCGGTAAAGATTCTTGCCTTGCTTTATGGCGTGCCCAACAGTCCGGAGTGTATGTGACGCACCTATTAACAGCCCTTGATGAAACGGGTCTAAAGACACGCTCACATGGAGTTACGAAGGATTTAATCATTTCTCAAGGCAAATCCCTTGGGTTAATAAACGAATTTATTTGTGCCTCCTGGCAAGACTATGAGGGTCAATTCATAGAAAAACTTACTGAGCTACATAAAATTGGTATCAAAAAGGCAATCTTTGGAGATATTGATTTAATTAGTCATCGGGAATGGGAGGAAAAAGTTTGTCTTGCAGCAAACCTCACACTAACGCTACCACTCTGGAACGAAGATCGCTTAAAGCTAGTCCATGAATTTTTAGAAGCAGGGTTTAAAGCAAGGGTAGTTTGTGTTGACGGAAGATTTCTGAATGAATCTCATGTAGGGGTTGAATTTAATCATCAATTCATCGAGAAATTACCTGACGGTGTTGATGCTTGTGGAGAGAATGGAGAATTTCATACATTTGTTTATGACGGTCCAAATTTTAAACAACCCGTCAGTTGGAAGAGTCTCGGAATAAAAACATATATATCTCCAGAGGAATTTGGCGCTCTAACATTTCATTTTGACTTGCTTGGATCACCCTGAAGCGAAGTTTCTTGTTAATCGTAAGCAGCTCTTAAGCACCCAAAGACCATAATCTATCGTCATTAGTATAGAAAATGTGCAGTAATCGCCTGCACACTTTCTAGAATGCCCAGCGTTACTTAAAGTAACGCTTAAATGACCAAACCAATCATTTTCTTCACAAGCCTATCTTTTTGTGACTTTTAGGTTGAGTTTAGGTTCTCTGGTTATGAGAGCAGACATCCAAATAAAACCACAGGGATTTCAAGAGCTTACGTCGCTTCATTATCGGTGTGTGAGTATTTGTGTAACTAGATTAACAAGATCACAATAAACACTGGCTCACTCTTTGGTTTTCAAAACCACAGGATTTTTGGAGCAACCATTTAGCACTTCGTTGCTCCAAAGTACTTTTTGGTGAGTGAGCGTTACTTTAAGTAACGCTATGATAAAGATAAGTTTTATTCAAATTTGATTGCCTCTGGCCTAGCTATAGGATTACCTGCCCCAGCCCACGCATCAAATCCACCGGCGATTGACTGAACATGCAAATAACCCATCTCATGTAAAACTTTAGAGGCTAATGCTGCTCTCCCACTATTTTTACAATACAGAACTATTTTTAAACTACGTGCACTCAATTCAGGATCATTGCTTAACTTAAACTCCAGCAACCCTCTTGAAATATGGACAGCTCCTGGGATATGGCCATTCATATATTCGTCAGCCTCCCTAACATCGAGCAATACATCAGAATTCTGAATAGCTAATTGAGCGTCTGCCAAGCTCACCTCATCAATAGTAGCTTTAGCCGCAGTGACTAGATCATGTGCTGTCTTCATTGATATCCTTTTAGTTTTAGATATTTTGCGTATATACGTTTATACGTTTATACGCATATATTATTAACATAAGCTCTCAAAAAAACCTGAGGAAGCTAGAGCAATTGATCTCAATTGCAATTTCTGCCGGTATTGATTCCTAGCAATGTGTAAGCTGGGCAGAATTTAAATAACCCTGTTGCTAGTGGCACCACGCCAATCCAACCCCAAACACCCACAGTTCCCGTTGCTGCTAGACCAAGCAATACCAGGCCAACGACTATACGTAAGATACGATCAATACCACCGACATTGCATTTCATATTAAGACCTCTTTTGGTTGTGTACTGCAATAATTTTGATAAAGCACATTGATTACCTCTAAAGCCACTCGATTAGAGAGAGCGTAGTAAATTTGCTTTCCCTCTCTTTTGGTCGTGACTAACTCTTTATTTCTCAATACAGTGAGTTACTGAGACAAAGTGGGCTGATGAATATCAAGACACTCCTCTAGCTCACTTACACACATTTCACCTTGACTAATCTGGCATAACAACATCATCCGATCTCTATTCGACAGCACTTTCGTCAAGCGGCAGGCATCTTCGGCTGATGAGTGCAGCATTTTCAGATTCAAGGTGGCCTCAAGGACTGACATAGTGGACACCCTTAATTCAGTGGCACACCAACCAATGGACGACCTTCCAAAGTCCACAGGTATAAAGATCCGTCATATAACTTGGTGGATTTATTACCCACTAACTCTGACATCACAAACCAACCGCCAGAGGCTAAGTGACCAGTATTGCAATAGGCAATGGTTGGACCCTTGCTACTTAAACCATTGGCTGCAAGCAATGCGTCATAAGTCTTCTTTTGCCAAAAATACAATGCACCATTGCTTGGCCTAGCCAATAACTCAGGAGCTAATTCTTTGGAGCCCGCAATATGGCCAAAGGTTAAGACATCAGGACGTTTTGCAAGTCCTAAGTATTGAGCAGGCTGACGAGCATCCAATAACTGTGGCTTGCCACTTTTTGATGCTGCAGCTACTTCATTAGAACTCGCGATTAGTTCCTTACGCTCTGCTTTTGCAACCCAATTTCCTGTGGCCTTTGGAGAATTGGCAATTGTAAATTCACGACCCTCACTTAACCATCCTGCAATACCGCCATCCAATACCGCTACTTGATCCTCGCCATACACCTTGAATGACCAATAAGTTCGCAATGCTTCATCTATATCAGACATATCTTGTCCAATAGGAACGAGGACGATTGGTTTATCGGAATTAATTCCCAGAGATTGAACCAACTTCTCAAAATCTGCTTTTTCAGGAATCAGATGCTTAATCTTCTTGCCATCCACTAAACGCTCCACACGTACTTTCTTAAAGTCTAGGAGCGTTGAATTAGCAATATGGCCACCAACCTCTACGAGGAATTTCTTACCAGTTTTTTTATCTGTATCAAACTCCGGGCTTCTGAGGTAACTCGCTAAATCTGTTCTAACTTCAATGACTTGAACCTCAGACATATTGTTTGCCAACCAGTCGGCGCTAACAACCGGACCAGGTAAGGTAATTGCCTGGGCTAAGCTTACTAAGCTTATTATAACGAAGGCTAAAAGCCATTGAATCTTTTTCATTTCCACTCCTCTAGGAATTGACAACTAACAAATGGTCTGAGATACGTTCCATCAGATCAATTTTGCATTCGGTTAATACATGATGTTCTTTTGAATTTAGGACAAGCTCTCGATTACCCTGCTGTGCTACTAGCCGTGCAATCTTTTGATCGCGCTCCGAAATCAATCCTTCAATCTCTTTAGCAAATAATTGGATCAAAGCGCCGATCCACTTAGTCACTAGAGCCATGCGACCTTTTGTGACCATTTCAAATCCCTGAATGGACTTCACCACCATTGTTGAATCTGCTATCTCCTCACCTGTCACCCACTGGTTCGTAGTAAACAGACGAGTTGGCAATCCCTTTTGGTTTAATGCAATCCCAATCAGATGATGAAAGCCTTTTGCATTACGCTTAATCACATGAAAATGACCGTGCTCCCCATTAGGCATTTCATCAGCAGAATGTGCGTGGTAATAAAACTCATAACCACTCACTTCATCTACCAAGTCATTAGCGGGGTAATGTTGCCATTCAACAAATACCTTGGCACCGCATATAGCAGCCTCACTTAAAGTACGCCCAGACTCCGCGTACTTCATTTGAATGCTTGCCAGCTCTTGAGCGGCCAACCAAAGATTAGATTGAATCAGCATTTTTAAAATTACTCTGCAGCTTTACGTTTTTTAGGGCCGCAAGGATTTGCAGGACCACATGGGTTAGCTGCTTTTTTCTTCGCAGGACCGCATGGGTTAGCCGCCTCTTTTTTTGGTCCGCAAGGATTTTTTTGCTCAGCACCTGCTGGTGTTGTCGGTGCGTCAGCAGAGTGTGCTAGCGGAGCTGCCGCTAAACCAGCCAAGGCAATTGCTAATGCTGCTACGGTAGTTTTTTTAGACATATATTTCCTTTTGAAAAATTAAACTTGAGAACTCACAGGGCCTTTGGATTTGCTTTCCATCCAAGACCCCAATACAAATACACCAACTGCTGCAATGACCATGCCAATATCGATCGATAAATCTGAGATATTGAAAGCCTCTGGTAAAGCGTCAGCTTTTGCGTATTCACCTAAAGTAGTTAAGAATTCAATATTGGGATAAATGCCCGCAAACAATACTGTGCCAAGCATTAAGCCAACCAAGAATATCGCCGCATCAATACGCCCAGACATCAAGCCCACTACTGATGTACCTGGGCAATATCCACCAATCGCAAATCCAGCACCGACTAAAGCCCCACCCAATGCTGCAGCACCCAAAAATGCTGGCGGTACAAATAAGCTACCCGCATCTACTAGTCCAACATTTTCTAGAATTAATAGACCTACTGCAGCAAACACAATGGCTGTGAACATCACTTTAAATACAGACCAGTCTGTTAAACGGAACTGCCCGGTTAATTTATTAGGGTTACCAAATCCAGCACGTTCTAATACAAACCCAAAGCCTGCACCCAAAAGAAGGCCCGATAGAATTTCACTCATCTTATTTCTCCTCTTTCAAGAATCGACTGGCTATTAAGCCTGCTGCAAAGAATGTCCCCAAAAAGGTGAATCCCGCCAAACTCAGTACCGCTGCCCCAGACAAACCAAGACCGCTAGTGCAGCCTGCAGCTACTCGTGCTCCAAAGCCCGCCAAGATGCCGCCAACTAAAGCAGTGATCGGGCGCTTAGAGCCACCCAGAAATTTCTTCCCATCTAGTTGAATATGAATTCTTTTAGCTAAAAATGCTGATAGCAAAGCGCCAATGGCGACACCAAACACTTGCCAAGTAATCCAAGCATTCAGTGGCTTACCCTCTTCCACCATTCCACCTAAGTAGTCATTTGCATTGATAGCTACTGGAGCAACATACATTCCGATCCAGGCGGTTAAGCGGGTTGTAAAACCCGTAGCTCCAAGACCATGACCCGTAACCACAAAAGTGGCCAGTAGAACCATACCCAGAAAAATTCCCGCCAACAAAGGATTCATATAAGGCGCTGGTTTATGTACCTTAACGTTTTCAACCATCTTAGTTAACCTCATTTAATAAATTAATAATATATTAATTTATATATTAATAAAGACGACATATAAAGTCAATGCTTAAATTGAAGTAAAGCCGATGTGACCCTAAAGTTTTTGATCTAGATCATAAAAAAGGAGTCTAAGCTCCTATTTATTAGTCATGAGCACGAAAAGTGCTGTTTATATTCGCACTTAATGGACTTCAAACTAAACGCATCCCCTTCGTCCCTGTTGTGCTCTTGGTCCTTAGTAACTAGTGATGTCAGCGCATGACTACTAAGCAGAGCATGAGGTGGGCATTAAAAAGAGGCCGAAGCCTCTTTTTAATCGTCAAACTATTTTCATTAGCCCAAGCTATCAGCCCAGATGTTATGCGCCCAGCCCCAAGCATATATACCTTCAAGTACTGTTGGCGCTGGAGATAATCCACCAGATCCTGGAACAGTTTTATAGGTTTTCTCGGCAGCGTTATATTGATGAACGCTAGCAACGTGCACTACTTCTCTGCTGTTGACAAAGCTATAGCAAGTATTGGTAAGAACAGGGGCAGGATTGACTTCCCAGCCACTAAGCTCGGCCACAATCGCAGCAGCAGCCACTTTGGCATGTTGATTGGCCATATGACCAGACTTAGGCATCAGTGGTGCAATCTGAATCGAGTCTCCTAGTACATGGATATCTTTTTGAGCGGTAGATTCAAAGTTAATGTAATTCACATTGACCCAACGACCATTGGAATTGGCTAAGCCAGTTTTGACAGCAATTTCACCAGCGGCCATCTGAGGTAGCAAATTGAGTACATCAGCTTTGACATCATCTTGCACTTCGAGTTTGACTATCTTATTTTTAGCATCAACACCAACAACATTGTGCTTAGGTAGATATTCAATCATGCCAGCGTATTGCTCAGCCCATACTTTTTTGAATAAACCCGCTTTAGATACTACGTCTTGATTAGCATCTAAAATCAAAACCTTACCCTTAGAGTTGTGTTGCTTGAGGTAGCTCGCAACCTGGCAGGCTCGTTCGTATGGCCCAGGAGGGCAGCGATAAGGCGCCTCTGGAATGCTAATAACGTAAGTGCCACCCTCGCGCATTGCAGCCACTTGCTTATGCAAAGCCACTGTTTCTGCGCCCGCTTTCCAAGCCTGCAGAGTTATGCCGTCCTTATTGGCCTGCGCCAGACCTTCAATAGTATTCATGTTCAAACTAATGCCGGGAGAGACCACTGCTTTGTCATAGCGCAATGTTTTTCCGGAGGCGAGTTTCACGGTCTTTTGAGTAGGATCAATACTGACTACGCTATCTTGAATAATCTTAATTCCATGACGCTTACTAAGAGTGTCATATGGCGAGGTAATTTCTGCCATAGTTCGTGAGCCGCCAATGACTAAGTTAGACATTGGACAGGAGATAAAGGAAGTATTTGGCTCAATCAGGGTAACCCTGGCAGTATTGTTGGAGAACATGCGTAAATATTTGGCAGCAGTAGCGCCGCCATATCCACCGCCAATGACTAATATTTCTGCTCTTTGCAAACTAGCTGCTCTGGTTTGACCAGAGAGACCTGCAAGTAGACCTACTGCTGCAGCGCTATGACCTATAAAATGTCGACGATCCATGACCCCTCCTTATTGTTTTTTGCCAAGCTGATTGGCAATGGTGATGAGTTGTTCGTCTGTGTAGCCTTTAGCAAGTTGCGGCATGATAGTGCCCTCTAAAGCTCCAGACTTATATGCCTTTAATTTCTCCAGCATTTGCGCGCTAGTGAGATTGTTAATTAGTGGCATGCCTCCATCAACCACCCCTTTACCATCCGTGCCATGACAGTTAGCGCAGGTAGCAGCAAGACCGCGTTTATAGAGTTGGTCGGCAGTTTGCGCGAAACTTAGCGCACTCCATTGACCGAGGCCAAGCAAAACACTCACCACAACTATTGGTTTTAAATACTTCACTTGCATTGGGATTGTCTCCATCTTACATAAAGCTGTTTTAAGGGGTAATACTTAATAACCTCATACTAATCAGGTACGCTCGAAATTGGTATTTCCACTTAGACTGATTTTTACTTTATTAGGGTATTCACTACAACGTTATTGAATTCATCAAGAATCTGCAGTCATTCAGTTGTAAATAAGGAACATGATTTAAATGCATATATACGCATTTATGCATACCCTAGTAATGTACCCGCAAGAATTAATAAACTTCATACTGAGAAACCCCTATTGCGGGTGACCTTACTGCCTTTAATATGCGTTTTAGCAAGTATTTGAAGTTCCCTATATTCAATCCTGGAGTAGAAATGAAAAATAGTCGTCGTCAATTTATGATTTTGTCTGCTGCTGGTGCCTGTACATTGGCATTGAATGGCAAGGTTCAAGCTCAAGCAATGGTTTCCGAATCTGACCCTCAAGCTGCCGCCTTGGGATACAAAGAAGATGCAACTAAGGTTGATAAGGCAAAATATCCTAAGTATGCCGCTGGTCAAGTATGCGATAACTGCGCCCTGTGGCAACCCAAAGGTTCTGCAACTGCGGGTGGCTGCTCCTTATTTGGCACAAAGCAAGTGGCGGCTAAGGGCTGGTGCTCCGCTTACGCTAAAAAGGCGTAATCTACCCTTTTCAGCAATATCAAGGCTGCTTCGGCAGCCCTTCTTTTTTGAGGGGCAGTTAAAGACCGCGCTCTGAAAAATTTCTTAGTGCACCCATATCGGGGACTTGGACTGTAAGTCTACTCACATTTGATATGAGGCCTTGCTCTGACATAGATGCTAAGGCTCTGCTAATGGTTTCAAACTTGACATCCATCATCAGCCCCATATCTTCGCGCTTGAATAATGGTGCAACAGCAGAATTACCGGATGGTTTTGCTAGCTTTAGAAAAAAACGAGCAAGCCTAACTTCGATCCTCCCGGTATTGATTTCGGCAAACCATGACTCTGCTTGAGATAAAGCTTCCCCCCATTTTTTAACTATTTGGCGATGAAGGCGTGGAGACTCCTCACCTAGAGTAGAAATAATGTTTTTAGGGATTCTGCAAAGACGAATGTTTGTAAGAGCAGTCGCAGAGTGAGAATATTGATCACCCAGTAATGCCTCCATCCCAAATAAATCACCGGGAGTCACCACGCGGACAATTCTAGTAGAACCGTCTGGATTGAGATGGAGTAGCTTTATATACCCCTCCCGAAGGGTAAATAGATGCAACGCTGAATCACTTTGGGAATAAATGATTGCATTTGATTCATACTTTAAATCATCGATTGGGGCATGTATTTTTGAAAAATCTTCCTCATTTAGCTCTGCAAATAAAGCAGAGCTCCGGATAGAGCATGTGCCACAGTCGCTCTGACCTTGCCACGCAATCTTGATGTCTAGAGGCTTCATCATGACTATATCTTCAAATAACTTTAAACGATTTTATGCATATATGTGTATATACGCATATATAAATATGCATATATTCGTATATACAAGTTTAATAAGAAACGGAGCAAGTAGACCTAGTAATAAGTGAGCGCACTAGCTTTACCCTTAAATATCCGATATGAAAAAAGCGTATACCCAAGAATAGTTGGGAGCACGATAATTGCACCCCAAAAAATTACCCACAGAGATTCAGTAGCTGCAGCCGCTTGCCAGAGGGTCATTTTTCCAATAATGACGTATGGGAAGATGCTATACGCGATACCAAAAAAAGCCAGCCAAAAAATCGCAACAACACAGGTAAATGGTAACCACTCCCGCTTGTTAGCACCCTGCTCTAAGGATTGGATAGAGCGATTGGTAAGCAGAAATAAAATGACGGTTGCGAGCGGTACCGGGGAGAGCCAAAGAATTTGCGGCCAAGCAAACCATTTATGCATGATTTCAGAGCTAAAGTATGGAGTTGCCGCAGAGACTAGTGCAATTCCAAATCCGGTAAGCCATAAGCTGGTTTTAGCCCATCGAAATGATTGCTGCTGAAGTTGCCCTTCTGTTTTTAAGATCAGCCATGTTGATCCAAGAAGTACATAACCTGCTGGCAAACAAATTCCAACAAGAAGCGAAAAGCCCCAACCCAAAATTCCTGAATCAAAACCCACAATCAAACGACCGATCATGATGCCCTGCGAGACTGAAGCAATCAAACTGCCGATATAAAACAATAAGTTCCAAAGTGGCTTTTGCTCAATATTGACCTTGACTCTAAAGTCAAATGACACACCTCGCAAAATTAATCCCATCAACATGGCTGCTACAGGTAAGTAGAGCTCAGTCAGTATCGGCCCATGAGCTAATGGAAACGCAACGAGTAATAGGCCAACACCTAAAACAATCCACGTTTCATTGGCATCCCAAAAAGGTCCAATCGATGCAATCATCATGTCCTTATCATGATCTGATGCACGATTGAGCAGCATTCCAATTCCTAAGTCATAACCGTCCAGAACCACATAAGACAGCATGGCAAACCCCATAGCGACAAAGAAAAATAGCGGGAGCCAGATGGATGCTTGGGTATAGTCAATTGAGGTCATAACTTAAGTCCTAAAAAGGCTCCACGAAGTTTCAGACTTTTTCTCTAATTGGAAATTGGGGTTTTCTTTATCGTCAGCCTGACGAGCTAAGTAGAAAACTACCCAAATGTAAGCAGCTAACAAACCCACATAAAGAGCCAAATAAGCAAATAGAGTAGAAAAGACCATGCCCGTTGGCAAAGTCGTTGCGGCCTGTGCAGTAGTTAGCACTCCAGTCACCAAATAAGGTTGTCGTCCAATTTCAGTTACATACCAACCGGCTAAGACGGCAACCCAGCCAGAGAAGGTCATCAGCACTAAACCTTTGGCTAACAACTTTGGTAAAGGTCGATTTTGACGCATCTGCCAACGTCCCAACCATGAAAATAAGAGCATCAAGATGCCGACTCCAACCATCACCCTAAAGGCAAAAAATACAGGGGCGACAGGCGGGATCTTATCTCCAAAATCATTCAATCCCTTAACTTCACCATCCCAGCTATGGGTTAAGTAAAAAGATGCCAGCTTAGGAATACTGATCTCGTAATCATTGGTACGTGTTTTTTGATTGGGAATGCCAAAGATCACTGCAGGCACACCAGTACCGCCATTCCAAATTCCTTCCATGGCAGCGAGCTTTGCAGGCTGATGATGAAGAGTATTTAGGCCATGCAGATCTCCAAGCATAATTTGAATTGGCGTTAACACCATGGCAGCAGTAAGCGCCAATTTCATTACCATCAAATTGGCTTCAGAACGGCTATTACGTAAGTAGCGGTAAGCAGAGATTCCAGCCAAGAAAAACGAGACAGTCAAAAATGAAGCTAACATCATATGGCTAAGGCGATAAGGCATCGATGGATTAAAGACGATAGCCAGCCAATCAACGGCATGCGCTCTGCCATCAATCATGGTGAAACCCTGTGGGGTTTGCATCCATGAATTTAAAGCAATAATCCAAAAAGCTGACAGGCTAGTGCCAAAAGCCACTAAAAAGGTAGCTAATGTATGCACTCGTTGCGAAACACGCTTTGCACCAAATAGCATGACGCCTAAGAAAGTTGCTTCAAGGAAAAAGGCTGTTAGGACTTCGTAGGCTAATAATGGACCGGCAATGTTGCCAACTGTCTCCATGTACCCAGGCCAGTTTGTTCCAAACTGAAAACTCATCGTGATACCACTCACGACACCCAAAGCAAATGTTAGAGCAAAGATTTTGATCCAGAACTGATATGCCTCTTTCCAGCAATCTAATCCAGTCCTATTGTGCTGAATCTTGAAGTAAAAGAGGAACCAGCCCAAGGCAATCGAAATAGTTGGAAATAGAATATGAAAAGAAATATTCGCTCCAAATTGGATTCTGCTCAAAATAAGTGTGTCCAACATCCCATTACCCCTCATTTTTAATGTATTTTTTTATTATCCTCCTTACCCCTAAGGATTGCTGAGCTGGCTTTATAGCTATGCCATTTGATTGATAGCTAAAGCAAAGTGGGTGCCAACCTTCAAAACAGATTAGTTTGAGTGAGGTTGAAATCAGGCACTTACTGGAGTTATTAAGACGCAAAAAACGAAATCTTAAAAAAACATTAAGCATTGATAGCCCCAGACTAAGTCTTGGAAAGCTTCTTAAAAGTATCGTATTTTTTAAGAATTAACTAATTAGTTAATTTTCCTCAAAACTATTTGAGCTGTCATTTTTCCTGCAAAAGTAACATCTAACTGCATCCCATCATTGCCCTCAAGGACCTGAACGCCTTCCTTTTGTTCGGGTAGCGTACTTTGTACAGCGAACATATCTTTAGGCCAATCCACTCTAAGTTGTGCTGACATTGGCAGGTAGCCGTCAAAATACCTTCTCATCAGTGGGCCTGCATTGAGTTGATAAGTTGAATCTGCGATCTTATCTAAGGCCCGGGATCTTAAATCAATGCACACGGTAGCGCCGCGCTCAACATCGGTCAAGGTCACTTGATTGCCCTTGATTTCAGCAGAAGCTATCTTGCTCATACTTTTTACTGCAATCGCTTGGACTCTTTCAGGATTAAAAACAATCACAATCTTACGAATGGGATCGAGCTGAATATGGCAAGTAGCAATATCAACAATGCCGTTCTCTAAGCTTAATGGGGTAATTTTTACCCTAGACTGAAATGAATAGGCGCCTGGATCTGGGCGCTCTTTTAAGAATTTAATTTCACCCTCTGAGGCAATATCAGAAAACTCTAGCGCGGCGACTGGCATGGCCATTAGACATAAGCTAAGCCATAGCCCAGTCCAGATTGAGGTGCGTAGAAAATTCATGGGAGTATCTTAAGAGAAATTAACGAATCTCGCTTAAAACAATATTGTCTATAAATAAAAAACCACCCGAAGGTGGTTTTGGTGTTTCTTGGTGGCCGGGGCGGAAGCGACCGGGGCCGAGGATGGCCGACTTATTTATATCGCTATTAGCCAGAAAATGTGTAGTGCCGCCTACACACTTTTTGAACCTCACAAGCGTTACTTAAAGTAACACTCAAATGACCAAACCCTACCTTTCATCTCAAAAGCTAGTTTTTTGTTATGTTTAGGTCGAGTTTAGGTTCTCAGGTTATGAGAGCAGACATCCAAAGAAAACTGCTAGGATTTCAACAGGTTACAGCGCCTGTTTATCGGTGTGTGAGCTTTTGTGTGACTAGATTAACAAGATCATAGCCAACACTAGTTCACTCTTTGGTTTTCAAAACCACATGATTTTTACAGCAACCATCTAGCACTTCGTTGCTCCAAAGTACTTTTTGAATGATTTGTAAGTGTTACTTAAAGTGACGCCTATTTTCTACTCCATCCTACAAAAGCAATACAAGAACTGCTGGGTTGTTCCTGCTGGAGTTTGGTGAAGTTCTGTTGAGCTATTAATGAGTTTGAAATTCTTACCAAACTGCCCGTGCAGGTTTTCAGAGTCATAGCGAACCACATCTAAGCCGCTACACTTTTCTGGACCCTCGGGTCCAAAGGTGGACATAATCACATAGCCACCATGCCTAACTGAGCGCATCACTTGCTCTACATATCTTGCTCGTTGTGATTCTTCAATTAGAAAATGAAAGACGGCTCTATCGTGCCAAATATCAAAATAGCCTTGAGGTAATTTTGCCTGTGTAATGTCAGCGCAATACCAGTGAACCTTATCAGCCTGCTTGCCAATACGATCCCTAGCTACATCAATTGCTTTTTGAGAAATATCTAAAACACTGATGTCCTCATAACCCTCAGACAAAAGGTCATCCACTAGTGTAGATTCGCCGCCACCAATATCAATAATGGCAGCGCCTTTATTGGTGCTGGCTTGATGGATAAGATTTAAAGAGGTTTCAAGGTGTGGCGCATACCAACTCACCGCATCTGGCGCCTTGTCGCCATAGACTTTTTCCCAGTGTTCTTTTTTGTTCATTTGCTAGTGCTTAGGTTGTTTGTTAACAGCCTTCTTGTAAGCATCCATGCCACCTTTAGCTTTCCACTCCTCATAGCCACCTTGAAGAATGCGCAAATTCTCATAGCCAGCAACACGCAAAGCAAAGCCTGCCTGTGCCGAGAGACTACCAGTATTACAGTAGATTAAGACAGGCTTGTTTTTAGGAATCTTATCCTTTTGTGCCAACACTTGGCGCCACTCAATGTTGACCGCTCCAGGAATATGACTCTTATCGAACTGAGCCTTATCTCTAGTATCAATCACCATCATCTTCTTGTATTCTTCTGCGGGTATCTGCTCAGGAAATATCGTAGCGCCGCCATAGTCCACAAACTCAAGATAACCCGCCATCTCATCAACAGCAATAGCTTTGTTATCAGCAAACGCTGGGCTTGCTATGAATGATGTGAGCGCAAGCGCAATGAATAGTTTTCTCATTTATTTCCCAGTCTTAATGGTTGATTTGAACTTATCGAATTCAGGTCTCACGCTATCGTTAAATAACTTACCTTGCTTCTTTTGTTTGGTAGTCCCTTCTAGCTCAAGAATGTCAGCAATGATTTGGTAGCTCACCATGCCATTGTGAGCACCGCCACTTGCCGCTATGTTTTGTCCGTTGTACCAAACTGAAGGAGCTGGCGTCAATGGCGGAACGGCTGTTTGAGGCAGAATCAAAATAGGTAGTCGATAGGCATTAGCTATCTCAGCGGCAATTTGAACATTGGTATTACATCTAGTCCCAGGTGGGTCTTGATTAATGAATACCAAGGCTTTTTGCCCATTAATCTCTAGCGGAACAGGGCTGTTAGCCAGAACGCTTAATGAGAACAAAGAGATAATGACACCCATGAGTTTTCTAAGCATTTACACCCTCACTTATATTCAATAAAATCATTGAATGATTATGCCCAAACAAACAACCACTTTCAAGCAAAAACTTTACGAACAGTTCGCCAAACTCGGGAAAGCCCTTGGTTCTGAAGTTCGCCTAGAGCTGATCGAACTCATTATTCAATGCCCCACAGCTGTTGAAGACCTTGCTAAGAAGGTTAAGCTGCCCATTGCCAATGTATCGCAACATCTACAAGTACTTAAACAAGTAGGCATTGTGAACACGATCAGACAAGGTAAATCCATTGTTTATGAGATAGCGGACTCAGATGTCATTGATTTGTTCTTAAAGCTACAAGGTGTTGGACAGCGCCACATTGAAGAAGTCGATAGCCTCGTCAATAAGTACCTCACCTCGCGAGACAGCTTAGAAGGTATGCCAGTCAATCAAGTACTTAAATTAGCTAAGCGTGGAGAAATCACGCTTTTAGATGTGCGGCCTAATGAAGAGTACGCTCACTCCCATCTTGAAGGGGCACTCAATATCACCCTTGAAGAATTAGAAGAGAGATTGGGAGACTTCCCCAAATCTAAAACGATTGTGGCTTACTGTAGGGGTACATACTGCGTACTATCCTACGAAGCCGTAAAGCGCCTCAGAAAAAAAGGATTCAAGGCAGTACGAGCAGAAGACGGCATACCTAATTGGCTCAATATGAATCTAAAACTAGCCAAACAAGACGAGTAGTGATTGTTCCGTCTTAATCGCCTCATTCAAACGCCACAGTCTGCTTTTAAGTCGGCAATTATTTTATCTTTGGCTTTACACGTTTGCTTTCTACTTTTATGGGCTCCATCAGCAGTAAAGCCGCTAAAAAAAATTAAAGATGATGTCGTTGTTATCAAGCTGAACGAGCCGCAAGAAAAGCAAGAGCCCGTCAACATTCAAAAGAATCAAACGCTCACAACGAAAGCTCCGGCAACACAAGCCGCCCCAAATGCCCCAACAGCAGAAGAGTGGGCTTTTGCCTCAACATACACATTAAAAAATAGTAAAGGCTACAGACACACTTGGGGCAAGCAAGTGCGTAGCATGATGGGAACAGCCGTTGAAGGTGTCGATCAAGGACAAGTGAGATTCAGAATCGAGATTGCTCCAAATGGCAGCATCATTAGAGTTGAAACGCTTTGGAAGACATCTGATAAAGCAGAGGTGCTGGCTCGCAAAGCAATTTATTCAATGCCACCGCCACCACCCACGCCAACTGGTAAACCACTCATCTTTGAAAAGACAATTTCATTTTCACCATTTGCTACTGATGACACGCCAATTTATAGCGATGACTGCTTGCCTGATCCACCATCATTTAATAATCTCTTTGCTTGGGATGGCAGATCGCCACAAGAGATTAAACAAAATAAGCCTGCCGAAAAACTCAGTCCTGAAGCATTAGCAGAGTGTCTCAAACAATTACCTCAAGATTCTATTGAAGGTGTTGCCGCTCATAATCAGAGACAACTGGATCAATGGGGGTCAAGCAATCTGAATCAAAGAAAGTAGTTCACATACATACGTCTATGCGCATATATTTGTAATGTCGTTTTAAACGACATTCCTATAACGAAGTAGGCACACACAATAAAGGCTTCTATGGCTTGGATCATCACCAAATATCTACTAACAGCAGGAATGGTTGTATTCATTTCTGAGGTTGCCAAACGCAGTGATAGGTTAGGCGGTTTTATTGCGGCATTGCCCTTAATGACTCTTTTAACTTTAGTGTGGCTGTATGTAGAAAATCAGCCGGAAGAGAAAATAGCAAATCACGCTTATTACACCTTTTGGTATGTGATCCCTACATTGCCGATGTTTCTGCTATTTCCCCATCTACTTCCAAAGCTAGGCTTCTGGATGACCATGGCCACGTGTGTAGTAGCGGCAGTTATCTGTTTTGGCTTATTTGCCTTAGTGATGAAAAGCGTTGGGATTGAGCTGCTGTAGAAAATGTGCAGTAATTGCCTACACACTTTTGAGCATACCCAGCGTTACTTAAAGTAACGCTCAAATGACCAAACCAATCATTTTCTTCACAAGCCTATCTTTTTGTGACGTTTAGGTCCTGTTTAGGTTCTCTGGTTATGAGAGCAGACAACTTTTGTGTCCGGCTCGTTGAGCTAAGAAAGCAACCGTTACTTTACGTAACGGTTGCAATTCACAAACGTTACCTCCTAGCCTAGTACCTTAGGCGTATATTTTGCTAGCTGCGACTCAAAGTCCCACTTGATGTAATCAGCATCTTTAAATGTACCGATCTGCACGCCAGAACTAGTAATTGCCCACCCAGCGCTGGACTTAGTAATTTCAAATTCATAGTCGCCATGCCGATCTGTATACCGAGCAAGGTAATGCTGAGGAGTATCAATGAGCACCTCAGGCGAAAGATGCTCAAACTGCAAAATAACGCTTTCATGATTTTTTAATGCATTAATTATTTGATTGACATCGTTTTTAAGTGCGGTTTCAAAAGCTAAGTTCATGATCATTTCCTTTTTTAGATTACAGTGGCTTCGTTAACAAGCTCAATCTGCTCTACAGCCCGACTGCCTTGATTGAGCTTTTCTCGCTCTTCATTTGCCTTGATTCGCATTTTCGCAACGCCTTCTCGAGCTGTATCCATATCTTTACAAAGATAGGCGCTTAATTTTTTAAGCGCATAGTTTTCAAGCTCGACTTCAGCTGGCAACTTACAGACGACGTTGTAGTGCCCATTACTAACAGTGCACACCACATACTCAAATTCGCAGTTGTCGTTATTAATGCCATCGAACTGATTGGGCGCCGCAAACTTAGCAAATGGAAAGTAGCCACGTGACTGCAAATAAGTGCGCGTAAGTTCTAAACGCTCATCCTCAAGCTGTTGCTTCTCGTCTACTTTCTCATCATCTACCCCAGCTAGACGCATTTTTTCCAAGCCGCCTGCCTCAATAATTGCTTGCGGTAATTCGGCCGCCTTAAAGTGGCACGCCATAGCAGTCTCGATTGCCCTGGTATAGACATGCGCCGTTTTACGATCAGCTCTAGTAATGTATTTGACAAGTAAGGCAACATCGCTGGTATTTTCTTGCACCTTAATGTTTGCCTCTTTAAGCCTATACCGTAGGTTAAAAAATAGATCCTCCTTATCTGGACTTGCTTCAAACTGCTGAGCCAATTCCATGATTTTTGACAATAGCTCATAGAGCTTTCGTCTACCAGTCACTATGTATTGGTCATTGAATAGATCATGCTCTATGGCCAACACTTCAGCCTGGCTTATTAATGATTTATTCACTACTAATTCATTTTTTTTCATTTTTTATTTCCTTATTTGATTTGCTTATGCAGCGCCAATAGCAGCGCTGCTTTTTTTACTATTAGTGATAGAGATAGGCATTTTGGCGTATCGGACTATCTGAGTTAATTTCTGAATGGCAGTTGTATTTGATGCCTAAGCGATCGCAAGCTTCGATTAATGCCTCGCCAATTTCCGAGTCATCGAACGAGAAACCCAGCTCCTCAAATACGATGCTGGATGCCTCTTGCATAATCCAGACATCGTCTTCCGTGAGCGCAATTTGATTGGCAATCTTAAATGCCGCCTGATGTACTTTATTCATGCAGTCCGAGCACATATTGGCATTTAGGCATTCCATGATTGGGTCAAATTCTGCCTCATCCTCACTAGATTCGTCCGTAAGTCCCAAAGCCATATTCATATGATCGACCAAACCATCCCGATCAATAAATTGCATGCCGTAGCGCTTGGCTGATTTTATGCGCGCCTTGGTCGCCTTCGAATCCTTTAAGCAGATACCATGCACGTCCATGGTGAGCTGATCAATTCGATCAAGTACCTTTAGATCTTTGCGGTTCAGCTTTACACCTTGACTGACTTTGTTAATGGCTCTTGTGTAAAGTTCTAAGTCCTCTTGGCTTAAACCTTCCTTAATAGTTTCATGAACATCTAGCAATCCAATTCCAGTGCTAGATAACATGATTTTGTCCGCACTGACCATCCCCAATTTCACTGTATTTCTCATCTTTAATTCTCCTCATTTATGGTCTAGACACTATGTTTCGATCCATGAAATAAGTGTAGAATTTATTAGCAACTATTTGATTTGACTGTTTATTGTCACCGTTAAGTGTTAATATATTTGAATGGCTACAGCACCTAAAAACACCACTATTCCGGGACGAACCACCAAAGATTGGTCGACTAAAGGCATCCAGGGTTATGTCATGCTGATGGTGGAATTTCTGCGGATCAGCCCAAGCTATGCCTTAGCACATGAGATTAGAACTAAGAAGATAGCCCCATCAAAACAAGCTCCACTCATTCTTAAGCTTTACCGAGATATGGATAAACCGCTCACCAAACAAGCGGAGCGCGATGTCATTAGTGACTTTGCGCGAGTGCTATCGACCTACGATGAATACGGCGACATATTTCAATGTTCATTTGAAGAGTGGTGGGCTAACCGAGGCTTAACTATGTATGGATCGCCCTACAACAAGCCGATCGTTAAGAAGATTGCCGGCATGAGTCAGGGGGAGTCTTACGAACCTCTCTTTGGAAGAGCATTGGAGCATTACTTTAATAAACAGCGAGCCGGTGAAGGCAATCCACCGGCTTTACTATTGGCAGTTCCTCTTGGGCAACCTAAAAGGCAATTACTCGCGTATATCTCTAAACTGATTGATGCTGAGGCAGTTCCTTTACCTAGTAAGTCCCAAAGGGCTATCAAACCTCTAGCAGCCAAACGTTTACGCTCAAAGCCACTCTTTATCATGTTGCGTATATTGATGGCTAGAGCCCAATATCCTGAAATTCCCTTATGGCGGATTGGGAAACATGCGGGCGTAAGCCAAAAATACGCCCAAACAGAAATCACCCTCAATAAAAAACGCTTACAGGATGCTGACGCTAAGATTCATTTGAGTATTTTGACAAGTCGGTATTTTCTTAAAGCCAAATGTGTTGCTGAGCAAGCAGCGCGAGGACAATTTCCAAGTTCATCTAAGTTGATACTGCCCATATTTGATCTTGATGCTATTTTCAAACGACTACAGGCAAGATATCCGCAGCTCAAAGCAAGCAAACCTACAAAATCAAAGTAGGCTAAATCAGCTCCACCGCATTACGCAGGATATCGGGACGAGTATCAATATAGCGCTGCGTAGTGCTCATCTGACTATGGCCTGCTAACTGCATCATCACCCTTACTGACACCCCCTTCTCACTGAGTCGTGTCAAAAAGCCACGGCGACCGCTATGGCTAGTAGCGCCATTGAGTCCTGCTTGACGATATAAGCCGTTAATCACATGCGTTAAGGTGTTTGGTGTGAATCCCAAAGCCCTTTGTGTGGGGAACAATGGACGATTCATGTCTTTTGGTGGATGCGCTGCGATATAGATGGCAAGCTCCTGTTGCATACGCTCTGATAACAGCACTACCCTACTTTTAGAGCCCTTGGTCTGATTTGCAGCTAAGTGAATCTCGCTTAACACCTGTTTATCCGCGTTTAAAACGTCGCTGTAGCGCACACTTGCTACTTCACCTATTCGCATACCCGCCCAGTGCGTTAACAGCAGTATTGCGCGATTACGCACTGCTGCTTTGGTGCTCGCTGCGTAGTCTAGTGCTCGCTGTAATTCTGCATCACTTAATGTTTTTGCTTGTGCCATGGTCTCTCCTTGTATTGCCATCTATGTACTTATATTTTGTAGTCAAAACTGCCATATTCCTACCGAAAATGGCCACTAATACACTCAGATTGATGGGTTTTTCAAGTGAAAATGACTGAAAAATAATCGCTTGATTTTCAAATGGTTACAAGCACTCAACACTTAACGTAACTAATGTGTTGAGTGGAAAAATCATGGAATTTGATGGCGATTCGTGGCAGATTTGCCACATGACTAGGTATAAATTCTGTCAAAATTGTCATCGTATATCCCAATCGAAATATTTCGTATTGCAGTAGTATTTCACAACCAATATGTGAAATTGACGGAAAAAAATCAAAATGCCACAACATCCAAGATACAGTAATAGTCCAGAAAAAAATTACGAAAATTTAGGTAACCTTTTATGGGAACTAGAGAAATTTGGCTTTATTCACGATGAAATAGATCAACCAATTAATCAATTAATGTCAAAGCTATATCCAGAAATTACAAATACGTATATTTTACGCAATAACGATCTACCACTTGACGCAAATGTTGCTGATTATGATGTGGAGGAGCTTGATGCTTACTTGCCGAGTGTGTATGAGATCTGGGAACTAATCGACGATGATCAAGAGGAGCAATTTGTACAGGACTATCAGAATGTAATTAGATCCTGTGTTTTTGGTGATGGTTACATGCTTTCTGATAACAAAGAATTTATTGATGAACTCATTAAATTGCGAGACCTTGACTACTACAGAATGAATATAAGAGTTGATTGTGATCCTCAGACACTAAATTTATTTGAAAACGATGAGCGAACTATTTGGTTTTCATGGGATATTTTTCCACTGAGAGTTGGAATTTATGAAATATCAACAGATCGCTACAACGAGTCATATCGTGTTAGTGGCTATGCTCATTGGGATGGAAAAAAATGGCATGACTCCAGTGTTTTGTTAGCTGACTGTATTAAGCAAAAAAGAACTAAGCAAACTTCAAGAGACTATGGATATACGTGGCGAGGTTTTACGGCCTCTATAACTACAAAAGAGATGCTGGAAAGAGAGCAAAAATATAAAAATAGACGTATGCGAATGTTGGATTCATTAAACTCTTCAGCATCTTTCGAGTTTGCAGAAGCTCTTTGAGAACCAAATCTTGAAATTTTCAATGTATGACTGAAGATTATTACTTTAAAAGCTAACTGCGTTAGCTTGCTCTTCGCTTGCGCTCATCGCATTTTTCTTCTTTTTTAATGTTTTTTAAAATTATGATTTGAAGTATTGAATTTCAAGATCTTTCACTAGGAAGCACAAGCCAAGCCCTGATAAAGGGCTCAACTCATGCAAGCCTCTTTCACTGAGGTTTTCAACTGATATACACACAACTTGCAAGAAGCAAGATAGGTAGGTATTGCTATCACCTATTACGTGCCGTCATACGCAGCTAATTTGCGGTCTATATCAGGAACCCTTGCAAATTAGCTTGTGGGTTTATTTCATTGGCTTTCCCACTCACTTTCAGCCTAGACGAATTAATCAATAATTCGACAATTTAGCCTAGATTCACGTATTACTACGCTACCAACAGATACAACATCGCAAACGGTACTGCCACACAGGGGCGTCGTTTAAAGCATCCAAAACAGGGTCTTGGGTAGTGCAATGAGGCCAGATAGTAAGTGATCTGAATTGCGTACCGTCACACATCAGAACGGGTTTCGCAGCACTATTACCTTCGGCGTGCCAACCTTTAAGCCTTACTGTTTTACTTGTTTCTATGAATTTATTTAGCTTGAACATAAAGATCGGTAAAAAAAGTAGTTATGTGTTCTAGGGCCTAAAAACGGTGTTTTTTCGGTTGTCCAAAGGGGTTTTCTGATCATATTGTTGTGTTGTCCAGGCATTTTTAACTCAACTGATGGAGAACACGATGGCAACACTAGATAGTCTTAATACCCTCAAATTGACCGATGCAAAACGGCCTAAAAACCAGCCCCCTTTAGTGCAGCGCAGAAACAAGCTGATTAGCAAGTTATGGGAGCAGCTGGAATTGGCTAAGGCAAAACATAGCGGTAAAGACTTTGTCGTAAAGCGCTACAAAAACGTTAAAGATCTAGAAGGCAATATCAAGAGCATCGAAAAGCCCAAGTGTATTAAACCCTGGTGGTTTACCAGCAGCACCGGAACACTGTGTATCAATGTGTTTTACGGCAGCAAGGTTTTAGAGCTAGCTAATGGCAAAACTGCTGTAGAGGCTACTAATTTAGAAAATGTCATTGAAGTACTTGAACTCTTAAAGCGTGAAGCGGAGATCGGTACGTTTGATGCGGCCATTGAAGCAGCCAGCTTGCAGCTGCGCAGTCGCTTTGAATTGAAAATCCCGAAAACGAGTCAAAAGAGCAAGGTTTTGACTAGATCTATTACGTAAACCCAATTCATAAATAAATGACTGTGAGGCGTAGCAAAAATGAATCTATCTAAAACCCAGCTTTTGAATCATTTGGAGCAATTTTATGGAACGCAGTACTACTACCCTCTGTGGCCTAAAGTCTTTCTAACGGATGGTGCACAGTTTCTGGCACAAGAAGCAGCCTGCTATTGGCTGATGGATGCCATAGCTAGCCATATCCTGCGCCTGCCTAAAGCAGAGGTATTTGTCAGCTGCAAGTTAACGGTGAATAACGATAAGGCTGAGCTTGTACTAGATGATGGCAATGGCAATGTTCTAGCCACGCAGAAGATCAACTACACGACCTTCCCGCTCGACTCAATCGCTCTATACGCCTGCTGGGATAGTGAACGCTGGATTGTGATGTTACCTACTGAGTATTGATAATTAAAAGCAAGTAGCTAAATATCAGTATGCGATTTTATGAATTCCAATCCTCTCCAGCTAAACCATTAACTCCAGCGCAGGCCCGCATTAGGGCGCTTAAAGATCAGGCCAAACGAGCGCAAGCAGCAGTTAAGGCTGAACGAGCTAGGCAAAAGATTCAAGCTGCTCAAACCACACTCAATCAATTAGAAAGTCGTTCAATGTCAAAAACCTTTAGAGCATTACATAAGCCCAATAACCCTTACTCTGCTTGGATAGGTATTGGAACCTATGGCTCATTTAATGATGCACTAGCAGCTGTAATAAGAAAGAAGAAACAAGGCTCAATTGCAGTGCAAATTGTGGATAGCGCCAAGATGGTGGTTTATTCTTCTTAAGCGCTAATACATATCTAAAACCATCATATTCGACACATAAGTTACAGGCGTTTAGACCTAAACCTAAATAAAAATAAGCTATTCAGAATCAAAGCAATGAATAAAATTATGAAAAATTACTTATATTTCCAACCATAACCACCGGCGATTTTTCTTCGGCCTTTGCAAACTGAAGTTATATGAGAGCCTGAGACTTTAATACCACGACTTCGTAATACATTTTCTGCGATTGAGATGCTTTGAAATTCTTCATTAGTATCGAGGCATATGACCACTTTAGGACCCCCTCTTTGCGACACTCTTAATGGTTTAACCTGGTTTGCATTAAATGTGTCATTTTTAAACCATCGAAGACCATTAGAAATCTGCCTATCAGTTTTTCCAGAAATTATCTGAGATAGGTTTGTATAACCAGCACGTCTTGCATCTGATAATGACTCGAATTCTACAACAACTTCAAGCGATTCTGGATCTACGCCGACCACTTTTATTGGGTTATTTGATTCATCTTTTAATCTACCAACATCTCTAGGAAAAAAGTTCGGAATTTCAAAAATTAATAATTCTTTTTCGTAGTCAACAGATGCAGCATCATTAATATATTTACGTACAAACTCAATAATCTCTTCAAGTCGATCGTGCCAATAGCACTCGGTATCTCCAGACCATCGCTCACCAGTTCGCATCCCTGCCATCAGTATCCGCAAGTCATGCTGTTTTTTAAAATGTCTGTGTATTTGATTTTCAAGAATGTATGCATCGACTTCAGAGAGTTGAGCAGAAAAATATATCTTCTTCAGATTCCACTTATAACGTTCGTTTAGTGTTCGAGTAGTGACACCTACTTTAATAGATTCGATTCCGAATACTTCAACAGACATTACGCCAATATAAGTTGCACGGCCCTTTGATCCAGACTCAACAAGTGCTCTAAGTCGATTTCCTGCATAACCAACTGACGCATTACCGCAACTAGGGCATTTGTGCTCAGATCTCTTTAGGTAACCTTTAGTCGTCAGATGCTCGCCATGAATATCACATTTAATTTTAATACGCGAAGATCTTGATTTTTCATCAAATTCAACTGAAATAATTGTTATATTTTCTGGTAAAAATTCTTTAAACTCTTCTTTCACCTCATCAAGACTCAAGCGATTAACATTAGCGACATTTTCTTTTGCGCAATATTTACAACCATATCCAGAATTGTTCATTAAAAAAGTTGGTTTATGACTTTCTATAGTTTGATGCGTTTTACAAAAGAAATCCATTTCTGAAGTCATGCCATGAAACACGGAGTACATTTCAAGTCTATTTGACAGATTTTTTTTAAAATAATTCTCAAACTTTTTATATTCGCGATCAAGAAAATAATTAGATGCTTGTTCAGTATCACAATTTTTACATCCACCACTTTTAAATCGAATATGGTTAAATGGTGTGACATAAAATTTATTTGCATGTTTAACGCAAGTTACTAAAATTTCGGGTTTCTTTTGCGTTTTAAAATTTTCAAATGAACAGGAGTAATCGAACGCTACTCCATGCATTTCGTAGGCGCGATTCATCCAGGCTTTGTATCCTGAGAGTCGAATCTTTTCTTGACCATCAGCGGAGATTTTTCGTTTTGATATTTGAATGCTCAACTTGACGACCTTTTAATTACATTCATTTTAAGAAAATATTTTAAATTAATAATGTTACATATTTAGGCGAAAGAATTATCAGCATATATGTAACAGGATGAACTTACAAATCGATGTATAAAAATATACAAAATCATGAGTTTCTTTGAACAGTCATATAAACATCCTGTTAAAGGATATTTCTTGATGGGGAATTAGAAAGAGATGCTAGCTTTATTTCTGTTGAATGTTTTGCTAATCTTTCCGATGATGGACTTTTAGCCTATTAGTAGGGCACATATGCATAAATGATCCTTTAAAACTCACAATAGGAAAATTGCTGTTTTAATTCATTTTTAAGGACTAATATTAAATTATGAGAGATGCCCTTCTACTTCTAGCTCTTTTACTTGCGTCCAATGTTCATGCCCAGAATTTTTACAATCAGAATGGGCAATCTATCGGAAGAATAGATGCTAACGGGAATATGTACAACGAATTAGGTCAATCCACAGGTCGTATTGATAGTAGTGGCAATGTGTATAACCAAATGGGGCAATCTTTGGGTCGGGTGGATAGTAGCGGCAACTCCTACAATCAGCTCGGTCAATCCACAGGTCGGATAGACAAAAGTGGTAACTTGTACAACAGCCAAGGACAGTCTACTGGCAGGATTGATGCAAGTGGCAATATGTACAACGCATTGGGTCAATCTACAGGCAGAATGGATCTGCCTCCACCAGGATTCACTCCATTTGCTCATCCTGCGGTTCGGTTCAATAAATAATGGTGCTTAAATCTTTCTTTTTGTGCTTCGTATTAATGCTCAATGGCATTGCCTTGGCTCAATCCCAAGATAGAGAGTGGAAAGACTTTAAGGTTCAACCTGAACCTAAGAAACCCCAAACAAGCCATGACCGCACAGCTATCCCTAGTAATCCATATCAATTTCAAAGCTATCAGAGCATTCGTAGTGAAGTAAATGGTCAAGTGAAGAATTGCGTCATCAACAATAATGGCTATGTAGTTCGCTGTAATTAAATGAGTAATTTGGCTGTTTTGAGGGTGTTTACATTTATTTAATATTTAGGTACTATTAATTACACATCAAGAGATGGCTTAGTCGCCACAGCAACCTGCTAACGCAGTAAGGTGCTAAAAAGATGAGGCTCTTAGCGAGCAATCAACAGCGACTAACCCGCCTATTGGTGGGTTTTTTATTGGGCGGATTTTTCCAAATTGCCATGCCCTGACATCTGTCGAAATGGCTAAAGAGGAGAGTGAAATGTATATGACTAATTCTTATAGTGAATCTCATCTAGGTAGGATCTGCATTAATGTCAAACTGCAATTACTAGCAAGTAATGTAATTGCCTCTAAAGCCCTTCAACTAGGAATTCAAGATGCCGAAGTAATTGAACTACTTGATAGATTTATTAATGAGTGGATAGAGCATTGCAACAAACACTCAATTGAATACAAGAACTTAACTGGCTGGATTCTTCTTGATACCATAAAGAGACGATTTTTAGATATTTGAATAACAAAGTTAATTAATGTTAAGGGAATTTTTTAGCCTGAAGGCTAACCTCCTTTTTTTGACGTTTTAAACAGCCTAAAGTACTTGTGCCTAACCGTTACTTTAAGTAACGGTTACATCTGACCTAAGCTGCCCGTAACTCCCTCTCAGCCCGCTTCTTACTTGGATAGTTATCAGCTGCCTTACTATCTGCCTCAATGAGCTTTCTAGTTGTAGCTCCGCGTAATTGCTCAATAGCCTGTATTACCTGTAAGTGGCTATAGTGCCGCTCAATCATTAAGACACTCGTACCCATCTGTTTAGCTAGCGTATGGATAGGGACCATATCGTGAGTAAGTGCTAACGTGGCATAGGTATGACGTAGGCTATAGAACACCCGCTTTTGATTTGTCTTGGGGTCTATTAATAAACCATGGTCTGCTAAGAAACCGTCAAACATGTGATTAAGTACATCACTTAAATCCCGTCCTTCTTTGGTTCTAAAGATGTAGTCATCGTTAGTGGGTTTAATGAGTTCAGCCAATGGATCTTTAATAGAACTAGCTACTCCATAGTTCCGCATAGCAATGCGCTCCAAGACTCTAATGCTAGGTAAACGCCCAATAATTTGTCTTTGCCCTGTTTTACCTTTTACCGTCATCTCACAACTACGGTTAAGACTATGCACTTCAATGACTTCACCCTCCTCATCCAATTGATCTGTGACTGTACTAATGGGATTCATCATGAAACGGATCTGCTTCCATTTCATATCAAGGAGCTCAATACCTGGCCTTGCTCCAGTGTCGACCAACATCTCCACATAGTCTCTAAGGATTTCACGGCGCTCGCGCACGTCCCGAGTTCTGCCTGACTCTATGTATGGGCCTAGCAGTTTTAGTAAGGCTCTCAATTCATGTAGCTCAAAAGCTGGACGACGCACACTTTCTTTAGTCTTACCATCCAACTTGGGACGATTACTCTCCGTTAAGTAACCCCGAACAATAGCTTCATCAAACACTCTATTAAATGCAGCGTTTTGGGTTTTACGATTGCTGTTAGATAGTGTCAAGCCATATCTAGCCTCACGATCGTCGTAGTACTGCTGTAGGGCATCGTAGTCAATATTGGTAATAAGACGCTGCCCAAGACTGGGGATGAAATGCTCATTGATGATGCGAATGTAGTCCTTGTAGATTGACTTACCTAACCCGCCTTTTAAGTCTCGCTCCATACGATCAATTGCCAACATGGCGATATCTTTAAAGCGTTTGGTTACTACTGGGATGCCAGAGCGCTTGCGTATTTCTGCCTCCACTAATAGCTCTTTAGCTTTATTAACCGCCAAATCAAGCTGGGTCTCTTTGGTAGTAGCCCGTATCCATTTGTTATCCACCTTATAGCGACATTGCCATACGGCACTATGCTCGCGTTGATAAAGGGTTAGGTTACGGTGTATGAGTTGATGTGTACTTTCTTTTTTAATTGCCATACATATACTTTAGCTTCAGAGCCCCAGCTAGAGCAACCAAGTTGGCTGAATTTTTCAGGTCAATTTAGCCAAAAGAAAGTGTGGCTAGTTGTGGTGATTATTGGCGGATTTTGGGGAAGAATGGAAGGATGAGCGTTACTTTAAGTAACGCTTAAGGAGTCCTATCATCAACAATTCTTAGTAGATGACTTGCTAACATTGCCATCTCTTGAGCTTCCAAAGGATCAGTTATCTGAACCGTCCTGTGGCTATGTGGATTTTTATATGAACCAATAGCGCCTGCAAACAAATCGGACAAAGCCTGTCTTTCAACAGCATTTTGAGTCATGTCGGAAAGAATACCTGCGTCGGCATTAAAAGCAGCACGCATTAACTTTGTACCAATATCCAAATCTGTAAAACCACCTGCGGCACGAACAGAAATTTCCACCTCCTTGAAAGCGGCAAAAACAGCATCATCTAAATCCCCTTGAGACAATCTCAGCATCACCTTATCCCTAATCCTAGGATGTAATAGCTCTCTCGGAAATGCTGCGGCAGCTTTGAAAGATTCAAAACTTTTTTGATCTGTAATGCTTTTTGCTTTCCGGCCTAAAACGCACCAACCATTTGATCCATTTATCCCTGGCGCTTGCAAGACAAGCATATTAATTGTTAGCCAAGCCCAAGCCTCTTGTATTGCGGCATCAATTTCATTATTACGATTTGAGGGATACCAATCATCTGCCAAATTCAGAGCTCTGCCAACGCTTGATGGCTGAAACATTCCATTGTGATTTTGGTGAGGTGGAACCAAACCTAACAAGATTCTTCCTAACTCATCTGGAGCCATCGAAAGTAGAGTATCTACATCTGGAATTAATTTTGCGAGCGTTGTCATAAGAGCATCTTACATAAAAGACAAAACCCCCACCATTGCTGATGAGGGTTTGCTTTTCTGGTGGGCCCACCAGGACTTGAACCTGGGACCAAAGGATTCCGGTTTGTGTAGCTTTCACTACTCCCTGGACTATGCCTTCATCATATCGATTGCTCGACTTAGATGGGTGCCGTCTAGTCTCTACACCTTCAACAGCACTTTCACGCTGAAGCTTGGCTCGGCGTTAGCTTGTGCAGCTTTTGACTGCATTTAGCTTTCTCCGAATTTGACACCATCCCTTATGCAGTTTCCACGCATAAGGCACAACTTTCGCTATGAGTCCTCTGCTCTAACCAACTGAGCTATGGGCCCTAAATCGTTACTTTTACTACACACCTTACTGCTAGTGTTTACCACTTCAAAACCACACTAAAACCGCATTTACTACACACCTCGGTTTTTGCTCCGGTGTGTAAGCGGTGTGTAAGCAATTTTGACCACCTAATTCACCACTAACCTCTTGAATCTATTGAGGTCTTTGTTACAAGACCCCTAGGGTTTCTTTCTTATGAGTCCTCTGCTCTAACCAACTGAGCTATAGGCCCGTTAGTCTTTGGATCAATCCTCTTCGAGGAAGGTCTTGAGTTTGTCGCTGCGGCTTGGATGACGCATCTTTCTTAAGGCCTTAGCTTCAATCTGACGAATACGCTCACGCGTCACATCAAACTGCTTACCAACTTCTTCGAGAGTATGGTCTGTACTCATCTCAACACCAAAGCGCATACGCAATACTTTTGCTTCGCGTGGTGTTAATGAATCTAGAACATCCTTCACTACATCGCGCATTGAGTCATGCAAAGCTGCTTCAGCTGGAGCTAAGGTATTACTGTCTTCAATGAAGTCACCCAAGTTTGAGTCCGCGTCGTCACCAATTGGTGTCTCCATGGAGATTGGCTCTTTAGCAATCTTCATGATCTTGCGAATCTTGTCCTCAGGGATTTCCATCTTGAGAGCCAAGGTTGCAGCATCTGGCTCATGACCAGTCTCTTGCAAGATTTGACGGCTAATACGGTTCATCTTATTAATCGTCTCAATCATATGAACTGGGATGCGGATCGTACGTGCTTGGTCAGCAATAGAACGGGTAATCGCCTGACGAATCCACCAAGTTGCATAAGTAGAGAACTTATAACCACGACGGTATTCAAACTTATCTACCGCCTTCATCAAACCGATATTACCTTCCTGAATCAAATCTAAGAACTGCAAACCGCGGTTGGTGTATTTCTTAGCAATCGAGATTACCAAACGTAAGTTGGCAACCGTCATCTCACGTTTCGCTTCACGCGCACGCTTCTCACCAGCAATCATCTGCTTGTTTACTTCTTTTAATTCTGGGAGTGGTAATACAACACGTGTCTGAATGTCGATCAACTTCTGCTGTAATTCCTGAATCGCTGGAACATTACGTTGCAGCAATGCGGTGTATGGCTTGTTTTCTTTGAGGAGCTTATTTACCCACTCTAGATTCATCGACATTTTCGGGAAGTCTTTTAATACTTCGCTACGATTTACGCCAACTTTATCTACCAATAAGCTCACAATGCCGCGCTCGAGCTTCCAAACTTGATCTACTTGTGAACGCATGGTGTCACATAATTTCTCAACACTCTTTGCAGTTAAGCGGAAACCAAGCAACTCGCCACGAATAGCTTCTTGTGCCTTGATATAAGCTGGGCAGTTATAGCCCTCTTTATCAAAAGCGCGACGCATCTTGTCAGACTGGGTGCGCACGATTGCAAACTTCTCTAGAGAGATCTGCTTCAATTCCTCTAATTGCTTAGCGTTAGCTGTAGCTGCGCCACCGCCGCCACCGCCGCCTTCATCCTCACCGCCTTCATCGTCACCCTCTTCAGCATCTGGGTCAATCTCTGGCTCTTCAGGTCCAAGCTTAATATCTTCGGCATTAGGATCAACCAATCCATCCACAAACTGATCAATTTCCATCTCACCACTAGCAATCTTGTCTACGTTAGCCAAGATCTCGCCAATAGTGACAGGGCAAGCAGCCAAAGCCATCACCATATCTTTAAGGCCTGCTTCAATCTTCTTCGCGATCACGATCTCGCCTTCGCGAGTCAGCAAATCGACAGTACCCATCTCGCGCATATACATACGCACTGGATCGGTTGTACGACCAAACTCTGAGTCGACGGTAGCTAAAGCGGCTTCAGCCTCTTCTTCAGCCTCTTCCTCGGAAGTGGTTGCTGAAGCATTTTCATTCAGGAGGAGCGTCTCAGCATCTGGAGCCTGCTCATACACAGTAATGTTGATGTCATTTAAGAGGCTGATCAATGTTTCTAAAGCATCAGCATCTGATAACTCATCAGACATCACGTCATTCATTTCACCATGAGTTAAGTAACCCTTGGACTTACCCATCTTGATCAATGTCTTCAGACGGGTGCGACGTAATTCTTGTTGCTCTTCAGAGCCTAACTGTTGTGCTGCGAATTCTTTTAAGAGTGCCTTTTCTTTTGCCTTACGCTCACGCGCTTTTTGACGATCAGTCAGAACTGGTTCAGCACCTTCCGCAGGAGCATCCGCTTTGGGTTTACGACCTTTCTTTACTTCTTCAGTCGCAACAATCTCAGTATCTGGCTGAACTGCTTTTGCTTTTTTGCCCTTGGCTTCTTTAGCTTCCGGAACTTCCTTAGTAGCTTTAGCTGCCTTAGCCGGCTTTAACTCAACCTTAGGAGCGGCGGCTTTACCTTTTTTAGGAGCCTCCACTTTTGCTGCTGGTTTAGCCGCAGTCTTTACTGCAGCTTTTACCGCTTTAGCAGGTGCCTTTACTGACTTAGCTGCTACTTTTGTTGGTGCCTTAGCTTTAGCTGCTGATTTAGCTGGCGCCTTAGCTTTTGCTGCTGGCTTGGCTGGCGCTTTTGCTGGTGCTTTAGCTTTGGCTATCGGCTTGGCAGGTGCCTTGGCTTTTACCGCTGGCTTGGCTGGCGCTTTGGCTTTTGCTACCGGCTTAGCTGGTTTAGCCGGAGTTTTTACTTTGGCCGCTGGTTTAGCAGGTGCCTTGGCTTTTGCCGCTGGCTTGGCTGGCGCTTTGGCTTTTGCTACCGGCTTAGCTGGTTTAGCTGCTGGTTTTTTCTTGGTATTAGGCATTTATTAGCACTTACTCACGTTACTGATGATTGTTCTCGACTGCTTAGGCGCAGCCACTTAGTCCACTTGCCCCAAATTTCTTCAAAATAAAGCGCAAGTGGCTGAATTAAATCGGTTTTTTCTGGGAATAGAGGATTATAGTCGATTGTGACTTTTTTACCCCCATCCTCACTCGAAATATGGGGGAATTTTCAGGTTTTCCTAGACTTAAATCAGAAAATTCTTAGGAGAATTTCAGTCTTTCGCCCAGTTTGCGGTATCGAGCCCGATCTTGCTCTGTAGCAGTACTTCCAGCAATCTTTTGGGCGATTTCTGTCATTTCTGTTTTCAGGTGGGTCAGCTCCAGCTTTTTGAAGGCCCCATCTAAATCGGCAATCGCCCCTTCGATCTCTAAATCAGAGCCCATAACCCGCTTTCTTAATAGTTCATAAAGCGGAGCCAATTCGCTGCGAGAAAGCTGTTCTTGGAATAAAGCAAATGCGCCGGCACCTACTGCTGGTGGCTTACCACTCTCTCCAGGAATCAATTCAACCTGATCACACTGAGTCAATAAATCCTTCATGAGCTCTAATGCTTTTTCTGAGCGCAGCTCGGAAGCCTGTAAAGCAAGCGCCCTCTTGTTAGCATCCAAAGCTTTTCCTAAATGCGGAAACTGAATCAAGACGCGCAACATCTGCTCAGCCAAATCGGTGGGGGCTTGCGGAGGCGGAATATTGAGTACGGGAGCTCTTTTAGCTGAACCCTTAGAAGCCTGCCAAGGCGCACCTTGGGTTCGGTTGCCACTGTTAGCTTGCACAAAGTTGGGTGCGCGTTGATTCGTTGTTGCATAAGAGCCTTGCTGCACTGGTGCAGGCACTATCGTCAATCCACAGAAAGACTCTAACTCTGCAGATGTTGAATTCGTGCGAATAGCAAGCTCACGCAAGATTTGCGTACGCAGAGCGATTGGCGGCATGGCTAGTAACATCGGTTTTGCTGCATGATGCGTTTGCGCTCTTCCTTCAGGCGTTGTCAACTCATGATCTTGACTTGCAATCTTAAAGAAGAAGCTGGAGATCGACATGGCTTCTTTGATGACTTTTTCAAAGGCAGGCGCGCCATAGGCACGGACATAACTATCTGGATCATGCTCTGTCGGCAAAAATAAGAAACGAATTTCTTTGTCATCGGACATTAATGGGAGGCACGCTTCTAACGCACGTTGCGCCGCACGCTGCCCAGCAGAGTCGCCATCAAAGGAAAACACAATGCGATCAGTTTGGCGCAACAACATGCGTACGTGGTTTGCGGTACAAGCTGTACCTAATGTGGCTACAGCATTTGGAAAGCCTAGTTGCGCAAGTGCCACAACATCCATATAGCCCTCGCATACCAGAACATATTCTTGAGAGCGGATAGCTTGTCTTGCCTCAAACAATCCGTATAGCGTATTACCTTTGGAGAACAGTGGTGTCTCTGGTGAATTTAAATACTTGGGCTCACCTTGATCCAAGATGCGTCCACCAAAACCAATGGTCTGACCCTTGGGATTACGAATCGGAAACATGATGCGATCACGAAAGCGATCGTAGCGTCTGGCAGTTTGGTTATTGTCAGTCTGCTCACTCTGAATGAGTAAACCACCTTCAAGCAAAGTCTTTGCCACTTCATCATTGGCATAAGTACCAAAGACTGCTTCAAGACCTTGCCAACCATCGGGCGCATAACCCAAGGCATAACGCTTAGCGATCTCACCGGTAAGGCCGCGCCCCTTCAAATATTCCACTGCACGAGGCGCTACTTTGAGCTGTTGGCGATACCAATCGGCAGCAGCACTCATCACCTCACTTAATGCCATAGTCTGCTGTTGGCGGGCAACATCATTTGCAGTGCGCTCTTCACGCGGCACATCTAATCCTGCGGAACGAGCTAAGTCCTCAATGGCATCGACATAACCAAGACCGGAATACTCCATTAGAAAACTAATGGCAGAGCCGTGCGCTCCACAACCAAAGCAGTGATAGAACTGCTTGGTAGGTGATACTGAAAATGAAGGGGATTTCTCAGAATGGAAGGGGCACAAACCTTGAAAGTTCGCGCCCGCTTTTTTTAACTTCACGTGCTGCCCAACCACATCCACGATGTCAACCCGATTTAATAAATCAGCGATGAAGGATTGGGGTATGAGAGCCATCAGTATGGGATGAGGCTTATCTTATTAACTTACTTAGCCAGCGCCGCTTTTACTAAACCAGAAACTTTGCCCATATCGGCTTTACCAGCCAATTGACCTTTGAGAACGCCAATCACTTTACCCATATCCTGCGGACCAGCAGCACCAGTCGATGCAACTGCTGCAGCCACAGCCGCCTCTACTTCAGCATCAGACAACTGTGCAGGTAAGTAATCTTGCAGAATGACCATCTCAGCTGCTTCGATCGCTACTAAATCATCGCGATTGGCTTTTTCAAATTGAGAGATGGAGTCTTTGCGCTGCTTAATCATCTTCTCGATGGTGGCGATGACACTGGCATCATCCATCACAATGCGATCATCCACTTCACGTTGCTTGATGGCGGCCAATAGAAGACGAATAGTTCCAAGGCGCGCTACTTCTTTTGCACGCATCGCGTTTTTCATATCTTCAGTAATTTGATCTTTTAGACTCATGGCATTTTTCCCGGTGTTTAATATCTCATAAATTGCTGGCAACTCAAAAGCAAAAACCCGCTGCGTTTCACCGTCAGCGGGTTTCAAAGCCTCTCGGTGAGGAGAGCTTTTAAATTCGATTAGTAAAGCTTTTTAGGCAACATCTGGCTGCGAATACGCTTGTAATGGCGTTTAGCAGCAGCAGCCTTTTTACGCTTACGTTCAGCCGTTGGCTTCTCGTAGAACTCGCGGGCACGCAAGTCTGTCAATAGGCCATTCTTTTCAATGGTGCGCTTGAAACGGCGCAATGCCACTTCAAAAGGTTCGTTCTCACGGAGGCGGACTGTAGTCATACTTGTTTAACTCGTATATGCTCGAAAAATATCGATAAATTAACTGAAATGCGATTCTAGCACGACCAAGCAAAAAAATGATTGTTTTAGGCATAGAAACTTCTTGCGATGAGACCGGGGTAGCCCTTTATGACACTAGCTCCTGGGAAAACCATGCCCCAGCCCATCAGGGCATCCTAGGACAGGCACTGCACTCCCAAATTGCCATGCATCGAGACTATGGCGGCGTTGTTCCAGAATTGGCCTCTAGAGACCACATCAGACGGGTTTTACCCCTTCTGGATGACACTTTGCATGAGGCTGGGCTTAAATTAAAGGATATTGATGCCATCGCCTATACCCAGGGCCCCGGATTAGCTGGCGCCCTGCTTGTGGGCAGTGCTTTTGCCAAATCCCTAGCCCAGGGGCTCAATTTACCCTCGATTGGGGTGCACCACCTTGAAGGACACCTGCTGTCACCGCTTTTAGGGGTTTCTGTACCGGAATTTCCTTTTATCGCCCTCCTAGTCTCCGGTGGACATACCCAGCTCATGCTGGTGAGCGGAGTCGGTAAGTACCAACTTCTGGGTGAAACCTTGGACGACGCTGCGGGTGAGGCATTTGATAAAACAGCCAAATTATTAGGCTTGGACTACCCAGGCGGTGCCGCCATCTCCAAATTGGCAGAAAAAGGGCAAACCGGAAGATTTGATCTGCCAAGACCAATGCTGCACTCAGGCGATTTGGACTTTTCTTTCTCTGGACTCAAAACGGCGGTTCTGAACCAGGTGAAAAAATTTGAGGCGCTAGGCATTACCGATTCCGATGAGATTGCCACTTTTCATGCTGATCTTGCACGCAGCTTTGTCGATGCCCTAGTTGCAGTACTAGTGAGTAAATCAGAGAAAGCACTAAAACAAACTGGCTGCAAACATCTAGTGCTAGCAGGTGGCGTGGGCGCCAATTTGCAATTACGCGCAGCTCTGAATGCCAGCGCCAAGAAGAATCGATTCGAAGTGCACTACCCACCAGTCGATCTATGTACTGATAACGGCGTGATGATTGCATTTGCTGGAGCACTGCGCATGTTGGCAGAAAATAATGGCTCTACAACTTCAGGCGCTTTTGATATCAAACCCCGCTGGGATTTGGCGAGCAATAATCTTACTTAGATTATTGCTGAGCTTATTACTTAGTCATACTAATTTTGGCGTAGGCACTGTGGTTATGAATCGACTCAAAGTTCTCAGCCTCAACCACTAAAGACAAAATACGCTGATCGCCTTTAAGCTGGCCCGCTACATCGCGCACTAAGTCTTCCACAAACTTCGGATTGTCATAAGCGCGCTCGGTAACCCACTTCTCATCAGGTCGCTTGAGTAAGCCCCACAACTCACTGGAGGCTTGGCTCTCAGCTGCTGCAACTAAATCTTCTACCGTCATCTTAGTTTGCGAATCCAGCTCTACTGACATGGTCACGTGCGAGCGTTGATTGTGAGCACCATACTCCGAAATCTCTTTAGAGCAAGGGCATAGACTCATCACTGGAACTAGAGCGCGCAGATTTAACTGAACATCAATTGCACCAGATGCATTTTGTTTTGCTTTTGCAGTCCAAGTCACTTCGTAGTCCATCAAGCTTTCAACACCGGATACAGGTGCGGCTTTTTTTACGAAGTGGGTGTAGGTAAATTGAATGCGGCCATCAGTGGCATTGAGCAGTGGCAACATCTCACGCACCATGACAACAACGGATGCGCTATCAATAGGCTCATTGTGTTTTTGCAAGAGCGCAATGAAGCGAGACATGTGAGTGCCCTTCACATGCGCAGGCAAAGCCACATCCATTTCAAAATGGCCAACCGCTGGCATCACACCCGTCTGAGTGCGAATATTCAATGGATGACGTAATCCCCGAATCCCCACTTGCTCAATTGGTAAAGCGCGCTCATCATGCGAAGACTGGATGTCTGGCATGGATTGCGGTTTGAGAAAGGCTGTGTTGATGTCGTTCATGGCTCTATTTTCAGGCAAAAATGACTTATTTGCCTACAGCCACAGGATTTGTTGCAGTTTTAACTGGAAAACGCAGGGAAATAGCCTTTGCAATCCCCGCAACGTCCAATCCACACTGACTCATCAAGAGTTTGTAATCGCCATGCTCCACGAATACATCAGGTAGACCTAATTGCAAAAGGGGTTTGTTTATCCCCATGGCAGAAAGCGCCTCTAAGCACGCACTGCCTGCACCACCCTGAATGGCACCATCTTCAATCGTCACAAAATAATCATGCTCTTGCGCCATAGATTTGAGAAGCTCAAGGTCCAATGGTTTAACAAAACGCATATTGGCAACTGAGGCATCTATTTGTTCAGCCACTTCAAGTGCTGGATAGAGCAGGGTTCCAAAAGCCAAGATTGCTATACGCTGACCGGCAGGCGCACTCGACTGACGACGTACTTCACCTTTACCTAATGGCACAGTACGTAATTCTTTGGAAGGAATCGTTCCAACACCAGCACCGCGTGGATAGCGCACTGCGCTAGGGTGCGGCTGATGATATGCAGTAGTCAATAAATCACGACACTCCGCTTCGTCTGCCGGTGTCAAGACCAACATATTCGGAATGCAACGTAAGAACGGAATGTCATACGCACCAGCATGGGTTGCGCCATCCGCGCCAACTAAGCCAGCACGATCCAATGCAAACAAAACCGGCAAATCCTGAATCGCGACATCATGAATCAGTTGATCGTAGGCGCGCTGCAAGAATGTTGAGTAAATAGCCACTACTGGCTTCATACCTTCACATGCCATACCAGCAGCGAAAGTCACTGCATGCTGCTCAGCAATACCAACATCGTAATAACGTTTAGGGAAATTCTTTTCAAACTCCACCAGACCCGAGCCTTCACGCATTGCTGGCGTAATACCAATCAATAGTGGATCGGCGTGCGCCATATCGCAAAGCCACTCACCGAACACTTGAGTAAAGGTTTTTGGCGAAGGGCTAGTGGACTTCTTGACACCCTCTTCTGGATTGAACTTGCTTGGCCCGTGATACAGCACTGGGTCTGCTTCAGCCAGCTCATAGCCTTGACCTTTGCGAGTGACTACATGTAAGAACTGGGGACCGCGCCCCTCGAGCGCTAAGCGGCGTACGTTTTGCAACATCGGAATGAGGGCATCTAAATCATGACCATCAATTGGGCCGAAGTAGTTAAAACCAAACTCTTCAAAAATAGTGGATGGAGAAACCATGCCCTTAGCATGATCCTCTAAGCGTTTAGCAAACTCACGCAAAGGCGGCGCAATGGATAGAACGCTATCGATACCCTTCTTGGTTGCAGAGTAAATATTGCCACTTAATAGTCTAGCGAGGTGTCGATTAAGTGCACCTACTGCTGGCGAGATCGACATGTCGTTGTCATTCAGGATGACTACTAACGGTAGATCTTCATACACGCCCGCATTATTCATGGCTTCAAATGCCATTCCACCCGTCATGGCGCTATCGCCAATCACGGCAACGGCAACTTGCTTTTCACCCTTAGTTTGGAAAGCACGAGCCATGCCCATCGCCGCAGAAATACTTGTTGAAGAGTGGCCGGTACCAAAGGCATCGTATTCACTTTCAGCGCGACGCGGAAAACCTGACAAGCCATCCAACTGACGCAAGCTACCCATTCGCTCACGACGACCAGTCAAAATTTTGTGTGGATAACTTTGGTGACCCACATCCCATACAATCCGATCCCGCGGCGTATCAAATACATAGTGCAAGGCAATGGATAACTCGACCGTACCCAAGTTAGAAGAAAGATGTCCGCCCGTCTTAGATACTGAATCCAACACAAACTGGCGCAACTCATCTGCAAGCGCAGGCAGTTGCTCACGAGAGAGTTTTTTGAGATCTGCAGGGGAATGAATGGAATTTAAAGTCATCAAATCTTTAGTAATCTTATTTACCTCTATTAACCACTAATAGAGCCAAATCTTTCAGGGCTTGGGCTTTAGCGCCAAAACTCTCTAAGCTGGCAATTGCCGTTTCTTGTAAATCGGTTGCCGCTTTCTTGGCATAGTCTAAACCCATCAAGGTCACATAGGTGGGCTTGTCGTTGGCTGCGTCTTTTCCTGCGGTTTTACCCAAAGTTTGACTATCTGCAGTGACATCCAAAACATCATCCACAATTTGAAAGGCCAGGCCTAAAGCTTCAGAGTAATTTTGGAGATGCTGCATTTGAATCGAATTGAGCTTGGCAGCAATGCCGCCCATCTGCACTGAACAAGAAAGCAAAGCGCCTGTTTTCATCGCATGCATTTGTTTTAAGCCTATGAGATCTAATTTTTTACCCACACTCTCCAAATCAATTGCCTGACCACCAGCCATACCGCGCGAACCAGACGCACTAGCCAACGCGCTGATCATTGCCAAGCGCGTGCTCCCATCGCACTGCGTATTTGCCAAAACCTCAAATGCACGAGTTTGTAATGCATCGCCAACCAATAAAGCAGTCGCCTCGTCATAAGCCTTATGCACAGTAGGACGTCCACGACGTAAATCATCATCATCCATACAAGGCAAATCATCGTGCACCAAGGAGTAGGCGTGAATACATTCGATTGCAAAGGCAGCAGAATCTAGGGCATTATTTTTCTCTTCGCCGGAATCATCACCTAGCTCACCAGCCGCATAAACCAATAAAGGACGAATACGCTTACCGCCACCTTGAGCGGCGTAACGCATGGCTGCGTGCAAACGTGCAGGATTAGCATTCGCAGCATCGAGCAAACTCTCGAGAACCAATTCAGTTCGCTGCCCGTGAGCACGAACCCAATCTTCAAATGAAAGTGCGTGGTTCATAAAGACCAAGTCTCAGAGGGGCTTAGGCCTCAAATACCCGAACTTGCTGCTCAACTTGAGCAAGCATAGCCTGGCAATGTTTTAGAAGTGCTGCACCACGCTGATAAGCCAAAAGCGTCTCTTCCAAAGAGAATTTGCCTGATTCCATATCCGAAATCAGCTTTTCCAGCTCCTTGACAGCCTGTTCATAACGCAAATTAGGGTCGATTTGCAGCTCAAGACCGGGCTTCTGATCTTCAGATTTCTTCGCTGGCATTGGCTTATTTCCTTCAAATTTCTTAGAGATGTAGCCCCCTATATTAAAGCGAGATGAGGGTCAGATGGGTATAATCGCTTCCTTCCTTTCCAATATCGATCCGTCGATGGTTGGATTGGTTATTCCGCTTAGCTTCGGCTGACGTTTTCGGGGGTGGGGAGAATGACTAATCTGGCTACCGCGCAGCAGCTTGCGCCGTCCAACTTACAACTGCCGGTTTCGGCCTATTTTGACGTTGATCTCTATCAGCGTGAAATTGAACTGCTTTTTAAGCAGGGCCCGGGCTATGTTGGTCACGAACTCATGGTTCCCGAGATGGGCTCCTACCAAACTTTGACATCCGAGAATGAAGGCCGCCTATTGGTTCGAAACCAAGCCGGCGTTGAACTCCTCTCTAATGTCTGCCGCCATCGCCAAGCACTCATGCTCAATGGCAAAGGCAAGGCAGACAATATTGTTTGCCCCCTGCACCGCTGGACCTACGATTTAAACGGTCAACTCATGGGCGCACCCCATTTTGAAGATAAGCCTTGCCTTAATCTCGGTAAATCACCTTTGCAGAATTGGCAAGGACTCTTATTTGAAGGTCCACGTGATGTGCGTACCGATCTTGCCAAGCTTGGCGTAGCTGATGATCTCAACTTTGAAGGCTACGTTTTAGATCATGTTGAGGTCCATGAATGCAATTACAACTGGAAGACTTTTATTGAGGTCTATCTTGAGGACTATCACGTAGTGCCCTTTCATCCAGGCTTAGGTAAGTTTGTTTCTTGCGAAGACTTGCGTTGGGAATTTGGTGACTGGCACAGCGTGCAGACGGTTGGTATTCACAAGAATTTAGAAAAGCCTGGCTCGCCCGTGTATCAAAAGTGGCATGAAGCAGTGTTACGCCATCATGGAGGTAAGACTCCGCGCCATGGCGCCATCTGGCTTACCTACTACCCTAATGTGATGGTCGAATGGTACCCCGGTGTTTTATGTGTTTCCACCTTACATCCAATGGGTCCTAATAAAACACGTAATGTGGTGGAGTTTTATTACCCTGAAGAAATCGCGCTCTTTGAACGCGAATTCGTAGAGGCAGAGCGTGCAGCCTATATGGAAACTTGTATTGAGGATGATGAAATTGCGGAGCGTATGGATGCTGGTCGCGCCGCTCTGTTAGCTCGTGGTCAAAATGAAGTGGGTCCATACCAAAGCCCCATGGAAGATGGCATGCAGCATTTTCATGAATGGTACCGTCGCGCCATGAACTATCAAGGCGCATAATTAAGCAACATCAATCTCATCCTCAATAGGAAACCATCATGACGCCTCTCATTACTGCAAACCAGTTAGAAGAAATCATTAATAGTGGTGAGAATGTTTTACTGTGCGATTGCCGCTTTGATTTAGTCGATCCGCTAGCTGGTCGTAATTCTTATTTAGAAGGCCATATTCCAGGCGCACTCTTTGTCGACCTAGACCACGATTTATCTGGTGAAAAGACGGGCAAGAATGGTCGTCACCCACTTCCCACCCCAGAAGCCTGGGCGCAAACCAAATCTCGCTTAGGCATTGACTCCAATACCCTAGTGATTGCCTACGATAATCAGGGCTCTGTATATGCCAGTCGCCTTTGGTGGATGCTCAAAGCTACTGGCCATGCCAATGTTCAAGTATTGGATGGCGGTCTAGATGCTTGGAATGGACCCATCGGCACCATGCCACGCGAAGCAAATCCAACAACAACGCCAGTACCCACAATGCCTTACGTTGGCTTAGTAACAGTAGAAGAGGTAGTTCACAATCTCAAAGCCAAAACGAATGTCATTATTGATGCTCGTGCAAATGATCGCTTCCATGGTCAAAATGAAACCTTAGATCCTATTGGTGGACATATCCCTAACGCAATTAATTACTGTTTTAGAGAAAATCTTTCCAGAAAAAGTTTTAAGGCTCCAGATCAACTTTTCAAAGACTTTGTAGATCTTCTGGGCTCAACCAAACCCTCTGAGGTGATTCATCAATGTGGCTCTGGAGTTACGGCCTGCCATAACTTACTAGCCATGGAACTAGCTGGCCTCAAGGGCTCACGTGTATACGCAGGTAGCTGGAGCGAATGGTGTGCCGACCCAAGCCGACCAGTAGCTCTTTAATGCAAGAGTGACAGCAGAATTACCAAGCCAACGCCACAAGCAATCAAAATCGTTTGACGTAAGGACTCCGCCCAATGTGGGCGCCGGTGCATTTGTGGAATCAGATCACTCACTGCAATGTAAATAAAACTACTTGATGCGATGACTAGTAAATACGGCATTGCCGCATGCGCCCTCTCCAAAAAGAAGTACGCCAAGACACCCCCGAGCACCGCAGCTAAGCCACAAATTAAGTTGTACATCAAAGCACGAGTGCGAGTAAATCCAGCATTCAACAGTACGATGAAATCACCAATTTCTTGTGGAATCTCGTGAGCAATGATGGCGATCGCCGTAAAGATGCCTACCTGGTAATCCGCCATAAAGGCAGCGGCAATCAAAACACCATCAACAAAATTATGTATGCCATCGCCGACCAAAATCATCCAACCACTGCGACCCGCCACTTCTGCATCATGACCATGGTGATGATCATGACCATCTCCTTCGTGATGATGGCTATGGCGCAATAAAGAAATTTTCTCAAGCAAGAAAAAGCCTAAGAGCCCTGCAAGCAAGGTAGCAAACAACAACTGAGGGTTCACACCCGGCATCGTGAATGCTTCAGGTAACGAATGCAGTAAGGCGGTGGCCAGCAAAATACCCACTGACACACTCACCATGCTGTGAACCATCTTTGATAACAAAGACAAAGAAAAACTTGCGGCAATCAGAACGCTAGTTGTTCCCGCTAGCGCTGTTACCAACAAGATACTTTGCAGTACTGACATGGAAATTAGGCAACCCCGTTTTGTTTAAACCAAGCAATACATTTTTCCCAACCATCTTTTGCAGGACCTTCGCGATAAGTAGCTCGGTAGTCTGCATGGAAAGCATGCGGTGCATCAGGATAGATCTCAAAACGAGAGGCTTTAGCTGCTGGATTTTTGGGGGCTGCTTTTGCAAGTGCTTCACGCATTTGCTCAACACTCTCTAGGGAGATGCCAGTATCAGCGCCGCCATACAAGCCAAGCACTGGTGCCTTGAGATCAGCAGCAATATCGACTGGGTGGCGCGGATTGCCTTCCGTTTTCTCGCCAATGACACGACCATACCAAGCTACGCCAGTCTTAACCTGAGGCAGTGTGGCCGATAACCAAGTAATGCGACCACCCCAGCAAAATCCAGTAACGCCAACTTTTTTCAAGTTGCCACCATTCTTACCGGCCCACACTAAGGCTGCTTGTAAGTCATTGAGAACTTGAGTATCTCCCGTTGGGGCAACGATATTTTTTTGAATCTCGGCAATGGTGCCATAAGTATTCGGATCGCCAGCACGAGTAAAGAATTCTGGGGCAATCGCCAGGTAACCCAATTTAGCAAAACGTCTAGTGACGTCTGCAATGTATTCGTGCACACCAAAGATTTCACTGGCAACAATCACAATCGGCAAATTACCTGTGGCTTTTTCTGGACGTGAAACATAGGCAGGCATCTGAAAACTGCCTACCGGAATCATTTGCTCGCCCGCCTTAATGCCGGCGAAATCCGTTTGGATCGCTGCGGCCATAACTGGCTCAGAAGCGGCTACAAAACCAATTCCCATAGTTGTTGCTGTGATAGCGGAGGCTTTCATAAAACCTCTTCTATCGCTAGACACCCTGCTTGAACCCTGATCTTTTTTCGTTGTCATCTCTTAGTCTCCTAATTTAGTGCGCTTCTTCCCAATTATCGCCAATCCCAATACCAACCACCAAAGGAACCTTTAGCTCAGCTACCTTACACATTAAATCAGGTAGTTTTGCTTGCAAAAGCTCCAGCTCATCTAGCGGCACATCAAATACCAGCTCATCGTGGACCTGTAGGAGCATGCGGGTCTTCAGCTGCTCTTGTTCTAACCAGTTTTCGACCGCAATCATGGCCAATTTGATCAGGTCGGCCGCAGTTCCTTGCATTGGCGCATTAATTGCAGCCCGCTCAGCTCCTTGGCGGCGCGGACCACTCCCCTTGATTTCTGGGAGCCATAGACGCCTACCAAAGACCGTCTCGACATAACCATTCTCTCTGGCCTCCAAGCGAGTGCGCTCCATATACTGAGCCACTCCCGGATAACGATCAAAGTACTTAGCAATGTAGTTTTGGGCTGCTGAGCGCTCAATACCCAGATTACCAGCTAGACCAAAGGCACTCATGCCATAAATTAAGCCAAAGTTAATGACCTTGGCATAGCGACGCTGCTCTGAATTAACGCTTTCTAATGGCACTCCAAAAATCTCAGCAGCGGTAGCTTGGTGAACGTCTTTACCAGCAGCGAATGCAGCTAATAGGTTTTCATCCTCAGCAATGTGCGCCATGATGCGCAATTCAATTTGAGAATAGTCGGCAGAAAGCAACTTACAACCTTCAGCCGGAATGAACGCTTCTCGAATGCGACGGCCCTCTTCCGTGCGCACAGGAATGTTCTGCAAGTTCGGATCGCTTGAAGCCAAACGCCCAGTCACCGCAGTCGCCTGAGAAAAACTCGTATGCACTCGTCCCGTTTTAGGATCTGCCATACGTGGGAGCTTCTCGATATAAGTCGACATCAATTTAGCGAGACTGCGGTAATCCAAGATACGCGCAGGTAAGGGATAGTCTTCTGCCAACTTTTGCAGCACTTCCTCATCAGTCGATGGCGCACCCGATGGTGTCTTTTTAATTACGGGGAGCTCTAACTGCCCAAATAAAATCTCTGCGATCTGCTTGGGGGATTGGATATTAAATGGTTGTCCAGCAAGCTTATGAATCTCACCCTCTAGGGCTAACAGACGTTTGCCAACTTCTTGACCTTGCTGAGATAGCAAAGCAGAGTCAATCCGAATCCCATTACGCTCCATGATGCCCAGGACCCGCATTGCTGGCATCTCGATATTTTCATAAATATAAAGAAGGCCAGGGCTTGCCTGAATTTGTGGCCACAATACATGGTGTAACCGTAGAGTAATGTCAGCATCTTCTGCTGCGTAGTCGGTGGCGATTTTCAGATCTACTTGATCAAAGCCAATCTGGTGGACACCCTTACCGCATACCTCTTCATACTTAATAGTCTTCATGCCGAGATGTCGCTCGGCTAAGTTATCCATGTTGTGAGGCATATGCGATTCGAGCACATAAGATTCCAACATGGTGTCAAAAGTAATGCCTTGCAAAGCAACGCCATAGTTCGCAAAGATATGGCTGTCGTACTTGAGGTTTTGCCCTAGCTTTAAATTAGTCGCGCTTTCTAGCCAAGGCTTCATGCGCGCCAAAACCAGTTCGCGACTGAGCTGAGCTTCTCCATTACGATGCGCTACCGGTATATAACAAGCCTCTCCAGGAGTGACGCAAAGCGAAATACCGACAAGCTCTGCAGCCAGCGCATCTAAGCTAGTGGTCTCGGTATCAACTGCCGTAAGAGCAGCAACTTCAATTTTTTTAATCCAACGGTCCAGCGCTATTTCATCAACTACACACTCATAGTGTTTTGCAATCGCTCCTTGCAGATCGGTTGTTTCTTGCGATAAGGCAGTTGTCGCTTCTGTAGCAGTGGGGCCAAATTTCTTGACTGCAGCTTTTACATTTTCTTCGGCAGTATTTTTGATGGGGCTACCAGCCAAATCAAAATCGCTGCCGGTCTCAGGAGCTGCACCACTTAACTGCCTCTCCACATCACGTAACCAAGTCTTAAATGCATAGCGCTCAAACAACTCACGCAAGAGCGGTGCATCTTCAGGTTTCGCATGCAGATCATCTAAGCCTGGAAGATGTGGCGATAAATCACAATCGGTTTTAACGGTAATGAGCTGTCGTGCTTGTGGAAGCCACTCCAAACTATTTCGTAAGTTTTCACCTACAACACCTTTTACTTGATCAGCATTCGCCATCAAATTATCTAAATCACCAAACTCAGCCAACCATTTGTTTGCTGTTTTAGGGCCGGCCTTAGGAACGCCCGGTACGTTATCAACCGTGTCGCCAATGATGGAGAGGTAATCTACGATGCGCTCTGGTGGTACGCCAAATTTTTCAATCACACCATTGATATCCAACTTCTCATTGGTCATCGTATTAATTAAGGTGACAGAAGCATTCACCAACTGGGCCAAATCTTTATCGCCAGTAGAAATAATCGTTTCCCAACCAGCTTGGGTGGCTTGACTAGCCAAGGTGGCAATCACATCATCGGCCTCAACCCCAGAAACCATTAATACCGGCCAGCCCAAGGCTTTCACCATGGCATGGATCGGCTCAATCTGCTTTACCAAATCCTCAGGCATGGGGGAGCGATGCGCTTTGTATTCGGGATACATTTCATCCCGGAAAGTCTTACCTTTGGCATCAAAAACACAGGCAATGTGGTCAGCCTTGAGTTCTGAGCGGGCTCGGCGCATCATATTCACCATTCCATAGATGGCTCCCGTTGGGTCACCTGCCCCATTTCTGAGGTCTGGCATGGCATGGAAGGCGCGATAGAGGTAGCTAGAGCCGTCTACCAACAAGAGTCTATGTTTAGTCATACCGCAATCGTACAATCTAGTTGCTAACTGCCTACAGATCAGGTTCAAATCCTCCTGAAAAGAGGCCTAAAAAGGTGAAAAATGATGCATGCACTAACTAACTTACTCCACTCTTCTTTGAGCCAAACCCTTGTTCTGACAAGCTTTTTAGTGGCTTTTGCCTCTTTTAGCCTCAATTCAGCACACGCTCAAAACAATTCGCAAGCGCTCAGCCCCTCTGAGTTGCAGCGCATTAATAATCAACCTTTAGCGCCTGCAGTGAGCGCATCTCAAGCAACCAGCGCGCCTGAAAGTCGTAAACCGAGCTTTCAACACAAAGAAGCTACTGGTACTGAAATTACCGAGTACAAAGATACCAATGCGCCCACCCAGGTGGATGTGAAGACTCGCTATACCAGCTACGAAATGGCACCTCCGGCAACAGTCATGCCTGGTGTACCAAAAGAAACTGACCTGATCAGCGTCCCGAGTATCCGAGTTCCTTTTTAATCTTTACTTATGGCCGTCTTCACCCCCATTGAACTAAGCGATATCTCTGCTTGGATATCAAGTGACTTTGATATCGGACAGGCTCTCGATATTCGTGGAATTCATGGTGGTATTGAGAACTCCAATTTCTTTCTCGACACTGAGAAAGATGGCAAGAAGCAAGAATATGTTCTGACTATTTTCGAAAGACTGTCTGCAGAGCAGCTTCCGTACTACCTGGAGCTGATGCGCCACTTGGCCAATAAAAGCATTCCAGTACCTAAGCCACTTGAAAACAAACAGGGGCAAATTTTATTTACACTTAAAGGTAAGCCTGCAGCAATTGTGAGCAAGCTTCCCGGCGTTTCTAGACTTGCACCTGAAGCTAAGCATTGCGCTCTGGTTGGGGAGTACTTAGCCAAAATGCATTTAGCCAGCAGCGACTTTAAGCATACTCAAGAGAATCTTCGCAGTCTTGCTTGGTGGCAAAAAACAGTCCCACAAGTGTTGGCACACTTAAGTGATGCACAAAAAGAATTGCTGACTAGCGAGCTCGCAACTCAAGAACAATTCTTTACCTCTGAGGTTTATGCATTGCTTCCTCAGGGAGCAAGCCATTGCGACCTCTTTAGAGATAACGTGCTATTTGATCCTCAAGGCGCAAGCGATGACTCTCAAGATCAACTAGGTGGTTTCTTCGACTTTTATTTCGCCGGAACAGACAAGTGGTTATTTGATTTAGCAGTTACTGCAAATGATTGGTGCCTTGCTGACAACAAACAAGACCTAGACCCTGCTCGCTTCAAGGCGCTGATGGATGCCTATCAGGCTGTTCGTCCACTAAGTAAAGAGGAGCAGGCAAGCTTGCCTCTGATGATGCGTGCTGCAGCACTGCGATTCTGGATCTCCCGCCTGTGGGATTTTTATTTGCCACGTGATGCGCAAATGCTCACCCCACATGACCCCCGTCACTTCGAAAATATTCTTTTAAGTCGCAAGGCAATATGAAACTGAACTCCGTCGCTCCAAAAGAGGGCTACACCTGGATACGTCAAGGCATTTGGCTTTTTAAACAAAATCCTTTGGGGTTTTTGATGCTGGTATTCATGTATATATTTGTAGCGCAACTTGCAGTGCTCGTACCTGTGATTGGTATCTTTGCCGTCTTATTGCTCACGCCTACTTTGTCGGTGGGCTTTATGACTGCCTGTCGCCTGGCAATTCAAAAAGAGCGTATTCGACCCTCGGTGTACGTGATTGCCCTGCAATCCACTACCTTGGTGCGCAAACGTATTCTCCAATTGGGATTGGTCTACGCCGCACTCATACTGGCTCTCAGCCTTATCTTAAGCATGTTGGTAGATTTTGAGCTACTCATTCCACTGATGACTAACGACAAGCCCATCACTTCAGAAGCCATTAATCAGATTTATCTAATTCTCTTTTTTGGCGGCCTTCTGTATGTGCCAGTTGCGATGTTGATGTGGTTTTCCCCAGTACTCGTTGCTTGGTCTGATATGTCCATAGCGCAAGCGCTCTTTTCCAGTGCTGTTGCTTGCTGGACTAATCGAGGTGCATTCTTTATCTATCTTGCGATTTGGGGTGCGATCTTAATCGCTATTCCTTTAACGATTGGCTCTATCTTTGATGCTCTCGACCTAGGCCAAGCTGCATCATTTATCATCGCGCCTATTTCTATGGCGGGGCTCACTGTAATGCATTGCTCTTTCTTTGCTACTTGGAAGGCATGCTTTGCCGAAAAAGAATCAGCTACTTTAATCGCTTAATCGATCGCAGCAAGCTTAGCAATACTGAGCTGCAGCCATTTCACGCCATGGCGCTTGAAATTCACCTGAGCGCGCGCATCAGCATCGTTACCCTCTAGGCCTGTAACGCGCCCTTCACCAAACTTGGTGTGGAATACATTTTGCCCAATCGTGAATGGGTAATTTCCTCGTGGTGGTGAGGCCATTCTAGTTACCGCAGTTGAGGCAGAGCCTACTCGGCCGATTTGCCTTGCAGGTCGCTCACGCTCATTACCACTGTCAAAGAAATCATTCGATCCAAACTCACGCTGACGTGTATAGCCATCTTGCCAAGTTGACCCTGAGCGGCCACCATTGCCATTGCTAGTTCCACCCCAACGGGCATCTTTGACTTTTGGAGTAAGCCACTTCAGCGAATCCGATGGCAACTCTTCTAAGAAGCGAGATGGCATGTTGTAGCGCACTTGACCGTGCAACATCCGTGACTGTGTGTGAGAGAGATAGAGGCGCTCTTTTGCGCGTGTAATCGCCACATACATTAAGCGACGCTCTTCTTCTAAACCATGCTGCTCATTAATACTGTTCTCATGCGGGAATAACCCCTCTTCTAAGCCAGTAATAAATACAGAGGTGAACTCCAAGCCTTTAGCAGAATGCACCGTCATCAGCTGCACGGCATCTTGGCCTGCCTGAGCTTGGTTATCACCAGCCTCAAGTGAAGCATGAGAGAGGAATGCAGCTAATGGAGAAACCTCTACTATGCCAGGGGCATTCTCACCAGGTAATGTGGCAGCAGTGGCATCCTGACCATAACCCTCTTCCGCAATAAATGCAGTTGCGGCGTTAATTAATTCTTGTAAGTTTTCTACGCGGTCCTGGCCTTCGCGCTCTGAAAGGTAGTGCTGAATCAAACCACTGTTTTGAATCACGAATTCCACTGTCTCAGGTAATGTGTTGTGACGAGTAGCTTCACGCATATGATCTACCAGGCGCACAAAGCCACCTAAGGAGGCGCCAGCTTTGCCATCCAATGTCGATGCCGCCAAATACAAAGAACTATTTTGTGCACGAGCTGCATCTTGCACAGCCTCAATCGATCTTGCGCCAATACCGCGTGTTGGGAAATTCACTACGCGCGAGAAGGAGGTGTCGTCATTCGGATTTTCTAGCAGACGTAAATACGCTAAGGCATGTTTAATCTCTGCGCGCTCGAAGAAGCGCAGTCCACCGTAAACTCGATATGGAATCGCCGCAGAAAATAAGGCGTGCTCAATAATGCGTGACTGAGCATTGCTTCTGTAGAGCAAGGCAATTTCAGTGCGCTTGATACCGCTACTCACTAGGGCTTTAATTTCATCTACAAGCCATGCAGCTTCAGCATGATCACTCGGCGCATCATAGATGCGAACGGGCTCGCCATGACCTGCATCAGTGCGCAAGTTTTTACCAAGACGATCCGTGTTGTTAGAGATGAGGTAATTGGCTGTATCTAAGATGTGGCCATGTGAGCGGTAGTTTTGCTCAAGCTTGACCATCATCGGGTGATATTGCTTTTCATACAAACGCATGTTCTCCACATCTGCGCCGCGGAATGCGTAAATACTTTGATCATCATCGCCTACCGCAAAAACTGCACTACTTCCCATGCCGCTAACATTGACACGACTAGCATCGTGACCAGAAAGTAATTTGAGCCAAGCGTATTGCAAGGCATTGGTATCTTGAAACTCATCAATCAAAATATGACGGAAGCGCTCTTGGTAATGTGTCCGAATGGCTTCGTTATGTTTGAGCAATTCATAACTACGTAATAAGAGTTCAGCAAAGTCGACTACACCTTCACGCTGGCACTGCTCATCGTAGGCTTCATAGAGTTGAGCCATCTTCGCCTGAAAGTCGTCCCCTACGGATAATTCTTTAGCGCGCTGACCACGCTCTTTGGCATGGGCAATGAAATATTGCAACTGCTTAGGGGGATATTTCTCATCATCGACCTTTAAGCCCTTCAAAAGACGCTTGATGACGGAAAGCTGATCCTGGGTATCCAAAATCTGAAAAGTAGACGGCAAACCTGCTTCTTTGTGATGCGCACGCAATAAACGGTTACAAAGACCATGAAAAGTACCGATCCACATGCCTCGAGTGTTAATAGGCAGCATGGCGCTTAAGCGCATCATCATCTCTTTAGCGGCCTTATTAGTAAAGGTCACTGCAAGGACGCCAATAGGTGAAACCTGGCCTGTTTGGATCAACCAAGCTATACGGGTCGTGAGAACGCGGGTTTTTCCACTGCCAGCGCCAGCCAAAATCAAGGCTGACTGGGCTTGGCCATTTTCATTTACCGGCGGGAGGGTCACTGCCTCGCGTTGTTCTGGATTAAGGTTTGCGAGTAGGTCTGAGTACATCTCCCCAATTATAATTTGCCTCTTATGCCAAATGCTTCGAATACCCCTAATTCATCAGCGGCCAGTTCCCTAGACGAACTAGCCAAATCCTACGAACCCGCCCCAATTGAAGCTTATTGGGGTCCGGAATGGGAACGCCGAGGCATTGCCGACGCCACCCTAGATGAGGGCAAGGGAGATTTCTCAATTCAGTTGCCGCCACCGAATGTGACCGGCACACTGCATATGGGTCACGCTTTTAATCAAACCATCATGGACGGCTTGGTGCGTCATGCCCGCATGTCCGGTAAAAATACCTTGTGGGTTCCGGGTACAGACCATGCTGGCATTGCTACACAAATTGTTGTTGAGCGCCAGCTTGATGCACAGAAGATCTCTCGCCATGATTTGGGTCGCGAGAAATTCTTAGAAAAAGTGTGGGAGTGGAAAGAAACTTCTGGCAACACGATTACCCGTCAGATTCGTCGCTTAGGCGCCTCAATTGATTGGGGTAAAGAATATTTCACGATGGACAGCAAGATGTCCAAAGCAGTTGTTGAGGTATTCGTTCGCCTGCATGAACAAGGATTAATTTATCGTGGTAAACGTTTGGTGAACTGGGATCCAGTACTCGGTACTGCGGTTTCAGATCTAGAGGTAGTGAGCGAGGAAGAAGATGGCTCCATGTGGCATATCCGCTATCCATTAGCAGATGGCTCCGGACACCTAACCGTTGCCACTACGCGCCCAGAGACTTTATTGGGTGACGTAGCCGTCATGGTCAATCCAGAAGACGAGCGCTATAAGCACCTAATTGGTAAATCAGTACAGTTACCGCTGTGCAATCGCGAGATTCCGATCATTGCCGATGACTATGTTGATTTAGCTTTTGGTACTGGTGTCGTCAAAGTGACACCTGCACATGACTTCAATGACTATGCTGTTGGACAACGCCATCAGTTGCCACTCATCAATATCTTGACTCTGGATGCCAAGATTAATGAGAATGCACCTGTGGTCTATCAAGGCCTTGAGCGCTTTGCCGCCCGTAAACAAATTGTTGCAGACTTAGATGCAGCTGGTTTATTAGAAAAAGTGCAGCCGCATAAATTGATGGTACCTCGTGGTGATCGCACCCAAACCATCATTGAGCCGATGCTCACTGACCAATGGTTTGTCGCAGTATCAAAACCAAGTCCTGATAACCAATATCAACCAGGCTCTTCTATTGCAGGCGCTGCGCTAGATGCAGTAAAAAATGGTGACATTAAGCTCGTTCCAGAAAACTGGATTAGCACCTACTCCCAGTGGCTGGAAAATATTCAGGACTGGTGCATCTCTCGACAACTCTGGTGGGGGCATCAAATCCCCGCTTGGTATGGCGATGACGGACAGATTTTTGTGGCACGCTCCGAAGCAGAGGCGAAAGCCAAGGCTGCTACTGCTGGCTACACAGGTCAACTCCATCGTGATCCCGATGTCTTAGATACTTGGTTTAGCTCTGCTTTGGTGCCCTTTAGTTCATTAGGTTGGCCAGAGGAAACGCCTGCTCTAAATCATTTCTTACCATCATCGGTCTTGGTTACTGGTTTTGACATCATTTTCTTCTGGGTAGCCAGAATGGTCATGATGACTTGTCACTTCACTGGCAAGGTGCCATTTCACACGGTGTACGTTCATGGCTTAGTTCGCGATGCTGAAGGCCAGAAGATGAGTAAGTCCAAAGGTAATACTTTGGATCCGATCGATTTAATTGATGGTATCAAGATTGAAGATCTAGTTGCTAAGCGCACTACTGGCTTGATGAATCCAAAGCAAGCTGAAAGCATTGGCAAAAAAACCAAGAAAGAGTTTCCGGAAGGAATTCCTGCATTTGGTACAGATGCCCTGCGCTTTACCTTCGCCTCACTTGCATCACTAGGTCGAAATATTAATTTTGATCAGAAGCGCTGTGAAGGCTATCGCAACTTCTGCAACAAACTCTGGAATGCCACTCGTTTTGTTCTCATGAATTGCCCTGGCAATGACCAAGAAAACGGCTTTGCTCCTTGTGACAGCCAGTGCGGTCCAGAGGGGCAGCTTGATTTCTCTCCAGCCGATCGTTGGATTGTTTCTTTATTACAAAGAACAGAGGCTGATGTTGCTAAAGGCTTTCAAAACTATCGCTTTGACAACATTGCTACCAGCATCTATCAGTTTGTTTGGGATGAGTATTGCGATTGGTATCTAGAGTTAGCCAAGGTACAACTCCAAACTGGAACGCCTGCGCAGCAACGCGCTACTCGCCGCACTCTCTTGCGTGTTTTAGAAACGATCTTGCGCATGGCGCATCCACTCATTCCATTCATTACCGAAACCCTCTGGCAAACCGTTGGGCCTAAGGTTGGTAAAGAGCTAGCTAAACAAGATAAGCAAACCATTGCACTGCAGCCATACCCAGTTGCTCAACTCGATAAGATTGATGAGCAAAGCGAATCTTGGGTTGCCCAGATTAAATCAATTGTGGACGCTTGCCGTAACCTACGTGGCGAGATGCAAGTCTCTCCTGCACTCAAGGTACCCCTCTGGATTAGTGGGCCACAAGATTTCTTGAGCAAAGCAAGTCCATACCTAACCGCTTTAGCCAAGCTATCTGAAGTCAAAATCTACGATGATGAGTCCGCTTTAGAAAAGGATGCTCCTGGCGCACCAATGGCTTTGGTTGGTAATCTGAAGTTGCTACTCAAAATTGAAGTGGACGTAGCGGCCGAGAGAATTCGTCTGGGCAAAGAAATAGAGCGCTTAGCTAATGAGATCACCAAAGCACGTAGCAAGCTTGGTAATGAAAGCTTTGTCGCTCGTGCTCCAGAAGAGGTGGTAGCTCAAGAAAAGCAACGTCTTACTGGCTTTGAGCAAAACCACGAGAAACTTGTTGCACAATTAGAACGACTGAAATAAAGCCTCAATAAAACTGATCGGAATTGCAATGCCATTAAGCACTAAAGCCGTTACTAAAGCCGTCTTCCCGGTTGCGGGTTTGGGCACTCGTTTCTTGCCAGCCACTAAGGCCAGCCCGAAAGAGATGCTCAATGTAGTGGATAAACCACTTATTCAGTATGCAGTTGAGGAAGCGATTGCTGCTGGTATCACCGAAATGATTTTCGTAACCGGCCGAAGTAAGCGCGCCATTGAAGATCACTTTGATAAAGCTTACGAGCTTGAGGCAGAACTTGAAGCAAAAAATAAACAAGCTCTTTTAGAGATTGTTCGCAGTGTTAAACCTAGCCATGTGGATTGTGTTTACGTACGCCAACCTGAAGCTTTGGGTTTGGGTCATGCAGTTTTATGCGCAGAAAAGCTCGTACGTGATGAGCCCTTTGCCATCATCCTTGCGGATGACTTGCTCGATGGCCAGCCGCCAGTACTAAAGCAAATGCTCAAAGTATTTGATGAGCAAAACGGCTCTGTCTTAGCAGTGGAAAAAATTGACCCCTCTAAAAGCAGCTCCTACGGCATTATTTCAGGAGCAGAAGTATCTAAAGGCATCTATCGCTTAAATGGCATTGTGGAAAAGCCACAGCCTCAGGATGCGCCATCCAACTTAGCGGTAGTAGGTCGCTATGTTCTTTCTTCAGATATCTTTAATCACATTCGCAATCTGAAACCTGGTGCTGGCGGCGAAATCCAACTCACTGATGCGATTGCCTCATTACTCAAAGAAGAGCCCGTATTTGCTTATGAATACGACGGTGTGCGCTATGACTGCGGTAGCAAGCTTGGCTACCTCAAGGCTTCAGTAGAATTTGCTTTACGGCATCCAGAAGTGAAAACTGAGTTTGCGGCTTACTTAAAGAATCGTTCTTTAGCCTAAGCATCACAGCAAATCTCCAGTGCAAGAAAAGCAAAAAGGCAGAAAATGATTTCTGCCTTTTTCTTTACGGTTATGAGCTCAGTGCGCCTTATCTTCTCTTGAGAAAGAAAACTAATACGTCACCCTCAGAACTGCTAGAGAGCAGTTCGTTGCCAGTCTGTTTTGCAAATGCAGGAAAGTCATGCGCAGCACCAGCATCCGTAGCCTTCACTTTCAGCACTTCGCCGGACTGCATGGTAGCTAGAGCTTTCTTGGTACGCAAAATTGGGAGCGGGCAATTCATGCCGATCGCATCCACCTCGAGATTAAATTCGATTGCATTACTCATTTGGAGGCAACCCAGTCTTTCACGCCAGCTAATGCCGCGCCCAATTTACTTGGGTCAGTACCGCCGGCCATCGCCATCTCTGGTTTACCGCCACCCTTACCGCCGACTTGCTGGGCAACGAAGTTTACTAAGTCCCCTGCTTTTACTTTAGCAATCGAATCCGCAGTCACGCCGGCAATCAGACTCACCTTATCGCCCTGCACAGAAGCCAAAACAATTGCAGCAGTCTTTAGCTTGCCCTTTAAGGCATCCATAGTCTCGCGTAAGACTTGAGCATCGGCACCATCTAAGCGAGCCGCCAATACTTTGAGGCCATTGACATCAACTGCTTGTGTTGCCAACTCATCACCTTGGCTAGCAGCGAGCTTGGAGTTCACCTTATCTAACTCACGCTCAGCCTGACGCAAACTGTCTTGCAGTTGAGTAACACGACTCACTAAATCACCAGGGTGAGTTTTGAGAACTGCGGCCGCTTCATTAATTTTGTCTTCTAAACCTTGTAAAAAGATCAGGGCATTTTTCCCAGTCAACGCCTCAATACGACGAATGCCAGCCGCTACACCACCTTCAGAAACAATCTTCAAGCTTCCGATATCACCAGTACGTCCAACGTGAGTTCCGCCGCACAGCTCTTTTGAGCTACCAATTTCTAGTACGCGCACTTCGTCTGCATACTTTTCACCGAAGAGCATTGTGGCACCGGTTTTTTGAGCATCGTCTAGAAGCATCACTTTTCCAGAAGTCGCAGTATTTGCCAAAATTTCAGCATTCACAATATCTTCTATCCGTCGAATTTCTTGCGCTGTAATAGGTGCGTTGTGAGTAAAGTCAAAGCGGGTTTTAGTGGCATCAACTAATGAGCCTTTTTGCTGCACATGATCACCCAATACTTCACGCAATGCTTTATGCAAAATATGGGTAGCACTATGGTTACGCATTGTTTCTGTTCTTTGCTGAGCATCTACCAAGGCGTTCAGCGTATCGCCTATCTTGAGCTCGCCCTCTTGCACTTCACCTTGATGGCCAAAAACATCCGCCTGAATCTTGAAGGTATCTTCAACTGCAAAGCGAACTACTTCATTGCGTAACTCACCCTTGTCTCCAACCTGCCCACCGGACTCAGCGTAAAAAGGCGTGTTGTCTAACACGATCACGGCTGCATCACCAGCCTTGATGGACTGCACTACAGAACCATCAACATAGAGTGCGGTGACTTTAGCGCCCTCATGCTTCAAAGTGTCGTAACCATGAAACCGGGTTGGCTTACCGGAGTACTCCAAGCCTTGCGCCACTTTGAACTTACCAGCCGCTCTTGCTTGGTCACGCTGCTTTTGCATTGCCAAGTCGAAACCTTCGGCATCGACTGTGACATCGCGCTCACGGCATACGTCAGCAGTCAGATCCAATGGGAAGCCAAAGGTATCGTGTAAGCGGAAGGCAGTTTCACCATCAATTGTCTTGGCGCCACCAGCAAGTGCACCTTCCAAAATTTCCATACCGTTAGCAATGGTCTGGAAGAAACGCTCTTCCTCCTGCTTGATTACCTCAACCACTTTATCTTTTGCTGCCTGCAACTCTGGATAAGCCTGACCCATCTCTTTTACGAGGGCGGGGACGAGTTGATAAAAGAACGGTTTGCGCGCGCCCAATTTATAGCCATGACGAATCGCGCGGCGCGTAATGCGACGCAAAACATAACCACGACCAGCATTACCCGGTATCACACCATCCACCACAATAAAACTACAAGCGCGAATGTGATCGGCAATGACTTTGAGAGATGGACTGGTCAGATCGCAATTTTCACCACCGGCTGCATCAACAGCTTCTTTAGCTGCTTTGAGCAAATTCACAAAGAGGTCAATCTCATAGTTCGAGTGCACGTGCTGCAACACTGCCGCAATACGCTCAAGACCCATACCAGTATCGACACTTGGCTTAGGCAGTGGATGCATATTGCCCGCTTCATCGCGATTGAACTGCATGAATACGTTATTCCAGATCTCAATATAGCGATCGCCGTCTTCATCAGGACTTCCAGGAGGGCCGCCAGCAATATGTGGACCATGGTCATAGAAGATTTCAGTACAGGGACCGCATGGACCTGTATCACCCATCATCCAGAAGTTATCTGAAGCGTAACGAGCACCTTTGTTATCGCCAATGCGAATAATGCGCTCAGCTGGAACACCGATTTGCTTATTCCAAATCTCATAAGCCTCATCGTCATCTGCGTACACAGTAACTAGTAACTTTTCTTGTGGCAGCTTAAAGACATCCGTCAATAGGCCCCAGGCAAATTGAATTGCATCTTTCTTAAAGTAATCCCCAAAAGAGAAATTACCCAGCATTTCAAAGAAGGTGTGGTGACGTGCTGTATAGCCGACGTTATCTAAGTCATTGTGCTTACCACCTGCACGGATACATTTTTGAGCTGTGGTCGCACGGCTATAAGGACGCTTATCAAAACCCAAAAAAACGTCTTTAAACTGATTCATCCCCGCATTCGTGAATAACAGGGTTGGGTCGTCTCCAGGCACTACAGGGCTAGATGGGACGATTTGATGGCCTTTTTGGGCAAAGTAATCCAGGTACGCCTGGCGAATTTGAGAGACTTTCATGCGAATAATTATCGCATTGGCACTAGTCGGGGGCAAAACCTGGGTAAATCACCTCAATCCTGCCTTACAATCCCGTTACATCAATAAATAGATCGACCTATAAGTCGATATGAGGAGCTCAACTTGAAAATTCGCAATCAACGGGATTTTGGTGCCGGAATCATGTACATGGTTATTGGCCTATTTTTCACCATAGTGGCTACTCAGTACCCCATGGGCACTGCAGCCAAAATGGGCCCAGGCTATTTCCCATTTTGCCTTGGCATATTGATGACCGTTTTAGGGCTAATAGTCCTCATCAAGTCTATGGGTGCTAAGGCTACGATTGAGTCTATTCCCAAATTCAATTGGAAGATCATTGCTCAAATTACAGGCTCGGTTGTGCTCTATGCCTTATTACTGCCACGCATGGGCTTCTTAGTTGCCATAGTGGTCTTGGTGCTGGTTTCAGCTAGCGCCAGCAAAGAATTTACTTGGAAAGGCTCCTTACTCAATGCGGGCTTCCTGGTGATCTTTACTTATTCAGTCTTTGTTGTGGGTCTCAAGCTTCAGTTCCCACTCCTTCCAGTATTCCTACAACAATAACGAACCGGGACTCTAAAAATGGATTTATTTGCTAATTTAGCGCTCGGTTTCGACACAGCGTTTACCTTACAAAATCTGATGTACTGCCTGATTGGCTGTATCTTGGGTACCTTAATTGGTGTTTTGCCAGGCCTAGGTCCAATCGCGACAATTGCGATGCTCTTGCCAGCCACCTATGCATTGCCTCCGATTGCCGCTTTGATTATGTTGGCCGGTATTTACTACGGCTCACAGTACGGCGGCTCTACCACTGCGATTTTGCTCAACATCCCAGGGGAAACGTCCTCGGTAGTGACGGCGATTGACGGTTATCAAATGGCCAGAAATGGTCGAGCAGGCGTAGCTCTCTTTACTGCCGGCATGGGTTCATTCTTCGCTGGTTGCGTAGCAACACTGGTTTTGGCTGCATTTGCTGCACCACTCTCCCAACTGGCATTTAAGTTCGGTCCCGCTGAGTACTTCTCCTTGATGGTTCTGGGACTGATTGGTGCGGTCGTACTAGCTTCAGGCTCTTTAATCAAGGCGATCGGTATGATCATCTTGGGTCTCTTGATGGGCTTGATCGGTACTGACGTGAACTCCGGCGTATCACGCTACGCTTTTGATATTCCTGAATTAAGTGACGGCATTGGATTCGTAGCCGTTGCAATGGGTGTCTTTGGTTTTGCGGAAATTATGGGTAACCTGGAAAAAACTGGTGATGACGAGGGCTTCCTCAACAAACTCACTAGCATGGTTCCCTCTAAGCAAGATATCAAGCGCATGATTCCCTCCATCTTGCGCGGCACAACGATCGGCTCCATTTTGGGTATCCTGCCAGGCGGCGGCGCTGCTTTAGCGGCCTTTGGCGCCTACTCAGTAGAAAAGAAATCCTCCAAGTACAGCCATGAGTTTGGAAAGGGTGCGATTGAGGGTGTAGCAGGTCCTGAAGCAGCAAATAATGCTGCCGCCCAAACCTCCTTCATTCCATTGCTTACCTTAGGTATCCCACCGAATGCCGTCATGGCCTTGATGGTTGGTGCGATGACGATTCACAACATTCAGCCTGGCCCACAAGTCATGACCAGTAACCCAGCCTTGTTCTGGGGCCTGATCGCTTCTATGTGGATTGGTAACGTGATGTTGATTCTCTTGAACTTGCCACTCATTGGTATTTGGGTCAAGCTCTTGAAGATTCCTTATCGCTTCCTCTACCCAGCAATTCTGGTGTTCTGCTGTATTGGTGTGTATACCGTCAACAACACTGTATTTGACGTTTACGTAACCGCAGCCTTTGGTTTAATTGGTTACCTCTTCTTTAAATTGGGTTGCGAACCACCTCCATTGCTCTTAGGTTTCGTGCTTGGGCCAATGATGGAGGAGAACTTCCGTCGCGCCCTCTTGTTATCACGCGGCGACTTCACAACCTTCGTGACCCGACCGCTCTCCTTAGGTTTGCTGATTGCAGCAGCGCTCCTAGTTGTGATCGTGGCCTTACCTGCAGTTAAGAAAACCCGTGAAGAGGCATTCGTAGAAGAGTAATTCTCGAGCGCTTCCCAGGAATGAGCCCGCAGCAGTTTGCGGGCTTTTTTCTTTATAGGCAGGGGTTTTCTCTACAATGGGCGCATGTCCCAAGATAGCAAACCATCTAAATCGCCTGCCGGCACTCTTGCTGAGCCCTCTAACTTTTTGCGCCAGATCATCGATCACGACCTGGCGAGTGGGGCTTACCAGAATCGCACTAATCGAGATGGTCAAGCTATCCCCTCCATCATTACGCGCTTTCCACCAGAACCCAATGGCTATCTTCATATTGGCCATGCAAAAAGTATTTGCTTGAACTTTGGCTTAGCTGCTGATTACAACAATCAAGCGGGCGGTGCGCGTTGCAATATGCGCTTGGATGACACCAATCCAGTCAAAGAAGATGTTGAGTACGCTGACAGTATTTTGGATACGGTTAAATGGCTTGGCTTTGATTGGGGAACACATCTGTATCACGCGAGTGATTACTTTGATCGGCTTTATGAGTTCGCAGAAATTCTGATTCAAAATGGCAAGGCCTATGTTGATAGTCAGAGCGCGGATGATATTCACACTAATCGTGGCAACTTTGGTCAGGCTGGAAAAAATAGTCCGTATCGCGATCGCACGCCCGATGAGAGCCTAGCTTTATTCCGCGAGATGCGTGATGGAAAATATAAAGATGGTGAACATGTACTGCGCTTGAAGATCGACATGGCGCACCCAAATATTGTGATGCGCGATCCCGTGGTCTATCGCATTCGTCATACGGATCACCATCGCACTGGCAGTAAGTGGTGCATCTATCCTTTGTATGATTTCACACACTGTATTTCTGATGCCCTAGAAAATGTTTCACACTCTATTTGCACTTTGGAGTTTGAAAATAATCGCCCGCTCTACGATTGGATTATTGCCTCATTAGCTGAGCTGGGAATTTTCAAAAGTCCTGTTCCACATCAATATGAATTCGCCCGCCTCAACTTAACTTACACCATCACTAGCAAGCGTAAGCTCTTTCAATTAGTTGAAGAAAAGCATGTTGATGGCTGGGATGATCCAAGGATGCCAACGATTGTAGGCATCCGTCGCAGAGGTTATACGCCAGAGAGTATTCGCTTGTTCTGTGAACGCATCGGCGTTTCTAAAGCAGATAGCTGGATTGATATGAGCACCCTAGACCAAGCTTTGCGGGATGATCTTGAAGCCAAGGCTCCACGGGCCACAGCGGTTCTCAAGCCACTCAAGCTTGTGATTGAAAACTTTGATGCATCCGCGAGCGAGCCTTGCTCAGCTCCGCGCCATCCACAGCATCCTGAGTGGGGTAATCGTGAGTTTCATTTCACCAAAGAATTGTGGATTGAAGAAGATGACTTTATGCAAGAGCCCGTCAAGGGGTTCTTCAGGCTCTACCCGCCAGCAGGCGATCAAGCTGGTGGACGTGTACGTTTGCGTCATGGCTTTGTGATTGAGTGCACCGGATTTGAAGTAGATGCTCATGGCAAGGTGATTCAAGTTAATGCAACACACTTCCCAGACAGTAAGAGTGGTACACCTGGGTCAAATAATTACAAGGTCAAGGGCAATATTCATTGGGTCAGCGCTGCGGAAGCTGTGCCTGCACAAGTTCGCCTCTATGACCACCTATTTAATGACCCACATCCAGACAGTGGGGATAAAAATTTCCTGGACGCAATCAATCCTCACTCGAAGCAAACGATTACTGTGTACTTAGAGCCGTGCATGAAGGACGCCAAAGCGGAAGATCGTTTTCAGTTTGAGCGCCATGGCTACTTTGTTGCGGATCAAAGCGAATCAAAACCAGGTCAACCGGTATTTAATCGTACGGTCGGCCTTAAGGATTCTTGGAAATAGTTTTCAGAAACTCTGCCACGCTAGGATAGCGTAGCGGGGTTTTCAATTCGACTAGCCTTGTATTCGTTACGCGCCGCGACTCCCGCATAAAAGACCACAGCATGGGGGATACGATTTTCTCCAACTGCTCAGCTGGCAATCTGGGTGGCCGCTCTAAGCCAAACGCATCAGCTACTTCATCAAAGTAATCACCCATCTTGGTTTCACCACCGTCACATGCATTAATGACGCGCTGTGGCTTGCCGTGATAAACGGCAGCGCAAACTAATCTTGCCAAGTCATCACTCTGTATGTGGTTTGAGTAAGCATCCTCAGCTGGATTTAAGGCGGGGGTGCCGGCCTGAATACGCTCAACCGGCAAGCGGTCAGCAGCATAAATACCTGGCACTCGCAGAATAGTGAGGGCGACTCCATGAGCTGGCGCCCAAAGACGTAGGCAGTTTTCTGCATCCACCCTTCTCTTAGCTCGCTCGCTTTGAGGTTTAACCGGCGTCACTTCGCTTACCTTAGCGCCTGCGTGATCACCATAAACGCCTGTTGTGCTCACATAAATCACGCGCCCAACAGTATCAGAACCTTGGGCTAAAATTCGGAGGAGGTTGCGAGTTCGGCAATCACGATGACCTGTATTTTGGGGTGGTGCCAAGTGGATCACGGTTTGCGCTAATCCACTTAAACGCCACAAGCTATCGGGCTTATCCAGATCCCCCAAAATCGGAATCGCGCCAACCGCTCTCAACTCCTGAAAACGTGTTTTCTGGGAAGTTAAGGCGTATACGCGATGACTTCGAGCGAGCTGCTTGGCAACACGCAGACCAATGTCACCGCAGCCAACGATCAGGATTCGAGATTTACCAAAAGATTGCATAGATCACATCGTAACGATTTATTGAAAGGAATGAGAGTGTCTTATCAAGTCACGCTCAAGGCGAGCGGCAAACAATTTACCGTCCAGGAGGATGAAACCCTTCTTGAAGCAGCCTTACAGCAGGGCATCACCCTTCCCTATGGCTGTAAAAACGGTGCCTGCGGTTCTTGCAAAGGCAAAATCCTGGAGGGCCAGGTAGAGCATGGCCAGCATAGTGCCGCCGCTTTAAGCCCAGCTGATGAGGCCACCGGTGGGACCTTATTTTGCTGCGCCCACCCCAAGTCAGACCTTCTCATTGAAGCTCGTGAAATTCAAGGCGCTGGTGATATTGCCATACGGAAAGTGCCTTGTCGCGTGAACACTATTACAAAACCTAGTGCAGACGTGGCCATTCTTCAATTGCAATTACCAGCTGCCGAGCGCTTTCAATTTTTAGCTGGCCAGTATTTAGAGTTCCTACTCAAAGATGGGCAGCGCCGCGCGTACTCTATTGCTAATGCACCCGATCAAGAAGGTCCCCTCGAGTTGCATATTCGCCACTTGCCAGGTGGACTCTTTACCGACCTTGTTTTTGGCGCAAAAGATCCCGCGTTAAAGGAAAAAGATATTCTGCGTTTTGAAGGTCCATTAGGCAGCTTCTTTTTAAGAGAAGACTCTAAGAAACCTATTATCTTTGTTGCAGCAGGTACCGGCTTTGCGCCGATTAAATCCATCATCGAGCAAATGCAGCTTAAAAAGATCCAGCGTCCGATTCATCTGTATTGGGGTGGACGGCGCCCGAGCGACCTCTACCTCAATGAGCTCTGCCAGTCATGGGCAAAAGATATCCCTGACTTCAAGTACATCCCCGTCATTTCAGACGCCCTGCCTGAGGATCAATGGCATGGACGCACCGGCTTTGTGCACCAAGCTGTAATTGCAGATAATCCTGATATGAGTACCTACCAGGTCTATGCCTGCGGTGCTCCCGTCATGGTCAATGCGGCCCGCCAGGACTTTTCATCTCACTGTCATTTGCCTGAGGAAGAATTCTTTGCAGATTCTTTTACCAGCGCTGCTGACCTCGCGACAAACTAGTCTGCTAAGCGCGATAATAGAAACCTCATTTGATTTCACTTTGCATACGATATGAATAAGCCAGCCCAATCCGTAGATGCCCACTCAGTGATGTTTATCACCCCGCGACCAGAGTTGACTATGGTTGAAGGCAAAGGCTCCTGGCTGACTGATAACCAGGGCAAGCGTTATTTGGATTTCTTGCAAGGCTGGGCAGTGAACTGTCTCGGTCATAGCAACCCCGGCATGATTGAAGCGCTCAACGCACAAGCTAAGAAACTCATTAATCCGAGTCCTGCGTTTTATAACGAGCCAATGATTCGCCTATCGAATCTTTTGACAGAAAACAGTTGCTTTAACAAAGTATTTTTCGCTAATAGCGGCGCTGAGGCTAATGAAGGCGCCATTAAGTTGGCGCGTAAATGGGGGCAACTGAATAAATCAGGTGCCTTTGAAATCATCACCTTTGACCACAGCTTTCATGGTCGTACATTGGCGACGATGAGCGCATCTGGTAAACCAGGTTGGGACACCATGTTTGCCCCACAAGTTCCTGGTTTTCTTAAAGCGGATTTAAATGATTTAGATTCCGTCAAAAAACTAGTAACTGATAAAACAGTTGCAGTCATGCTTGAGCCGGTACAAGGTGAAGGTGGCGTCATTCCCACCACTAAAGAGTTTATGCAAAGCCTGCGTAAATTCACCCAAGAAAATAATATTCTGTTGATCGTCGATGAAGTTCAAGCTGGCTGTGGTCGTACTGGCACTCTTTTTGCCTATCAGCACTATGGCATCGAACCAGACATCATGACCTTAGGCAAAGGTATTGGTGGTGGCGTGCCATTAGCTGCACTGATGGCAACTGATGCGGTTGCTTGTTTTGTTCCTGGCGATCAGGGTGGCACCTATAACGGCAATCCACTGATGGTCGCAGTAGGTGTCAGCGTGATCGAACAATTATTGGCTCCAGGCTTCCTAGAGTCTGTGCGCACCAAAGGGGAATTGCTGAGCAAAGAGCTCCTCGCCATCTCCGCAGAATTTAATTTAGATGGCGAGCGCGGTGAAGGACTATTACGCGCCCTGATGTTGAGTAGTGATATCGGCGCGAAGCTAGTTGAATTGGCTCGCGATAGAACTCCAGAAGGCTTATTAATTAATTCTCCAAGACCTAATCTGCTACGCTTTATGCCAGCACTTAACATTACTGATGATGAAATCCGTCAGATGTGCAATATTTTGAGAGAGTTGCTCAAGCAGATAAGATAAGCCAATAAAATACGCAGATGAAATGCAATAAAGGGGCTCTAGGCCCCTTTATCTTTTATTGCAGCAATTACCTCAACAAAGGTCTTACTTACTAGCCAACTAAATTCTTTGGCAGTGAGAATATGACATCCTCCACCACGCCCTCTAGATTACGAATGTGACGCGGTCCAAATTCTTGAATCTTTGCCACAATCGAAAGGGCTAGGCTTTCAGGGGCTGATGCACCTGCAGTGAGGCCTACGCGCTTCTTGCCAACAAACCATTCGGCTTGAAGCTGCTCAGGTGCATCGACCATGTAGGCCGGTACACCTAGTTTTTCAGCTAATTCACGCAAGCGATTCGAGTTCGAGCTTGCCTTACTTCCGACCACAATAACTACCTCAACTTGAGGGGCCATAAATTTCACAGCATCTTGGCGATTTTGAGTGGCATAGCAAATATCTTGCTTGCGAGGTTGCACGATATTGGGGAATTTTTGAATTAAGGCATCGACAATTTCTTTCGTCTCATCCACGGAGAGTGTCGTTTGCGTAACAAAAGCGATTTTTTCATGCTCAGTAAAAGGCAGCTTAGCAATATCTGCCACCTTCTCAATCAGATGAACACCTTCCTTAACCTGACCCATCGTACCTTCGACCTCCGGGTGCCCCGCATGGCCAATCATCAATACTGTAAAACCATCCTTGCACATCTTGATGACTTCAACATGTACCTTTGTGACCAAGGGGCAAGTTGCGTCATATACCTGCAAGCCGCGTGCCTCAGCATCTTGACGAACTTCTTGAGAAACACCGTGGGCGCTAAACACCACAATTCCGCCTTTAGGAACTTCATGCAACTCCTCAACAAACACAGCGCCCTTATCACGCAGCTCATTCACGACGTAAGCATTGTGAACAATCTCATGACGTACATAAATTGGAGCACCAAAGCGTGTGAGCGCTTCATTCACAATATTGATTGCACGATCAACGCCCGCACAAAAGCCGCGGGGTTGCGCCATCAAAATTTCAGCAGTGCTTTCTCCGCCTGCTTGTGTATTCGTTTGTTTATTCATGGGCTACAAAATCGCAACAATTTGAGCTTCGAAGGTAACAGGCCTTCCAGCAAGTGGGTGATTGAAATCAAACCAGGCGCCTTCTTCGTTAATCGATTGCAGCACACCTGCGTATTGAGCGCCACCAGGCGCATTAAATTCAATGACATCGCCAGGGTTAAATTGCGCATCATCATCGCGACCTTCTTTAAGCGCATTCAGGGAAACCCACTGAATTAATTCTTCTTTACGCTCACCAAAGCTTTCTTCTGGTGGCAATAAGGCACTTTTCTTATCACCCACACCCAATCCGATTAATACTTTTTCAAAACAAGGCGCAAATTGTCCAGAACCCATCAACACCGTCGCAGGGCGATCGATAAAAGTATTGATGTAGTCATCCCCGCTCGGCAAAGTCAGCCGATAGTTGAGGGTCAGGAAGGAGTTGGGCAAAACCGTAAGCTTAGTCATAAGGTAATTGTATCTAGGCCCGACCGTAGCGTGCACTTGCCGATTACGGATTGGCCAAAAATGGAGCAACCCCGCGAAAAACTGCGCGCCCTTGGCGCCGCAGCCCTGAGTGATGGTGAGTTACTCGCTATTTTTCTACGTGTTGGGGTTAAAGGCAAAACCGCCGTAGCCCTGGCCGAGGACCTTCTCCATCATTTTGGCAATTTACCGCGTCTAACGTCCTGTACCCCAGAAGAATTAACCCAGATTCATGGCATGGGCATTTCTAAGTGGTCACAAATCCAGGCGGCCTATGAGCTTGTAAAGCGTAGCCTTGAGGAAACCCTCTCCCAAGACTCTGTCCTTACCTCACCAGGCTACGTCCGAGAGTTCTTGCAGGCCAGATTTGGGCGCCTGCCACACGAGGTCTTCCTATGCCTATACCTTGACTCCCGCTTACGCCTGATTGAGTGCCAGGAGCTCTTTAGAGGCTCCCTAAGCCATACCGCCGTTTACCCGCGAGAAATCCTTAAGGAGGCTCTTGCCAGAAACGCTAGCGCTCTGATCGTGGCACACAACCACCCCAGCGGAAATCCAAAACCAAGTGTTGCCGATCAAGAATTAACCAAGACACTAGCTAAAGCCCTGCAGTTAATCGATATCCCCCTGCTTGATCACTGCATTGTGAGTGATGGTGGTTTTTTCTCATTTTCTGATGAAGGTCTTATGAAAAATGATCTTAAATAGAAGTGAACACTAACTTAATGGCATGTTTTGACTTATATTGGCAACTATTTTTCCTGATGCTTAAAACTAAAGCCAATTAGGGGTAGATCAAAGTAGCTGGAGACTGATACAATCTTCTTTTTTCGCAATTAATGGAGTTATGTCATGGCAAAAGTTTGCCAAGTCACTGGGAAGAAGCCGATGGTTGGCAACAATGTATCCCATGCAAACAATAAAACGAAGCGTCGCTTTTTGCCGAATTTGCAAAATCGCCGTTTCTGGGTTGAATCTGAAAACCGCTGGATTAGCTTGCGCTTAACCAATGCTGGTTTGCGCGTGATCGACAAAAACGGCATTGATGCTGTCTTGTCTGATCTCCGTGCACGTGGCGAAATTTAAGGAGCGCACAAATGGCTAAAGGCGGCAGAGAAAAAATCAAACTAGAGTCATCAGCTGGTACTGGTCACTTCTATACAACATCAAAAAACAAGCGTACAAAGCCTGAAAAAATGGAGATCATGAAATTCGATCCAACCATTCGCAAGCACGTTGCTTACAAAGAAACCAAGCTGAAGTAACTTATCGATTCGATATTTAATTTAGCTAATAAAAAACCCGCTACATCAGCGGGTTTTTTATTGTCTTCGATTTCGTTAAGCGTAGCGACGCAATCTCAAAGAGAAGTCACGCAGGCTCGATAAACCACTCTCTTCAGCATGCTGGCACCACACATGCAATTGAGTCAGGAGCTGATCACCTGTGGCGTTAGATCGGCCCCAGATTGCTTGTAAATCACGACGCATCTCAATCATCTTTCGTAGCTGTGCATTCGTTGCCATCAACTCTTCAAGCTTCATTTTTTCTTCTGTAGTTAAGCGAGACTCATCTTTGCCCAACCAAGTACGCGCATCTTTTAAGTGAGCTGCGAGTACGTGCATGTGTTGAACTTCGTTGCTAAAGAAGGCGCCCAAAGTCTTACTGTAGCGAGCCATGATTTCATAACGATTAGCAATGATGGCTTCGAGTGTGCTTTGATCCGCAGGACGTAAGTCACTCAGCACCGGCTTTGGAGAAGTCTTTTTTACTTTCGCCAAGCCAACAGCACTCATGATCTGAATATACATCCAGCCAATATCAAACTCGTACCACTTACTGGAGAGCTTAGCGCTGGTAGCGAAGGTGTGGTGGTTGTTATGTAACTCTTCGCCACCAATCAAAATACCCCAAGGCAAAATGTTTCTTGAGGCATCTTCGCAATCGTAATTACGGTAACCCCAGAAGTGGCCAATACCGTTAATAACTCCAGCAGCAGTAATAGGGATCCACAACATCTGTACTGCCCACACAGTTAAACCAATTGCACCGAACAAGAGTACGTCGATGATCAACATCAAGGCTACGCCTTGCCATGAATACTTTGCATAGAGGTTGTGCTCAAGCCAATCATCGGGTGTGCCATGACCAAACTTATCTAAAGTCTCTTGATTGCGTGATTCGTTTTTGTATAACTCAGCACCACGAGAAAGCACAGTATGAATACCCAAAACTTGCGGGCTATGCGGATCATCCACGGTTTCACACTTGGCGTGGTGCTTACGATGAATCGCCGCCCATTCTTTGGTCACCATACCAGTTGTTAGCCAGAGCCAAAACCGGAAAAAATGGGACACGATGGGATGCAATTCCAGAGCGCGGTGCGCTTGGCAACGATGCAGAAAAATGGTGACCGCAGCAATGGTGATATGGGTTGCAACTAAAGTAAAAACTAGGATTTGCCACCAAGCCCAATTTAAATAGCCATTGGAAAGCCAATTGAGGAATAAATCAAAACCAGAAACTGTGTTCAAAAGGGTATCCCCAGATAGGTCTAAAACCTTATTTTAGTTCTTTATCAGCTTTCTTGCTTTTGACTTTTACCGACTTTTCGTCATCTTTATCGACAGATGCCGCTAAAATAGCCGCTTTCTTCTGAAAAACAGCCCCAAAGAAGCCATCAGTCCCATGAATATGAGGCCATAACTGCCACCACGGGTTGTCAGGACTGCAACCCAAAGGCATTTTATCCTTTGGAAACAATGCTTTAAGAACCTCAGCAGCAGGAACAACCTCAAAATTAGGGTGCTTTACCAAGAAATCTTCTGCAATTTGCTGGTTTTCTTGCGGCAACAGGCTACAGGTGGCATAAACCAAGCGGCCACCCGGTTTTAGTAAACGGCTTGCGGAGGCCAAAATATTCATCTGCTTTTGATTCAGCTCCAAAACACCTTCTGGAGTCTGGCGCCATTTGAGGTCGGGGTTGCGTCGCAATGTACCCATGCCACTGCAAGGAGCATCTACTAGGACGCGATCAATCTTCCCAGCCAAGCGCTTGATCTTGGAGTCATTCTCACTATCAATCCAGACAGGATGCACATTAGAAAGGCCGCTACGGGCTTGTCTAGGTTTTAAATTAGCTAAGCGACGCTCTGACGTGTCCAGGGCATACAAACGGCCTGTGGAGCGCATGATTGCCCCAATTGCCAAAGTCTTACCTCCGGCGCCAGCACAAAAGTCCACCACCATCTCGCCACGCTTTGGTGCCAGTAAGTAAGCCAATAACTGACTACCTTCATCTTGAACCTCAAACATCCCCGTCTTAAAGCTCACAGTATTTTGCAAAGCGGGCTTACCCATGATGCGAACACCATCAGGCGCATACGGAGTTGGAATGGCTTGATAGCGACCACCAAGAGCGTTCATCTCTGCAAGCAATTGCTCGCGAGTGGTCTTCATGGTGTTCGCACGCAAATCCAAAAGAGCTGGATGCATGAGTGATTTAGCTAACGCTTCACGTGACTCTTCACCGGGATATTTTCCAAATGCATCCCAAAGCCATTCAGGTAAATTATTTCGAACCAGCGAATTGAGTGCTGATGGATCGACTGTTGCAAAACGCTGCAACCACTCATATTCGCCTGTTTTCAATACATGAGCTAAGTCGGCAATAGCACTCTCTGCACGGTTAGCAGAGCCTAGACCACCCTCGGAGAGAGCAGACAGCAAACCTAATAGGGCTAAGCGTCTAGCCTGTGAACCCTCGCCGCTAGAAGCAAATTGTGAGAACTCATTCTTGCGACGCAGGATGGCAAAAGCACTCTCAGCAATCAAGGCGCGGTCACGATTACCGAGCTGAGGCTCAGAGCGGAAATAGCGACTCACCACACGATCAGCTGGTTGCTCGAAATTAAGCAACTCTGGCAGCAGACGCTCTAAGTGAATTGCGTGTTGAGGCAAAGCCTTGGCATTAGAAAAGTTTTTTTGACCTTCTGGCGCGATGATATTGCCACTGGCGTTGCGACGCTCTGGGCGACGCATTGGATCTTTGGATTTGGCGGCATAACTTTTTTGTGGGCCTAAGCGTGACCCAGATCTTGATCCTGATTTGCTGCCTGCGCTAGCTGCGCGTGATGAACGTTCTTTACTCATAATTTTATTAATTGCGACTCCGGTGGTTTAACCTGAACTTGATTACCTTCTATTCGCAATCGTCCATCTAGGAACCATTTTACGGCCCGCGGATAAATCTGATGCTCAGCAGCCAAAACTCGCGCAGCCAAAGTATCCACATCGTCACCGGGAAGCACTGGAACGGAGGCTTGGCAGATGATAGGGCCCTCATCTACGCCCTCGGTAACAAAATGCACGCTAGCGCCATGTTCAGCTACCCTAGCCCCCAAAGCCCGCTCATGGGTATGCAATCCTGGGAAGGCTGGCAGTAATGCGGGGTGAATATTCATCAGGCGACCCTCAAAATGGCGAATAAAGCCCGGGGTCAGAATTCTCATAAAACCAGCCAGAACCACTAAATCAGCCCCTAATTCATCGATTTTCGCTATGAGAGCAGCATCAAAGGACTCACGCGTAGCGTGCTCCCGGTGCTCAATGGCAAAAGCTGGAATGTCCTGAGAGCGAGCAAAATCAAGGCCCTTGGCAGCAGAGTGGTTAGCAATGACGCCGGCAAAAGTAACCGGCCAATGCTCTTTTTGAGCTGTTTTGACGATAGCCTCGAAATTAGATCCGCGGCCTGAGATTAAGGTGACGATAGATGGCATGCCCACAATATAATTGATGGTTACCCCGAAAGCGACCCTGAAAGTGATTTAGTGAACGTATTCCGTGGCCCCACCCAGTTTTCTGCAGGACCGGCTTGTGCCTTAAGCATCGGTAATTTTGATGGCGTGCACAGGGGTCATCACGCCCTACTCAAGGAGCTGAAAGATGGCGCGCAAGAACGAGGTTTAGTTAGCTGCGTCATGACTTTCGAACCGCACCCTAAAGAATTCTTTTCCCCAGAACAAGCACCGCCACGAATCCTCAACTTGCGTGACAAGCTGGCTGCCTTTGCTGACATTGGCATTGATCGCGTAGTAGTGGAGCATTTCAATAGTGCATTTGCGCGCCTTACTCCCGAAGAATTTGTTTCTGAGATCATTGTCAAGCGACTCAATGCCAAATGGATTTTGATTGGCGATGATTTTTGCTACGGAGCTAAACGTGCGGGCAACTTTGCAAGCCTCAAATCAGCTGGCGAACAATTTGGGTTTGAAGTTTCTAGTATTCATACCGTTCAAGAAGGTGGCGAAAGAATTTCTAGCTCGGCACTACGTAATGCCTTGGCTATTGGGGACATGGATCAAGCCAGTAACTTACTAGGTCGTCCTTACGGTATCTCCGGTCATGTCATTCACGGGCAAAAGCTAGGTCGTACTTTAGGGTTCCCAACATTGAATCTCGCTGTTGCTAATCACCTGCATCACCGCAAGCCTGCCTGCTCTGGCATCTTTACTGCACAAGTCTTGGGGCTTGGAGATAAGCCACTGCCTGCTGTAGCCAGTCTCGGTGTGAGACCAACGGTAGAAGATGAAGGTCGCGTATTGCTTGAGACTCATATTTTTGATTACAACGCCGATGTCTACGGAAAAATTATTACCGTAGAGCTCTTAGAAAAAATTCGGGATGAGGCGAAGTACTCTGACCTCGATACACTTACCAAAGCGATTGCATCTGATGCAGCGCATGCCAGAAATTATTTCCAGAAAAAATCTTATGTCTGAAAAAGAAAACTCTTATCCCGTTAATCTTCTAGAAACATCGTTTCCGATGCGGGGAGATTTACCGAAACGTGAACCACAATGGGTTGCACAGTGGCAGAAAAATAAGCTTTACGAAAAGATTCGTGTGGCACATGCTCACCAGCCAAAATTTATTTTGCATGATGGTCCTCCCTATGCAAATGGCGACATTCATATTGGTCATGCGGTAAATAAGATTCTTAAAGATATGATCGTAAAGTCCCGCTGGTTAATGGGCTTTGACTCTGCATATGTTCCTGGCTGGGATTGCCACGGTATGCCGATTGAGATTCAGATTGAAAAAGAATTTGGTAAAAATTTACCGACTGCTGAAGTCCAATCAAAAGCACGTGCTTACGCTAAGGTACAAGTAGATAAGCAGAAGAAAGATTTTGAGCGTTTGGGCGTGCTGGGTGATTGGAACAACCCGTATCTCACTATGAACTTCCGTAATGAGGCCGATGAAATTCGTGCACTCGGCAAGATCTGGGAAAAAGGTTATGTTTTCCGCGGCCTAAAGCCAGTGAACTGGTGTTTCGATTGCGGCTCTGCACTGGCTGAAGCTGAAGTGGAATATCAAGATAAAACTGATCCAACAGTAGATGTGGGATTTGCTTTTGATGATGCGCAACGCCCGCAACTAGCAAAAGCATTTGGACTATCTGAGATCCCAGCTAAGCCTGGAATGATTGTGATTTGGACAACAACACCTTGGACCATTCCATCCAATCAAGCATTAAATGTTCATCCTGAACTGACTTATGCGCTTGTAGATACAGGCAACAAGTTACTCATCTTGGCAAAAGACCGCGTAGAAACTTGTCTAGAAGATTTTGGTCTTACAGGTAAAGTGATTGCTACTTGCCTGGGTAATCAATTGGCCAATATTTCTTTCTGGCATCCACTAGCTTCATTGCATGAAGGCTATAAACGCCTCTCACCAATCTACCCAGCTGAATACGTCACTTTAGATACTGGTACTGGCGTAGTACATTCTGCACCAGCCTATGGCGAAGAAGACTTTAAGTCCTGTAAAGCAAACAACTTGGCTGATAAAGATATCTTGAACCCAGTGATGGGCAATGGTGTCTATGCCTCTTGGCTCCCACTCTTTGCCAATGAATATATTTGGAAAGCTAATCCCAAGATTGTGGAGGCCATGCGCGAGGCAGGAAGCCTCTTGCGAGATAAGACCTATACCCACTCTTACATGCATTGCTGGCGTCATAAGTCGCCGATTATTTATCGTGCGACCTCACAGTGGTTTGCGAGCATGGATAAAAAACCATCTGATGGCAAAGCCAGTCTGCGCGAGGCGGCTTTAGTTGGGATTGAAAATACCGAGTTCTTCCCAGCGTGGGGTAAGCAACGCTTGAATAGCATGATTGCTAATCGTCCTGATTGGACTTTGTCTCGTCAACGCCAATGGGGCGTACCCATGGCTTTCTTTGTTCATAAGGAAAGTGGTGAGCCACACCCACGCACAGTGGAGTTGCTTGAAGAAGTCGCTTCGCGCGTTGAAAAAGAAGGTATTGAAGCTTGGCAAAAACTCGAGGTAGCTGAACTACTTGGTGATGAAGCGGCTCAATACGAAAAGAATCGCGATACCTTAGATGTATGGTTTGACTCTGGCACTACCCATTGGCACGTTATTCGTGGCTCACATCGTGCGGAACTTTATCGTCCTGAAGCTGAAAATGCAGATGGTCGTTTAGCTGACCTCTATTTAGAGGGTTCAGACCAACATCGTGGGTGGTTCCACTCTTCTTTACTTACTGGTGCCATGCTCGATGGCAAGCCACCCTACAAAGCACTACTGACGCACGGCTTCACAGTTGATGGCCAAGGCCGCAAGATGAGTAAGTCTGTGGGTAACGTGATTGCCCCTCAGCAAGTTGCCGATAAGTTGGGTGCGGAGATTATTCGTCTCTGGGTGGCATCTACCGACTACTCCGGCGAGATGACCATCTCCGATGAAATTCTGAAACGTGTGGTGGAAAGCTATCGCCGAATTCGCAATACATTGCGCTTCTTGTTAGCCAACTTGTCTGACTTTGATCCCAGCAAGCATACGATGCCCGCAAGCGAATGGCTAGAGATTGATCGTTACGCAGTTGCACTCGCCAATCAGTTGCAGCAAGATGTACAAGCGCATTACCAGGCTTATGAGTTCCAGCCCGCTGTAGCGCGCATGCTGACCTTCTGCTCAGAAGATTTGGGTGGCTTTTACTTAGATATCCTAAAAGACCGCCTCTACACGAGCGCTCCCGACTCGAAAGAACGTCGCGCAGCACAAAACGCGCTCTTCCATATCACCCGCAATCTACTCAAATGGCTAGCTCCTTTCCTCTCCTTTACCGCTGAGGAAGCCTGGTTGTCATTCCCGCATGGTGCAGATGAAATGGCCAAAGAGTCTATCTTCATGGAAGAGTTCGGCACTTTCCCAGAAATCGCTCACGCTACTGAGCTCCTCGCTAAATGGAATCGTGTTCGAGAAATTCGTTCCGAGATCACTAAAGCCATTGAGATTGAACGTGAAGCTGGTAATGTAGGCTCATCTTTGCAAGCGGAACTCACGATCAAAGTAGGCGATGTCGATTTTGCAATTTTGCATTCTCTTGAAGATGACTTACGCTTTGTTACCATTACTTCTAGTGCCAAACTAGAGCTCAGTAATGCAGGCCTTGAAGTACTCGTACGCGGTAGTCAATATAAGAAATGTGGTCGTTGCTGGCATCACACTCAAGATGTTGGCTCTAACACTGAGCATCCAGAGCTGTGCGGTCGTTGCATCAACAATCTTTTTGGAAATGGTGAATCTCGCCTTTTTGCATAAAGAACATAGTAAAAAGATCGCCACCCCATCATGAGTACAAATCCCTCCTTTCTCCGTTATCTAGCGATTGCAATCGTGACGCTCTTACTTGATCAGCTGAGTAAATGGTCTGCCTTAAGCAACTTGCAGTTAGGAGTACCTGAACCGGTTTTGCCATTTATGAACTGGTTGTTGCTATTTAACCCAGGCGCAGCCTTTTCATTTTTAGCGCAAAGCTCTGGATGGCAACGTTGGTTCTTTACAGTCCTGGGCTTAGCAGCGTCAGCCTACATTCTTTGGCTGTTGCGAAAGAACTTAGAGGACAAGATGCTCTGCTGGGCTCTTAGTCTCATTTTAGGCGGTGCATTAGGCAATGTCCTAGATCGCATCATGTATGGCGCTGTGGTGGACTTCATTGACCTGCATTACGCTAACTGGCATTGGCCAGCATTCAACATAGCGGATAGCGCGATTTGTATCGGCGCAGCCCTCATTATTTGGGGCGAGTTACGCAAGTCATTTGGCAAAAATCCCCAATCCCTTTAAGCTGGCGCCATGCAATCACTTTTAAATAAGAAAATCGTTCTCGGCATTTCTGGTGGCATTGCGGCTTATAAGTCTGCGGAACTAGCACGCCAGTTAATGCAAGAAGGTGCCAGCGTCCAAGTGGTGATGACAGAAGCTGCACAGCAATTTGTGACGCCTGTCACCATGCAAGCGCTTACTGGCAACCCCGTTTACACGAGCCAATGGGATAGCAGCATTGCTAACAACATGGCACATATTGAACTCTCTAGAGCTGCCGATGCAATTTTAATTGCGCCCGCAAGTGCGGATCTCATGGCTAAACTTTCCCTCGGATTGGCTGATGATTTGCTGAGTACTTTGTGTCTAGCAAGAGATTGCCCGCTCCTGTTAGCTCCAGCGATGAACAAACAAATGTGGGAGCATGCAGCTACACAAAGAAGCGCAGAACGGCTCATTGCAGATAAAGTCACCTTACTCGGCCCTGCAAGCGGATTCCAAGCCTGTGGTGAAGTCGGCTTTGGGCGCATGCTTGAGCCCGTAGAAATTACCGAGCAACTCATAGCATTCTTTCAGAAGAAATCACTCCTCGGAAAACGTGTACTGATTACAGCTGGGCCTACTTTTGAGGCGATTGATCCGGTGCGTGGCATCACCAATCGTAGTTCAGGTAAGATGGGCTTCGCCATTGCCCGTGCAGCTATTGAAGCTGGCGCAGAGGTGCACTTAGTAGCAGGCCCCTGCGATCTCACCACACCATTAGTGGCAACTGGAAAAATTACCCGCACTAATGTGGTTAGTGCCAAAGAAATGCATACAGCCACCATGCAATCTACTGACTGCGATATCTTCTTTGCAGTTGCTGCGGTCGCTGATTGGGGCGTTGCCAAGCCAGCTAAAGAAAAAATTAAGCGCCAGGGTAAGCAAGCTCCAAATTTAGAATTTGTGGCCAACCCAGATATTCTTGCTGATGTAGCAAAAACGGTTAAAACTAATGGCGGTAAGTTGCATCCTTACTGCGTTGGCTTTGCAGCAGAGTCTACTGATCTCCAAAAGCATGCCCAAGAAAAGCGTGAACGTAAAGGCATTCCGATGATCGTCGGTAATATTGGTCCAGATACCTTTGGCAATGATCTTAACCAACTACTCATCGTTGATGAAAGTGGTAGCAAGAAAATGGCTCAGGCCGAAAAGCTTCAGCTTGCACGTCAGCTGATTCAGTTAGTCGCCAAGAAAATTTAATCTCGCTTTAGGAAATTCTATGCAACAACTTCAAGTCAAAATTCTCGATGAACGTATGCGCGATCAATTGCCTGCATATGGAACCCCTGGAAGCGCTGGATTAGATCTGCGCGCCTGTATTGATCAAGCAATTGAAATTGCTCCTGGACAAACAGTCCTCGTTCCAACGGGTTTAGCGATTTATGTAGAAGATCCACGTTATGCCGCATTCATCTTGCCGCGCTCTGGTCTTGGACATAAGCATGGGATCGTTCTTGGCAATTTAGTGGGATTAATTGATTCGGATTACCAGGGTCAACTGATGGTGAGCACCTGGAATCGTGGCTCTACACCATTCAAATTAGAGCCCATGGAGCGCTTAGCGCAATTGGTAGTGATGCCAGTACAACAGGTAGAACTCAAAGTCGTTGAAGAGTTTACTGAGAGTAGTCGTGGGGCTGGTGGGTTTGGCAGTACAGGTCGTAGCTAATCTAGATACTTTAGTCTTATCCAATAAAAAACCACCCGTAGGTGGTTTTTTATTTGCCTTAAATCTCCTCGACCGGAGCTACATCAGCTTTTGGCCGCTTACCGGGGATTGCTGGAGCATCAAACTGAAGTTGAACCTTACCATCAGCGTCAATATCGACATCCACGTGACCACCCTGCGCCAACTTGCCAAATAGCAATTCGTCAGCAAGTGCTTTGCGTACCGTATCTTGAATGATTCGCTGCATTGGTCTTGCGCCCATGAGCGGGTCAAAACCATGTTTAGCCAAATGGGCACGCAATGCCGAACTAAATGTAGCATCCACCTTCTTCTCATGGAGTTGCTCTTCTAACTGCATCAAGAACTTATCTACCACACGCATGATGATGGTCTCATCAAGCGCCTTGAAGGAAACAATCGCATCTAAACGATTCCGGAATTCTGGCGTGAAGAACTTCTTGATATCCGCCATCTCATCACCAGACTCACGCGCATTAGTAAAGCCGATGGTGGACTTCTGCATTGCTTCTGCACCAGCATTCGTTGTCATGATGATGATGACATTACGGAAATCGGTCTTGCGACCGTTGTTGTCCGTGAGGGTGCCATGATCCATGACCTGCAAAAGGATGTTGAAAATATCTGGGTGTGCTTTTTCAACCTCATCGAGCAAGAGAACACAATGCGGCTTCTTGTTAACAGCCTCAGTTAGCAAGCCACCTTGATCAAAGCCCACGTATCCTGGTGGCGCACCGATTAAACGACTGACTGCATGACGCTCCATATACTCAGACATGTCAAAGCGGAGAAGCTCAATACCTAAGATGTAAGCAAGCTGCTTAGCAACTTCTGTCTTACCTACACCAGTTGGGCCTGAGAATAAGAATGAGCCAATTGGCCTATCGATTTTGCCAAGTCCAGCACGAGTCATCTTAATTGCACTCGCTAGAGCCTCGATGGCAGGATCTTGACCAAACACCACACTCTTAATATCTCGATCTAATGTTTGCAGCTTGCTACGATCATCCACCGTTACAGATTGTGGCGGTATGCGAGCGATTTTTGCGACGATCTCTTCAATCTCTGGGCGACCGATCGTTTTCTTCTGCTTAGATTTTGGCAGAATACGTTGCGCTGCACCCGCCTCATCAATCACATCAATTGCCTTATCTGGCAAATGACGGTCATTGATATAACGTGAAGATAATTCAGCGGCAGCTACTAAGGCTGCGGAAGCGTATTTAACTCCGTGATGCTCCTCAAAGCGCGACTTCAAACCACGCAAAATTTGCACAGTCTGATCGACAGTTGGCTCAACCACATCCACTTTCTGGAAGCGGCGTGATAAAGCAGCATCTTTTTCGAAAATGCCTCGGTACTCAGTAAAGGTCGTTGCACCGATACACTTGAGCTGACCATTTGATAGCGCAGGCTTTAGTAAATTGCTTGCATCCAATGTACCGCCCGATGCAGCACCCGCACCAATTAAGGTATGAATCTCATCGATAAATAAAACGCCGTGGGCGCTATCTTTTAAAGACTTAAGAACACTCTTCAAGCGCTGCTCAAAATCTCCGCGGTACTTAGTGCCCGCCAATAGCGCACCCATATCGAGTGAATAGACTGTGGCATCAGCCAAGATCTCAGGGACATCACCCTTCACAATTCTCCAAGCCAAGCCTTCAGCGATCGCAGTCTTACCCACGCCCGCCTCACCCACCAATAAGGGGTTATTTTTACGACGACGGCACAGTACCTGAATGACTCGCTCAACTTCACTATCGCGACCAATCAGCGGATCAATCTTGCCCTGCTTAGCCAGTACATTCAGGTTTTGGGTGTATTGCTCTAAAGGACTCTCTTTGCCGCCAGATGATGCATCCTCGGTCTCTTGGGTAGCTTCAGCAGGCTTCACACTCTCAGCTTGATCTTTGCGTACACCGTGGCTAATAAAGTTCACTACATCCAAACGAGTGACGCCTTGCTGTTGCAAGAAATACACTGCATGCGAATCTTTTTCACCAAAGATGGCTACGAGTACATTTGCCCCGGTAACTTCTTTCTTGCCATTTGAGGTAGATTGGACGTGCATGATAGCGCGTTGAATCACACGCTGAAAACCCAGAGTTGGTTGGGTATCAACCTCATCGCTACCTGGGACCACAGGCGTATTGTCGTTAATAAAATTTTTCAGCTGGGCACGAAGCTCAGCGATATTGACAGCGCAGGCCTTTAAAACCTCCACTGCGGTCGCGTTGTCTAGTAAGGCGGCAAGCAAATGCTCCACCGTAATAAATTCATGTCTTGAAGCTCGCGCATCAACAAACGCCATGTGCAAACTTACTTCTAATTCCTGGGCAATCATGCTTCCTCCATAGTGCACTGTAGTGGGTGACCCGCTTCGCGGGAGAGCTCGATAACTTGATGCACTTTTGTTGCTGCAACATCACGTGTAAATAAACCGCAAATGCCTTTACCAACTAAATGAACCTGCAACATGATCCGTGTAGCTGTTTCATGATCCTTATTAAAATACTCCTGAATGACCATCACCACAAATTCCATTGGCGTGTAATCGTCATTTAATAGTAAAACTTTATACATCGAAGGTGACTTTAATTTCTCAGCCTGCTTTTCGAGAAGAATAGTGTCTTCAATTTGGGGGTTGTTTGGATTGCCAACCGTTGGATTTTTCGTTGTACGACTCATATGAAACATTCTAAACACAGATACAAAAAATAGGATTTCGGAGCTTTGTTGCAAAAAAACCATTAAGAAAGGCCCTTAAACACTATATTGGGGCATTTTTCGATAAAAAAAGGGGGGATTAATAGTAACTATATTTACCCACCCCCTTGACACCCCACCGTAAAGGGCAAACAATCAAGGGGTAGGCTTTATTTAAAGTCCTATTTAGGCGTGTTGTAGAGCGAGACTGATTAAAAAGTATTCACCCTCATCACGGTTGTTTTAAGTTTATGTAATGGAGTTCGCATGGCGACCGGAATTGTTAAGTGGTTCAATGATGCAAAAGGTTTTGGCTTTATCAAACCTGATGATGGTGAAGAAGAGTTGTTTGCGCATTTCAGCGCAATCACAATGCCTGGGTTTAAAACACTCAAGGAAAACCAAAAGGTAACGTTTGATATTACCCAAGGTCCTAAGGGCAAACAAGCTACTAATATCCAAGCAGCTTAATCTGCTTTAGATCATTACTAAAACCCAGGACTTGTTCCTGGGTTTTTTTTCGCCTGTATTTTCTTGTCTTACTAGCCCTGCCTTAGAATTACTCTCACACACTCAGAACACTCCACTCAAAACACCATGCATTTACCCCACATGAAACAATTCATTTTTTCGCTTACGGCGATTGCTGGGTTCATTTCAGCGCCATCGTCTGCACAACAGAATGTCGGCCTGCCTACGGTTGAACTCAAAACTGGGATCTATCGTATTCAGGCAGAGTTGGCTGATACACCTAAAGCGCGTGAGGTTGGACTCATGAATCGCACCAGCATGCCCACCAACTCCGGCATGCTCTTTATCTTTGAGCAAAAAGCAGGGCATTGCTTCTGGATGAACAACACAAAGATTCCGCTATCGATTGCCTTCATTGCTGATGATGGCAAGATTGTGAATATCGAAGAGATGCAAGCGGAGACCACCAATAACCACTGCCCCAAGGCAGCGGTACGTTATGCGCTTGAGATGAATAAACAGTGGTTCTCCGAGAGAGTCATCTTGCCCGGCACGGTAATTCAAGGACTACCTAAAAAATAAAGGACTGGTAATAGTATCCATAACAAAAAACGCAGACCGAGGTCTGCGTTTTCTTTAGGGCGAAAAAGAAATCATCGCCTTGCTCACTGAATTACTTATTCAAAGTGACAAACATAGTGCACTGGAGACTCGGCGCGGATGATGAAATAACCGCCTTTTTCCACTTCCCAGCTTTGACCGGCTTTGAACTCCACCTCTGGGGCGCCGTTAATACTGACAAACGCATTACCGTCAACCACTTCCATGATTTCTTTAGTGCTTAGGTCAAAACGTAAAGTACTTGGCAATACCACGCCAACAGATTTACGAACACCATTTGGCAAAGTAACAGTGTGGGATATGCACTTGCCATCAAAAAATACATTGGCTTTTTTGCCTACAGAAACTTGATTAAATTGCATCTTTATTCTTTCTTATCTGAATTACTAGTTTATTGTTTATCTAAATTATTTAGCACGCTTACGTCTTGCAGTTTCAGCAATTCGCATACGCAGAGCATTGAGCTTAATAAATCCACCCGCATCAGCTTGGTTGTAAGCACCGCCATCATCATCAAAGGTGGCGATAGTCTGATCAAACAAAGTGTTCGCTGAATCGCGTGAGATCACAGAAACAGATCCCTTGTAGAGCTTCAGACGCACAACACCGTTCACCATTTGTTGCGTGTGATCGATCAATGTTTGTAAAGCCAAGCGTTCTGGCGCCCACCATAGACCGTTGTAGATCAGGCTTGCATATCGTGGCATCAGGTCATCTTTGAGGTGAGCTACTTCACGGTCTAGAGTAATACTCTCAATACCGCGGTGTGCTTTTAACAAGATAGTGCCGCCAGGGGTTTCATAGCAGCCACGGCTCTTCATGCCTACAAAGCGGTTCTCAACCAAATCAAGACGACCAATGCCATGCATGCCGCCGATGCGATTGAGTTCAGCCAATAACTCATGTGGCTTATAGGCTTTGCCATTAATTGCCACCGGATCACCGGAACGGAATTCAATTTCAATAATTTCTGGGGCATCTGGAGCTTTCTCAGGAGATACCGTCCAACGCCACATAGATTCTTCTGCTTCAGCATTCGGGTTTTCGAGATGACGACCTTCGTAACTGATGTGCAATAAGTTGGCGTCCATAGAATACGGTGAGCCGCCTTGCTTATGCTTCATCTCTACTGGGATGCCATGCTTTTCTGCATAGGCCATGAGTTTTTCACGAGAAAGTAAATCCCACTCGCGCCATGGTGCAATTACCTTAATTCCTGGCTCGAGTGCATAGTAGCCCAACTCAAAACGTACTTGGTCATTACCCTTACCAGTAGCGCCATGCGATACAGAGTCAGCACCAGTTGCACGAGCAATTTCAATTTGACGCTTCGCAATCAATGGACGTGCGATGGAAGTGCCCAGAAGGTACTCGCCCTCATAAATCGTATTAGCGCGGAACATGGGGAATACAAAGTCACGCACAAACTCTTCACGCAAGTCGTCGATAAAGATATTTTCTGGCTTGATGCCAAACTGTAATGCCTTGGCACGTGCTGGCTCCAACTCTTCACCCTGACCCAAATCAGCTGTGAAAGTAACGATCTCACATTGATAAGTATCTTGAAGCCATTTGAGAATCACACTAGTATCAAGACCGCCGGAATACGCTAAAACTACTTTTTTAATATCAGACATGATTTTTATTCAATCAAAAAATTAACTAATAAATAACAAAAATAAATTACTCAAACACTTAGTCTAAACGGCCGCAGAGTAAATACTCCATCAAGGCCTTTTGAACATGTAAACGATTTTCAGCCTCTTCCCAAACGATGCTTTGAGGACCATCAATCACCTCTGCTGAAACCTCTTCGCCACGATGTGCTGGTAAACAATGCATAAACAAAGCTTCTGGTTTTGCTAAGGCCATTAGCTCTGCATCGACAATCCAGTCTTTAAAAGCAGACATACGGGAAGTATTTTCATCCTCGTAGCCCATGCTAGTCCATACATCAGTAGTAACCAGGTCAGCACCCTTACAAGCATCTTTTGGATCAGCGCAAATCGTCAGATGCTTTAAAGCTTTCGCAGTCAATCTGGAGTCATCTAACTGATAACCGCTAGGGGCAGAAAAGCGAGTTTGAAAATCCAAACATTCCGCCGCCTGAATCCAGGTATAGGCCATATTGTTGGCATCACCTACCCAAGCAACCGTTTTACCCTGAATCGGGCCACGTGCCTCTACAAAAGTAAAGATATCGGCCAATACTTGGCAGGGATGGTACTCATTGGTAAGGCCATTGATCACGGGCACTCGAGAATTAGCAGCAAAGCGTTCAATAATCTCTTGGCCAAAAGTACGGATCATGATGATGTCCGTCATCCTAGAAATCACCTGCGCAGCGTCCTCTACAGGTTCACCACGGCCTAACTGGGTATCTCGGGTGTTCAGGTACACGGCATGGCCACCAAGCTGGTGTATGCCCGCCTCAAAAGAAAGGCGGGTACGAGTTGAATGCTTCTCAAAGATCATCGCTAGCGTGCGGTCGTGCAAGGGGTGCCAAGTCTCGTAACTTTTGAACTTCGTCTTGAGCCAAGCAGAGCGCTTGAGGAGATAGTCATATTCTTCACGCGTCAGGTCAGCAAACTGCAAGTAATGCTTAACCTGGCCGGGCACTTGGGGCTTTGCCAAAGATGTCATTGTTGAGCTTTCTACTAGAGTTTTAGCTTGCATTATTGTTTGGGGCATCGAACTGCACGAAAATAGTTCCTAAAGTTATCTTAGTGCCTTCGCAGACTGTTAAGCTAAGGTCTAAGTAACACCGATTCCTTACTACGATTTCTACGCCAACTTGAACCACAAAAAGCTTTTCATTCAAGGCATTACAACCTCTGGCAAACCTTTTCGACCTAGCGACTGGGCCGAACGTCTTTGCGGGGTAATGGCCACTTTTCGCCCACCAGGCGATGCTGGTGATCCCCGCTTTACTTACTCACCTTATGCCAGACCAGTGGTTATTGCAAAAGTAACCTGCGTTGTTATTGATACCAGACTAAGAGACCTCGATCCGAGAGCGCTCGACTTTGTCATCAACTTTGCCAAAGACAATTGCCTGCCAATCGAAGAAGCCTGCGAATTCGAACCGAAACCGCAATCCCAGCCCTAAAAACAAAAACCCGCTCTGATAAGGAGCGGGCTTAGACCTAAATTACTTTAGAGTCTGCCTAAATCTATAAGAGTCTTACGCTGCCATCGCCTTAATAGCTGCAGACAAACGTGACTTCTGACGTGATGCAGTATTTTTGTGAGCAATCTTTTTGTCGGCAATCTTGTCGATTGTGGACTGAGTTGCTGCGAATACTTTAGCAGCAGCATCCTTGTCGCCAGTTTCAATTGCTTTGCGAACTGCCTTGATGGAAGTGCGAAGCTTTGAACGCAAGCTAGAGTTGTGCTCATTCTGTTTTACTGCCTGCCGTGCGCGTTTACGCGCTTGTGCGGTATTGGCCATCTTTAAACCTTGCTATATAAAAATTACAAAATACGGTTAACTAAAATTCTGTGTGGGTTCGCCAAATTTGTAAGCTGACTCACCAAAACCCAAGATTTTACATTAAAGGACTAAAAAAGCCCAGCCGCTTGATAAATAGGGGAAAATTAGCCCATGAATCTGCTTTCAGCTGCCGCTAAGGTCAGCTCCCTCACCATGCTCTCCCGAATTACTGGACTACTTCGGGAGACCCTGATTGCCCGTAGTTTTGGCGCTTCTGAGTGGACTGACGCCTTTAATGTAGCCTTCAGACTGCCCAATTTGCTACGTAGACTCTTCGCTGAAGGGGCCTTTTCTCAGGCATTTGTGCCCATTTTGGGAGAAATCTCCAGTCAAGGGGATGTAAAACAGTCCCAAATCCTCGTAAATGCTGTTGCCACGCTCTTATTTTGGGCCTTAATGCTAACGGTAGTCCTTGGGGTTATCGGCGCTCCCCTGTTGATTCTGGTGATTGCTACGGGCTTTGAGGGCGGCCAAGCCTATGAGGCAAGCGTAGTCATGACCCGCATCATGTTCCCTTACATTGGTCTTATTTCGATGGTTTCCCTCTCTGCGGGGATCCTCAATACCTTTGGCCGTTTTGCCATTCCAGCATTTACTCCAGTTTTACTCAATTTAGCCCTAATCGGTAGTGCCATCTTTTTGGCACCCCATCTAGATCAGCCGATTTATGCCCTGAGTATCGGCGTACTCTTGGGCGGTGTATTACAGCTAGCCATTCAAGTTCCGGCCCTCGCTCAATTGGGCTTACTTCCAAGAGTGGGACTGCTCCCCGGGGCAATTACAGCGGCATTTAAAAATCCGGATGCCCGTCGTGTCATGAAATTAATGGGGCCTGCAGTGTTTGCAGTTTCAGTCGCCCAGATTTCTCTCATCATTAATACCAACATTGCATCTCGTTTACAAACCGGTAGCGTATCTTGGCTCTCTTATGCTGATCGCCTCATGGAATTTCCAACAGCCCTTTTGGGGGTAGCGTTGGGAACGGTCTTACTACCGAGCTTGAGCAAAGCAAACGCAAAAAATGATTTGGTGCATGCGGGTGAACTGTTAATTTGGGGGCTGCAACTCACCTTTATATTGGCAGCGCCATGTGCGATCGCTCTCTTTATTTTTGGGGAACCGCTAGCAGCAGTTTTGTATCACTACGGTAAATTCAGCGCTTTAGACGTACTAATGACGCAGCGTGCTCTGTCAGCTTATGGTGTTGGACTAATTGGCCTTATTTTGGTGAAGATCTTAGCTCCCGGCTTTTATTCCCGCCAAGATATTCGGACACCAGTAAAGATTGGTTTGCTGGTCTTGGTGGCAACCCAATTAGCTAATTTAGTGTTTGTTCCTTGGTTAGGTCATGCCGGCCTTGCGCTATCGGTTGGCGCTGGCGCCTGCTTAAATGCTGCACTACTGTGGGTAGGCCTGCATCGACGTGGCGCCCTACCTAGCGCTGCATGGTTAAAGTATTTGGGGCAGCTATTGCTTGCCTTAATTCCTTTTGCGCTCCTGATGTATTACGCTGCCACCGCACATGATTGGATAGCACTGCAATCTAGCCCCTGGATTCGAGTGGGCTTACTGGCTGCTTGGTTAGCCGCTGCAGCAGCAGTGTATTTCGCAGCTTTATGGCTCGTCGGAATTCGCTGGCAAAAATTCCTGCGTCATGCAAAATAGCCTTTATGCCTACACAACAACTCGACTATTTCACATCCCTCGTAGCCGAAGACGAGCACTTCCCTCTAACTGAGGCGGCGGTGGCAGTTGCACAACATGCCTACCCAGATCTCGATGTTCAGGGCGTACTTGATCAGATCGATCAGTGGGGCAACAAAATCAAGCAGCGTATTACTCCGGACACACCACCGATTCAGCGCCTGCAGTTGCTCAAGCATTTCTTTTATAACGAGTTAGGCTTTGGCCCAAACCAGAATGACTTCTACGCGCCTGAGAATTCTTATCTCCACCAGATCATTGAGAGTCGCTGCGGCATTCCCATCTCATTAGCTATCTTAATGATGGAGCTTGGACAGCAAATTGGTTTAAATATTCGCGGAGTATCTTTTCCCAATCACTTCATGATGCGTATTTCTTTGCAACAAGGCGAAATCATCATGGATCCGTTGAATGGCGAATCGCTTTCCAAAAATCAGTTACAAGAAATGCTCGACCCCTATCTCGATGCCAAAGGCTATCGCGGTGAGCTCAGTCTGCCACTGAATATTTTCTTGCGCGCCTCTAGCTCTCGAGAAATTCTCTCGCGCTTTATGAGAAATCTCAAAATGATTTATTCGGAAGATGAACGCTGGGAGCGTCTGCTAGGCATTCAAGAGCGTCTAGTAATTTTGTTGCCAGACTCAGCTGAAGAGGTTCGTGACCGTGGCTTGATCTTTGCACAACTAGAATATGTGCGACCTGCGATAGCCGATCTACATCACTACTTAGGCGAAATGCCTGGTGCAGAAGATGCTGCAGATATTCGTGAGCATATCGCCACGCTAGAGAGCCAAACTAAACTGCATTAGGCAGGGCGCACTCAATCTCAATAGTGCTTGCTTATTTCATTCTTATAATGGGGTATGCAAACTGAACCTCACATTCAGCCTACGCATTTACCTCATCAGCCACCCATACTTTGTATTGTTGGCCCCACGGGCGCAGGCAAAACCCATCTCGCGATGGCATTGGCTAAACATGCCAAATCCATAGGCCAGACTATTGAATTAATTAGCATGGACTCCGCACTGGTCTATCGCGGATTAGATATTGGTAGCGCTAAACCCACACATGCTGAGCAAGCTGCTGTTCAGCATCACCTCATCGATATCTTGGAACCCAATGAATCCTATTCAGCTGCGCGCTTTGCAAATGATGCCAAGCAGCTAAGCAAGGAAATTCGTGATCGGGGAAATATTCCCGTTGTAGTAGGTGGCACGATGTTGTACTGGCGAGCCTGGGCATATGGCCTCTCATTTCTACCGCCAGCAGACCCAGAAATCCGCGCCCGTCTCGATGAGCAAGGTAAAGCAATTGGCTGGCCTGCGATGCACGCTAAATTAGCTCAAGTTGACCCCATGACTGCCGCGCGTTTACAGCCCAACGATTCTCAACGAGTACAACGTGCTTTAGAAGTTTATGAAATTACAGGCAAGCCGATGTCGGAACTGTTAGCAGATTCACCAAGCGAAGATGGTAGAGAAGGGTCGGCTATTCCAGAATGGATTGATCTCATTTCATTAGAGCCAAGCGATCGCTCCCGCTTACATCAGAACTTAGAAAAACGGTTTGATGAAATGCTTACTGGAGGATTATTAGAAGAAGTTGCACTATTGAAAAAAAATCCAGATCTGCATGGTGATCTACCTGCCATTCGCTCGGTGGGCTATCGACAAGTTTGGGAGTATTTATCTGGTGAAGTAGATCAAGCTGAAATGCGATACAAGGCGCTGGCAGCTACTCGGCAGCTTGGCAAACGACAATTAACTTGGTTGCGTGCAATCTCTGGAAGAAAGACATTTGATCCGTTTAATCCAACTGAGTTAACAGCCGCCCTAGAGTATTGCAAGAAAAGCCTAAGTAAATAGGCTTTTCTTGGGTATTAAATAACGATCGTTTGTGGTGCGCCAGCTGGACGCTCTACAACCTCGCCAACCGTCCAGGCATGTAAACCTTCAGCCTTGAGCGATTGAATGGCAGCATCAGCTTGAGAAGCAGACACAATCACCACCATACCAATACCACAATTAAATACGCGAACCATTTCCGCATCGGCTACGCCACCCTTCATTTGCAACCAGCGGAACAGTTCTGGCATTTGCCAGCTATCGCGATGCAATACTGCTTGAGTATTTTCTGGCAGTACGCGCGGCACGTTATCCACTAGGCCTCCGCCAGTAATGTGGGCCATACCCTTCACATTAATTTCATTGATCAACTTTAGTAATGGCTTGACGTAAATTTGTGTCGGGGCCATTACGACATCACCCAAAGGTCGGCCGCCCAAATCATCAGTCGGCTTAGCTCCAGCACGCTCAATAATTTTACGAACTAGTGAGTAGCCATTGGAATGTGCGCCACTAGAAGCAATTGCTAAGACCACATCTCCTGGGGCAATCGTTGCACCAGTAATAATTTTAGATTTTTCAACTGCGCCAACAGCAAAGCCGGCTAGATCGTATTCACCTGGAGGATACATACCGGGCATCTCTGCAGTTTCACCACCGATCAATGCACAACCAGATAACTCGCATCCAGTCGCTATTCCGCCAACGACAGTGGCTGCAGTGTCGACAGTGAGCTTGCCGCAAGCGAAGTAATCCAAGAAAAAGAGGGGTTCAGCACCTTGCACCAAAATGTCATTCACGCTCATTGCCACCAAATCCTGGCCGATCGTATCGTGACGATTCCACTCAAAGGCCAATCTGAGCTTGGTACCAACCCCATCAGTACCGGATACTAAAACTGGCTCTTTATAGCGTTTTGGGACCTCAAACAGGGCGCCAAAGCCGCCAATCCCAGCTAGCACGCCTTCACGCATGGTTTTCTTGGCTAAAGGCTTAATACGATCCACCAAGTCATCACCAGCATCGATATCGACACCTGCGTCACGGTATGAAAGGCCTTTTGAGGAAGAATCGGTAGATGAGTTCATGGCAGAGATAGAAGATTAGTAAAAAACGCTACTTGGTCGGTAGAATCATTGAATTCTAGAGGATTCGAGGACGATGGCTGAAATTTTTACCCCTTTTCTGACTGCATTTATTCTGGCTTATGCCTTGCGCCCAGTTTGCTTGTGGCTTGAGAGGCATCGCCTACCCCGCGCAGCGGCCGCTGGGATTGCCATGATTTTTGGTCTAGTTGTCGTATTTTTAATACTGACTCTATTTATTACTCTCCTCAAAACCGAAATCCCCCTAATTAAGGCTCAATTTCCGACTTGGATCCAAAACACCCAATCCTGGCTTGGACCCAAGTTGAGTGAATTTCATATTGATGTGGATTGGGGCACCCTCAAAACCACTGCCACCCAAAAAATTACTACGCACCTCAACGATAATTCTGATGCGCTCATGTCCTCCACTTTGGAGACTGTACTGATGTCAGGCAGCTCGGTTATTGCGGGATTCGTAAATGCGGTACTGATCTTATTCGTCATGTTTTATTTGTTGATCGACTGGAATCATTTTTTCAAACTCGTTAGAACGATTGTTCCGGTCCGCGCACAAGATACAGTTCACCACCTCGCAATGCACGCTGATGGCTTACTCTCGCAATACCTCCGGGGCATGCTGATTGTGATTTCGATCATGTCCGTTTTCTACAGCGTAGGCTTAAGCATCATTGGGGTTCAAGGTGCGGTCGCCTTAGGCGTCTTTACTGCGCTGATGATTGTGATTCCCTACATTGGTATTGCCTTGGGCTTTACTCTAGCGGTCCTTGCGGCCCTTTTGCAGTTTGGGCCTGGTGGTGCAATTATTGGAGTCCTTGTGCTGTATGGACTAGGTCAATTTATTGAAGGCTTCTTTCTCACGCCACGCCTCGTGGGTGAACGAATTGGCTTGCATCCCGTTGCCGTGCTCTTTGCGCTGTTGTTATTTGGAAAGTTATTTGGTTTCTTTGGCATCCTACTCGCATTACCCATCAGCGCAGTTGGTTTAGTGCTTTTGCAATATGGTTGGACATGCTATACCCAAAGTCCTTGGTACCAAAAGTAAATTGCTGCAGCAATGAATAGTCCATCACTACCAAGACAGTTTGCACTCGACATCGGTCACACACCCAAACCCAGCTTAAGTAATTTTTTAGCCGGAGAAAATCTAGCGCTGCACTCTACCTTGTTGACTATAGCCAAATCCTGGGAAATGAATACCCCAAGATTAGCCAGTGAGAATCCTCTCAACGAACGCTGGATCTATTGGTGGGGGCCAGAAGGCTCTGGTCGCACCCACTTACTCGGTGCAATCGGCAATGCTGCTCAGCAATTAGACTTGAGGCACTTCCCCCTAACTCCCAATGAACCCATTTCTTGGGTGAGTCTGGAGGAAAGTCTGCCTGCTCTATGCACCAGTGCTGCACCCTCAGTCATTACCGTTGATGACGTAGATCGACTTGATGAACGCCTGGTAGCATCCTTATTTCGTATTCTGAATGCCATTCAGGGTAGTGAAGCAATACATATTTTCATGGCAGGTAATGCTGCCCCTGGTGCATTAAGACTGAGAGAAGACCTGCGCACCCGCCTGGGATGGGGCTTGGTCTTTCAAACCCACCTTTTGGGCGATGATCAGAAAATAGAAGCCTTACAACAAGCAGCGCAAGCGCGCGGCTTGGTTTTATCGTCAGATGTATTGCCTTGGTTGCTAAATCGCTTTTATCGAGATATGCCCAGCCTGATGGCATTGATTGATGCTTTAGATGCTTACTCACTAGAAACAAAACGCGCTGTCACCTTGCCCCTCGTTAGAGAGCTCTTGCAGCCTAAATAAATATTCATGACTCAATTAGCACTGTTCGATTTAGATCACACTCTTCTCCCCTGCGATAGCGATTATGAATGGGGTCAGTTCTTGGCGCGCATTGGTGTAGTCGATAGCAAATACTATGCGCAGCAAAATGAACGCTTTTATCAGGACTATAAAGATGGAAATCTGAATATTCAAGAGTTCCTACGCTTTGCATTAAAGCCACTCTCCGAACATTCCCGCGCACAGCTCAAAGAATGGCATGACGCCTTCATGCATGAGGTCATTACTGGCCAACTCCGTCAACAGGCGGTTGATCTCGTGAAGCGTCACCAAGATGCTGGCGATCTTTGCTGCGTTGTGACTGCAACCAATAGCTTTGTTACTCGCCCCATCGTAGAAAGTTTTGGCATTGAACATCTGGTAGCTACTGAACCTGCCACTGTGGGAGATCAGCCTTTCGCCGATTTCACAGGCGAAGTCAAAGGTATACCGAGTTTTAGGGAAGGCAAAATTCAACGCGTTCATGATTGGCTTGCTACCCAAAAGCTCACGTTTGATGAATTGCCACAAAGTTATTTTTATTCAGACTCAATGAATGATTTACCTCTCCTGGAAAAAGTGAGCAATCCAGTTGCCACCAATCCGGATGCTCGCCTACGTGATGAAGCCTTAAAACGTCACTGGCCCATACTTGAACTGTTTGCATGATTACCAAATTTATTAAACGTATTTTGCGTCGTGATCCCATGATCCGACATACTGCAGCCCATACCTCTGGCGCACCGAAACGAGTCCCTAAAAAAACTCACCGAATTGACCCAGACTTACTGTCCAAAAATGCTGTGAAGGTAACTCAGACATTGCAGCAGGCTGGCTATGATGCTTTTATTGTGGGCGGTGCTGTACGAGATTTAGCTTTAGGCATTGGCCCTAAGGACTTCGATGTGGCAACCAATGCCACACCTGAGCAGGTACAAAAACTATTTCGTAAAGCACGCCTCATTGGTCGTCGCTTTCAGATTGTGCATGTCACTTTTTTTGGCAAAGGCCAACCTGAAATTATTGAGGTATCTACCTTTAGGGCTCTGCTAGAGAACGCTGGCGAGCATATAGCAGAAAATGGCCGTATTTTGCGCGATAACGTCTGGGGTAGCCAGCATGAAGATGCTGCGCGTAGAGATTTCAGCATCAATGCGATGTACTACGACCCTGCTACTGAAACTGTACTCGACTATCACGGCGGTATGGCTGACATGCAGAAGAAAACCTTGCGCATGATTGGTGATCCGGCTAAGCGCTATCGTGAAGATCCGATTCGTATGCTGCGCGCCATTCGCTTTGCAGCCAAGACTGGCTTTACCTTAGACGCAGCAACGCGCGCACCTATCGCCAAATTAGGTAAATTGATTCACGATGTACCTTCTGCTCGCCTCTTTGATGAAATCCTCAAACTTCTCATGTCTGGATACTCATGGGCTGCGATTCAAGGCCTCAAGGATGCAGGACTTCATCATGGCCTACTACCTTTGCTGGATCATATCTTGGATCAGAGTGCAGACTCTCAAGAAGCAAATGATTTTGTTCGCATTGCGCTCGCCAATACCGATGAACGCATCCAATCGGGTAAAAGCGTTTCGGCCGGATTCTTGTTTGCGACTTTGCTGTGGCCAGATCTACTCAATAATTGGAAAAAGAATATTGCTAAAGGGATTTCCAACATTCCCGCACTACATGACGCCATGGATGAGACCATTGCCAGCCAAAGCAGCGGCATGGTAATTCAGCGACGTTTCGAGAGCGACATGCGAGAAATCTGGTCAATGCAGCCCCGATTTGAAAAGCGTGTTGGACGCTACCCTTATCGCCTGATTGAATCACCACGTTTTAGAGCGGGTTATGACTTTATGCTCCTGCGTTGTGCTACGGGTGAGAAAAATCCCGCTTTAGGAGAGTGGTGGAGCAGCTTCATCGCAAGCGACCCAGCAGAGCAAGAAGCCTTGATGGCCAGCGTCAAAAACGAGACTGGTAATAGCGCTGCCCCCACAAAAAGACGTCGCCGTAGAAAAGCCAAGGTGGCCGTGCCCAGTGAAAGCGCAGCAGACTAAGCAGACTTGAGAAAAATTCAGTAAAGTAGTTCTACTAGTTTTTTGTACCTCTCTCTTGTTTGGAATGGGCATGGCTCGAGCTTTTATTGGATTTGGTGGAAATATCGGTGACACGCGTCAGCTCATTACTGATGCGATTGTGTGTCTTGCCCAGCGCTGCGAACTCCAAATCGTAAGCAAAAGCTGTTTCTACCAAAGTGCGCCCTTTCAAGCTACCGGGGGCGACTACATTAATTCTGTGATTGAAATTGAAACGCAACTCAGTCCTTATGGCCTTTTGCACGTCTGCCAAGCAGTCGAACAAGAATTTGGCCGTGAGCGTCCTTACGAAAATGCACCTCGCACAATTGATTTGGACATCCTGGCATTTGAAGGCGTTTCTCAAACAGATACAGAACTCACAATCCCCCACCCCAGAATCATTGAGCGCTCATTTGTTTTACTTCCCTTACTAGAAATTGCCCCAGATTTCTTTTTACCCAACTGGGGCGAACTCAAGGCGTATTTACCCAACGTAGCCGATCAGCGCATTGAAAAACTCTCTTGCCGCAACTGTCATTGCGGTGAAAAACAGGTTTATAGCCAGTCAGCGCATTAATTCATTAAACTCACGCCATGGGTTACTTACAAGGCGAAAAGCCAATTACGATTTCTAAACTCCATGCCATGCATGCTGAAGGTGAAAAAATCACCATGCTGACGGCTTACGATTCAACCATGTCAGCCCTGTTAAATCGCAGCGGAGTAGAAACCATCCTGATTGGGGACTCATTAGGCAATGTGATTCAAGGTCACTCCAGTACAACATCCGTAACTGTTGAGCAAGTGGCGTATCACACTGAATGCGTCGCTCGAGCCAACACCCATGCATTCATCATTGCCGACCTACCTTTTGCCAGCTATGGTGACCCCGTCCAAGCCTTAGATTCAGCAGCAGAACTCATGCGCGCTGGTGCTGATATGGTCAAACTTGAAGGTGGCAATTGGCAAATCGACATCATTCAGTATTTAGTAGAACGTAGTGTTCCTGTTTGCGCCCATTTAGGACTATTACCCCAGTCCGTTCACATCCTGGGTGGTTATAAGGTTCAAGGCAAATCGAAAGATGCCGCAAGTATCATGCTTGAGCAGGCCATTGCTTGCGAGCAAGCTGGCGCACAAATGATCGTGCTTGAAGCCATTCCATCTTCATTAGGCAAGCTTATTACTGAATCGCTCTCCATCCCCACCATTGGAATCGGCGCAGGCGCGAATTGCTCAGGTCAAGTATTAGTACTACAAGATATGCTGGGCATTAGCCCCGGAAAGCCACCAAAGTTTGTTAAAAACTTTATGGATGGACATGCCTCAATTGAGGCAGCAATCAAAGCCTATGTTCGAGAAGTGAAATCCGGAAAGTTCCCCGGACCCGAACACGGCTTTGCTGGATAAGTCTAAGATAGTAGTTAACTAAAAAAACTCTTTACACCGTCAAACCAACCCTTTTGATGTGGATTGTGTTTGTCGCCACCTGACTTCAAGCTGTCATCAAATTTCTGCAGTAATTTTTTCTGCTCATCGGTCAGCTTTACCGGAGTCTCGACGGCAACGTGGACAAAGAGATCGCCAACGATAGTAGAGCGCAAACCTTTAATGCCCTTGTTACGCAAACGGAATGTTTTTCCAGTCTGTGTACCTTCAGGAATCGAAAACTCTACGCGTCCCGAGAGCGTTGGAACTTCGATATCCCCACCAATCGTTGCAGTTGCGAATGAGATCGGCATTTGGACATGCAGGTCACTGCCATCACGCTCAAATACTTTATGAGGTTTGACCCTCACCTCTACATAAAGATCGCCGGATGGTCCACCATTGACGCCGGGCTCACCATTGCCAACAGAGCGCACACGCATACCATCATCAATACCCGCAGGGATTTTGATTTCAAGTGTCTTTTGTTCTTTATGTTTACCGCTGCCATGGCAAGTCTTGCATGGCTTAGGAATGTACTCACCAGTGCCGCGGCACTTAGGGCAAGTTTGTTGCATGGAGAAGAAACCTTGCTGGACACGGACCTGGCCATGACCTGCGCAAGTAGTACATCTCTCGGCTTTACTACCAGGTTCAGCGCCAGTGCCATGACACGGCTTGCAATTACTCCAGCTTGGTACCCGAATTTGGGTTGTGTAACCCTCGGCAGCCTGCTCCAGAGTAATCTCCATGTTGTAACGTAAATCAGCACCTTTATATACCTGCGGTCCTGACTGACGCCCGCCACCTTGCCCAAAAATATCGCCAAAGATGTCGCCGAAAGCGTCAGCAAAACCACCGCCACCAAAGCCGCCGCCGCCAAAACCACCAGATTGATCAACGCCAGCATGACCATACTGATCATATGCGGCACGCTTATTCTGGTCCGTTAAAGTTTCGTACGCCTCTTTAACTTCTTTAAATTGCGCTTCTGCTGTTTTGCTATCGGGGTTACGGTCAGGGTGATGCTTCATCGCCATTTTTCGATAAGCTTTTTTTAGCTCCTCATCGCTAGCGCCTTTGGCAACTCCCAAGACTTCGTAATAATCGCGTTTACTTGTAGACACAAAATTCCTCTCAACAACCTGAATGACACAAGTCGGCACGTGGCCGACTTGTTATTTAAGTACCTCTAAACTACGTTAAATGGCTATCAATGAAGGGATTACTTTTTGTCATTCACTTCTTTGAAATCTGCATCAACTACGTCAGCATCTGGAGCGGCAGCTTGCGCGCCACCAGGAGCTGCGCCAGGAGCAGCACCAGCTTTAGCTTGCTCAGCAGCCATGGCTTTTTCACCCAGCTTCTGACTTGCCTTACCCAAAGCCTCAGTCTTGGCCTCAATCGCAGCTTTATCGCTACCCTTAATTGCCTCGTCCAATTCTTTCAAAGCAGCTTCAATTGCTTCCTTCTCAGAAGCCTCCAAAGCAGCACCATGCTCTTCCAAAGCTTTCTTAGTTGAGTGAGCCAAAGCATCAGCAGTGTTGCGTGCCGTTACTAATTCCAATGCTTTTTTATCTTCATCGGCATTCGCTTCAGCATCTTTTACCATGCGTAAAATTTCTTCTTCAGTCAGACCTGAGTTTGCCTTAATGGTGATCTTGTTCTCTTTGCCAGTTGTTTTATCTTTTGCAGTTACATGCAAAATACCGTTGGCATCAATATCAAAAGTCACTTCAATTTGTGGCATACCGCGTTGTGCTGGAGCAATACCTTCCAAATTAAACTCACCGAGCAATTTGTTAGCGGAAGCCATCTCACGCTCACCTTGGAAGCACTTAATAGTTACCGCAGGCTGGTTGTCTTCCGCTGTAGAGTAAACCTGTGAATGCTTAGTAGGAATAGTCGTGTTCTTCGGAATCATCTTGGTCATCACGCCGCCCAAGGTTTCGATACCCAGAGATAATGGAGTTACGTCCAAAAGCAATACGTCTTTACGATCACCAGACAATACCGATCCCTGAATGGCAGCACCAACTGCAACTGCCTCATCTGGGTTCACATCTTTGCGTGGCTCTTTACCGAAAATCTCTTTTACCTTGTCCTGAACAGCAGGCATACGAGTTTGACCACCAACCAAGATCACATCATCAATATCAGCAGGATTCACACCAGCGTCTTTAATTGCGGTCAAGCAAGGACCAGCCGTACGGTTGATCAACTCTTCTACCAAAGATTCCAACTTAGCGCGGGTTAACTTCAAGTTCAAATGCTTAGGGCCGCCAGCATCAGCAGTCACGTATGGCAAATTGATTTCAGTTTGTTGTGCGGATGACAATTCGATCTTGGCTTTCTCAGCTGCATCTTTTAAACGCTGCAATGCCAATACATCCTTACTCAAATCTACGCCTTGTTCTTTCTTGAATTCAGCAATGATCCAGTCAATGATGCGCTGGTCAAAATCTTCACCGCCCAAGAAAGTATCGCCGTTGGTAGAAAGCACCTCGAACTGCTTCTCACCATCTACGTTAGCAATCTCAATAATGGATACGTCGAATGTACCGCCGCCCAAGTCGTATACAGCAATCTTGCGATCAACCTTGTCTTGCTTATCCAAACCGAAGGCTAATGCTGCAGCAGTTGGCTCGTTAATAATGCGCTTGACATCTAGACCAGCGATACGACCCGCATCTTTAGTAGCTTGACGTTGGCTATCGTTGAAGTAAGCAGGAACAGTAATCACCGCCTCAGTTACTTCTTCACCGAGGTAATCTTCGGCAGTCTTTTTCATTTTGCGCAAAATTTCTGCTGACACTTGTTGTGGTGCCATTTTTTTGTCGCGCGCCTCAACCCAAGCATCACCGTTGTCCGCTTGAACAATTTTGTAAGGCATCAAACCGATGTCTTTTTGTACTTCCGCATCAGTAAATTTACGACCCATCAAACGCTTTACTGCGTAGATGGTGTTTTTAGGATTTGTTACTGATTGGCGCTTTGCAGGCGCACCAACCAATACTTCGCCGTCTTCAACATAAGCGATGATGGAAGGGGTTGTGCGACCGCCTTCTGCGTTCTCGACAACCTTAGGTGCATTGTTTTCAACAACAGAAACGCACGAGTTCGTGGTTCCTAAGTCAATTCCGATAATCTTTCCCATAATGGCTCCAAAAAATTAAGTTACGTGTAATTTCGTCAAACTGCGAATAATTCGATAAGGAATAAATGGGGTCGAAGAAGAGAAATTCAAGGGTTGAAAAACAAAAAAGGCAGATTTCTGCCCTTTTTATCTTTTTGACCCAGAAAACCCCATTTAGAGGCTTTTAATACCCTATTTGGGGGCGCTCACAGTGACCAAGGCTGGGCGCAGAATGCGATCAGCAATGGAATAACCCCTTTGGAGCACTGAAACCACCGTATTAGCCTCTTGGTCTGAAGGAACTGAAGCAATGGCCTGGTGGTGGTGAGGATCAAACTTATCACCTACAGCTGGGTTCAATTCCGTCATACGACCTTTTTCAAAGGCGGATAGCAGTTGTTTTAAAGTGATTTCTAGGCCCTCTTTAAAGGCTTTGGCATCTACGGTCTCCGCATTCAGAGCTGCGTAAAGGCTGTCTGTAACTGGCACGAGGTGCTCAGCGAAACTCTCAATCGCAAACTTATGCGCCTTTGAAACATCTTCGGCTGCACGGCGGCGAATGTTTTCACCCTCGGCCTTAGCGCGCAAGTAGTTATCCTGCATCTCGGTTAGCTTTTGATTTAACTCAGCAATTTCTTGTTCCGGTGTCTTTGCTTGCGCATCTGAAGAAGTTGCCTGTACACCAGCTTCAGCCTGAGAATCGGCAGCAGTATTTTCTTGCTCAGGAGATGGATTTTGATTTTCTTGGGTCATAGGAACAAATTCACTTTTCTATCAGGATGGTTACTTATCAACAATATGGGGCCAATTTAGGCAACTTCAAGTGCGCCAAGCTTTAAGCAATCTTCGCTTTAGCTAACTCAGCCAAACGGTCACGCTCCTGTAATACCGCATCGGACTCAACACCTAAACTCCAGCCAGATAGATGCTGCTGGGCAATCTCATACATTGCATCAATCCACTTTGGATTGCTATTTAAGCAAGGGATGTAGCGGTAGTCTTTGCCGCCATGCTCCAAGAAGATCTCACGCGCCTCCATGGCAATCTCCTCTAAAGTCTCTAAGCAATCCGCCGGAAATCCTGGGCAAAAAATATCGACTCGTTTACAACCTGCTTTACCCAACTCTTCAATCATCGGAGCTGTGTAAGGCTTGAGCCACTCCGCCTTACCAAAGCGAGATTGAAAAGTAACTAAGTACTGTCCAGGCACTAGACCCAATGACTCACCAAGTAGGCGGCCAGTTTTCAAGCACTCACAATGATAGGGGTCGCCCTTCATTAAATTGCGCTTGGGTAATCCATGAAAAGACATTACAAGGCGATCACCGGCAGCAAAATCTGGGCGGCCATCTTTATCCCATACACCGAGCACTTGATCACGTAATGCTGAAATATAGGCAGGGTTGTCGTGATAGTACTTAATCAAACGCAACTCGGGTTGATTACGCCAAGTTCCCAGCACGCGAAATACTTCATCAAAACTAGATGCCGTAGTGGTTGCTGAATATTGCGGATATAGTGGCAGCAACAAAAGACGCTCCATGCCTTGTGCCTGCAAGGCTTCTAGGGCTTGCTGAGTTGAAGGTTCGCCATAACGCATAGCTAGATCCACCAGCACTACTTCACCGTGGCTTGCGAATTTCTCGCCCAACTCTTTTGCTTGAAGGCGTGAGTAATGCATCAATGGAGAACCCAATTTTGGCAACCAAATGGAAGCGTATTTCTTTGCAGAAGCACCACTACGAATCGGCAAAATAATACCGTTCAAAATACACCACCAAATAATGCGGGGAATTTCTACAACGCGTGGATCAGATAGAAATTCTTTGAGGTAGGCTCTAACTGCCTTAGCTGTTGGAGCAGAAGGAGTACCCAAGTTGAGCAATAACACTGCTGTCTTAGAGGGGCGTAAGTGGGGGTTTTGATTCAAGGAAGATCCGTCTTTATTAAAGAGAGCTGAAAAATATAATGATGACTAAGAACTGATTGGTGCACTTAATGCACCCGATAACAACTTAGAGGTGATGTCGACAATCGGAATCACCCGATCATATGCCATACGAGTTGGTCCAATAACGCCAAGGGTGCCAACAATCTGACCATCTACGCTATAAGGTGCACTAATCACCGCCAAATCTTCATAAGGCAGCAAATCACTCTCGCCGCCAATAAAGATTTGAATGCCATCAGCATGACTAGATACGTCTAACAACTGCATCAGAACCGACTTTTGCTCTAGCATATCGAACATCTTGCGCAACTTATCCAAATTCGTACTGAGATCACCAACATTGAGTAAGCGCCGCTCACCTGATAGCAACATATCTCCTTGACCCATGCCGTAGTCACTAACACCACTATGCAATGCCAGAGCCATCAGCCCCGAGATATCGCTTCGTAAATTATCCAAATCAGAGGCAAGGTGCGCACGCACTTCTGCAAAACTCTTGCCGGCAAACTGAGTATTGATGTAATTTCCAGCCTCTATTAGCTGACTTGGAGTGTAGTCCTGAGAGGTGGGCAGGATGCGGTTTTGAACATCGCCTTCAGGTGTAACCATAATGAGCAGAATTTTGCCCTCTCCAAGCCTTAAGAATTCAATATGCTTAAAGACCTGAGCCCGCTTCGGCGTCATCACCACCCCGGCAAAATGGGTCAAATTAGACAGGATTTGCGCAGCAGAGTTCAGCACCCTTTGCGGTGAATCTGGCAAAAGCCCTTTTTCCATCTCACGGGTAGCAATTTCCTCTAAAGGGCGAACTGTCACCATCGTATCCACAAAGAGGCGATAGCCCCTTGGAGTTGGGATACGACCCGCTGAGGTATGTGGGCTGGTTACCAGGCCCATTTCCTCTAAATCCGCCATGACATTGCGAATCGTGGCCGCAGAAAGATCCAATCCCGAGAATCGAGATAGAGTGCGTGAGCCAATAGGCTGCCCCTCTTCGATATATCGCTCGATGAGGGTTTTCAGTAAGGCGCGGGAACGATCATCCATGGTGGAAGGGATCTTATGCGTATGGTTTAATCGTTATATGTTAAGCCCATCCCCAAATTCCAGCAAAAAGGCCTTTAGCCGGCTTGCGCTTGTTGGCAAATATCAGGCTGACGGCATGCAAGAGCGCCTTAAGGACCTAGCGGTACTACTTGGCCAGCAAGGCTGTGAGGTCTATATTGAAAGCTCTACTGCAAGCCACTTAAGCCTTACAGCCTACCCAATCAAAAAAGTAGAAGAGTTTGCGGGAGCCATTGATTTAGCAGTAGTTTTAGGTGGCGACGGGACAATGCTGGGGATTGGGCGCCAACTGGCCGGCAGTCATGTCCCCCTGGTTGGCATCAATATGGGCCGCTTAGGCTATATGACCGACATCCCCATCCAGAACGTTCAAACGGTTTTACCGCAAATTATTGCTGGTGACTACGAAGCCGATACCAGAACGCTCCTAGGTGCAGTAGTGATGCGTGATGGCAAAAAAATCAATCAAGCCCTCGCCCTGAACGATGTAGTAGTCAATCGCTCCGGAATCTCAGGAATGGTGGAGCTTGCAGTACGCGTCAACGGTTCATTTATGTATAACCAGCGATCAGATGGCTTAATTGTGTCCACCCCTACCGGCTCAACAGCTTATGCCCTTTCCGCTGGTGGACCAATCCTACATCCACGAGTTGCCGGAATTCTTTTGGCACCAATTGCACCGCACTCTTTATCTAATCGCCCCATCGTCTTACCTCAAGACATTGTGGTGAGTATCGAAGTGGTTGACGGTAGAGAAGTCATTGTGAACTTTGACATGCAATCACAAACTCATTTGCAATCAGGTGACATCATTGAAGTCAGTCAATCTGAAAAAACAATCACCCTACTTCACCCTCGCAGTCATAGTGACTACAAAACCTTGCGAGAGAAGTTACATTGGAATGAGTACCCATCGACATTCTGATGTCGAATTTTTTGGTACGCTAAAGCATGCTACAAACACTATCGCTTCGCGACTTTGTCATTGTTGACCAGCTAGAACTCGACTTTTCCTCTGGGTTTACAGTCCTGACCGGTGAAACAGGTGCTGGTAAATCCATCCTCTTGGATGCACTAGCTTTGGTGCTAGGCGAACGTGCAGATAGTAGCCAAATTCGTGAAGGCTGCAGTCGTGCAGAAATTAGTGCTCTCTTTCGGATTGACGCACAGCAAATTAAACACTTCAATCAATGGTTAGATGAGCAAGGTTTTCCACTGGAAGATGATGGGCAAAGTCTTTTACTGAAAAGAACTGTAGAGGCCAATGGCCGTAGCCGCGCTTTTATTAATGGTAGCGTAGCAACCTTAGCGCAACTGCGAGAAGCAGGCGATCAATTGGTAGATATTCATGGTCAACATGCACATCAACTTTTACTCAAAGGTGGTGCGCAGCGCGAACTACTAGATCGCCATGCTAATCATCTAGATTTAGTTACTGAGGTCTCCCAATTATTTAAAACTCTCAATGAATCGCGTCGCAGACTAGAGCAAGCTGAAAATGCTGGGCAAGATATTGAACGCGAGCGTGAGCGCTTGGAATGGCAATTGGAGGAACTCAATGAACTCTCTCCACAGGAAGGTGAATGGACCACCATTCAAAGTGAGCATGCACGACTAGCCAATGGTGCAAAAATTATGAGCGGCTGCCAAGAGGCAATTGATGCTCTGAGCGATGCGGATAACTCTGTCGAATCTACCCTCTCTAAGGCTAGCGCTAATATCAGCGCACTAGCAGAGCATGACTCCGGACTGAGCGATATCAGTCAAGCCTTAGAGTCAGCCCAAATTCAGATAGATGAAGCAGTGCATGGTCTCAATCGTTACTTACAAAAACTCGATTTAGATCCTGCACGCCTCAGCGAGGTGGAGGAGCGCATGCAAGCGCTTCATGGTGCAGCCAGAAAATACCGTACCGAAGCAGATGATTTACCAAAGCTTCTTTTAGATACTACCGAACGTTTAGAGGCATTAACGGCCTCGCAAAATATAGAAGCTTTACGTGAGAGGGTGAAACAAGAAGAGCTTGCCTATCTCAAACAAGCAAAGCAACTCTCACAAAAACGTAACAAGGCTGCGCTAGATTTGGGTAAACAAGTTACCACTGCGATGCAGGACCTATCGATGGCGGGTGGACAACTGGAGATTGCCTTACTACCTTTGGCCGAAGGTGGCACTCATGGTCTCGAGCAAATTGAGTTCTTGGTTGCTGGCCATGCTGGAAGCACACCGCGCTCTTTAGCAAAAGTAGCTTCCGGCGGTGAATTAGCGCGTATTAGCTTAGCCATCAGCGTCATTACTAGCAAGGCATCATTTACACCCACACTCATATTTGATGAAGTCGATGCCGGTATTGGTGGCGCCGTTGCAGAGACGGTTGGAAAGTTGTTGCGTCAACTCGGTGAGTCGCATCAAATTCTGTGTGTGACTCACTTGCCACAAGTGGCAGCGCAAGGTAATCACCACCTCAAAGTAAGCAAATCTCAAGCGGGTGATAAAACCCTCTCACAGGTCATGCCACTTGGAAGGTCCGAGCGAGTAGAGGAAGTTGCGCGCATGCTGGGTGGAGCAACGATTACCGACACTACACGCCGACACGCTCGCGAGCTATTAGAGCAAAACTAAGCTTGTTCAGTATCCGAAGGGGCCAGAAAGATTTCTTGCCATAAATTCAGCACCACTTCTCTTGCTTGAACCAGCTGAGGCTCAAGTGCCAAATCTACCCGTGTCTTTTCTGCGCCATCTAAACGCAAGCGATGTTGACGCGCCCGCAGTAAACGATAGGCATCCCCCACCTCTTGCGCTACTGAAGCTTGAATTAAGCCCGCCTCTCCAGCAATCCGAAGTAAGGCAATGTTTCCCAGATTACCAATCAGCTGTGGATAAGCACTTGAGAATGCCAAGACTAAAAATTGCACGATAAATTCAATATCCACCATACCGCCGGCATCATGTTTCAAATCAAAGTCGGGGCTGGGGTTTGGATGTCCAGCATGAACCTTGCGACGCATCTCTAAAATCTCGTGGCGCAGTTGTCCGACATCACGCTTCTGACTTAAAACGTCAAATCGCACACTATCAAAAAATTCTCCAACTACTCTTGATCCCGCCGAGGATCTAGCTCGTGTCAGAGCTTGATGCTCCCAAACCCATGCGGCGTTGTCACCCTCCCGCATCTGGTATTTCTTAAATGCATCGGCGTTTGTTACCAGAAATCCAGCGGAACCATTTGGGCGAAGTCGTGTGTCGATCTCAAAGAGACTCCCGGCCGACGTATAAGCGGTTAACCAGTTGATCATCCGCTTAGCGAGTAGCGCATAAATTTCTTGGGCAGCAAAATCAGTTTCTTCGGCTTGATATAAGAAAACCAAGTCCAAGTCGGAGGCATATCCCAACTCTTTACCACCCAACTTGCCATAAGAAATTACTGCGAATGGCGCAGTCGCATCAAGCGGTAATGCAAACTTCTGGGCAACGCTAGGCCATACCCGCTCAAAAGTGGTCTGCAATATCAAGTCTGCCAAAGCAGATAGATGATCACTTACCTTCTCAACCGAAAGCTCGTGATCCATGCCAATTCCTAAGTCTGCGAGCAAAGTGATAAAGGTTTCGGTGTGATGGGTAATGCGCAAAATATCCATCGCCTGCTCTGAGCCATCACCATCTGCCATCACGTCATCCAGACGCATATCCAGGGTCGCTTTTACTTCCTGCCAATACTGTTCAGGATCTTCAATCAGGGCTTTCTCAGTACGCGAGTTGAGCAAATAATCCAAGAGATGAGGATGCCGAGTTAAATATTGCGCACCCCATTGAGAGGTCTTGAGCAAAGCCAATACATTGAATAGTGCCTGAGGATATTCAGACAAGATGGAGAGATAGGCGCTGCGCCTTGCAACTGCTTCTAGCAAATCAAAAAAGCGAAGCAAGGCTTGATCTGCGCTAATCACAATAGGCTGATCCACTTGCAAGTTCTCCGCAGCCTTGCGAATGAGGTTGTTAAAAATAATTCTACTTTTTTCTGGTAACTGTCTTTGCTTAGAGCTATCAGCCCAAGCCAACCATCGGGTAGCAGACTCTGGGAATAGGGTGGCGTCAGGCTCCCAGCCTGCCGGAAGAGAGGTATTGTCTAAACGTGCAGCATCATCGAGTACAAAAGCTTTTTCAAAATACTGAGCTACTGCCGTTTGGTGTGTGTCGAGCTCAGATAAAAAACGAGCTTGTTCTTGAGTCTGATCAGGGCCGACCATACTAGCTGCCAAGCGAGCACGAGGGGCCTCATCCTCGGGCAAATAGTGTGTCTGCTGATCCTCCCAAACCTGAATCCGATGCTCTAAGCGACGTAAGTAAATGTAAGCCGCCTTTAAATCATCAATTTCTTTAGCAGGCAAAATACCTTGTTGCTTTATCAACTCCAATACCTCTAGAGTAGGTCGAATACGAAAGCGGGGATCGGTGCCACCCCGCATTAACTGAAACATTTGCGCTAAGAACTCAATCTCTCGGATGCCGCCACGACCCAATTTAATATCCCTAGATCGACCATGATGGTTAGAGGAGCGCTTCTCAGCCTCATGCTGTATTTGGGCATGCAACTCACGGATGGATGCAATCACACCATAATCTAAATGTCGGCGATATACGAAAGGGCGAATGAGTTGATCGAGCTCACGCTCGCAATGGGCAAAAGAGGGAGAGTGAGGTAGGGGTGAGATCAACCTACCCTTAATCCAAGCATAGCGCTCCCACTCTCTGCCTTGTACCAATAAATATTCTTCGAGCATATCGAGACTACAGACTAGGGGGCCAGAATCCCCATTGGGCCTTAAGCGCATATCTACCCGAAATACAAACCCATTGGCGTCATGCTCTGCCAATAATTTAATCAGGTGCTTACCCATTCGCGTAAACCACTCGTGATAGGACAGGCTCTTAGGTCCGCCCTGAGTATCACCTTCGTGCTCATACAAAAAGATCAGGTCGATATCAGAAGAAAGGTTGAGTTCTAGCCCACCCAACTTACCCATACCCACCACCATTAAAGGCATCTCTGAATCTGTGACCCGGCTCCAAGGCAAGCCAAAACGACGTTGCTGATCTGCTCGGATATAGGCAATCGAAAGGGCTACCGTCTCCTCAGCAAAATGACTCAGCGCATGCGTTACCTCACTGAGGTCAGCCATGCCATTGAGGTCTCGGAAGGCAATCCAAAGCATGAGGCGTTGCCTTGCCAGCCTCAGATCCGCCATAAACTGAGCCTCATCTTGCTCAGGGGCAGCTAAAGCATCTTGGCAAGGAGCCAATAAATCTTCGATTCCAACTACATCTACTTTTTGGGCGCCCTGAGAACGAAGCCAATCAACCCAATCAGGACGAGAATTGAGCCACCGCTGCGCATAGCTAGAGTGCTGCTTTAGAAATTCAATTTGGGCGGCAAAGTCAGTCATTTCTCCATCTTAATCTGACTCTAGACCTAAACCTGCAGAAGCTTGGCGATCACCTAATAGCTGACGGATAATAGAGACCATGCTTGTAAACATCATCCGGACTCGCCTGCAGAGCGTGCTTCAAAAGCGTCCTCCAGGTTCTGGTGGTCGCTGGCGTAAGCGTGCCCTCATTCTTGCAGGTATCACTGTGGCTTTTTTTGTATTAGGCCATCTCGGGGTGCGTTTTGTTCTATGGCCACAGATTGAAAAATCAAAATCCACCATAGAGCGCTTAATGAGTGCTCGTTTAGGCGCCAATGTCACGATGGATGATGTCCAGGTATCTTGGACTGGAATTCGACCAAGCTTTGCAATTCAAGGCTTGCGATTCAATAGCGTAGGCAATTCCACCCCGCCCTTGCTCATTGAAGATATCAGCGGGCAACTCAGCTGGCTTTCTTTCTATTATTTAGCGCCCTATTTTCACGAGATCACCATTGATCGGGCGCAGCTATACGCACAGCGAGATGCAAAAGGCATCGTTTCAATTGCCGGAATTCCAATTCAAGGCGACGCCAATAATTTTTCAACCGGAAACTGGTTACTCGCTCAAAATAATATCCGAGTTAACAATGCCAAAATTTACTGGGAAGACCAACAAAGTCGAAGGCTAAAAACCGCCATTGATATTCAAAGCTTCTACTTGATCAACGGCATTCGCAGTCATGAGGGTCAGCTCATCACTCAAACACCCTGGAGCCCAAGTCCAATCAAACTCGAAGCTGACTTTGTCCATCATCTTGGTGGCCAGGCAGGCAATTGGCGTGACTGGATCGGAACCATTTCATGGGATTTTACTGAGCTCAAGCTCGGTCAAATTTCTAAAGACCTGAGTCTTCCGATCTACGAGCTAGGTGGCAAGGTCAACTCCAAGGGCAGCCTGAAGCTGGATGGTAGCAATGCTAATGGTGGACAAATGTCCTTAACAGCAGATCAGCTCGTAGTGCAATTAAATAAGGATGAGGATCCCCTTGAGTTTGGCAGGCTGGAGACAGAGCTGATCCAAGATACAGATGGCGGCTTAAATTCCCTCACAACAAAAACCTTGGCATGGCGCAATATTGATAGTTCACAAACTGCACCACTTGAAAAATTAAGCCCAATTACTTTCCGCTGGCGTCCACCAAAAGATGGCGGCGAGATCAAAGAGTTCGGTTTCTCATCACCGAAAATACAATTGGAGGATATTGCACTCTTCGCTCTCAATCTTCCGCTACCTAAAAAGATTCATCAATGGATCAAGCTTTCTGAGGCAGATGGTGAGTTACAAAATGTAGATATGAATTGGTCCGAGAGCCAATCCGCCCTATCAGCCTTACCTATTCCGGGAAATTGGTTTTCTTCCAACAAGCTCGACTTCACTATCAGCGCAAAGCTCAATGAGATTAGCTTCACTGGAGTGAATAAATCGATGCCCTCAGTTACAAATTTATCTGGCAACTTAGTTAGTAATCATAAGCAAGGTAACTTCACACTAGACTCTAGAAATCTTGAGTTGGAGATGAGTGACTTTTTATCCGATTCCGAAATTCAACTGGACCGCGCAAAAGGCGAGATTAGCTGGTCCAAACAAAAAGGTGGCTGGCTAATTAATGCCAAGAAATTACAACTTAGTAACCCTGAAATCACTACCAATTTTGATCTCAGCTATCTGATCGGCGCCCCTAAACAACCCGATCAAATAACTCTAGATATGGAGTTTGTTAAGGCTAAGTTAGCTACAGCACATCGCTATTTGCCAGTTGGAATGGATAAGGATAGCCGTTTATACCTTAGCAAAGCCTTTGAATCCGGGGAAATTCAAAATGGCTCTTTGCATATTAAAGGGGACCCCAATCAGGCGCCTTACCCAGCTGGTACCGTGGGAGAGCTCAACTTAAACCTGCCATTCTCCAAGGCAAGCTTCAAGCCAGTACCTCTACTACCAAAAAGCCAAGGGGTTTGGTCAGCACTCAACAATGTCAGTGGCAGTATCACCATGAAGCAAGCAACTTTGAATATTGACGTCGATAAAGCAAGCTACAAAAAGGTGGCAATCACCAAGGTCAAAGCACAAATTCCGGATCTCAGCGCTAAAAATCTGGCATTACTCATCAATGGCTCAATTGAGGGTGATGGCTCTGAAATCCTCGAATACGTATTTGCATCACCTGTTGGCATTGCGCAAGCAAACTTAGCCAAGAATCTCTCCCTTAAAGGCCCAGTGAATATGGGTCTTGACTTGAAAATTCCGCTATCTGGAAGTGACGACGTCAACTTCGATGCAAAAATAAATCTCCCTGGAAATCAAGTGCAATGGGGGCAGATTCCCCCCATGGAAAACCTGATGGGCAAGGTGCGCATTACCGAAGTCAATCCTGAGTTTGATAGCGTCACCGCAAACTTTTTAGGCGGGGTCTTGAAGATTACTAGCGCGCCCTCTTCGCCAGGTAACACGAGCTTTAGTATCGGGGGCGATATCAATGCTAGCTTTATCAAAGATTACCTTTCAGGAAATTTAAGATCTCCAGCTCACCCGGCACTCCTTACCGCAATGAGTGGAACGGCCAAATACGAAGGTCTGATCAACTTTAACAAAGCGGGCAGCCAAACCAAGCTCAACTTTGACTTACGCAATTGGGCAAGCTCCGCCCCCTCTCCTGCCAAGAAATTAGCAGGAGCCCCTATGTTGGGTGAGCTCAGCCTAAAAATTTACCCAGCTAGCAAGAATAATTTAATGCGTGCAGATTGGTCTGGAAAATTAGGAGATCAATATTTTCTTCAGGGAAATCTCAATTCCGCCAATTTAGTAAAAAATGCAATAGGTATTGGGTCTCCAACACCGTTGCCACAGCAAGGCCTTTCACTCAACCTAACAAGCAATGAACTAGATCTTGATCAGTGGATAGAGTTTTTAGGGGCAGGAAAATCAAAGAGTAAAACGAATGAAGTCAATCCGCCGAATACTCCCCAGGAAGATATACAAATCTCTGCTCAAGTGAAGAAATTAATCGCCCTAGATCGTGAGTGGGCTGATGTCAGCATGCAGTCTCAGAAAAAAAATATCGCTTGGCAACTGCGTTTAAATTCATCCCAGATTACTGGTCAAATGCAATGGCAACCCAGCAACAATGATCACCCTAGTGGATTTATTTCTGGAAGACTTGCGCGCTTAAAAGTTCCGGATCAACGCACATCTGCAGACTTGCTATCCAAGGAAGGTGCTCCACAAAAAGCGACTCCTCTCAAGAGTCCGGTAGACCCGAATGCTATTCCTAGCCTAGATTTAACGATCGATGATTTGAGTTGGACAAAGGTGCAACTAGGCGCAGTAAAAATCAAGTCTAAAACCAGTCGTGACCTCATGAAACTTGAGTCAATGCAAATTAATAATCCTCAAGGCAATTCCACTATCAAAGGTCAGTGGCAGGCCAGCACCCAAAATAATCCTGAACTAAGCTCATTTACTGCGGACGTTAATATTAAAGATGCGGGGCAAATTATTGCTCATTGGAGTAATTCTAAGTCGGTAGAGGGTGGTGAAGGAAAGCTCACTGCCTCACTCTCATGGTCTGGGTCACCATTTTCTCCAGCCTATGATTCTCTTGCTGGCAACGTTAGCCTAGACCTTGCTAAAGGCCGCTTACTAGAAGTCAATACTGATGGGGCTAAGTTATTAGACGTTCTCAGTCTGCAAAGTCTCTTTAGATTTGCAACTTTTGATCTAAAAGGTAGTCTAGGAAACTTAGCAACTAAAGGTACGCCTTTCAATTCCATCGCTAGTAACTTTGAGATTGCCCAAGGAGTTGCGCAAACTAAACAATTCACCATGATTCTGGATCAAGCTCGGGTTGCCATGACGGGGCAAATCAATGTCGCTAAAGAAACTCAAGATCTCCGAATTACTATATTTCCTACGATTGATGCCACTGCAGGCTCCCTAGCAGCATTTGCAATCAACCCCATCATTGGCTTAGGAGCGGTGTTGGGGCAGTACCTCATTACCAATCAAATTAATCGCACTATGCAAACAGATTATTTAGTTCAGGGATCTTGGGAAAATCCGGAAGTGATCCCGCTTGATCAAAAAGGTCAACCACTCGATGCTAAAACTTTAGAGACGATTCGCACTAAGAATCTTTTGAAAGAGCAAACAAAACCGAACTCCCCTAATTCCGCTCCTGTAAATCCGCCTGCAAACCAAAACGCGCCCACCCAAATGCCAGGTTAAAAAGATGAACGCACCAAGAAATGCTTCTGAACTCAATATAGCCTCGATACAAATGGTGTCGACTCCCAGCCTCCATGAGAATCTTGAGACTGCAGCTCGCTTAATTAAAGCTGCTACAGATTGCGGAGTACAGATTGCCGTATTGCCGGAATATTTTTGCTTAATGGGATTGAAAGATACCGATAAGGTCAATGTAAGGGAAGCGGCAGGATCTGGTCCGATTCAAGAACGACTTGCCGCGATTGCACAAGAAAATAATATCTATCTAGTTGCCGGAACCATCCCTTTGGAGGCTAAAGAATCCAATAAGGTTCTCAATACCTCCTTAGTATTTGATCCTCTTGGTATCCAAATCGCTCGTTACGACAAAATTCATTTATTTGGCTTTCAAACTCCAACGGAGCGATACGAAGAATCTGAAACCATTTCAGCAGGAAGCCAGCCAGGCCAATTTGTAATTCAGCTTAATGAAGTGGAATGGTGTTTTGGCCTAAGCATTTGTTATGACCTACGTTTTCCAGAGCTGTACCGCGCCCTTGGTCAAGTGGACTGCCACATTATTCCAGCTGCGTTTACCCATACCACCGGTAAAGATCATTGGGAAATTCTTCTGCGCGCTCGCGCAATTGAAAACCAATGCTATGTTCTAGCCTCAGCTCAAGGAGGCATTCACTTGAATCAACGACGTACTTGGGGTGAGAGCATGCTAGTTGATCCATGGGGAGAGATATTGAGTAATCTTCCTGAGGGGGAGGGTTTTATTCAGGGCACACTCAGCAAAGATAAATTAAAAGAGGTACGCTCTAAGCTACCTGCACTAAAACACCGCAAGCTTTAATACAGAAAGTTCAGCAAAATCAAGATGAAAGCACCAGAAGCATTATTTCCAAGTAATTGGACTAAGCCCAAGAAACAGGCCGATCTTCTCAAGCTGGCTAAATCCATTCTCCTTGAGCCGACCGGCCTTTCTGAACAAGATTTGCATCACACCTTTGGCAATATGTTCACGCATCAGCTCGATGATGCCGACCTTTATTTCCAGCACACCCGTAGCGAGAGCTGGAGCTTAGAAGAAGGTATTGTGAAATCCGGCAGCTTTAGTATTGATCAGGGTGTTGGTGTGCGCGCAATCTATGGAGATAAGACCGCCTTTGCTTACTCTGATGAAATTAATTTAGAGGCGCTGAATAAAGCAGCCAAATCAACCCGAGTAATTGGCCCCCAAGGTGGTACACGTGCTGTTGCAAGCAAAATCTTTACGCCCGTTTCCAACGGACTCTACTCAGACTTAAATCCTTTAGATTCACTTGCGCCCCAAGAAAAAATTGCTTTACTCGAAGGTATTGAGCGTCGTGCAAAAGCGCGTGACCCACGGATCATTCAGGTGATGGCTAGCTTGGCTGGCGAATTTGATGTCGTACTCGTAGTTCGGGCTGATGGCCTACTGGCTGCTGACGTACGTCCATTAGTGCGGGTATCCGTCCATGTGATTGCGGAACAAAATGGTCGTCGCGAATCCGGATCCTCAGGCGGTGGCGCTCGTCATGATTACCACTACTTCAATGCAAAACTAATTAATCAATATGTTGATGAAGCTGTTGATGGCGCACTAATTAATTTAGATTCTCGCCCTGCCCCAGCGGGCCCAATGATAGTAGTGATGGGACCAGGATGGCCTGGAGTATTACTACACGAAGCAGTAGGTCATGGTCTTGAGGGTGACTTTAATCGCAAAGGCTCGTCAGCTTTTGCTGGCTGCATTGGCCAGCGAGTTGCTGCTAAAGGTGTCACTGTTGTTGATGACGGAACACTCTCCGGTCGTCGTGGCTCACTCAATATCGATGATGAAGGTACGCCCACCCAATGCACCACTTTGATCGAAGATGGCATTTTGAAGGGTTACATTCAGGATAGCCTGAATGCCAGACTCATGAACATGCCCTTGACAGGCAATGGACGGCGCGAGAGTTTTGCCTCCCTACCAATGCCACGCATGACCAATACTTATATGTTGGCCGGCAAGGATGATCCCCAAGAAATCGTGGCCAGTATTAAACGCGGCCTTTACGCCGTCAACTTTGGGGGCGGTCAAGTCGACATTACAAGCGGTAAATTCGTATTTTCAGCCTCAGAGGCCTATTGGGTAGAAAACGGCAAAATTCAATATCCAGTCAAAGGCGCGACCATCATTGGTAGCGGCCCAGAGTCCTTAAAACAGGTCTCCATGATCGGAAATGACCTGAAATTAGACGGCGGTATCGGGGTTTGCGGCAAAGAGGGTCAGAGCGTCCCCGTGGGCGTTGGGCAGCCAACTTTACGCATCGACAGCCTGACTGTCGGAGGAACGGCTTAATACGGCTTAAAATAGTCGGATGAGCCAACAAAATACGAATCCCGCAAACTGGTACGCTGCCGTTGACAAAACGTCAGATACGGATGATCAACGCATTCACAACATTACTGTTCTGCCGCCGCCAGAGCATTTGATTCGCTTCTTTCCGATTGCTGGAACACCTACAGAAGCACTCATCAGTAAGACACGTAAAAAGATTCGCGACATCATTCATGGAAAAGATGATCGCCTACTTGTCATCATCGGACCTTGCTCGATTCATGATCCCCGTGCGGCACTAGAGTACTGCCAAAGATTAATCACAGAGCGTGATCGTTTTGCAGGTGAACTTGAAATTGTGATGCGAGTCTATTTTGAAAAACCACGTACCACTGTTGGTTGGAAGGGTTTGATTAATGACCCGTACTTAGATGAGAGCTATCGCATTGAAGAAGGCTTACGCATGGCTCGCCAAGTGTTGATGGAAATTAATCGCCTAGGCATGCCTGCAGGTAGCGAATTTTTAGATGTAATTTCTCCACAATACATTGCAGATCTGATTTCTTGGGGCGCTATTGGTGCACGCACAACCGAGAGTCAAGTGCATCGTGAACTAGCTTCAGGCCTCTCGGCACCAATCGGATTTAAGAATGGTACTGATGGCAATATCAAGATTGCTACCGACGCCATTCAGGCAGCTAGTCGTCCACACCATTTCTTATCAGTTCACAAAAATGGTCAAGTATCTATTGTGGAAACTCAAGGCAATAAAGACTGTCACGTTATTTTACGTGGTGGTAAAGAGCCTAACTATGAAGCGCAATATGTGCAAGCAGCCTGCTCTGAGCTTGAAGCAGCCAAGCTTCCAGCCAGTTTGATGGTTGATTTATCGCACGCAAACTCTAGCAAAAAACATGAGCGTCAAATCGTGGTGGCAGAAAATATTGCTGAGCAAATTGAATCTGGCTCAAAGCAAATTTTTGGTGTCATGATTGAAAGTCATCTTAACGACGGCGCACAAAAATTCTCGCCTGGAAAAGATGATCCAAATAAATTGGAATATGGCAAGAGCATTACGGATGCTTGCATTAACTGGGAAGACTCAGTCAATGTGTTGCAACGCTTGGCTTTAGCTGTCAAGAACCGCAGAAAAGTAAAGAAATAAAGAGGCGAGAAGTTAAAGTGAAACTGCTTTATTAGCCCCAAAAGAGACTAATTTATTTAGTCTCTTTTTTTTCGTGCTTCCATAAAACGTCTTGACCACCCGCCGCACGATTGAGTACCCGCGCTAATACAAACAATAGATCTGATAAGCGATTAACGTATTGACGCGGGGCATCGTATAAAGGCTCCTCCCAACCCAAGCGCACAATCGATCTCTCCGCCCGTCTACAGACAGTGCGACAAACGTGGGCCTGAGAAGCTGCGCGAGTGCCGCCTGGAAGAATAAATTCAGTCAGGGGAGGTAAAGTGGCATTGAATTTTTCCAACCAAATATCCAACTGGGCTACCTGCTCTGGCTTGAGTAGGGTGTAATTCGGAATACAAAGCTCCCCACCTAAGTCGAATAAATCATGCTGTACTTGCAAAAATAGACTTTTGAACTCCTCAGCAAGGCTTTCGGGGATCGATTCAGTCATCAAAACCCCGATTTCAGAGTTCAATTCATCGACATCGCCCATGGCGCAAATGCGCAAATGATCCTTTTCCACTCGGCTACCATCGCCAAGCCCGGTCATGCCCGCATCACCAGTTCTGGTGGCTATTTTTGAAAGTCGATTTCCCATAAAACTAATTATAGGTAAATGGCTAAAATGATTCCTATGAATATGGTGACCCCACCCCCCGAACTCGCGGCTATTACCGCCCTGCAATCCAAATTGGTATCGGCCCTGCGCCCTATCCTCCCCGAACATGCCTTACTGTGGGAGCCTGAGGACACGATCCCTTATGAATGCGATGGCCTCGCAGCCTATCGACGCATGCCCCTGGCAGTAGCTCTGCCAGAAACTGAGGAGCAGGTTGTTCAGATTCTGAAGACTTGCTTTGCGATGCAAATACCCATTGTCCCCCGTGGGTCTGGTACTGGACTATCTGGTGGCGCTATGCCCATATCTCAGGGTTTAGTGCTTTCACTTGCCAAACTCAAAAAGATCATCAATATTGATCCGTTCACCAGAACTGCAGTTGTGCAACCGGGCGTTCGTAATTTAGCAATCTCCGAAGCAGTAGCCCATCTCGGACTGTATTACGCTCCAGACCCGTCCTCACAGATCGCCTGCTCTATTGGCGGAAATGTCAATGAAAACTCGGGCGGTGTGCACTGCCTCAAGTACGGCCTGACGCTTCACAACGTTTTGAAAGTGCGCGGCATCTTGATGAACGGTGAGATCGTAGAGTTCGGTAGCCTTGCACCCGACTCTCCGGGACTTGATTTATTGGCAATCGTGATGGGTAGCGAGGGCATGCTTGCCGTAGTCACTGAAGTCACAGTAAAGCTGGTTGCTAAACCCAAGTTGGCGCGAGTCATTATGGCTAGCTTTGACGATATTGAAAAAGGTGCCGATGCAGTAGCGGCCATCATTGCCGCCGGGATTATTCCAGCCGGCCTGGAGATGATGGATAAAGCGACCACTCGCGCAGTAGAAGAATTTGTTCATGCAGGATATGACCTTGAAGCCGAAACTATTCTGCTTTGCGAATCCGATGGCACGCCTGAAGAGGTTGCAGAAGAGATTGAGCGCATGACAAAAGTTCTCGAGCAAGCCGGTGCTAGCGGCATTCAGATATCTCAGAATGAAGCAGAGCGCCTGAAGTTTTGGAGCGGTCGTAAAAATGCTTTTCCAGCAGCAGGCCGCTTAGCAGCCGACTACTACTGTATGGACGGCACCATCCCGCGCAGAAATATTGGTACCCTACTCAGACGCATACAAGGCATGGAAAAGAAATATGGCCTTGCCTGCTTAAATGTATTTCATGCAGGTGATGGCAATATGCACCCCCTCATTTTATTTAACGGTGCCGATCAGGATGAGTGGCATCGCGCCGAAGAATTTGGTACTGAAATTTTAGAAGCTTGTGTCGAGCTTGATGGCACGATTACTGGTGAGCACGGTGTTGGTATTGAAAAAATTAACTCCATGTGTATTCAATTTGGTGAGGGTGAACGTGAATCATTTTGGGGTGTTAAATCAGCATTCGATCCAGAGCGACTATTAAATCCTGACAAGGCTATTCCTACTTTGAATCGTTGTGCTGAGTATGGTCGCATGCGGATTAGTGGTGGCAACTTACCGCATCCTGAGTTGGAGCGCTTTTAATGTTTACAGCTAGCAATACCAATTTTGATTTATTTCGTGAGCAAATTCTGGCTGCAGTTAAAAACAAAACTCCTTTATCCATTGAAGGCGGCGGCACAAAGTCTTGGTACGGGAATGCCAATTCTTACACCAAGTTAGATACCCGCACTTACTCTGGAATTCTGGAATACCAGCCTGAAGAGCTCGTGATCACTGCGTGCGCCGGTACACCACTAAAAGTAATTGAAGCTGCTTTAGCCGATAAGAATCAAATGTTGGCATTTGAGCCACCCCACTTTGGTGATGATGCAACTTTTGGTGGAACCATCGCTGCAGGCTTGGCAGGTCCAGGACGTATTAGCGCGGGCAATTTACGTGATTTTGTTCTAGGAGTTCGCATTCTTGATGGTAAAGGTCAAGACTTATCCTTTGGCGGCAAGGTGATGAAGAACGTTGCGGGATATGATGTTTCACGCTTATTACCTGGATCAATGGGAACCTTGTCGCTGTTACTAGAGGCTTCTGTAAAAGTATTACCGCGACCAGCTGCTACAACATCTCTTCGTTGCAACATTACCCAAGCACGCGCACTGCAACTCGTAAATGAATGGGCGGGGCAACCTTTACCGCTCTCGGCAAGCTGCTGGATCGGTAGCTCAACAGGTGGAGATGGTGAACTCACTATTCGCTTAGCCGGAGCTGCTGCTGCAGTCAAAGCGGCTATTCCGATCATGGGCGCAGCTGTTAATGCAAGCGAATTAGACACTCAAGTTGCTACGGAATTTTGGGCTGCTTTGCGCGAACAACAATTAGCTGTTTTTTCAATCCTGAACAGTGATGAGACTTTATATCGTCTCGCACTTCCAGCCGCCTGCGGACCACTTGCTTTTGAAAATGTAAACGGTGACATTGCTTTGGAATGGCATGGCCAGCAACGTTGGCTAAAGGCGCCAGGTGATGATGCTACTTTTGCATCCATCAAAGCCTTAGCTAGTAATCATGGCGGGCATGCAACTCGTTTTAAGCAAGGAAGTAATGTTGATCCGGGCAAGCAACGCTTTACCCTTTTGAGTGAGCAAGTGCACTCAACTGCTTTAGAGGCAGTACAAGCACGCCTCAGATCCGCCTTTGATCCTGCGGGCATATTTGCTACTTCACGTCTTCCCTAAGCATCTCTTTTAGCCCCTCTTTTAGCACCCTTATGCAAACTCAACTCGCCCCCCAATTTGCCAATACTCCAGAGGGTATTGAAGCCGCCAGAATTCTTGGTAAATGTGTGCACTGCGGCTTTTGCACAGCGACATGCCCCACCTATCAATTGCTTGGTGATGAGCTCGATGGTCCTAGAGGTCGCATCTACCTCATTAAGCAAATGGCGGAAGGCCAAGCCCCTACTGAAAAAACACGTCTGCATTTGGATCGCTGCCTGACTTGCCGCAATTGCGAAAGTACTTGTCCAAGCGGTGTGCAATATGGCAACTTGGTCGATATTGGTCGCAAGTGGGCAGAAGAAAATACTCCTGAGCGTCCTATTGGTCAGCGCCTCACCCGCTGGGCTCTGAAAGAGGGTTTAACCAGCCCTAAGTTATTCAAATCAGCGATGGCTATTGGCCGCTTAGTTAGACCACTCATGCCCACTGGAATACAGCGCAAGATTCCGGAAGCTAAAAATAAAGCGCTCAATACAAATACGGATCCCTATGCAAGGCCACAGACTAGCCACCCACGCAAGATGCTATTGCTTGAGGGTTGCGTTCAACCTGGCATGCTGCCAAATATCAACTCAGCAACTGCACGTGTTTTAGATGCACTCAAGATTCAATTAATTTCTGCACCTAACGCTACTTGCTGTGGCGCATTGCGTTACCACTTAAACGATCAAGCTGGCGGCTTAGAAAATGCCAAACAAAATATCGATGCCTGGTGGCCGCAAGTTGAACAAGGCATTGAAGCTATTGTGATGACTGCTTCTGGTTGTGGTGTGATGATCAAAGATTATGGCCATCTATTTTCAAGTGATCCCCAATATGCCGCTAAAGCCAAGACTATCTCCGACCTCACTAAAGATATTTCAGAAATCTTGCCAGCGCTTCAGGAAGAGCTTGTTGCTCTAGTGGGCGCCGATCCAAAGCCTGGTGTGGTGTATCACCCTCCCTGCACACTGCAACATGGTCAACAAATTCGCGGCAAGGTGGAGGGTCTTTTAGCTGGTATTGGCATTGGAGTGCGCTTATGCGCCGATAGCCATCTCTGCTGTGGCTCAGCGGGAACTTATTCGGTAACCCAGCCAGAACTCTCAGAACAGTTACGCCATAACAAACTCACTCACCTCAATGCTGCCTGCGAAGAGTCTGGCGCACAAGTGATTGTTTCCGGAAATATTGGCTGCATCACTCACCTCCAACAAGAGGACACCCCAGTACTGCATTGGATCGAGATTGTTGACCAACTTATTAATCAACAAAGCCGAAGCCAATCATGAGTCAGGTCACTACTAACCTCATGATGGTGAGGCAAAGACTGGAGTTGGCAGCCTTGGCAGCTAAACGTGAGCCCGAGGACATCCAACTACTCGCTGTCAGCAAAACCTTTCCCGCTATAGCGGTTGAGGAGGCCATGCATGTCGGGCAAACTGCCTTTGGTGAGAATTATGTTCAAGAGGGTGTTGGAAAAATTCAGCAGCTGTCTAAATTGCGCCCTTGGCTTGAGTGGCACTTTATTGGTCCACTACAAAGCAACAAGACACGCGATGTTGCAGAACACTTTGACTGGGTACATAGTATTGATCGCCTCAAAATTGCAGAACGCCTTTCCACTCAACGTGGAGAATTTTCTAACTTAGAACCGTTGCAAGTTTGTGTTCAGATTAACGTCAGCAAAGAGGACAGTAAAAGCGGTATTTCTCTCGAAGAGGTTGATGCTCTTTGCGATGCGATTTCCAAATTACCTAATTTAGTTCTTCGTGGAATCATGGCCATCCCCGCACCCAGCGATGATGTCAACCAACAACGTCAATCTTTTTCCGCTGTTCGAGAGTGCTTTGTTGGGATTAAGGCAAAGCATATGAGTGATGCTGGGTATGTTTTCTTTGATACGCTCTCCATGGGGATGTCTGATGATCTGGAGGCTGCAATCACTGAAGGTAGCACCATGGTACGTATAGGTAGCGCCATTTTTGGGAAGCGCGATAAGATCAAGATATGAGCACACAACAAATAAACCAAAACGCCCACATCACCTTCATTGGCGGCGGTAATATGGGCCGCGCTTTAATTAGCGGTTTACTAAGTAATGGTTTTGAGGCCGATCAACTTTCTGTAGTTGAGGCCAACGCTAGCACTGGCTTGCAATTGCATCAAGATTTTGGTGTGCAGATCATTGGTACTTTGGATCAAATTGCTTTTGACTTCTCCAAAAATAATGTCGTAGTGATGGCCATTAAGCCTCAGGACTTCAATGTAGTAGCCAAGTCTTTAAGTGCAAAACTCAAGCATGCGACCGCGCCAGGCCCACTCATTCTCAGCATAGCCGCCGGCATTCGTCTCAAAGACATGAGTCGTTGGCTTGATCATGAGCGTTGTGTACGTGCGATGCCCAATACTCCAGCATTAATCGGTAAGGGCATTACTGGGCTATTCGCTGATGCTGCGGTCAATGTATCTGATCGCGCCCTTGCGGAAACGATTTGCAATGCAGTAGGTCAAGCGGTTTGGGTGAATGAAGAAAAACTCATGGACGCTGTTACTGCTGTTTCTGGCAGCGGCCCTGCCTATGTTTTTGCTTTCTTAGAGGCCATGCAATCGAGTGGTGAGAAACTTGGGCTGGACTCGGCCACCGCTCGCAAACTTGCCTATGCCACTTTAGAGGGTGCTACACAGTTAGCCCATAACTCAGATGAGCATGCGGGCGTATTGCGTGAACGCGTCACTTCCAAGGGTGGCACTACTGCTGCTGCACTAGATATGCTCAAGCAACTCGATTGGCATGGTGCACTTGAGAAGGCAGTTGATGCAGCCAGTCAACGTGGCAAGGCAATGGGTGATGAATTAGGTAAGACCCAGTAGGATTCCCAAAAATAGGAATCCGCCCAACCAGTTGTTGTGACGAAATGCCTTGAAGCAATCCTCCCGCTTGCGACTAGTAACTAACTTCAGATGATATATAGCGCAAGCTACAGCAAAGCACCAACCCACCCAAAAGTAATTATTCAGATTGGCTAATTGAGCGACCCAAATCTGACTCAGAAATAGCAAGGCATAACTCAAGGCAATTGCTAAAACATCAAATCGACCAAAGGTAATGGCCGAGGTGCGCAAACCCAAACGTAAATCATCATCACGATCAACCATGGCATAAGCTGTATCGTAAGCAATCGCCCAGAAGATATTGCCAACAAACAAAACCCAAGCCTCCATTGGAATGAAATCCAATACGGCGGCATAGGCCATCGGAATACCAAAACCAAAGGCAATACCAAGAACTGCTTGCGGAATCGCAAAGAAACGCTTAGTGAAAGGATAAATAATCGCAACCGCTAAGGCAAAGAAAGAGAGCTTTTGAGTTAAAGCATTCAGGGGTTGAATAAGTAAGTAAGCTATCAATGCCAAAGTGGCTGCCACAGCCAGCGCCTCTTTTCCAGAAATCTTGCCACTCGTAATGGGGCGATCTCTAGTTCTTAAAACATGGCGATCAAAATCTTGATCCGCATAGTCATTCATAGCGCACCCGGCACTGCGCATTAAAAATGTTCCACAGATAAAAATAATGAGTAAATGCCAATCAGGAAAACCGCTACTTGCTAGCCAAAGTGCCCATAAAGTTGGCCACAATAACAGTAGCGTGCCGATTGGTTTATCCAGACGGATTAGGTAAGCGTAAGCAATAATACGATCGCGCATCAGATCAATAGTCTTTCTTTATTTGCAATCATAGTCATAGTGCAATTATCAAGCTTTTAGAAACTCAGTGCGAGAGCCAAGCCAACGCTCAAGATGTCTTTCAACTAAGTCGGCATGCTCAGCTAACAGACGCTCTGCTGCTATTTGAGCTAACTCAATCAGCCATGCATCACGTTGAAGGTCGACAAATCGCAACATCGCATCTCCAGATTGCTTGGCTCCCAATAATTCACCTGGGCCACGAAGCGATAAGTCGCGCTCTGCTATGACAAATCCGTCTGACGTTTCTCGTAAAGTTTGTAGGCGCTCTTTAGCGGCCATGGATAGTGGCTCTGCATACATCAAGATACAGACTGAATCTGCCGAACCGCGCCCAACACGCCCTCGTAACTGATGAATCTGCGCATAGCCAAACCGTTCTGCATGTTCAATCACCATGAGTGCTGCATTGGGCACATCCACACCAACTTCAATTACCGTTGTAGCCACCAAGAGCTGGATTTCATTGGCTTTGAAAGCTGCCATCACTGCGGCCTTCTCCTCACTCTTTAAGCGCCCATGTACTAGACCAACCTTAAATTTCGGAAGTGCCTGTGTGAGCTGCTCAAAACTTTCAACTGCGGTTTGCAATTGCAAGACTTCAGATTCTTCAATCAGAGGGCAAACCCAATAAGCTTGCAGTCCCTTTGCCAGCCAATCATGTAAACCGCCAATCACCTCATCTCTGCGTGCTGCTTTCACCACCTTTGTGGCAATAGGTTTTCGACCGGGAGGTAATTCATCAATGACAGAAACATCCAAGTCGGCATAATAGGTCATTGCCAGAGTCCGTGGAATCGGAGTAGCTGACATCATCAACTGGTGACAATAAAATAGCTCCGAGCCAACGCGTTGCTGAATCTCTAAACGCTGCCTTACACCAAATCGATGTTGCTCATCAATAACCGCTAAACCCAACTTCGCAAAACTCACCTTATCCTGAATGAGTGCATGCGTACCAATAATGAGTTGCGCCTCGCCACTCTCAATCATTTCTTGTGCGAGTCGTTTTTCCTTAGCTTTCAAGCTGCCAGAGAGCCATGCAATCTTCACCCCTAAAGACCCAAACCACTCCTGCATTTTGAGATAGTGTTGCTCTGCCAGAATCTCTGTCGGGGCCATGATGGCAGCTTGATAGCCATAATCCATGGCACGCGCAGCAGCCAATGCTGCAATCACTGTTTTGCCACTACCCACATCACCTTGTAATAAGCGATTCATTGGAAAGGTATTGGATAGATCACATCCAATCTCCGACCAGACACGAGCTTGGGCACTCGTTAACTCGAAGGGCAAGATTTTGATTAAGCCTTCTTCGATACTGACATTTTTTTTGTTTGCCTTACTTACTTGCCTCCCCTTCACAAAACTAGGGGCACGCCTTTCTCTCCGGATAGCATGCGCCCGCTTTAAGGAAATCTGCTGGGCTAATAATTCTTCAAACTGAACACGCCGCCAAGCGGGATGAGTTCGTTCTAAAAGCGATTGGGTATTGGCATCAGCAGGTGGCTGGTGCAAATAGGTAATTGCATCTTGCAGCGGTGGCCAATCATTTTTCGGCAGGATTTCCCCCATGAGTTTGGATGGTAAAAATTCTGCCAAACTTTCCTTAAGGCTGGCATCTTGGAGAGCCTTGAGCACCGCCTTACGAATAATGGTTTGCGAAATACCGGCGCTAGCTGGATAGACTGGAGTCAAGCTTGCCGGCAATGGCGCTTCGGGAATAACTGCACGAACAGTAGGGTGAACTATCTCCGCACCTTGATAGCCCTCTCGGATTTCGCCCCGCACCCGGATATGACTGCCGACTGCCATTTGTTTTTGCTGACTAGGATAGAAATTCAGGAAGCGAAGTTGCAGCGAAGCTGTATCGTCCTCAATCGTGACTAGTAGCTGTCTTCTGGGGCGAAACGTCACCTGATTACGAATCACGATACCCTGAGTCTGAATCGAATGAAATCTTTCGAGGCCTAAGGCCTCCTCGATGGTGAAGAGCTCAGTCTCATCTTCATAACGGGACGGCAGGTGCAAAGCAAGTGCCATAGGGCTGTTTAAACCCATCTTTTCGAGTGCAGTTGGTGGTCGCTTAGTCGTCATCGTTAAAATCCAATACCTGATGGTAATGCTATGCAACTTTCCGACTTCAATTACGACCTTCCGCCCGAACTGATTGCCCAGCACCCGCTAGCAAATAGAACGGATAGCCGCCTCTTAGAGCTCAATATAGAGGGTAGTAATGTCGCCCAATTAATTGATCGGCAGTTCCCGGACATTCTGAAGCTAATGAAAACTGGGGATTTACTCGTCTTTAATGACACCAAGGTGATTCCTGCTCGCCTACATGGCAAAAAGGAGACGGGCGGCAATGTAGAGCTCTTAATTGAGCGCATCAGCGGAGATAAACAAGCTTGGGTACAAATCAGGGCCTCTAAGGTTCCTAAGACCGGCAGCATTGTTCATATACACAATCAGGCTGGAGAAACCTTCCCCGTCGAAATGATTGGCCATGATGACCGATTCTATGAAGTGCGCTTCCCCGAGAATGTATTTGATTTGCTAGAGCGATTCGGTGAATTACCTCTACCACCCTACATCGAGCATCAACCAGATCAAGAGGATGCCAATCGCTATCAAACTGTTATCGCCAAGAATCCTGGTGCTGTAGCAGCCCCTACGGCAGGCTTGCACTTTGATCAAGCCATTCTTAAGCAACTGAGTGAGCTCGGCGTTCAACAGGCTACAGTCACTCTGCATGTAGGCGCAGGCACTTTTACACCGGTTCGCGAAGAAGATCTCAGTAAACACACGATGCATTACGAGTGGTTTTCAATTCCTGCAGAAACTCTTGCAGCAATTAAGACCACCCAACAGGCAGGCGGTAGAGTCATTGCAGTTGGCACGACCAGCCTACGCGCCCTAGAGAGTCAGGCTCAAACCCAGCAGGTTAGTGGCGAAACGAATTTATTTATTACACCTGGTTACACATTCAAAACCGTAGATTGCCTACTGACTAACTTTCATCTGCCAAAATCGACTCTACTGATGTTGGTGAGTGCCTTTGCTGGTGTAGACAATATCCGCAATGCCTATCAACATGCTATTCAGAATAAATATCGCTTTTTTAGCTACGGCGATGCGATGTTCTTAAGCCGCCCTAACTAAATAAGCTCATGACAAAACCTGTTCACTTTAATATCCTCGCGCGTGACTCTGCCAGCCCTGCACGCCTTGGCCAGCTTGACCTCCCTCACGGCAGTGTTCAAACACCTATCTTTATGCCAGTGGGGACTTATGGCACCGTGAAAGCGATGACCCCACGCGATCTGCATGAGGCTAAAGCCCAAATTATCTTGGGCAATACTTTTCATTTATGGCTACGACCTGGTTTAGATGTTGTGAAGAAGCATGGTGGCTTGCACCGCTTCATGGGCTGGGATAAGCCGATCCTGACTGATTCTGGCGGCTTTCAAGTCTTTAGCTTAGGAGCGCTGAGAAAAATTTCTGAGGAAGGAGTAACCTTTGCCTCCCCGATCAATGGCGATAAATTATTTATGTCGCCAGAAGTATCAATGGAAATTCAGGCGGTGCTCAATAGTGATATTGCGATGCAGTTTGATGAATGCACTCCTTACGAAATCAAAGGGCAGGCAACCTCAGAAAAAACTGCCCGTGCCTCATTAGAGATGTCGCTGCGCTGGGGTGATCGCTCCTTAAAACGCTTTCGCGAGCTCGAGACTGGCAACGGCCTTTTTGGCATCGTCCAAGGCGGCATGTTTGAAAACCTCCGCGAATTCTCCTTGGATGCCGTCAGTCAACAGGGATTTGATGGCATTGCCATTGGCGGCCTCTCCGTTGGTGAGCCAAAGCCCGAGTTTGAGCGCATTCTTAATTTCATAGCCCCTAAGCTACCAGAGCACATGCCCCATTACCTGATGGGGGTTGGAACACCTGAAGACTTGATGCTAGGCGTTAGTCTGGGCATTGATATGTTTGACTGCGTCATGCCGACCCGCAATGCTCGCAATGGCTGGCTCTTTACCCGCTTTGGTGACCTCAAGCTGCGTAATTCAGGGTACAAAGACGATGATCGCCCTGTCGATCCTACTTGTTCTTGCTATACCTGCAAAAACTTCACCAGATCCTACTTAAATCACCTCCAAAAGGCGAATGAGATCTTGGGGTCGCAGCTCAACACCATCCATAATCTTTCGTATTACCTACAACTGATGGAAGAGGTCCGAGAGTCTCTGGCTAAAGACCGTTTTAGCGCTTATCGCGAGGAATTTCATCGGAATCGCCAGCGCGGCGTAGAGCCCGGACAGGATTAATAGCCTTAGGAGCATAAATAAGCCCTGAAAGCCCCATACAGTTTAGAATTGCGGGTTTACGGCTTCGCTTTACAAGCCTAAAACTGAAGCAGTTCCCAAAGCAGTTTTCAACTGGTAATTAATGGAGGTTTTGTATGTGGATTAGTAACGCTTTTGCCCAGGCTCCAGCCGCGGGTGCAGATTCTGGTGGCTTGATGAGCTTTCTTCCTTTGCTTTTGATGTTTGCAGTGTTGTACTTCATCATGATTCGCCCACAAATGAAGCGTCAAAAAGAAACTAAAGCAATGTTGGAGTCTCTTTCTGTTGGCGACGAGGTAGTCACTGTTGGCGGCATCATCGGCAAAGTAACTGCATTAAAAGACCAAGTAGTGACTGTTGAAATTGCTACTGGCACTGAAGTGCAAATGCAAAAAGGTGCCATCACAACAGTATTGCCAAAAGGCTCACTGAAGTCTGCTTAATACGCTTGTTTAAAAGTAACTCAATATGAATCGCTACCCTCTCTGGAAATACATAGTCATCCTCTTTGCTTTATTGATTGGAGGGCTATATTCATTACCCAATTTCTTCGGAGAGGCTCCAGCGGTTCAAGTCTCGTCCGCCAAGCCAACCATCAAGGTTGATTTGGCGACACAGTCTCGAGTCGAAAAGATTCTGACTGATGACAACATTAGCAATACCGGCATCTTCTTTGAATCTACAGGCAATGTAGGCTCAATCAAAATTCGTTTTAACAATACTGACATCCAACTTCGTGCACGCGACTTGCTGCAACAGAAATTGAACATCGATCAAAATGAACCTAATTTCACAGTCGCATTAAACTTGCTCTCCAACACACCAAGCTGGTTAAGCGCACTCAATGCCTTACCAATGCCCCTTGGCCTTGACTTACGTGGTGGCGTGTACTTCTTGCTACAAGTGGACATGAAAGGCGCAGTTCAAAAGAAGATTACTTCTTTGGCAACAGATATTCGTAGTCAGCTGCGTGATAAATCGATTCGTCAACAAGGTATCGAGCGAGGCCAAGACTCCATCACTTTAACTTTCGGCAGCACTGAAGATGCCGAAAAAGCTCGCTCTGTTTTGATGACTAGCCAGCCTGATCTGACCTGGCAAGTTAAGCCTACCGGCTTATATCCAAAACTGGTTGGCGAATTTAAACCGACTGCCTTAAAAGAAATTCAAGACAACGCAGTAAAACAAAATATCGTCACGCTCAATAAGCGTGTTAATGAATTAGCCGTTAAAGAACCAGTGATTCAACAGCAAGGTGCAGAGCGAATTGTTGTGCAGCTTCCTGGTGTGCAAGATACTGCGCGCGCTAAGGACATCATTGGCCGCACCGCAACTCTAGAGTCTAGACTAGCTGACCCAATCGTTTCAACTATCGCCATTGGTGAGACCCCACCTCCAGGCATGGATGTATTCCGCTTCGGCGAGAACCGCCAAGGTGTATTCAAAAAATCGGTCATCTTTAGTGGTGATCGTATTACTGATGCCAGCGCTGGCTTCGATCAAAACCAACGCCCTGCAGTCAATATCTCTTTAGATGCTGCTGGTGGTCGCGTCATGCAAGAAGTGACCCGTGAAAATATCGGCAAACCGATGGGCATGATTTTGTTTGAAAAAGGTAAAGGTGAGGTTCTCACGATTGCCACGATTCAAGGTGAGTTTGGCTCTAAGTTTCAAATTACTGGCCAACCAACCACCGAGAGCGCAAATGACTTAGCACTTTTGTTGCGCGCAGGCTCATTAGCAGCACCAATGGAAATCATTGAAGAGCGCACGATTGGACCAAGTCTGGGTGCAGAGAACATTGAGAAGGGTTTCAAATCTCTGATCATTGGCTTTGGAGCAATCTCTATTTTCATGATTGCTTACTACCTCTTATTTGGCACTTTCTCAGTAATAGCCTTGGCAGTGAACTTGCTACTCTTAATTTCTGTATTGTCGATGCTACAAGCCACATTAACACTGCCAGGTATCGCTGCGATGGCATTGGCGCTTGGCATGGCAATTGACTCTAACGTGTTAATCAACGAACGTATTCGCGAGGAGCTACGTAATGGCGCTGCCCCACAAACTGCGATCGCCATTGGCTTTGATAAAGCTTGGGCAACGATCTTGGATTCAAACGTCACCACCTTAATCGCTGGTCTTGCATTGCTGGCATTTGGTTCTGGACCGATTAAAGGCTTTGCGGTAGTACATTGCCTTGGTATTTTGACTTCAATGTTTTCGGCAGTCTTTTTCTCGCGTGGCCTGGTTAACCTTTGGTACGGCAGAGGTAAAAAAGTTCAGAAACTCGCTATCGGCCAAGTTTGGCGCTCACAGGAGAAATAAGTCATGGAATTTTTCCGAATTAAAAAAGACATTCCTTTTATGCGCCATGCACTGGCGCTGAATGCAGTTTCTCTCATCACCTTCTTCGCAGCTGTTTTCTTCCTTTGGCAAAACGGTCTTCACTTATCAATTGAGTTCACTGGCGGCACAGTGATGGAAGTATCTTATCCGCAAACAGCCCCTCTAGATTCAATCAGATCCAAAGTAGAAAAACTGGGTTACTCCGATACCCAGATTCAGAATTTTGGTAGTTCGCGTGATGTAATGATTCGCCTGCCACTCCAAAAAGATGCGGAAGGAAAAATAATTTCCTCTGCAGATCAAAGTGCATCAGTCATGGAGGCGCTTGAGCCAGTTAGCTCAGGTGTAAAACTGCAACGTGTCGAGTTTGTTGGCCCACAGGTTGGACGTGAGCTGGCAATAGATGGATTGATGGCACTGCTATTTGTGATCATTGGTATTGTGGTCTACCTCTCCTTCCGCTTTGAGTGGAAATTTGCAGTCGCAGGCATCATCGCAAACTTACATGACATCGTGATTATTCTTGGCTTCTTTGCCTTCTTCCAGTGGGAGTTCTCACTCTCTGTTTTGGCTGCGGTATTGGCTGTATTAGGTTACTCAGTAAATGAGTCCGTGGTGATCTTTGACCGTATTCGCGAAAACTTTCGTAAGTATCGCAAGATGAGTACTTCCGAGATTATTGATAACGCCATTACCAGCACAATCAGCCGTACCGTGATTACTCACGGCAGTACCGAGATGATGGTTTTGGCAATGTTGATTTTTGGTGGCCCCACCCTCTTTTACTTTGCCTTAGCGCTTACTATTGGTATTTTGTTTGGTATTTACTCTTCAGTATTCGTGGCAGCAGCTCTAGCCATGTGGCTTGGCGTAACCCGCGAAGATTTAGTGAAGGGCGACAAAAAGCTGGATGATGTTACACGCAACGATGATCCCAACTTTGGGGCTCAGGTTTAATCTCTCAATCTGAGTTCGTTTGAATTCTCAAGGGCGGCCATAATCTTTTGGGTCGCACCTTGATGCTCGAGTGCATAAGACTTCGCAGCGCTCGACATCTTTGCCAGTTCAGCGGTATTCAATAGCAACTTTTTTAAAGCATCCATGAGGGCTACAGAATCACTCAAGCTGAAATCTCCCGCAATACGCTTTGCAGCACCCATCTCAATGGCATCTAAAGCGGCTTGTTGGAAGTTATAGGTATGCTCACCAAGTACTACCGGGCAACCGGCAGCACAAGCCTCAATGAGATTTTGACCACCAAATGGAAGCAGGCTGCCGCCCATGACCACTAAGTCAGCTGCGCTGTAATACATCGGCATCTCACCCATGGAGTCACCCAGAATTACATCTATACCAGCATCGTCCTTTGATATCTCAAGCCATTCGGTACGGCGTCGAAATATCAGACCAGCATCCTCAATTTGATTAGCCACTTCAGAGAAGCGCTCAGGATGACGTGGAACTAAACACAGTAATGGGGCAGTCTCAAAAGCGTTGCCCATTAAGAGATCTTTCCAAGCTTTCAGAATAATTACTTCTTCACCATCGCGAGTGCTAGCAGCGCAGACCATCAAGCGTTGTTTGCTATGAAGCTCTTGCTTCCAAGCTTTACCTTGCTGAACTAAGCTGGGATCAAGTGGCACATCAAACTTCAGGTTACCAACAATCTCAACCTGCTTAACGCCGAGACTACGATAGCGATCAGCATCTAATTGTGTTTGAGCCAAGATACCTGAAAATGCTTGAAATAAAGATCTTCCCGCATTACCAAATCGATTTACGCGGCGAGCACTTCGTTCAGATAGCCGTGCGTTTACTAAAAATAATGGCAGACCAATATCTGCGCAATAAAACACTATCGTTGGCCAAGCTTCGGTTTCCATAAACAAACCGAGCTTTGGCTTAAAGACGCGAATGAAATTAGCAGCAGACCAGCAGAGGTCATAGGGCAAATAGACTTGATGTAACTGACCGGCGGCAATTGCTTTCTCGAATAGAGCAGCGCCAGTGCGGCGACCATTGAGTGTCATGTGCGTCAACAGAATCGTCTCGCCACGAGCGAGATATGCCTCAATCAAAGGTTGAGCTGCCCTAGTCTCACCGACAGATACCGCATGAATCCATACAGATCCCTGAGTATTTTTCTGGCCATAAGCAAAACCTAAACGCTCAGAGAAGTGGTGTAAATATTCAGAGGAGTGGCGTGTGCGCCAAGCTAGGCGAATAAATGCAAAAGGCAGAAGCAGATGCCAAAGCAGTTGATAAACAGCAAACCAGATCTTGGGGCGAGCACCGTATTGCAAATCCTCCGGTGCGGACCCAAGGCTTGGAGTCAAGCTCACTTTTTCAGGCGTTCGGTCAATTCGACCGCCTTGCCTAAATAAGAAGATGGGGTCATCTCAAGCAATAAGGTTTTTGCATCATCCGGAATCTTCAGACCACGAATAAAGGTTTGTAAATCGGCCTGGTTGATACCTTTGCCACGAGTGAGCTCTTTGAGTTGCTCATACGGGTTCTCAATACCGTAACGACGCATTACAGTTTGCACTGGCTCTGCCAATACTTCCCAGCATGCATCTAAGTCAGCGGCAATTGCTGCATGGTTCACTTCTAGCTTACCTAAGCCACGTAAGGCGCTGTCATAAGCTAAAACGCTGTGGCCAAAGGCTGGGCCGAGGTTGCGTAAGACAGTTGAATCAGTGAGGTCGCGCTGCCAGCGAGAAATGGGTAACTTCTCTGCCAGGTGACGCAACAAGGCATTGGCTACGCCTAAGTTACCTTCAGAATTTTCAAAGTCAATTGGGTTCACCTTATGCGGCATAGTTGAAGAACCAATCTCACCCGCTTTAGTGCGTTGCTTAAAGTAACCAATTGAAATATACGCCCAGAAATCACGATCCATATCCAAGAGGATCGTATTGGCACGAGCAATTGCATCAAACAATTCAGCCATGCCATCGTGCGGCTCAATCTGAATCGTATAAGGGTTAAAGGTCAGGCCTAAGCGTTTTTCAACGACATTCTTAGAAAAGTTTTCCCAATCAAAATTGGGATAAGCGGATAAATGCGCATTGTAGTTACCTACTGCACCATTCATTTTTCCCAATAAAGGTACTGCTGCAATTGTTGCAATTGCACGCTCTAAACGTTTGGCAATATTAGCCAACTCTTTACCTAAGGTACTTGGAGAAGCGGGCTGGCCATGAGTACGTGATAACAAGGGTACCTTAGCATTCTCAATTGCTAAATCCGTTAATACTGAGAGGACTTTTCTGAGTTGTGGCAGAAGCACTTCATCACGCGCCCCGCGTAACATCAAGCCATGCGAAGTGTTATTAATATCTTCAGAGGTGCATGCGAAGTGTATAAATTCACTGGCCTTTAAAAGATCTGGGCGACCGGCTACTTTTTCTTTTAAGAAATACTCCACCGCTTTGACATCGTGATTGGTAACTGCCTCGATATCCTTGATGCGTTGCGCATCGGCATCAGAGAAGTTTTCCGGCAAAGATAATAAGAAGGTCTCATCTGCTGAACTAATTTTTGGTACGTCTGGCAGGCCCGCAGAGGCCAAAGCCAACAACCAATGAATCTCTACAAACACGCGCTGACGCATAAATGCAGCTTCGGATAACCAGGGCCTCAAGGCATCCAGCTTGCCGGCATAGCGACCATCTAAGGGGGATAGTGCATTAAGAGTAGAAATCGGCTGACTCACAAATATTGCCTTTACATTGATTATTTCAATAAAACCTGATTTTAATCGCTCTTAGAAGCAATTCAGTTTGATTGGCATCGCTATACTAAGCCTATGAAACTAATCGGATCCCTCACTAGCCCCTACGTACGCAAGGTACGCATTGTTTTCTTGGAAAAAAAGGTAGATTTAGACCTAGAACTTGAGAATGTCTGGGCAGCAGATACCAAAATAGCCCTCAACAACCCTTTGGGTAAGATTCCTTGCCTCCTTTTGGACGATGGTGAGGCGATTTATGACTCTCGCGTGATTGCGGAGTATGCCGATACCTTGAGCCCAGTTAGCAAGCTTATTCCAGCGGGTAGTCGTGAGAGGGCCACAGTCAAAACCTGGGAAGCCTTAGCAGATGGGGTGGAGGATGCAGGGATTCTGGCTCGACTAGAAGTCACTTTGCGTCCACCCGAGCAGCAGAGTGCCGCTTGGACTGAGCGTCAAATGGGCAAAATCAATAGCTCTCTTACCCAAATGTCCCTTAAATTAGGTGAAAGCGCTTGGTGCCACGGCAACCAGATGACTTTGGCTGATATTGCTGTTGGCTGTGCCTTGGGTTATCTGCTATTCCGCTTTCCCAATATTGCTTGGCAAGCGCAATACCCCAATTTAGATGCCTTCTATCAAAAGTTGATGCAAAGGCCTTCCTTCGCAGAAACAGCGCCTCCACCCGCTTAAATCAGGGCGCCAGCAGCCGCAAAGACTCAGGCAGAAATAATTCCGCCACCCAAGCAAATATCTCCGTCGTACAAAACGGCAGACTGACCCGGAGTGACTGCCCATTGAGCTTCCGGAAAGGCCAATTCAAAACTCAAAGGCCCTGTAATTCCAGCAGCAAACGTGCATCGTGAGTCTGCCTGACGATAGCGGGTTTTTGCAGAGTACTGTCCAGGCGTGGGTGCAACTCCAGCAACCCAGCTAGCGTCAATTGTGGAAAGCTGATTGGCCAATAGCCACGGGTGCTCATGGCCCTGAGCGACGTATAAGGTGTTATTGGCGACATCCTTGCGAGCGACATACCAAGCATCGCCATTGCCATCCTGGCTACCACCCAAACCAATACCCTTGCGCTGCCCTAGTGTGAAAAAGGCAAGGCCCATATGCTCTCCCACCGTTTTACCTTCAGGGGTTTTAATGGGTCCGGGGGTGCGCGGCAGATAACGGTTTAAGAATTCGCGGAAAGGGCGTTCCCCAATAAAGCAAATCCCTGTGGAGTCTTTTTTAGCGGCATTATGCAAGCCGATTTGCTCGGCAATCTTGCGCACTTCCGTCTTTGGAATCTCGCCCAAAGGAAAAAGCACATTGGCCAATTGACTCTGGGTTAAGCGGTGCAAAAAATAGCTTTGGTCTTTACTGGCATCCAAGGCCTTTAATAGCTGTACGCGACCATTCTCATGTCGAACCCGCGCATAGTGGCCTGTTGCAATGGCATCCGCGCCCAAACTAATGGCATGGTCTAAAAAAGCTTTGAACTTAATTTCTGCATTGCACAAAACATCTGGGTTGGGTGTCCTGCCGGCAGCGTATTCACGCAAAAACTCGGCAAAAACGCGTTCGCGGTACTCGGCAGCAAAGTTGACAGCTTCGACATCAATCCCAATGAGGTCAGCCACAGACACCACATCTAGCCAATCCTGACGTGCGGAGCAGTATTCATCGCTATCATCGTCTTCCCAGTTTTTCATGAAAAGTCCAATCACTTCATAGCCTTGCTGCTTGAGCATCCAGGCTGCAACAGACGAATCTACCCCTCCAGACATCCCAATCACGACTTTGGAGGGTTTTGAGGCGGGTATTGCAACAGAATCGAGGGAGATCATCAAAAAATGCGAGAATTCGTTATCAGCTAAAAAACCCATTGTAGAAGTCTTGCTCCAAATTTACGAGATTTGTGGCAAAACCAAATAAATGGCATTAAGGGTAAATAGATAGGTAGCTTCTCGCCTAACTAACTAAAATAGATTTTTTTGAAAAATTTGCTTTTGGAGAAATGCCATGCGCATAGGAGTACCGCTGGAAATCAGACTTGGGGAAACTCGAGTTGCCGCCACACCGGAAACCGTTAAGAAACTGATTGGCCAAGGCCACACAGTTGTTATTCAAAAAGATGCGGGCGTTACAGCCAGCCAGCCTGACTCCGCATATCAAGCTGTTGGTGCGACGATTGGTAGCGCTGCTGATGCATTTGGGGCAGAGATTGTTCTAAAGGTCCGCGCACCTGAAGCCGCAGAACTCAAACAAATTCAATCTGGTAGCGTGCTCATTGGCATGCTCGATCCATTTGATAACGACAATATCGCTGCGATGGCCGCCCAAGGCGTGACTGCATTCTCATTAGAGGCTGCCCCACGTACCACTCGTGCACAAAGTATGGACGTCTTGTCTTCGCAAGCCAATATCGCAGGTTATAAAGCAGTGATGGTTGCCGCTAATGAGTATCAGCGCTTTATGCCAATGCTCATGACTGCAGCAGGAACTGTTAAAGCGGCACGCGTACTGATCTTGGGTGCTGGTGTTGCCGGCCTCCAAGCCATAGCAACTGCAAAGCGTTTGGGTGCCGTGATCGAAGCATCTGACGTGCGCCCTGCCGCTAAAGAGCAAATTGAATCTCTAGGAGCAAAGTTTGTTGACGTTCCTTACGAAACAGATGAAGAGCGTGAAATTGCTAAAGGCGTTGGTGGTTATGCGCGCCCAATGCCAGAGGCTTGGATGAAACGTCAAGCAGCATTAGTTGCGGAACGTGCTCAACAAGCTGACATCGTTATTACAACTGCCTTAATTCCAGGTCGCAAGCCGCCAGTCTTATTGCATAGCGATACCGTTGCCAATATGAAACCCGGTTCGATTGTGATCGACTTAGCAGCTGGTCGTGGTGATAATGGATCAGGCAACTGTCCTTTGACAGAAGAGGGCAAGACTGTTGAGAAAAATGGTGTGAAGATTATTGGTTACAGTAATCTCGCCAGCATGGTGGCTGCGGATGCTTCTGCTTTGTACGCACGCAACTTGCTCGACTTCATGAAGCTAATCGTTGGCCAAGAAGCGAAGTTGGTTATCCCAACCGATGACGACATCGTTACTGCTTGCCTTATGTGCCGTGATGGCCTGGCTATCCGTAAAAACTAATACAGAATATTCAAAGGAAACATCATGGATCTCGCTGCTTTTCAAAGCATTCTCACAGTCCAAAACATCACCGTGTTTGTTTTAGCCATTTTTGTTGGCTATCAAGTAGTTTGGAATGTGACCCCTGCACTACACACTCCACTAATGGCGGTTACAAACGCGATCTCTGGAATTATTGTTGTCGGCGCACTGCTTCAAACTGAAGTTATTGGTGGCGACGAGATCACTCTCACCAGCATCATTGGTGCTGTAGCCGTCTTCTTGGCATCAATTAATATTTTTGGTGGCTTTATGGTCACCCGTCGCATGCTTGAAATGTTCAAGAAAAAAGCTCCTAAAGCTGATGCGACTGGAACCAAATAAAAACTAGAACAAGATCTATATAGAGACCACAATCATGTCAAACATAACCGCGATTTCCTACCTAATTTCATCGGTGCTCTTCATCCTCGCCTTGCGTGGATTGTCCTCACCAACCACATCACGTCAAGGTAATACCTTCGGCATGATCGGCATGCTGCTTGCCGTGATCACCACCTTCATGATTCCTGACTTTAAACCCGTCTTCTCATTGATTATTGGTGCGGTTGTTGCGGGTGCAATCATCGGAATACTTGCTGCTAAACGCGTGCAAATGACCAAGATGCCAGAGCTCGTAGCGCTAATGCACTCTTTTGTTGGTTTATCAGCTGTATTGATTGCGATTGCAGCAGTATTTAATCCAGCCCAAGACCATACTGGCGCGCAAAAGATTGAGCTCTTTATCGGTGCATTTATTGGCGCCATCACCTTTACCGCTTCCATCATCGCTTTTGGGAAATTGTCCGGCAAGGTCAGCGGCAAATCAGTGACCTTTGCTGGCCAGCACTTACTCAACCTTATTCTCGCAATTGCCATGGTTTCTGGTGGCGTTATGTATTTCATGACAGGTAGTCACGAAGCATTCTTAGTGATGTGTGCTATTGCCTTGGTGTTAGGAGTGACTTTGATCATCCCAATCGGTGGCGCAGATATGCCAGTGGTTGTATCGATGCTCAACAGTTACTCTGGTTGGGCGGCTGCAGGTATTGGTTTTACATTAAACAATCCTGTATTGATTATTGCCGGCGCTTGCGTAGGCTCTTCCGGCGCGATTCTGTCTTATATTATGTGCAAGGCAATGAACCGCTCTATCTTGGCAGTCTTGCTTGGTGGATTCGGTGCCGAAGCTTCTGCCGGTGGTGCTGATGATGGTGGTCCAAAGAACTACAAAACCGGTTCGCCAGAAGATGCTGCCTTCCTCATGGAGAATGCCGATACGGTTGTGATTGTTCCTGGTTACGGCTTGGCAGTTGCCCGCGCTCAGCACGCGCTAAAAGAACTAACAGAAAAACTGACTCATCATGGTGTGACCGTCAAGTACGCGATTCATCCAGTAGCGGGTCGTATGCCTGGTCATATGAATGTACTCTTGGCTGAAGCTGAAGTTCCATACGATCAAGTATTTGAGATGGAAGATATCAATAGTGACTTTGGTCAGGCGGACGTAGTGTTAGTGCTTGGTGCAAACGACGTGGTAAATCCTGCTGCTCGTACGCCAGGTAGCCCAATCTTTGGCATGCCGATTTTGGAGGCATTTAAAGCTAAAACAATTATTGTTAATAAGCGCTCTATGGCTGCAGGTTATGCTGGCCTAGATAATGAACTCTTTTACATGGACAAAACCATGATGGTCTTCGGTGATGCGAAGAAGGTTGTGGAAGATATGGTGAAGTCCGTAAGTTAAATAGAAAAAATCTTTTTCATAAAAGACCGCCTCCGGGCGGTTTTTTATTCCATTAAGATATACAAAGGCATCCCTAGGACGTTAAAAATTATATTAATAAGAGATAAAAAATGAATATCAAAAAACATTTGCTTTTAGTAATGGGTTTAATTTGGGTTACATCCGCCCAGGCTCAAAATACCTACCCTAATAGACCGATTCAGATGATCATGCCATTGCAGGCCGGAAGTGGAGTTGATATTTTGATGCGGCCGATTGCGCAAAAGATGAGTGAGAACTTAGGGCAGGCAATTACAATTGAAAATCTCCCTGGTGGTGCCGGCTTAATCGGAGCTACCAAGGTAGCTCAAGCCAATGCAGAGGGCTATGCTCTTGGTGCATTTAATGACAGTATCTTAACGATGCTACCTAATCTGCATAAAAAAATTGACTACGATCCCATTCAGAGTTTTGTCCCAGTTTCTGAAGTAGCTGCAATCACTTTCGTCATGGTAGCTAACCCATCCTTTCCAGGAAACACGGCTGCAGACTTAATTCGCATCGCTAAAGAAAATCCAGGGAAAATTGATTACGCTTCGGGTGGCAATGGCTCACCTCAACATATTGGTATGGAGATCTTTCGTCAGTACACGGGCGTACCATTGGTTCACATACCCTATCGTGGAGCAGCAGCGGCGGTAACTGACGTTATGGCGGGACAGGTGCCCGTGATGATTAGTGCCTTATCGGTTGTACTCCCGCATATTCGATCAGGGAAACTAAAGGTGTTAGGTGTCACCAGCAAAGTGCGTTCACCTTTATTGCCAAATGCACCAACAGTTAGCGAAAGCGTTAAGGGTTATGAGTTCTCTACCTGGGGGGCAATTGTTGCGCCCAAGGGTGCATCACCAGCAGTCGTTACCAAGCTCAATGATTCATTGGCTTTGGCATTAAAAGACCAGAAATTGCGGGACCAGTTAATTCAGCAAGGTTTTGAATTTGTACCTCTGGGACCAGATCACCTAAAAGAAATGATTGCCCAAGGCCTAGTGAAGATGAAAAAAGTTATTAAAGATGGTGGCATTCAGCCAGATTAATCTCTAACATACCAATAAAAAACGCCTGGTCTTTTGAACCAGGCGTTTTAGTTTGTACAGCTAGATAGCTGAGGAAATTAACAGCAATTACATCATGCCGCCCATACCACCCATACCACCCATACCACCCATATCAGGGATGCCACCACCAGCAGAATCATCCTTTGGGGCTTCGCAAATTGCGCAATCGGTAGTCAACAATAAGGCTGCAACAGATGCCGCATTAACTAATGCAGTTTTTGTTACCTTGGTTGGATCGATCACACCTTGAGCTACGAGGTCGCCGTATTCACCAGTTGCTGCGTTGTAACCGTTATTGCCCTTACTGGCCAATACTGCGTTCACAACTACGCTGGCTTCATCGCCTGCATTAGAAACGATGATACGAATTGGCTCTTCCATTGCACGCAATACGATGCTGATACCAGCGTCTTGGTCAGGGTTATCGCCCTTCAAGCCTTTGATGCCCTGCATCGCACGTAACAGAGCTACGCCACCGCCAGGAACAATACCTTCTTCTACCGCTGCACGAGTTGCATGCAATGCATCATCAACTCGGTCTTTCTTTTCTTTCATTTCTACTTCAGTAGCAGCACCAACACGAATCACTGCAACACCACCTGCCAATTTGGCAACGCGCTCTTGCAATTTCTCTTTGTCGTAGTCGCTAGTTGCTTCTTCGATCTGAACACGGATGTTCTTCACGCGCGCTTCGATTGCTTTAGCATCGCCAGCACCGTCAATGATGATGGTGTTTTCTTTACCAATTTCGATACGCTTAGCTTGACCTAAGTGCTCAAGAGTTGTTTTCTCGAGTGTCAGGCCGATTTCTTCAGCAATGACAGTACCGCCAGTTAAAATTGCGATGTCTTCCAACATGGCTTTACGACGATCGCCAAAGCCCGGAGCCTTGACAGCGCAAGTCTTGATGATGCCGCGAATGTTGTTCACGACTAGAGTTGCCAAGGCTTCGCCTTCAACATCTTCTGCAATGATTAACAATGGGCGACCAGATTTAGCTACTTGCTCGAGCACTGGGAGCAAATCACGGATGTTGCTAACTTTCTTGTCAAACAAGAGAACATATGGAGTTTCCAATACGGCAACTTGCTTTTCAGGTTGGTTAATGAAATACGGGGAGAGATAACCACGGTCAAATTGCATACCCTCAACTACCTCAAGCTCATCTTCCAATGACTTGCCATCTTCAACAGTGATAACGCCTTCTTTGCCAACTTTTTCCATTGCTTCAGCAATGCGCTGACCAATACTTTGGTCGCTATTAGCCGAGATAGAGCCAACTTGAGCGATTTCTTTAGTAGTCGTGCAAGGCTTGCTAATTTTCTTAAGCTCTTCGAGTGCCGCTGTAACCGCTTTGTCGATACCACGCTTCAAGTCCATTGGATTGTGGCCTGATACTACGTATTTCATGCCTTCGCGAACGATAGACTGAGCCAATACAGTAGCGGTAGTGGTGCCGTCACCAGCGATGTCATTGGTTTTAGAAGCAACTTCCTTCACCATCTGAGCACCCATGTTCTGGAGCTTGTCTTTGAGTTCGATTTCTTTTGCTACGGATACACCATCTTTAGTGATGATTGGGCCGCCAAATGAACGCTCGATCACCACATTGCGACCTTTTGGTCCCAAAGTTACTTTTACTGCGTTTGCGAGAATATTGACACCCTCTACCATTTTGGTACGGGCGTTATCTCCAAATACGACGTCTTTTGCTGCCATGATTGAATTCCTTTCTTAGGTACTAATTACTTCTGTACAACAGCCATGATGTCTTCTTCGCGCATGACGAGAAGTTCATCGCTGCCGACCTTAACTGTTTGACCTGCATATTTGCCAAATAACACGCGATCGCCAACCTTGACGTCTGGTGCATTCAACTTACCGCTGTCATCACGCTTGCCTGGGCCAACTGCCAATACTTCGCCTTGATCCGGCTTTTCAGCAGCAGCATCCGGAATGATGATTCCAGAGGCAGTTTTTGATTCTTGATCTAAACGTTTAATGATTACGCGATCATGTAAAGGACGCAGATTCATTCCTTCTCCTATGTTAGTAAGTGTTAACTAATTAAAAAACCAATATAAATCAATATGTTGCATTCTCTTAACACGCAGAAAACAAGCTTTTCAGCTGAATAAGCCTGTTTTAGCACTCGCGTGTAGGGAGTGCTGATTATATAGGTCTGTTTCTAGGGATTTCAAGGGCAAATTCACCTTAAATTTCAAATGAGGCTCCTGCTCTTTCTATAATGGAGGCAGGCAAGTAGGTAGATTCCTACACACAAATAAGCCTTAAGCCCTTACTCCTCTAATCTGTCCTGCCTAGACTGACTGTTCAATGATTGGAGATTGCTGATGAGCCCGAAATCCCGGCTGTACACGCTTGTAAAGGCTTGGAAGAACAAACCCTTCCAAGAAGTACGCGATGCCTGCGGCCAGCCTTGGCTTGGTCTTAGTGGCGAAGCGCTAGAAGAACACCAATCCTGGTCCCAGCGACAAGCGATTAGTAACGAACCCATCTTTAATAGCCAAGGAACCAAGCTGACGAGCTCTTTATTTAGACCATTATTGACCGCCACCGACTCGCAGCTCCTCAGATTATTCATGGAGGGCTTAGACACTATTACGTATTGGTACCGTAGCGGACGCTTCATTCCGGGCATCTTACCGATGCCAGCACAATGTCTTGCATCCAGTAGTTTTATAGATGCTTTAAGCGATCTGATTCTGAATTCACGACTCCCTGTTGGCTTAGTGAGTTTAGGCATGCATAAACTCAGCGATATCGATTCCATGGAATCGTGTATGGAAGGTTTATTGCGAATGCGTCGCCTTGGTGTCCTTATCCATCTGCTTCATTTTTCTGGCACCGGCCCACAAATCCGCTTGATTGAAGAAATTGAGCCCGATGGCATTCATATTGAGATGGGGCAATTTCGAGCCGATGGCTTACCAAAAGAAATGATTTCTCTTGGCCAGAAATTTCGTACCCAAATTTATGCCAGCAACATCACCCTGGTAAAGGATTTGGAAAATGTCATGGTAATGGGAGCACACCATAGCTATGGCGGACTCATGATGCCTCCAGTAAGCCGACATCAAATGCTACACATGAGCGATAGCCGCATCGCCAAGGCCATTTTTTCGCTGCACCCTCATAAAACCCAAAATGGAGACAAGTAATGAGAAAACGCGTGATGTTGGTAGATGACCATCCAGCTATGCTGATGGCATTAAAAAGTATGTTGCAAGATCAATTGCTTTTTGAGATCGCAGGACAGGCGCAGCATGGTGAAGAATGCCTACGCTCAATCAAAGAAGTCAATCCCAATATGGTCATCTTAGATTTGGACATGCCCAAGACGGATGGCTTTGATGTCATCCGCCGCATTGGCTTGATGCATCCAGAAGTTCGTATTTTGGTGCTATCTAGTCTAGATGAAGCAGTCTATGGCGGCAGAGTGCGGTCGTTAGGTGCGCATGGTTTTGTGAATAAGACTGCTGGGGCTGATGTCATTTTGGCTGCATGCGTTGCCATCTCCCAAGGCTATACCTTCTTTACGCATGGCAAGAACGGCAACACTTCCTTGAGCGATAACGACAAATTGGCATTGATATCGGATCGCGAGCTACAAGTCATAAAGTATCTGGGCAAAGGCAACACCAACCAGCAGATATCAGACCTATTGCACATTAGCAATAAGACAGTAGCAACCTACAAGACCAGAGTCTTTGACAAACTAGGTATTAATAATATTGCTGACTTGATCTTGTTCTGCCGCATGAACAACATCATCGAAAGCTAAATACTGTATGCATCGGTTCATATTGAAAAAAGTATTCATACTCTGCTGTGTCTATGCAGGTCTAGCGAATGCCGGACCCTTTAGCGTTGCTGAGCAATCATGGATCGATGCCCATCCAGTTGTGCGATTCAGTATTCACGAAAAATATGCCTCCTATCTCAGCCCATCTAGTCATCAGCAGGGTACGGCACCCTTTATGGCGCTGCTATCCAAAATTGAAGAGTGCACACGACAACAATATATTCCGGTATGGAGAAAATCAGACCCAGAAGGCTTAAAGCAACTCAAAAAAGGTGAAGTGGACTTCATCATTGATCCACCAAACATTGATGACCACGTATTGCAATTTGGATCTCTATCTGAAGCCATCTTTTGGGGTCATGATGCTATTGTCACTAAGTCCTCAAGCAAGCTGGACTCAAGCTCTGTGAAGATTGGCTACTTTGATCGAGGTCTTGAAAACGCGCCCGCCAGCATTAATAGTTTCAGTGATATTAAAGAGGCGCAGTCGCCCGCTAGCTTAATTCAATCTCTTATTAAAAGTGACATCGAGGCACTAGTCATGCCCATTCGCTTGGCCCGTCAACTAATACGAGAAACCCAAAATTCAGATCTCAAAATTGATGGTTTATATAGTCGTGATCCTTTTGCCTATCGCTGGCTCATCTCAGACCAGCACGCCCCACTTCACGACGTACTGAGCCACTTTTTAAATGACTTAGACCCTATTGCATCACGTCAGCTTTTTGTATTAGACGATGAGTACAAGCGAGGTTCAAACCTACTTCCTTGGCTGAGTGCCACACTTATTCTCATGATTGGTGGAGCGATGTTTTATCAACTCCAAAGAAAATATTTTGACCAAAAGAAAACCGCTCATGAATTACTTCACTCAAAAGAGCTGGCTGAAAAAGCGAATGCTGCAAAGTCAGCCTTTCTAGCAACTATGAGCCATGAGATTCGGACACCAATGAATGCCATCTTAGGGGTTCAAGAACTACTGCTTGGTAGCGCGCAATTTCCTAAGAAAGATAAGACGCTATTGAAGAGTGCGCAAGCTTCTGCCGAATCTCTTTTGGGCATGCTAAATCAAGTTTTAGATATTTCTAAGATTGAGGCTGGAAAACTCACCCTCAACTTGGGGCCTTGCAATCCACATCAATTAATTATGGATATTCATGCAGCATTTTCTACAGTAGCAAAAAAGCAGGATTTAATACTCCACACCACAATTGATCCCGGGATCGCTGAGGTACTCATGATTGATTCCTTACGCCTGCGACAAGTTCTACAGAATTTACTCAGCAATGCGATCAAGTTCACCGCTGAGGGTGAAGTGTACTTTTCTGTCAGTGTCCTCGCCGATGATCATGCTGGCCAACTACTCGAATTCCGGGTGATTGATACTGGGGTTGGAATGGGGAGCGATCAAATCAAATTGGCCCTGCAAGCTTTTGAACAATTACCAGCCACGCAAGAGTCTTGTCTATCAGAGCAAATGAGGGGGACGGGTCTTGGGCTCACCATCACCAATCATTTGGTGAATTCTATGAATAGCCATCTTTATTTTGAGAGCGCTCCGGGATTTGGAAGCAATGTCCATTTTTCTGTGGCTCTGCCGAGAACTAGCATTGCCGCACCCCAGGCCACTAGCTTTGATTCTTGCGCAGCGTCATCTAGGAACTTAATCTCTAAAAGAGCGGATCGAAAGAACTGTGAAATTCAGGCTTTGGTAGTTGAAGACCATCCGGCTAGTCGTCAAATTTTGTCACTACAGTTGCAGGCGCTTGGAATTAGTGCCTGCGTTTGCGAGAATGCCACTATTGCACTAGAGCTATTGAAAGACCATCATTTTGACTTAATGCTAACGGATCAATCCATGCCGGGCATGCAGGGTTCTGAATTGGCGAAACAGGTCCGATCCCTAGGTAATCGTGACTTAATCATTATCGCTGTCACTGCTGATATATACGCACTAGACTCACGCCATCAATTTTTATCCTCTGGCATGAACGGTGTCCTCATCAAGCCATTGAGCTTAGGCGCTCTTGAGAATGAACTCATGCGCTATTTTGAAACCAGCCAAAAAAAATTCCACATTGATGAGGAGTATTCATTCGATGCTTTTTCCAATCTTATCAAAGACGATCCCCTCCAAATCATTGTAATTTTGGAGGAAATTGAAAAGGTTCATCTAGAGACTTTGGGTCAATTACACTCTGATGGTATTACGAGCTCTATTGATGAGACGCAGTTTCAGAGTCTGATTCATAAAGTAAAAGGCGGGGCGCAACTACTGCAAGCTACTGGCTTCATCCATGCCTGCGAATCTCTTGAAATTGAAGGTTCACTCTTGGATCGTATTGAGCGTTTTACTATGCTACTCAAACAACAAAACCAAACCATCGAAAATTACAAGGAAAAATACCGGCGGTAATTTGAGGTAGTAATGGCGTATTAGTCGACAAGGTTTATTCTATGGGGCATGCGTACCCAAAATGCTTCGCCCTCTAATAAGACCCCGGTTAATCGTTTACTGGTCTGCGTCCTCACCTACTTATTATTCAGCCCACAGGCGCATTCTGCTGATCCAGCCTCCCAAGAGGCTGCCCTGAAGTACGTACCTAAAGCTGTTGCCGCCAGCCTTGAAAAAAGTCAGATCCCCAAAGAGGCAATCAGTATTTCAGTACTTGAAATTAAGCCGGGACAGGCGGGCAAAGTTACGGCAAAAACAGAAGTGGATTGGCGCTCTAAACAGGCAATGAACCCCGCATCAACGATGAAGCTAGTCACTACACTTACAGGCTTAGATATTTTGGGGCCTCAGTATCGCTGGCGTACCAATATTTATACCGATGGACTGATTCGTCAAGGAACTCTCAAAGGCAATCTCTATTTGCAAGGTACCGGTGATCCCAAGCTGATTCCTGAAGAATTCGCCAAAATGATGAAGGCCTTACAAAATCTGGGTATTCAAAAAATTGATGGCAATCTATTCTTTGATAGAAGTGCTTATGCTCCCAGCGTCATGGAACATAACACTATTGATGGAGAATCGCTTCGCGCCTATAACGTGCCGCCAGATCCCCTGCTATATGCTTTTAGAACTCTCTCGTTTCAGCTAGGAAAATCGCGCACTGCTGACTTTATCGATATCAGCTACACACCGCCACTATCTCAACTCAAAGTGATTAACCAAATGCAGTTAGTTAATCAGCCTTGCGATAACTGGAGAAGCAATCTTCGTTTTAACCTAGATCCTGAGGGCGACGGAGCCCCTACCAACCAACTTCTGACTGCCCAGTTCTCTGGTAGTTTTCCCAATGCCTGCAAAGGGGTAAACTACAACGTCGTTGCTTTGGATGCCAATACCTTTATTACTCAAGGTTTTGCTGCAGCCTGGGAGCTCGCTGGTGGTACTTGGGCTCAAGCACCTACCGGAAAGTCTGGTACTGTTCCTCTGGCATCACGACTACTACTGCAGTTTGAAGGCATTTCACTGGCAGATGATGTACAAGATATTAATAAGCACTCCAACAACGTGATGGCTAGGCAGCTTATGCTGACCTTGGCTTTGGAGAAAATGGGCAAACCAGCAACTACTGAAAATGGTGAACTTGTGATTCAGAGTTGGTTAAAAGGCTTGGGCCTTCAGTTTCCAGAGCTCGTCATTGAGAATGGCTCTGGCTTATCCCGTACTGAAGCAATTTCTGCTGAACATATGACGCAATTATTAGTTGCAGCTCGTAACTTATCCGTTGCGGATACGTTTTATAACAGCCTTCCGATTGCAGGGACGGATGGCACGATGAAAAATCGCCTGATTGCACATTTACGGAAATTTTTGCATTTGAAGAAAAAGCCTGAAGCTCGAATCAAAACAGGAGCGCTGGTGGATGTCAGGGCAATATCAGGCTATGTGATGAGTAAGTCCGGAAGGATGTATGCGGTGACCTCCTTCATAAACCATCCCAATGCTTTGAGAGGCTTAGAGGCGCATGATCAATTATTGGCGTGGCTACTAAATGATGGGCCAGATCCAAAACAGGCACGCTGAAGTCGGTCCCGAACCCCATCCCACTCCTCGCCTGCTGGGGGCTCAGGAAACAAAATCAAATCCCAACCCTGTTGATCTAGATCTCGCAGGGATCGGTACAGACGACTTGCAAAGGCAGCGCTATCACTGGGCACAAGCACTTCCTCAAAATGTACTGATGGATGTCCATCCTCACCTAATGAAGAATCTGAATCCCAAACCGCAACCGCTACCCGCGACTTAATATCTGGAAACTCACTCAGAGCATCTAAGACTCTACCTGGCGCATACATTCTTAATGGAGTTGTAGGGGCGTAATGGGCACGCAGACTGCCAGACACCCGCGGTATATCACCACCCTGCTTTGTTGAGCTGCTTTCACCAGGTAAATAAACTGGAATGCCTGTCTTAGCAAAAATTTCTCTGGGAGTAATGAGTCCTGGACGCAATAAAACTGGATGATCGCCAGAAGATAAATCAATGATGGTTGATTCAATGCCGACTTCGCAATCACCACCATCCAAAATCATGAGATCTAATATATCTTCAAACTCGCTACGGACATCAGCCGCACTGGTTGGTGATACCTTTCCAAAACGATTGGCCGAAGGAGCAACAACTCCACCTTTAAATTTACGGAGTAACTCCTGCGCAATCGGATGAGCAGGCGCACGAATCGCAACCGTATCCTGACCACCGGTGAGTTCATTTAAAACGCTTTTGTCTTTTTTAAAGACCAATGTCAATGGGCCAGGCCAAAAAGTATTAATCAACTTTAATGCATCTTCCGATAAATCCCTTACCCACGGCGCTAGTACTGGTACCCAATCCACTTGAGCCTGATCGAACTGATCAGGCGCCGCTAAGTGAACAATGAGTGGGTGATTAGAGGGTCTACCTTTGGCAGTAAAAATTTGTTTGATGGCATCAGGGTTCTTTGCATCTGCCCCTAAGCCATACACCGTCTCAGTCGGAAAGGCGACCAAGCCACCATCTCGCAAAGTTTGTACTGCTTCGTTAATAACTGCAGATAAATGCAGAGCGCTACTGTCACTGGACATTACTAGGGCTCGATCCCTAATTCAACTGCGACGGCTGCGCAATTTTGACGTGCCTGGTTAAGCGATTCACCTAAGCAATTGATATGACCCATCTTACGACCCATGCGTGGATCAGATTTACCGTATAGATGTAACTTGGCATCCGGATGGGAAAGTACCTTATCCCAAGCAGGCTCTCTTGTCTTATCTTCGCTGCCTTCGTACCAAAGATCTCCCAAGAGATTGAGCATCGAGACTGGTGCTAGCAAGCGGGTATCACCCAAAGGTAAGCGAGCCATACTCCTGACCTGTTGTTCAAACTGACTGCTCACACAGGCATCCATAGTGTAGTGGCCTGAGTTATGCGGACGTGGGGCAATTTCATTAGCAACGATATCGCCACTCTTAAGTACAAAAAACTCCACACACAACACTCCCACGTAATCAATCTTACGAATTAGTGCTTTAGCGGCTTCAATAATTTTTTTCTCTTGAGCAGGCTTTAGTGATGGGGCTGGCACAGTTGAGGTATGCAAGATACCGTCACGATGAATATTCTGAGAAACAGGATAGGCTACCACCGCATCATCATATCCACGCACTACCAAAGCAGATACTTCGAAATCCAAATCCATGCGCTTTTCCAGAACACAAGGTACCTTACTCAATTCAGCCCAAGCAGCAACTAGATTGGCAGAGTCATACACTGTAATTTGGCCTTTGCCGTCGTAACCCATGCGAGCAGTTTTCAGAATGCCGGGGAACAGATCTGCAGGCACATGCTCGATGTCTGCATCATGCTCAAGCACAAAATAAGGAGCAGGGCCAATATTGGTCTCCGCTCTCCAGGTGGCCAAGAATTTTTTTTCAGCCACGCGGTTCTGTACCAAAGATACACAGCTACTTCGTGGTGCCACAAAAACACCTAAAGATTCGAGTTCGTCTAAAGCTTGTGCAGGAACATTCTCAAATTCCGTACTAACGGATCTACACAATGCTGCCATTTCTTTTAAGGCAGCAGAGTCGGTGTAATCAGCTTGAATAAATTTTTCCGCAATGGAACCAGCCGGACTATCTGATCCAGGATCCAGAACGCAGACCTTGTAACCCATTGCTTGAGCGGCTTGTGTAAACATCCGCCCCAATTGACCACCACCTAAAATTCCCAAATACGAGCCCGGCAAGATGGGCTCCAAACGATCTACCATCTGATTAATATCCCGGCAGTTTCATAGAGCGCGCAGTTTCGGACTGCTTTGCACGAAAGTCTTCTAGCTGTTTTGCTAAAGCAGGATCATTGACCGCCAAATTAGCAATGACATGTAAGGCTGCATTTGCAGCCCCAGCCTCGCCAATCGCAAATGTCGCTACCGGAATACCTTTAGGCATTTGCACGATGGAGTAGAGAGAGTCTTCACCACGCAAGTATTTGCTAGCGACTGGAACGCCATAAATCGGAATAATGGTTTTTGATGCCAACATGCCCGGCAAATGCGCAGCGCCACCAGCGCCAGCAATAATCGCCTTAAGGCCATTTTTTGAGGCATTTTCTGCATAGGTAAACATATCATCTGGCATGCGATGGGCAGAAACTACTTTAGCCTCATGAGCAATGCCAAATTGATCAAGCATTTGAGCAGCATGCTGCATGGTGTCCCAATCTGAGTTGGATCCCATCACTATTCCGACTACTGGCTTTTTGCTCATTTCCCTCTCCAAGTGCCCTGATCTACATCGTTAATCTATCTAAGTCCTTATTATCCCAGCCTTTTAGGGCTCTATAGAAATTAGACCTTAGTTAAGCGAGCGAGGGCTTCGCGGTACTTTTGCGCTGTTTTATCAATCACATCTACCGGCAAAGCAGGCGCTGGAGCAGTTTTTGGCCAAGGCTTGCCATCAACCGTTGCTGTCTCCAGCCAGTCCCTCACAAATTGCTTGTCATAGGAGGGAGGATTTGCACCCACATGATAGGTTTCGGCAGGCCAAAAACGGGAAGAATCAGCAGTGAGGATTTCATCCATCAATACCAACTGACCGGCGTCATCCAGACCAAATTCAAACTTGGTATCTGCAATGATGATTCCGCGAGTCGCGGCAAATTCGGAGGCCTCCTTGTACAAACGAATACTGACCTCACGAATTTGATTGGCTAACTTTTCACCAATCATCTCGATCACTTTGTCAAAAGAGATATTTTCATCATGCTCACCCATTTCTGCTTTTGCAGCAGGAGTAAAAATAGGTTCAGGTAACTTTTGTGCATTTTCAAGACCGGCTGGCAATGCAATACCGCAGACCTTGCCAGTTTCTTGGTAGTCCTTCCAACCACTACCAGCTAGGTAGCCTCGCACCACTGCTTCGACCAAGATTGGCTTAAGGCGTTTAGCCACCACCGCACGACCTTTGACCTGATCAAGCTCATCGGCAGGCACCACGCTTTCAGGATCAATACCCGTCAAGTGATTCGGAATCACTTTAGCCAACTTCTCAAACCAAAAATTAGCCATTTGATTAAGCACAATTCCCTTTTCAGGAATCGGTTGACCCATCACTACGTCAAAGGCAGACAAGCGGTCTGTTGTGACCATGAGTAGCTTATCGTCACCCAGTGCGTATACATCACGCACCTTTCCTTTGGAGAGTAAAGGTAATGACTTAATAGAAGTAGCGTACAAAGCGGGCATATTTATTTCACTTCACGATCTGAGTTAATTTGCCACTCTTGTACAGCTCAGCCATTTTTTCCAGAGGAATTGGCTTAATTTTGGATGCTTGACCTGCACAACCAAAAGTATTGAAGCGCGCAATACAAACTTTCTTGGCCGCTTCACGTGCAGGCTTCAGATAGTCACGTGGATCAAACTTACTTGGATTCTCAAACAAATAACGACGGATAGCGCCCGTCATCGCCAAACGAATATCGGTATCAATATTGATCTTACGTACACCGTTCTTAATGCCCTCTTGAATTTCTTCAACAGGCACGCCGTAAGTTTCCTTCATATCGCCACCAAACTCACGAATCTCAGCAAGCAACTCTTGTGGAACACTGGATGAACCATGCATTACTAAATGTGTATTTGGAATACGGGTATGAATTTCTTTAATGCGCTCGATTGCCAAAATATCGCCCGTAGGCTTCTTAGTAAATTTATAGGCACCATGACTAGTACCAATCGCAATTGCTAAGGCATCACATTGGGTAGCTTTTACAAAGTCGGCCGCTTGCTCAACGTCTGTCAACAACTGCTCACGCGTCATCTTGCCATCAGCACCATGGCCATCCTCTTTATCGCCTTGCATAGTCTCTAGCGAACCAAGTACACCCAACTCTGCTTCAACAGTAACTCCAATAGAGTGGGAGAACTTCACTACTTCTCTAGAAACATCCACGTTGTATTCGTAGCTGGCAACAGTCTTACCATCAGCCTCTAAGGAGCCATCCATCATCACACTAGTAAAGCCACTCTTAATAGCAGCCATACATACTGCTGGACTTTGGCCGTGATCTTGGTGCATCACAATTGGGATATGGGGATAAGCCTCAACTGCAGCAGAAATCAGGTGGCGTAAGAATGATTCACCGGCATATTTACGAGCACCAGCAGAAGCTTGCATGATGACTGGGGAATCTGCTTCATGAGCAGCTTCCATGATCGCCGTTACCTGCTCTAAATTATTGACGTTAAATGCTGGCAAGCCATAGCCGTTTTCAGCAGCGTGATCCAAGAGTTGTCGTAAAGATACTAAAGCCATGATGGTTTCTTAATTAAAAAATGTTAGTGATAAATAGTTTGAATAAAAATCTTAAAAAATGAATTACTTCACCTGAATAATCTTGAGTGAATTCGTACCACCTGGCTCTCCCATGGGCTCACCAGAGGTTAGGACAACTACGTCACCCTTCTTCACAGCACCCATCTTTTTCAAGCAGTCTTCTACTTCCTGCAATGCGGTATCACGGTGCTTGGTGTAATCCAAGCCAATTGGGAAAACATTGCGGTAAGTGCTTAAGGCGCGCTGAGTAGTAATCTTAGAAGTCAAGGCAAAAATAGGTAAATGAATATTGTGACGACTCATCCAAACTGCAGTAGACCCGGAGTCTGTTAAAGCAGCAATCGCATTAGCATTGAGGTGATGCGCTGTAAACAATGCGCCCAAGGCAATCGTTTGATCAATGCGTGAGAAGGTTTGATCCATGAAATCCGTATCCAGTTTTACTCGATCTGACTTTTCGGCTTCAACACAAATCTCGGCCATGGCCTTGATAGTTTGTACCGGGTAGTTACCGGCAGCAGATTCTGCAGACAGCATGACTGCGTCTGTGCCATCTAACACTGCATTAGCTACGTCACTCACCTCAGCGCGGGTGGGTACTGGAGCATTAATCATGGACTCCATCATTTGAGTAGCAGTGATCGTAAATTTATCAGCCTCAAGTGCAAGTTTGATCATGCGCTTTTGTAAAGCAGGAACGGCTGCATTACCAACCTCAATGGCTAGATCACCGCGTGCAACCATGATGCCGTCACTCTCCGCGATGATGCTTTTGAGAGCTTCAGTTTCAATAGCTTCAGCACGCTCCACCTTAGCAATCGTGCGAACCTTACCAACGCCGTACTTTGCGCTAGCGGCATCTGCCAACTTACGGGCATAGGTCATGTCAGCACCATCTTTTGGAAAGCTGATCGCTAGAAAATCTACGCCCATCGCAATCGCGGCATCCAAATCAGCAATGTCTTTTTCAGTCAGTGCTGGTGCAGTCAAGCCACCTCCAGCACGGTTAATACCTTTATTATTTGAGAGTGGGCCACCTTGCTCTACCAGGGTAAAGATTTCTCCCCCTTTTACACTCTCGACCCGAAGAACAACCAAGCCATCATTCAATAACAGTCGATCACCTGGCTTCACATCTTGTGGCAACTCTTTGTAATCCAAGCCTACGCGCTCTTGGTTACCTAGTTCACAAGCAACATCCAAAATAAATTGCGCACCTTCTTTTAGGAGAATTTTGCTATCGACAAATTTACCAACCCGAATTTTTGGGCCTTGAAGATCAGCCATGATGCCAACCTCTTTGCCAACTTCTGCGGAAATGTTACGCACCAAATCGTGACGCGCTTTATGGTCTGCAACCGTGCCATGAGAAAAGTTCATTCTCACAACATCTACACCAGCACGAATCATCTCGCGCAATACTTCAGGCTTTTCTGATGCAGGTCCTAATGTGGCAATAATTTTAGTTGCTCTCAACATATTTAGTCTTTCGCTCTTTCGGCTAATACTGCAAAGGCTGGCAAGGTTTTACCTTCTAAGAATTCTAAGAAAGCGCCACCACCAGTAGAGATGTAATCCACTTGATTTTCAATACCGTACTTCGCAATCGCCGCCAAGGTATCACCACCACCAGCAATAGAAAATGCAGGTGAATGGGCAATCGCTGCTGCCAACATCTTAGTGCCACCGCCAAACTGATCAATCTCAAATACGCCCAATGGGCCATTCCATACAATCGTGCCAGCGTGAGCCAGCATCGTAGATAAACGTGCCGCAGTCTTGGGGCCAATATCCAAAATCATATCGTCATCAGCCACTTGATCAGCCGCGACACGATTTGCACGCGCTAATGGAGAAAGCTCGTTTGCGACAACAACATCTTCAGGGATAGGAACATGCGCACCACGCTTTTCCATAATGTCCATGATTTCTAGAGCTTCATTAACCAAATCTGGCTCTGCCAATGACTTACCGATTGGCAAACCTTTGGCCAACATAAAAGTATTTGCAATGCCGCCACCCACAATCAACTCATCCACCTTGTCAGCTAGAGCCTTGAGAATAGTGAGCTTTGAAGATACTTTAGATCCTGCCACAATCGCTACCAATGGGCGCTTCGGACTTGCTAGAGCACGACTTAAGGCATCTAACTCCGCTGCCATTAATGGACCCGCGCAAGCAATTGGCGCATATTTGGCTACGCCATTCGTAGTTGCTTCAGCACGGTGAGCAGTACCAAAGGCATCATTGACATAGACATCACACAAAGCGGCAATCTTCTTAGCCAACTCATCATTGTTTTTTTTCTCGCCTACATTAAGGCGGCAGTTCTCCAGCAATACTAACTCGCCTGGATTGAGTTCAAAATTACCTCCCACCCAATCGCTAATTAAGGGCACTTTACGATTCAAAAGTGTGGCAATTCGATCGGCTACCGGAGCCAAACTATCTTCGGGTTTAAATTCACCTTCAGTTGGACGTCCCAAGTGGGAGGTCACCATAACCGCTGCACCTGCATCCAAACACATTTGCACTGCCGGCATGGACGCTTTAATCCGAGTGTCTTCCGTGATATTGCCCATATCATCTTGAGGAACATTGAGGTCAGCACGGATCAAAACTCGCTTTCCCTTGAGAAGACCTGCAGCAGCTAGTTCACTAAGGCGCTTTACTTTAAAGAGGGTTTCCGGCATGAGAATAGGCAAATAGAGTGGTTTAAAGGGAATGCTCCATTCTAAATCGTCCGAGCTTCCTACCCCAAAGGAATTGGGCTGTCAGACTGCCCTGCCTGCTCTACAATAAAGGCTTAGGCGTTTTTTAGGTCTGGAGACACCCCAGCAGCCCAGAACCCTGTTTTACTTAATTGAATCACCCAATTTATTAAATATTTAAAAGGTAGAGAAAATGTCGATGTCCGACCGCGATGGCTTTATTTGGTCCGATGGGAAGCTAGTTCCCTGGCGTGAGGCCAATGTTCACGTGCTAACCCACAGTCTTCACTACGGAATGGGTGTATTCGAGGGTATTCGTGCCTACAATACCCCCCAAGGCACCGCTATTTTCCGCCTTCCAGAGCACGTTAAGCGTCTATTCAACGGAACCAAGATTTTCCAGATGAATATGCCTTGGACCCCTGAACAGATCAGCAAGGGCATTATTGAGGTCGTGAACAGCAATAAGCTGGAATCTTGCTATATCCGCCCAATTATCTTTATTGGCTCCCAAAAGCTAGGTATCTCTCCAAAGGGCAATAGCATTCATACGGCGATTGCCGCCTGGGAATGGGGTGCTTATTTGGGTGAAGACGGTCTTAACAAGGGTATTCGCGTTAAAACCTCCTCATTTACCCGCCACTTTGTGAACTCCTCGCTAGTTCGCGCTAAGGCCTCCGGTTACTACATCAACTCGATTTTGGCCAATCAAGAAGTAACGGCTAATGGCTACGATGAAGCCCTCCTGCTAGATACAGAGGGTTATGTATCTGAAGGTTCTGGCGAGAATATCTTTATCGTTAACAACGGCATTATTTACACCCCGGATCTGGCCTCTTGTTTAGACGGCATCACTCGTAACTCCATCATCCAAATCGCCAAAGATCTTGGCTATGAATTGCGTGAGAAGCGTATTACTCGTGATGAAGTGTATTCGGCAGATGAGGCTTTCTTTACCGGTACTGCTGCTGAAGTAACACCTATTCGTGAGTTAGATGATCGAACCATTGGCGATGGTAAGCGCGGTCCGATTACGGAGCAAGTCCAGAAGACCTACTTTGATGCGGTCTACGGCAGAAGTGATCAATACAAGTCTTGGTTAACCTACGTTAAGTAATTGGAAATCAGATCATGAGTGAAGCTCAAGTTGTAATGGTTGATGGCAATAAAGACTTGCCTTTACATTGCCCAACCAATAAAACCTCTAGCTGGAATTCGCATCCACGTGTATTTCTTGACGTCGCGAAAACGGGTGGCGCTAAGTGCCCTTACTGCGGCACTGAGTACAAACTCACCCCCGGTACCGAGCCCCACGGGCACTAAGCCTAGCAGCACCCTAAAGCGGGGTGCTGTGTCGGGATACCTCATATGAATCGTATTCTGATCATCGCCCCCAACTGGATTGGTGATGCCGTAATGTCACAGCCACTAATAGCGCATCTCAAAGCAATTTACCCGCAGTCACAGATTGATGTTTTAGCAAGTCCTTGGGTTGCACCGATTTATCGTGCTTGCTCAGAAGTTCATCAAGTCATTGAAGCGCGATTAGAACATAGGCAATTGCAATGGGGCTTACGTAAGCAGCTAGCAAAGCAACTTGAGTTAAACCAATACACCACCTGCTATGTTCTGCCCAATAGTTTGAAGTCTGCCCTTATTCCTTGGCTTGCCAATATTCCATTTCGAATTGGCTATCGTGGTGAAATGCGCTTTGGGCTGATAAATCTTACTTTAGATAATCCGAGCAAAGTGAATCGTCCGCCGATGGTAAATCACTACCTTGCACTTGCTAACTCACTAGAGCACTCACAAGAGATTGATACCAACAAACCTGTAGATCCTAAGCTCAATATCTCACCTGTAGCCAAAGAATCAATCAGCGCCAAATTACAAGCTGCAGTCATCAATGAAAATTTAATTTATGTACTTTGCCCAGGCGCTGAGTACGGCGCAACAAAACGCTGGCCTACCGATCACTTCGCCTCTCTTGCTCAGCAGTTAATTGCTAATCAACCAGATGCTCATATGATTCTTTTGGGCAGTAAGGGCGATTACGCTTTGGGTGAGCACATTAAGGCTGAAGTAAATAATGACTCGCGAATACACAACTGGTGTGGCAAAACTTCATTAGACGAAGCAATTGCACTCATTGGGGTAAGCAAGATGCTAGTCAGTAATGACTCAGGCTTAATGCATATTGGTGCCGCATTAAAAGTTTCGCAAGTTGCCATTTTTGGCTCAAGTGATCCACGTCACACTCCACCACTATCCGAAAAAGCTAAAGTGCTTTGGCTCAATCTACCTTGCAGCCCCTGCCATAAAAGAGAGTGTCCATTAGGTCACCTTAAATGCTTGAAAGATATTTTGCCCATCACCGTATTAGGCGCTATTCAAACATCCCATTAATTTTTAGCGCAAAACATCACCAGAAAGTAAGCCATGTCAAAACTAGCCAGACTTTTTCACAATGCCGATGAAGTAGTGGATGCTTGGCGTGAGGCCTTAAAAAATCGTGATGTTAAAGGGGCTTTGGCAATCTGGCTAGATGATGATTCGATTACTTGCGTCCTTCCAGAAGGCCAGCGCCTCAGTGGTCATGCAGAAATTCGGGATGGTCTGGAGCGTCTCTTAGCTAAGCAAGCTCTTTTTTTGGAGCCGATTGCCTGCATTAGTCATTCTGTTTTAGGGGCAGCGGTCTACGACACTACTGAGGCTGTCCACATCCGACCCGATCAGATTGAAGCAGCATTCTTTCTCAATATCACCTTGGTACTTCTACAAGATAGTCAAGGCTGGCGGATTGCACATCTTCATGCTAGCCACTCCACCGAGAATACGTTTGATGCGCCCTCAACTCCACATGGACTGCATTAAATAGTAATGTCATGTAGATTGACGCCTCATGGATGAGCAGGTTCTTCGGTCACTAATCAAGTGGCCAAATGTTCCGCACTGCTTTGGCTGGCTAGCTCTGGATCGTCGTGGTCAATGGCGCATGCGTGATGAATTTGTCCAGGCCAATCAACTTCCCGGGAACGTGATTCACCATACAACCCTCAATGAATTTATCTCTAGAAATTATGCGCATGACTCTTTGGGTAGATTTTTTTTCCAGAATGGTCCTCAACGAGTTTTTGTTACGCTAGATGCCACACCATTCATTGCTAGAATCTTTCCGAGCGAAAGTGGTTCACAACTATTAACCCAGTGCGGTACAGAGATAAAACCGCAGGGTGCCCTGAGTGATGAAAAAGGGAGTATCTACATTACTGGATTATTTCAACAATCACTCTCCGATCAAATCAATGGGGAGGTGTTTACTAAAGCAGAATCTCTATCCGTCGCGCTATTACACGATCATGATTTAGATCTATTCTCAGATCAGTCGAAATTGATGGAGGATGCCTGCAGCTTTAGAGGGTCTTGGCAATGGAAAGGCAATCAGCTGCCCATTGAACCCATTCACTCTTCTGAATTAGCGAATCGCTTTAATTTCATTAAAGCACCAAGTAATTAATTAGCTCGGCATGTTTTTGCCTAGCTCCTTCAATTCGTCTTGATATTCCTTTTGCATTTCCCGAAGGCGTGCATCAATACTAGAGGCCTGATAAAAATCTGCGCCGCTAGAGGATCTAGCAATCTTGAGTTGCTCAATGGCTGAAGGCCATGCACCTTCAAGCGCATACTTTTCTCCCAGGGCGTAATGGCGCATTGGCACATTTTTAGCCTGGTCATAAGCATTAGAAAGCATGCTCCACCAAACCACCTCATTGGGTTGTAATCTAGTACGCGCCTTTAACCAAGTAATGGCGTCATTGGTGCGCCCTAGTTTTAGATACGCATTCATCATCGCCGCTCCAGCAGCATAGGATTGCGGGAAAGCTTTTAATGTAGCTTGAGCGATTTGCAAAGCCTCATCACCTTTTCCCCTGGCCAATGCCAACTCGGAAGTAGTAATGTCTAAAGACAGACTTTGTCGCAGTATGGGTGATCCTGGCGCACTCACGCTATTTGCCAGGTTACGTGCTTGTTGTAGATAGCCTGTAGCCTGATCAAACTTACCTTGTTTTAGGGCGACAAGTGAAAGCCCATAAAAACCTTCCATTTGTTTGCCAGGGGCTGACTGTTTACTTAAGCTTTCAAAGATATTTTTTAAGTCATACATCTGACTAGAACTTCCAGATTGCTCCATACGGGCACGTGCTTTGATGAAATAAAACTCTACTGCTGTGGGCACATTTCTGTTGGCGATATTGCGAGCACGATCTTGCATATCCGCAATACGGTCCGTGGTTAATGGATGGGTGCGCACATAAGACGGCACTCCACTATCCATAATCCCTGTCGCCTTTTGTAGGCGTTGGAAAAAGCCTGGAGCACCATTAACGTCATAGCCACTCTCCGCCAGAATCTGAAAGCCAATACGATCAGCCTCGCGCTCGGCATCTCTTGAGTAGGAGAGTTGATTATTCACTGCTACCGCTTGACCTCCCTGCATCAAACCAGAAGCAGCGCCAGGATTACGTGATGCAGCTAAGGCACCTAACAATATGCCAGCGAGGGCAATCATGGTGTTGGTAGTTTGTTTATCCATCTGACGAGCCAAGTGGCGCTGTAAAACGTGACCGGTCTCATGACCCATAACAGAAGCTACTTCCGAATCTGTTTCAGCACTAACCAGCAATCCCGTATGAAAACCAATAAATCCACCGGGTAATGCAAATGCATTAATACTGCTATCTTTAACGGCGAATACCTCAAAGTTATAGGCGCCGCTACCCTGCTCATTAGCGCCGCCCAATTGCAGACGTTTTGCAGCCTGCAATAAGCGTCGCTCCATTTGATTTAAATAGTCATAGATGGGCAAATCATTTGAATAATCCGGATCCGGGCGAATCTGGCGCATGATCATTTCGCCATACTTTTTCTCATCCATACGACTCAAGCTATCGCCACCAGGATCCCCCATATCTGGGAGAACAAAACTGGGTTGGCTTGGAGGTGCATTGCGTGACGGCAGATTTGAGGAGCGAGCATCAGGTAACTGAACCGCTCTACCCAAATTTTGCAAGGCAGCAGACTCACCTTGCACTGATACATCACCCGCTACAGAGGAAGGCGCAGGTCCAGCTGCATAGACGAAACCAGCACTTGGCCAAGCTAGGCTCAGGATGAGCTGACTAGCCAAAATTCGCTTAAATAGCGATGATCTTTGTGATGTCTTTATGACTTGCATCCCTATATGGTAAAACTTATCCCATGAACAAACTAACTCATTTTGATGCAAGCGGCCAAGCCCATATGGTCAATGTTGGTGATAAGCCCAATACCCATCGGATTGCCGTTGCTACAGGCAAAATCACCATGCTCCCAGAGACTTTTAGCATGATTGAAGCAGGCAGCCATAAAAAAGGAGATGTTTTGGGCATCGCCCGCATAGCTGGCATTCAGGCATCTAAAAAGACTTCTGATTTGATCCCTCTTTGCCACCCCTTGGCACTAACCCACGTCAGCTTGGAGTTTGCCCTAAATAAAGATTCTAGTAGCATTACCTGCCAAGTCAGAGCTGAGACCACTGGTCCTACTGGTGTAGAAATGGAAGCTCTCACCGCGGTCCAAGTTGCCCTTCTCACAATATATGACATGGCCAAAGCAGTTGATAGAGGCATGGTGATGGGTGATGTCCACCTACTAGAGAAAAGTGGTGGCAAGTCTGGAGAGTGGAAAGCGTAGTTAATTAGCCACTTGATATAAATAATTAAGCCACCCTAGGGTGGCTTAATTTCCTATGTACTGTAATAACTATCTCACTTCGTAATGCGGCACTCTGAAGGAAGTAATTGAGATAGTAGATTGGTTTCACTTGAGCGGCAAGACCATCCACCAGCCCAAGTCGATCCCTCTGGCTTGGATAAATCAATTGCCTTAGGAACATTGGAATCTGGGTCATTTGTAGGAATGAGATGTAATGTATTTTTATTTTCTGGGGCAACGTTATTCTGAAAGTCGATGGCAATAGCACCAGATGGTGTGATTTCAATTAACTTCACACTGCGAGTTGGCACAAAAGTAAACGAGCCCTGTGTTGCATCATCCATTGGTACAGTACCTCTACTCGCAAAAGCTTCGGTCACAGCAAGCTTTGCACTTGAAGAGAGATTCATGCCCTCTACGATGCGGCTGCGAGCAATGTAATCTTGATATTGAGGAACGGCTACTGCCACCAGAATACCGATGATGGCAACTACCACCATCACCTCAATCAAGGTAAATCCGGACTCTTGTTGCTGATCTTGTGTAGACATATTCATTAGCTCCTGAGGGTTAAACTCCTCATCATCCAGTCTATACCCAACGCATTCAAGATGTCCAAATATAAGAAAAGCCGGCTTTCAAGGCCGGCTTTTCTGATTAACGCGAAAGAAAATAATTACGCTTTTTTGCCGCTCCGCTTCACAAGCTCACCAAGAGCCATGACGCCAATAGCACCAACAGCACCTGCGACCAAGCTATAGGCCTCAACTCCAGCGCCAAAATACTTGATCACGCCTGGATCGGAAAGCATCATACCGCCAGCAATCCAGCCTAGTAAGCCAGCACCAGCCGTAACGATGATTGGAAAACGATCGATTAGATACAAAACGATGCGGCTACCACCAATGATGAGCGGTACAGAAACTAATAAACCAAAAACGATATAGCCAAGCTGATGAGCTTGATCGTCAACTTGACCGGCAGCACCAGCAATTGCTATAACGTTATCAAGACTCATGACGATATCTGCAATGATGATGGTCTTGATGGCTGCAAATAACTTATCAGGCGCCTGAAGATCATGACCCTCTTCACCACCTGTATCGACCATCAACTTGTAACCAATCCACAGCAGTGCAATAGCGCCAACAAACTTCAAGAAAGGAATTTGCAGCAAAGTGACTGCGAAGGCAACCAGCACAATACGCAAAATAATTGCGCCTGCTGTTCCCCACAAGATCCCTTTACGACGCTGATTTGGGTGTAAATTTCTGCAAGCTAAAGCAATGACTACTGCGTTGTCACCGCCCAATAGAATATCGATCAAGATGATCTGCGCAACGACAGACCAATCTAGCATTGTTAAAAACTCCATGTCATCCTCTTATATTTTTATGTTTTAACCACAGGTACTACGAAAAAGGATGCGAATTAGCATCCTTTTCCTTGAACGCAATTACAACATGGCTTTAAGTAATGCTGCCATTTCTGATGGATTTCTTGTTACTTTAAAGCCACATTCTTCCATCACAGAAAGCTTTGCATCAGCCGTATCTGCACCACCAGAAATCAATGCGCCTGCATGGCCCATACGTTTTCCAGGGGGCGCTGTTACACCAGCGATAAAGCCAACAATCGGCTTCTTCATGTTGGCCTTACACCAGCGGGCTGCTTCAGCTTCATCTGGACCACCGATTTCGCCGATCATGATAACTGCATCTGTATCTGGATCTTCGTTGAACATGCGCATTACATCAATATGCTTTAAGCCATTGATTGGGTCGCCACCAATACCTACTGCAGTGGACTGGCCTAAACCGATCGATGTCAATTGACCAACTGCCTCATACGTCAACGTACCTGAACGGCTTACTACACCAATGCGGCCTTTCTTGTGAATATGGCCAGGCATGATACCGATCTTGATTTCATCTGGAGTAATGATGCCAGGACAATTCGGGCCAAGTAATAAAGTCTTCTTACCACCGGCAGCTTCTTTTGCATGCATCTTATTACGCACTTCTAGCATGTCTTTGACTGGGATGCCTTCAGTGATACAAATCACAAAATCAAGGTCAGCTTCAACAGCCTCCCAAATTGCTGCGGCTGCGCCAGGAGGCGGGACATAAATTACAGAAGTAGTGGCACCAGTTTGCTGGGCAGCCTCTTTTACTGTTCCATAAATTGGAATATTGAAAATAGACTCGCCTGCTTTTTTAGGATTAACGCCAGCAACAAAACAGTTTTTACCGTTTGCGTATTCCTGGCACTTCTCCGTATGGAATTGGCCAGTCTTACCAGTAATACCTTGGGTAATTACTTTAGTATTTTTATTTACCAAAATAGACATATTAATTTCCTTGATTATTTGTTTTTCGCAACAGCAGCAACTACCTTAGTAGCAGCCTCTGCCATTGAATCGGCGCTAATGATTGGTAAACCAGAGTCTGCAAGAATCTTCTTACCTAGCTCCTCATTAGTACCCTTCATGCGCACGACCAAAGGTACAGTCAAGTTCACAGCCTTACATGCCGTAACCACGCCATCAGCAATCACGTCGCAACGCATGATGCCACCGAAAATATTTACCAAAATTGCTTCAACGCTCTTGTTCTTGAGCATGATCTTGAAAGCTTCTGTTACTTTCTCTGCAGTTGCGCCACCACCAACGTCCAGGAAGTTTGCTGGCTCGCCGCCAAACAACTTGATGGTATCCATCGTAGCCATTGCTAAACCAGCACCATTCACCAAGCAACCAATGTTGCCGTCAAGTGAAATGTAGGCTAAGTCAAACTTAGAAGCTTCGATCTCAGCTGCATCTTCTTCGTCAATATCGCGATAAGCTACGATTTCTGGATGACGATACAAAGCATTTGGATCAAAATTAAATTTGGCATCAAGGGCCTTGATCTTGCCATTGCCTTCAAGAATCAATGGATTAATCTCCACTAATGAAGCATCTGTTTCCCAATAGGTTTTGTACAAGTTTTTAAACACGTCGCTTGCCATTGGAATAGAGGCATCTGGAACGCCAATGCCTTTCGCAATGATCTGGCAGTCTGCATCAGTCAAACCAATCAATGGATCAACAAACACTTTAATAATTTTTTCTGGATGAGATTCTGCAACCTCTTCAATATCCATGCCACCTTCACTTGAAGCCATGATGACATTCTTCTGTGTGCCGCGGTCAGTAACGATACTGAAGTAATACTCTTTTTTGATGTCAGCGCCATCTTCAATTAAGAGACGATTTACTTTTTGACCTTCTGGGCCTGTTTGATGGGTTTTCAACTGCATACCCAAAATTTCAGAAGCGTATTTTTTCACTTCGTCCATACTGCGAGCTAATTTGACACCGCCGCCTTTACCGCGACCACCTGCATGAATTTGCGCCTTAACAACCCATACTGGGCCGCCTAGCTTTTCGGCAGCTTTAATTGCCTCATCAACACTAAATGCTGGGATGCCGTTTGGAACAGGCACATTAAATTGGCGTAGTAGTTCTTTGCCTTGGTACTCGTGAATTTTCATTATTACTCCCGAAACGGTATCTTTTTTAGCAAGCAATGCGAATTAGTAAAACCGAATTAACCTTGTCTACCTATTTAAGCAAATGGTAGGGGTTTAGCCGACTTCGTAAGTCTATCATGCTGCAATGCGGCAACATGGTCTATCTGCTCCGTAATTGCCCTAGTCTGGACGCCCAGCCACCACCTTAGAGACTACGGATGAGCTAAAGCCCTTAGATGCCAGAAAACGATACTGGCGAGCACGTTCCTTTTGTTCGCTGGCTAGTGCACCAAACTTACGCAGCCACAATTCGTGAGCGCGCTGGTATTCAGTCTCTTTTAAGGTCTTTAAAAGCGCTACAGTCTTTGAGCTATCCACTCCTGCCTGTGTGAGCTCATCTTGTATTTTTCTAGTGCCAAAGCGCTCGCTACGACGTCTGACAAGAGCCTCTGCAAAGCGCTCATCAGAAAGCCATCCCCGCGCCTCGAAATCATCTAAGACGGCCTCAATCTGAGCAGTCAAGTAGACAGTTGTGGCAATCTCCTCAGAATCCTCCCCGACAGACTTAAGCTTCAACATTCTTGCTACTGACTCTTCAAGCTTTGCTGCAAGACCCTTGCGGCTGTACTCCCGCATAGATAAAAGGCGCAAAGCCCGAGCTTTGAGACTCGGGCTTTGTTTTTTCTTTTTTTGAACGGTGCTACCTAGTTCTGACATCGAAGAATTACGCTTCCTCTTCTTCGCTCAGAACGTCGCTAACTATCGCTGTGCCAGTCTTTACTCCCAATTTCGCACGAATCTTGGCCTCAATATCCTGGGCAATGGCTGGATTCTCTTTCAAGAACTCACGCACATTGTCTTTTCCCTGACCAATGCGATCACCGTTATAGGCATACCAAGAGCCTGATTTTTCAACGATATCAGCCTCAACACCCATATCGATAATTTCACCTTCTCGAGAAATTCCAGCGCCGTACATGATGTCAAAGATTGCCTCGCGGAATGGCGGAGATACCTTGTTCTTGACCACTTTCACGCGGGTCTCGTTACCAACAACTTCATCGCCCTTCTTGATGCTGCCGATACGACGAATATCTAAACGCATAGAGGCGTAGAACTTCAGTGCATTACCGCCAGTAGTAGTTTCAGGTGAACCAAACATCACGCCAATCTTCATACGGATTTGGTTAATGAAGATAACGGTTGTATTGGTACGCTTGATTGCACCAGTCAATTTACGCAAAGCTTGACTCATCAGACGAGCCTGGAGGCCAGGCAATGAATCACCCATATCGCCCTCGATCTCCGCCCTTGGAACTAAAGCCGCTACAGAGTCAATTACGATTAAATCGATAGAGCCTGAACGCACCAAAGCGTCTGCAATTTCTAATGCTTGCTCGCCAGTATCTGGCTGTGAGATCAACAGGTTGTTCACATCCACACCTAAACGCGAAGCGTACTGAACATCTAAAGCATGCTCCGCATCAATGAAGGCACAAGTTCCGCCAATCTTTTGCATTTCTGCAATCGCATGCAAAGTCAGCGTGGTCTTGCCTGAAGATTCTGGACCATAAATCTCGATCACTCGGCCACGTGCTAGGCCCCCAACTCCCAGGGCAATATCCAATCCCAAAGAGCCACTCGACACTACTTGAATATCTTGATGTATTTCTGCATCGCCCAATCTCATGATTGAGCCCTTACCAAATTGCTTCTCAATTTGCGCTAAGGCCGCAGTAAGCGCCTTTTGCTTGTCTCCACTCATACCGTCAAATTCGGATGAGGCTGATTTTCTTTTATCGTCTAAGGCCATATACGCTCCCTTTTCGCTATTTGTTGGGCTATTTTTTGAATTTTTTGAGTTTTTCGTTAACATTAAGTTACTGTATATATAAACAGTACTATTTGCAAGTCACTTTTTAAAAGAATTTACTGATCTTGCTCTAGGCTTGTTCCGATATGACGACGATGCCAGTAAAAAAACAACGGAATTGCAGCTCCCCAAACAATTGCTAGGTAAATAAGGCCACCCAATTGACCATGAACCCCCCAGGAGCCTGCACCCATACGAATTCCGGCCTCATAGGACAATGGACCGGCTATAGCTCCTAATGCCGCTCCCAATAGTGGCTTGCCACGCAACCAGGATAAAGAGCCATTAATGGTGCTAGCAACCAAGGCCCAGAGTGTCCACATCCAAAATGGAGATAAATAGGGGCTTGGCCAAGCATCCTGAAAGTTTAGATAGCCGAGGTTAGCTATAAGTGAGTCTGCGCTTACTCCAAATATTAGCGCCTTCAGTATTAGCTTTAGCTCCGCTATTGAATGTTCTGAACGCCAAATATGGATAGCTAAATACAAAAGGCAAGCTATGACTGGCCATAGGACCTGATTATTCGCTGCACCAATAATGCAAGCAAACCAACCAGCTTGGAAAAACACAAAATTCCAAAATTTAGCCATCGATCAAACCTAAGCAAAAATACCTAAGAAAAAGGCCACTGCCGATGGGCAATGGCCTCTTGATTTGGTGGCGATTCAGGGATTCGAACCCCGGACCTGTGGATTATGATTCCATCGCTCTAACCAACTGAGCTAAATCGCCGAAGGTGAGATTTTATCTTATTTGGCGCGAAGCTGAACTTTTTTTAGAACTTCCTTAAGAAAGATCCACAGGGCTGGTAGCCCTGGAATGATGATCATTGCTAAGGCAACTAAGGAAAAATTGCTTTTTACCCAGGCATTGTCACCAATAAAGAAACCAAGACTTGTCAAACTGCAGACCCACAGAATGCCGCCAGCGATATTATAAAAAGCGAACACGGGATAGCGCATGTGAGCAACCCCAGCCACAAATGGGGCAAAAGTTCGAATAAAGGGCATAAAACGCCCCAAAACAATCGTCACTGGACCATATTTTTCATAAAAGGCATGCGCCTTATCAAATGCATTGCGGTTAAACCAACGTGAGTTTTCCCAAGAAAAGACCCGGTTACCGACATAACGTCCAATTGAATAGTTCAGAGCGTCGCCAATGACCGCTGCAAAAGTTAACAAAGCCATCAGCATCCATAAATCTAAACCTCCCACAGCAGCTATAGCACCAGCTACAAATAATAGGGAGTCCCCAGGTAAAAAGGGCATCACGACAAAGCCTGTCTCTACAAAAATAATGGCAAAAAGCAGGGCGTATATCCAGACACCCCACTCATTAGCTACCAGAGCTAAATTTTTATCGAGGTGAAGAAATAGATCTAAGAGATAAGAGAAGTCCAAAGGGGGCCCGAGTGTTGAGAGTAATAAGCCCTAGTTTACCTATTGCAGCATCGGCAAATTAGCTACCGGTACTAGTAAGAAACATTAGATTACCGAATTTGGAAAGCGCTCAAGCTCTCTTCGCGGTTATAACGTACGAAAACTTCAATTTTTTTGGCTAAAAAGAGTTTCTTCAAAACCTCATCTTTGTTTTCAAAAGTAATCGCCGTTTGCTCTGGGAAACGCGAAAAGGGATCGCTCATTACCTCAATGGCTTGACCATCCACTTTAATCAGCCGAATAGTACGCTTATATAGGCGATCAGATTGAATAAAAATCAGGCGCTTGACATATTTATCTAAAACGAGCTTTTGCCCCTGATCGTTGGCCTTAAAGTAATAAACCAACTCATCTTTACCATTGGTAGTGACGTCACGCTCTTCATCCCACTTAGCAAATGCTGTATGGCTAGTAAGCGCCAAAAGAATTGCTACCATTAATAATCTATACAGAGGCATCATTTACTTTCTTAATTCATTTCATCTTATCAGCCAAAGCACTTATGCGACTTCTCTCCATAGCCTCCGGCAAAGTGATGCCACTGTTTGGATCTCATCACCCAAACTATTCAACGGTAGCCTCAGCTATCAATAAACAGTCCATCAGTAATCTTGATACCCCTACCCCCATTGAAATCACCCGACTAGGCGTTGCAGGAGATGAGCAAGCTGATCTGTCAGTGCATGGCGGTATTGAAAAAGCGATTTACGTCTATCCAATCGAACACTATGCTTTTTGGAACGAACTACTTTCCCGAGAAACTAAAAAATCCGTCAATCTCCCATTAGGTGCTCTGGGTGAAAACTTCACGATTGAAGGCTTACTAGAAACTGAGATATTTGTTGGGGATCAAATGCAAATTGGCACTCTTCAATTTACTGTAGTCAAACTACGCGAACCCTGCTTTAAGTTCAATGCCAAGATGAAATATAAAGGTGCAGCCAAAGCCATGTTGCAATCAGGTTTTAGTGGATGGTACCTTCGTGTAAATCAAACTGGTGCTCTAGCAGCGGGCGATGACATTACAGTCCAGCCAGGTCAAAGGCTGACTTCTATTGCAGATCAGAATCAGGCTCTCTTTAACCGGGGTAATCAAAAAGATCTTTGGGATTCATTGCTGTAATTTATTTTGGGCAATAAAAAAACCCGACCACATAGTGGTCGGGTTTAGTTTTTGAAACGGACTAATAAAACTTAGTCTTGAGCGTAGATATCTACGTCTTTAGTTTCTTTAATAAACAGTGTACCGATTACCAATGTCACCGTAGCGATGATGATTGGGTACCAGAGGCCGTAGTAAATATTACCGTTTTGCGCCACCAAGGCAAAGGCGATTGTTGGCATCAAGCCACCGAACCAACCGTTACCAATGTGGTATGGCAAGGACATAGAGGTGTAACGAATACGGGTTGGGAACATCTCAACCAACATCGCTGCAATTGGGCCATAAACCATGGTTACCAAGATCACCAAAATTACCAAAATACCAAGAATCGCAGCATGGTTAACGCCAGCAGGATCAGCCTTTGCAGGATAACCAGCAGCATTCAATGCCTCACGAATTGCTTTCTTGAACTCAGCATCTTTTGCTTTCGCATCAGCTGGAGCCAAGCCCTTAGCGGAGTAGCCTTGAATCTCTGTATCGCCAATCTTCACAACAGCAGTACCACCGGCTGGGCCAGCAATCGTTGTGTAGCTTGCAGAGTTAGAAGCCATCACCTGCTTTGCAATGTCGCAAGAACTTGTGAACTTCGCAGTACCTGTTGGGTTGAACTGGAAAGTACATTCGTTCAGATCAGCAGTAATACTTGCTGGGGCAGTTGCCATTGCCTTTTCTAACGCTGGGTTAGCAAAGTGGGTTAAGCCATTAAACAAGGAAACTGGTGTGTTCGGGATGTACAGAATGATGGCGAGCAACAAACCACCCATGATGATGATTTTACGGCCAATCTTGTCTGACAATGTACCGAAGATCACGAAGAATGGTGTGCCGATTACCAATGAAGCAGCAATCAACAAGTTCGCAGTCTTAGGATCTACCTTCAATACTTGAGTGAGGTAGAACAAAGCATAGAACTGACCTGTGTACCAAACCACCGCTTGACCTGCAACCAGACCAAACAATGCCAAGATCACAATCTTCAAGTTCTTCCATTGAGCAAATGACTCTGTCAAAGGTGCTTTAGAGAGTTTGCCCTCTTCCTTCATCTTCTTGAAAGCTGGAGATTCGTTCATCGATAAACGGATGTAAACAGAAACAGCCAACAACACGATTGAGAGAAGGAATGGAACACGCCAGCCCCAAACATCAAAGTCTGGACCTGTGAATTCACGTGTGAACAAAATCACTAGCAGGGACAAGAACAAACCTAATGTTGCTGTAGTTTGAATCCAAGCTGTGTATGCGCCACGCTTACCCTGAGGAGCATGTTCCGCCACATAAGTAGCAGCACCACCGTACTCACCACCCAAAGCCAAACCTTGAAGCATACGCAATGCGATCAAGATAACTGGGGCAGCAACACCGATAGTTGCATAGTTAGGCAAACAACCTACGATGAAGGTTGCACCACCCATCAATAGGATCGTTACCAAGAAGGTGTACTTACGACCAATCAAGTCACCTAAGCGACCGAATACTAAAGCGCCGAATGGGCGAACAATAAAGCCGGCAGCAAACGCAAGCAATGCGAAAATGAAGGCAGAACCTGCATCTAAGCCTGAGAAGAACTGCTTGGCCATAATTGCGGCCAATGAACCGTAAAGATAAAAGTCGTACCACTCAAAAACCGTACCTAAAGAGGAAGCAAAAATAACTTTGCGTTCTTCAGCGGTCATTGGGGCTGCTTTAGTTGATGTTGACATCAGTAGCTCCTAACTATTTTTATTAAATAAAAAAACAACTAGGCGATTATGCTTTGAAAAAAATCAAAGAAATCGACTACCTAGGGTAATTCCCCATCAAATCGGATCGGGGTTTTCCCCATAAATGTGGATTTGTTGCAACGCATTCGTTGCACTATCTTAAAAGGCACTTGCACCAAGATGTTGCAAACAGCCCAATTCAGGTGCAAACATATATGAGCGCCTGTTGCTATCCAGATTTAATAAGGTTTGCAGTCAATACCCGTCAATACACTAAAAAATAACTAATTAAGGAGCAATACAAATGAAAAGACGTGACTTTTTAAGTAAAACTGCATTGGGCGCAGCTGCTGGTGTACTGGCAGCTCCGGCTATTGCTCAATCTATGCCAGAAATTAAGTGGCGCTGCGCCTCTAGCTTTCCGAAAAGCTTAGATACGATTTACGGTGGTGGCGAATACATTTCCAAGCGTGTTGCTGCACTGACTGATGGTAAGTTTCAAATCCGTATTTTTGGTGCAGGTGAGATTGTTCCCGCATTTGGTACGGTAGATGCCGTTCAGCAGGGTACTGTTGAGTGCTCCCATACAGCTGGTTATTACTTCGTTGGCAAAAATAAAACCTTTGCGTTCGATACCACAGTGCCATTTGGCATGAACCAACGTCAGCAAAATGCCTGGATGTATTGGGGCGGAGGCTTAAAGCTCCAACGTGAATTCTTGCGTGATTACAACATTGTCTCTTTCCCAGCAGGAAATACTGGCACACAAATGGGTGGCTGGTTTAAGAAGCCTGTCAAAACAGTCGCTGACCTCAAGGGTCTAAAAATGCGTATTGCAGGCTTAGGTGGCGAAGTCATGTCACGTCTAGGCGCCATACCCCAACAAATTGCAGGGGGTGATATTTACCCTGCTTTGGAAAAAGGTGTTATCGATGCGGCGGAGTGGGTTGGTCCGTATGACGATGAGAAATTAGGCTTTTATAAAATTGCACCTTACTACTACTACCCAGGATGGTGGGAAGCTTGTTCGATGTATTCCATGTACGTCAACATCAAGGAGTGGGAAAAGTTACCTAAGCAATATCAAGAGGCGTTTACCTCCGCATGTGCTGAATGCAATATCGACATGATGGCTGAATACGATTATAAAAATCCGATCGCCTTGCAAAGCCTGATTAAGAATGGCGTAAAACTTCAATCCTACTCAACAGAAATCATGAAAGCAGCCTCTACTGCTGCGTTCGAGATGTACGAAGAAGAGGCCGCTAAAAATCCATCGTTCAAGAAAATTTATGAGCCATGGAAGAAGTTCCGTAACGACCAAATGCTGTGGAATAAGGTTGCTGAGCAGACACTCATGAGTTTCATGCTAAGTAACCCAGTCAAATAAGAACCTACCGATAAGTTGATATGCCAAAACAATTATTAATTTTTTCAAGTTTCGTAGATCGCCTGAATGACCGTTTTGGTGTATTGGCGAGTTGGTTGGTATTAATTGCCGTTCTGGTCAGTACTGCAAATGCACTGATCAGGTATGGCTTTAATGTCAGTTCGAATGGTTGGCTAGAAGCGCAGTGGTATTTGTTTGCTGGAATGGTGATGTTTGGTGCCGCCACTACGTTTCGACTCAATGAACACGTACGGGTAGATGTGCTTTATGCACTTTATCCAAATAAAGTTCGACTTTGGTTGGATTTTTGGGGCGGCATCATTTTCTTCCTACCGGTGACCATCATCATTGGCTACTACTCCTGGGAATTTTTCATCACATCTATTATTCAGAATGAAACTTCAAGCAATCCTGGCGGCTTAATTCGCTGGCCAGTCCGAGGCGCTATTACTCTAGGCTTCTTCTTGCTGACCCTTCAGGGTCTCTCTGAAATTATCAAACGATATGCAGCCATTATTGGCGTGCTCAAAATCGATCCTAAGTACGAAAGACCTTTGCAATGATTAGTCATGACCTGATGGCTCCCATTATGTTTGGGGGCTTGATTATATTTTTATTAATTGGATATCCAGCAGCCTTTTCACTTGGCGCAGTTGGACTATTCTTTTCTTTTATCGGCATTGAGATGGGCATGTTCCAGCCTACCTTTTTGCAAGCACTGCCAGATCGAGTTTTTGGAATTCTTTCAAATGATCTTTTGCTCTCGATTCCTTTCTTCACCTTCATGGGAGCCATTCTTGAAAAGTGTGGTCTAGCGGAAGACATGCTTGAGGGATTGGGGCAGTTGTTTGGACCAATAAGAGGTGGCTTAGCTTATGCGGTCATTATTGTTGGTGCGATTCTTGGAGCAATTACCGGAACCGTTGCAGCTTCCGTAATCGCCATGGGCTTAATCTCGCTACCTGTGATGCTGCGTTATGGATACAACCCGAGAGTAGCAACTGGTGTGATTGCAGCCTCAGGAACAATTACTCAACTTATTCCGCCTTCACTCGTTTTAATTGTGTTGGCTGATCAATTGGGCAAGTCTGTTGGTGATATGTATGCTGGTGCCATTGGGCCATCCATCATTCAGATCGTACTGTTCTGCTTGTTCATTTTCTTCTTATCGATTTTTAGACCTCAAGATGTACCAGCACTCCCACCTGAAGCTCGTCCAAAGATTGATTGGAAGCTATTCAAGAAAATTCTCTGGGGGATCATTCCCTCTATTGCACTGATCTTCTTGGTACTCGGAACAATCTTGATGGGTCTTGCCACCCCAACTGAAGGTGGTGCAATGGGTTCTGTGGGAGCATTAATTCTTGCTGCCATGAATAAACGACTCCAAAAAACTTTGGTCTGGGAAGCAATGACTTCTACCATGCGCATTAACGCCATGGTGATTTTCATTCTGATTGGATCCACTGTCTTTGGCTTAGCTTTCCGCGGAGTTGATGGTGATTTATGGATTGAGGAACTCCTATCAGGTCTGCCAGGCGGTCAAGTAGGCTTCCTCATTGCAGTGAACTTGTTTGTTTTCTTCTTAGCCTTCTTCTTAGACTATTTTGAAATTGCATTCATCATCATTCCGCTATTGGCACCCGTGGCAGAAAAGCTGGGCATTGATCTGATTTGGTTTGGCGTGCTGCTTGGCGCCAATATGCAGACCTCATTCATGCACCCTCCCTTTGGGTTTGCCCTGTTTTATTTAAGAGGGGTGGCAGATAAAACCGTCAAAAGCTCAGATATTTACTATGGAGCCTTACCGTGGGTTGGTCTACAACTGATTCTGGTAGCGATCATCATCTTCATTCCAGAAACGGTGACGTACTTTGTTGATAAACCTGCTGCCGTCTTTGATGCTAGCGGCCCTTCGGTTGATCCATTGGCCGGTGTAGAGCAAAATGAGGTTACGGTAGACTCCAGCTCTGACATTGAACGTCAGCTACGTGAGAATAAATAACAATACACATTGAGACAGCAGTCAAAGGGATTTAGTAATGCAACAAAAATGGGGAATTCGAGGGATGGCGGTAGCGCCACACTCACTGGCATCTGAATCAGCATTGGCAGTACTGCGTGAGGGTGGTAATGCATTAGAGGCAATGGTTGCAGCTGCAGCGACTATTGCTGTCGTCTACCCCCACATGAATTCCATTGGTGGTGACTCTTTCTGGGTGATTCACTCTCCCGGAAAAGCTATGGGCGGAATTGATGCCTGTGGCGCAGCAGCTGGTTTAGCGACTAAACAGTGGTACGCAGAGCGTGGCATCACCACTACCATTCCTTTTAGGGGTGCCATCGCAGCCAATACGGTTGCAGGCACTATCTCTGGTTGGGGCGCTGCTCAGAAACTATCGCAAAAAGGTTTAGGTGGAAGACTTCCACTCTCCCGCTTGTTAGTAGATGCTATTCACTATGCTGAAGCGGGTGTGCCAGTTACTCACAGTCAATCAAGCTTGACTGAAAAAAAGAGGGTGGAGTTAAGCCCTATTCCCGGATTTACAGAGACATTCTTAGTAGATGGTAAGGCCCCTGAAATAGGTAGTATTTTTAAACAAGATCGTCTTGCAAAAACCTTACGGCAAATCTCGCGCAAGGGAACAGAAGATTACTACCGTGGTGATTTAGCCAAATTACTTGCCAAGGAACTCACAGATATCGGCAGCCCTCTCAGGTTGTCGGATCTGCATCGCCATCAAGCCAAGCTCATTGACCCGCTTGAACTCAAACATAGCGTGGGCAATATCTACAACATGACACCGCCAACTCAAGGCGTCGTTTCTTTGATGATCATCGGCATCCTGGACCAACTTAATCTCAAGCGCTTTAAAGTCGACAGCGCCGAATATGTTCACCACTGTGTTGAGGCCACCAAGCAAGCCTTCATGGTCAGAGATAAATATGTGACTGATCCTGCTTATATGACAAAGCATGCTCAATCTTTCTTGTCCCCTGACTTTTTAAAGAAGCTGGCAAAAAATATTGATCCTGAAAAAGCATTACCTTGGGGTCAGGGTAAAGGGCCGGCCGATACGATTTGGATGGGGGTGATTGATGGCAATGGAAATGGTGTTTCCTTTATTCAAAGTATTTATCACGAGTTTGGCGCCGGCATCGTTCTACCCAAGTCTGGTGTGAACTGGCAGAACCGAGGTTGCAGCTTCTCGCTGGATCCAAAGACACTCAATCACCTTGAGCCCTATCGAAAACCATTCCATACATTGAACCCGGCCATGGCTTTGTTTAAGGATGGTCGGTCCATGGTGTACGGCACGATGGGTGGCGATGGCCAACCTCAAACTCAGTGTGCAGTCTTTACTCGCACAGCGACATATGGCCTAGACCCACAAGATGCGATTAGCCGTCCACGTTGGCTGCTTGGCAGGACCTGGGGACAAACCAGCGACAGTTTGAAATTAGAATCACGCTTCACTCCTTGGGTTGCCAAAGAGCTTCATGCTCTAGGACATGAGATTGAAATGCTCGATACCTTTGATGAAACCGTTGGCCATGCTGGCTGCATTATTCGGGATCCATCAGGCACGCTACATGGCGGCTGGGATCCCCGCAGTGATGGCGCAGTTAGCGCGTTTTAGTAATAAATAATTTCGGTACGCGCAGATCCCAGTAAATGGCAGCTGCCCGTAACCCAAAAATAGCTAGCATGCACATCACCGATCCCTCTAGTGTGTAGGTTGGGAAGAAATTCAGAATCAGGACATAGATACAGCAACCCAAGGTAACAGGGATTGCATACAGTTCATGTGACATCAATAAGGTTTTTCTGCCTGCCAAAATATCGCGTAGCAAGCCACCACCAATTGCAGTGACCACTCCCAGAATCACAGGAGCAACCGGCAACCCAAAGTCTAGGTTCCAGGCTTTATCTGCTCCCTGAATGCCAAACAAAGCTGCGCCAAGTCCATCGATATAGAGCATCCAGCGATAAATCTGCGGCTGCGTAAAAAAAGATTCCGCCACAAAAGTCACGACGCACGCGGCCAAGGCCACCCAGATATAAATTTGAGCAATTGACCAAAATGCAGGGACCTCCAAAATGATGTCACGCAGTGTTCCGCCACCAATGGCGGTAATCACACCTAGCACCATGACGCCAAAAAGATCGACACCCCGATCAGCAATAGCGAGTACACCAGTGACTGCAAAAGCAACCGTGGCAATGATGCCAATCCAGAAATTAATTTGATCCATAGTGACTAGTTTAAATCACCGACACCAGTCATTCAATGAAGTCCTGAATATACTGAGGGTAATGCCATCAAGGAATCTTTTATGAAAACTCAGTTGTATAGCTTTTGGCGAAGCTCAGCAGCCTTTCGGGTGCGCATTGTCCTGAACTTAAAAGGCATGGATTATGAAGTGATTCCAATACATCTGGTGAAGAATGGTGGCGGACAAAGCACTCCAGAATATGCAAGTAAAAATCCCAATCGCTTGGTGCCCCTCTATACCGATGGTTCTCACACCATTCACCAATCGCTCGCCATCATTGAATATTTAGAAGAGATTCAGCCGCATCCTCCGCTACTACCCCAAACGCCAATCGATCGAGCGTGGGTACGCTCAGTAGCCATGGATATCGCTATGGAAATTCACCCACTGAATAATGTAAGGGTGTTGCGCTATCTCATGAAAACTTTAGGCGTGAGTGCAGAAGCAAAAGATGCCTGGGGTCATCATTGGATAGTTTTGGGTTTAGAAAGTCTAGAAAAGCAATTGAGCGTTGATGCGAGAGTCGGTCGTTTTGCTTGTGGAGATCAACCTGGCTTGATTGATATTTGCTTAGTGCCGCAAATTTTTAATGCGCTCAGTACCAAGATCGATATGACGAGCTACCCAACACTCATGAAGATATTTCATCAATGTATGACGCTACCCGCATTTATTGATGCCTCTTGGGAAAAGCAAATTGATGCGGAGGGATTAAACCCCCTTACTCCACCAAAGGAATAGTGACAGCGTTAACAAAGATCCCACTGTGGTTAAGAGCACCACTCGTGAAATAATTCTGCCTTCTGCGTTGTAATACTGAGCCAACATGAACGGGCCCGTGCCTGTAGGAAGGGCTGCCAGAATCACAACGGCATTCACCCATAAGGTGGGTAAGTCCAAAATTGGTCCGGCTATGACCCAAGCAACTACAGGCTGAATAATCAGTTTTGCAAAAGTAATCCCCCACGCCTGTTGAGGTGCTGAATTTTCTTTTTGCATCAAAAACAAACCAATAGAGACTAAAGCACAAGGCGTTGCAGCCGCAGCCAAGAAAGAAATCACTTGCGCTAATGGGTCATACAAAACCAAGTCTGTAGAAGACCATAACAAACCTGCCACCGGAGCAATCAATAGTGGATTGGTACAAAGTGACTTCAGCACACTCCAAACAATCTCATGGGATTTTTTGTGGGACTGTATACCAACCTCAATGAGGACTGTTGCAATTGCAAACATTACAAACACAATAAAGGTTGCAATGATTGCTGGCGCCAGACCATCTTGACCGAGCGCCAAAACGCAGAGCGGAATACCCATGTATCCCGTATTCGAATACGACGCACTCAGCCCTGAAAAACTAGCGCTCGCTAAATCTCGATTACGTACCCAAGTGATTGCCAATACAAAAATAAATACCACCAAGCAACTCAGAAAAAAAGCGGTAATAAACCCTGGCTGCCAAAGCGTTTGCCAACTGCTACTTGAAGCAAAATTAAATAACTGAGCAGGTAGCGCAAGCCAAACGACAAAGCGATTTAACTCGATGGATGCACTCTCACCTAATTTGCCTGTACGTCCACAAACATAGCCAATCAGAATGAGGGCAAATACCGGAAAGACTACATTAAAAACATAGAACAATTTAGGTGGGCTTTTTTAGATCAGGCAATTTTCTTCAGAGTCAGCCGATATCGCTGCGCATTTTTTATGTAACGACCAGCAATATCTTCAATGCCAGCAATTTGCTCTGGAGTCAGCGTCTTCACTGCTTTGGCAGGTGAACCCAAAATCATCGAGCCGTCAGGAAATTCTTTACCCTCAGTGACCAATGCTCCGGCACCCACTAAACAGTTCTTACCAATTTTGGCACCATTCAAAATCACGGCGCCAATACCAATCAAACTGCCATCACCAATTTGACAGCCGTGAAGCATCACTTGATGTCCAACGGTAACGTGCTTACCAAGGATGAGGGGATAACCAGGGTCAGTATGCAAGATAGAGGCATCTTGCACATTACTGCCCTCGCCAATTTGTATCAGATCGTTATCGCCACGGATCACGACCTTGGGCCATACACTCGTATTTTGATGAAGTTCTACCCTACCGATGACTTCTGCACTCTCGGCAACCCAAGCTCCATCGTCTAAGCGGGGAGCATTTCCATCTAGTTCAAATATAGCCATGACTCATTATAGGTAATGGCTATATTTAAGACAGCCTACCAGTTGGACTCGCGATCAGGAGAAGAAGAAATCCGGTGAATACTTAAATCAGCACCTTCGTACTCGTCTTCTTGTGACATCCGGATACCTAAAATAGCTTTTAGCAAACCATAGACCACAAAACCACTGACGAGAGCAATAACAACCCCCAAGCCAGTTCCAATCAACTGCCCCAAGAAAGTCACTCCACCAAGACCTCCTAATGCTTTTGCCCCAAAAATACCTGCAGCTAAGCCACCCCATAAACCGCATAAGCCATGCAGCGGCCAGACGCCCAACACATCGTCGATTTTCCAGCGGTTTTGCACCAAGGTAAACATGTATACAAAGAGAGCGCCAGCAATTAAGCCAACTACCAAAGCGCCCATCGGGTGCATTAGATCTGAGCCAGCACAAACCGCTACCAAGCCAGCTAATGGCCCGTTATAGGTAAAGCCTGGATCATTACGACCAATTACCCATGCAGCTAAAGTGCCGCCAACCATCGCCATCAGAGAATTCATAGCCACTAAGCCACTGACTTTATCAATAGTCTGTGCACTCATGACGTTAAATCCAAACCAACCTACCGCCAGAATCCAAGCACCCAATGCCAAGAATGGAATGCTAGATGGTGGATGCGCAGCCACATTGCCATCCTTGGTGTAGCGACCACGACGGGCGCCCAAGAGAATGATGGCTGGCAATGCAATCCAACCACCCACTGCATGCACTACAACTGATCCAGCAAAATCATGAAACTCTTCACCAGTCAATGCCTTGATCCACGCCTGAATACCGTAATGCTGATTCCAAGTAATACCCTCGAAAAAGGGGTAAATGAAACCCACCAAAATAAAAGTAGCAATCAGTTGAGGATTGAACTTCGCACGCTCCGCAATACCGCCAGAGATAATGGCTGGAATAGCAGCGGCAAAAGTCAGCAAGAAAAAGAATTTGACGAGTTCATAGCCGTTTTTCTCGGCTAAGATTTCGGCACCAGAGAAAAAGTCAACGCCGTAAGCAATGCTGTACCCGATAAAGAAATAGGCAATGGTTGACACGGCAAAGTCCACCAAGATTTTGACTAAAGCATTTACTTGGTTTTTTTTGCGTACCGTGCCCAGCTCAAGAAATGCAAATCCTGCATGCATAGCCAAGACCATGATTGCGCCGAGCAAAATAAATAGGACATCACTGCCTGATTTCAAAGTTTCCACCGAATAACTCCCCATATTTTTTGCATCATTATGGGGAATATTCAGGTTGCATTTGAACATCTATGCACTTATTTAGTGCAATTTAATACCCTCTCCATGGTTTATGATTAAATTTACATACATCCAAGGGAGAACCCGTGAAAAAAGTTTTAATTCTATTGGCCGCTTTAGGCGCATTTTCTAGCTTAGCTCAGGCCCAAGAAAAAATTCAGGTGCTAAGCACCCAAGAACTCGTCAATGTTTGCAAAACACCCGCAAGCCCAGAATCTCGTAGTTTTTGCGTAGGCTATACAACGGCCATTTACGATACTTATTTGGCTACACGCCACCCACAGCGCGCCAAGCCATATATTTGCGTAAAGCAACCAGCGCCGTCTCGTGACGAAGTGATTGATGATTTTGTGAAATTTGGCCAATCCAATCAACAAACGGCTGACAAGCCAGCAGCAGGTGTTTTCTTGGGCTTTTTGGCATCACGCTTTCCTTGCGCCAAAAAATAAGCTAAGTCACCAAGTTATTGAGCCAGTTTAATCTATAGACAAAGGAACAGTTGATATGAAAAAAATTATCGCTATCACTACCGCAACCCTAGCAATCGCAGGTTGCTCCAACATGAGCAATACAGAACAACGTACTTTATCTGGCGCTAGTATCGGTGCAGCGGCCGGTGCAGTTGGTACAGCTATTTTCCACGGCAATCCAATCTGGGGTGCAGTCGGTGGCGCAGCAGTTGGTGCGGCTTCTGGTTACGTATACGATGCCTACAAAAAAGAGCAGGCTTCTGAATACAACTCTGGATATAACGCAGGCAAAAGCAATCAACCCGCTAAAGCTCCCCAGTAATACTTAGCCAGCTTTACAGGCTAGATTCAATTCTAGTTGCAGCAAAACAAAAAACCCGACTTGCATACAGCAGGCCGGGTTTTTCTTTAAGACTTCAGCAAGCTATGAAAGTAATAGCTGGTTAATACGCTTTACATACGCGGCCGGATCATTCAATTGGCCACCCTCTGCCAAGAGCGCTTGATCAAACAAAACCTGAGTCCATTGATCAAAGTGCTGATCATCTGACTTCAACTTCAGGAGCAAAGGATGCTCAGGATTAATCTCCAAAATTGGTTTGGTATCTGGCGCTTGCTGGCCTGCCGCTTTTAGCATTCGCAATAAATTTCCAGATAGCTCGTTCTCATCAGAGACCAAGCATGCTGGAGAATCAGTCAAGCGGAATGTCACGCGCACATCTTTCACCTTGTCTTCCAAGGCCGCCTTCATACGATCGAGCAAGTCCTTGAAATTCTTCTCAGTTTCTTCATGCTCTTTCTTTTCCTTCTCGTCACTTAAGTTGCCAAGATCTAGACCACCTTTTGCTACCGAGGTCATGTGCTTGCCATCAAACTCAGTGAAGAAAGAAAGCATCCATTCATCTACTCGATCGGAGAGCAATAGGACCTCAACACCTTTCTTACGGAAGATCTCTAAATGCGGACTATTTTTTGCGGCATTAAAGGTATCGCCAGTGACGTAATAAATCTTGTCTTGGCCCTCTTTCATCCGAGAAGCATATTCAGCCAAAGAAACGGTTTGATCTGCAGAGTCGGTTTGCGTACTTGCAAAACGCAAGAGCTTTAAGATGCGGTCTTGATTTGCTTGATCTTCACCAACACCCTCTTTAAGCACTTGTCCAAACTGAGTCCAGAAGGTGCGGTACTTTTCTTTCTTGGCCTCATCATCGCTATTGGCTAGATCCTCAAGCATGCTCAGCACACGCTTAGTGGAGCTTTCGCGAATGATTTTGACATCACGTGATTCCTGCAAAATTTCACGGGAGACATTCAAAGGAAGATCTGTGGAATCAATTACACCAGTAACAAAACGCAGATACATCGGCATTAATTGCTCGGCATCATCCATGATGAATACCCGCTTCACATACAACTTAATACCGCCACGCTTATTGCGATCCCACAAATCAAATGGTGCACGTGCAGGTACATACAGTAGTTGCGTAAATTCACTGCGGCCCTCCACTCGATTAAGGGAGTGGCATAAGGGATTTTCGTAATCATGAGACAAGTGCTTATAGAACTCGTCATACTGCTCTTGAGTAATCTCCGATTTGGAGCGTGCCCACAAAGCACTAGATTGATTAATACTCTCAAGCTCATCCTTAATGACTTGCTCTTTTTTATCTGCATCCCACTCTTCTTTATTCATCTGAATCGGCAAAGAGATGTGATCAGAGTACTTACGAATGATTGACTTGAGCTTATGTGTAGAAAGGAAATCATCCTCACCTTCACGTAAATGCATCGTGATCGAAGTCCCACGCTGTGGGCGATCAATACTTTCTACTGTAAATTCACCTGAACCATCAGACTCCCAACGAACACCATCCGTAGCTGGCAGGCCTGCTCGACGCGTCTCTACTGTAATACGATCAGCTACGATAAAGGCTGAATAAAAGCCCACGCCAAACTGGCCAATTAAAGCGGCATCTTTTTGTTGATCACCAGAGAGCTTGGAGAAAAATTCTTTCGTACCAGAGCGAGCAATAGTTCCCAAATTAGAAATCACTTCATCGCGACTCATGCCAATACCGTTATCTGAAATCGTGACAGTTCTAGTAGTCTTATCAAAACTAACCTTGATCCTCAGATCAGGATCGTCACCATACCAATCAGGATGCTCAATCCCCTCAAAGCGGAGCTTATCTGACGCATCAGATGCATTCGAGATCAACTCACGGAGAAAAATTTCCTTGTTGGAGTACAAGGAATGAATCATTAGTTGTAAAAGTTGCTTTACCTCGGCCTGAAAGCCTAAGGTTTCTTTGCTAGCTACTGTCATACGTATTTCCTCTTCCCTCATTAATCAATGAACATCATCTCAAGTAAATGGGGCTTATTTAATGCATTTCAAGATCCATACCAATAGAAATTTAGCTCTGTTGTGGCTTTGACTGTTTCTCCGCTATCGGCAATTCAGCTTTTTTCCAGGCACTAAAACCGCCCTCTAAATGACAAACACCTGGAACTCCCATTTTTTGAAGGGTTTCCGTTGCCAAGGCGGAGCGCCACGCAGATGCACAATAGAGCACCAAACGCTTGCCTTCTCCAAAAACCGGCTTGTAATAAGGGCTGTCCGGATCAACCCAAAATTCCAGCATGCCACGCGGCGCATGAATTGCATTTGGAATCATCCCGTCACGCTCTAGCTCTCTCACATCCCGAATATCTACAAATACTGTGTTTTGATCATCTAGAAATTGTTGCGCTTGCTCTAAGGGCACAGTCTCAATTTGAGCCATCGCATTGGCAATTAATTCTTGATAGCCTAATTTCAATTTCATCAAAATCTCCTAAATTGCTAATAGTTTTACTGAGTTAGTTTTGCACCTATCTTGACAGGCTTGCCCTGATAATATGTACCTATGAACTTTACCCCTACCGAGCTTGGCGCAAGCATCATTTTTGCGATCGCAGTACTGCATACATTTTGCACTTCGTATTTTGAAGCACTTGCTAAAAAATCTTCAAAGCACGCTGGCTTATGGCATCTCCTTGGTGAAGTAGAAATTGTCTTTGGTTTTTGGGCGGCTATTCTGATTATTTTTATGTGGCTCGCTAATGATCTCACCACAGCAAAAGAGTACGCTAACAAACGAAACTTCACCGAGCCCCTATTTGTTTTTGCCATTATGGTGGTCGCTGGTAGCAAACCAATTTTGCATTTTGCAACTCAGTTGCTACACAAACTCGGCAAGACCATTCAGCTCGTCTTGCGTACCAAGCAAGCTCCGACGCTATATTTTCTGACCCTGAGCATCACACCTTTACTGGGTTCGCTGATTACTGAACCTGCGGCAATGACACTGGCAGCATTCTTATTACGTGACCTAGTCTATCGTCATAAATGCTCGACCCCACTGTTATTCGGTACTTTGGGCGTGCTGTTTGTCAATATTTCGATCGGTGGCACGCTGACTAACTTCGCCGCACCACCAGTGCTCATGGTGGCATCTACTTGGGGCTGGAGTAGCGCTTTCATGTTTGCCAATTTTGGCCTTGAAGCAATGATCGCTATTTTTATCAACGCAACAATCGTAACGCTGCTGTTTCATAAGCAGTTAATTGAGCCTACAAGCAAAGTGGAACAGGTTCGCATGCCGCTCACCATTACAGCTATTCATCTACTCTTTTTGCTGGGTATCGTAGCTTTTGCACATGATCCAGTGATCTTTATGTGGCTATTACTTTTTTTCATTGGCTACACCACTGCTTATCCAAAACATCAAAACCCGCTCATCTTGCGCGAAGCTTTACTAGTAGGCTTCTTCTTGGGTGGATTGGTGGTCTTGGGCGGACTACAAGGCTGGTGGTTACAACCCATTCTGGAAACGATGAGCCCTACCGCAGTGTTTTATGGAAGTCTGGCGTTAACAGCAATTACCGATAATGCAGCGCTCACCTATTTAGGCTCATTAGTTGAGGGTACTTCCCCAGAATTTAAGTTAGCCCTAGTTGGCGGCGCAGTTGCAGGCGGTGGCCTAACCGTCATTGCTAATGCTCCCAACCCTGCTGGATTAGCTATTTTGCGTAGTTACTTCCCCAATGCAGCTGTTTCGGCAGGCTTATTATTTATAGCCGCCATTCCACCAACCATTGTTGCGATTCTGGCCTTACGTCTGCTCTAAGCGACTTATCCCGTAAAATCTCAGCTTCGCCCCCAGCTATAAACCTGAGATCGGCATATGAAAAAGCTCTATATCAAAACCTTTGGCTGTCAAATGAACGAGTATGACTCGGGCAAGATGGCCGACCTCCTACATGCCGATGAAGGCATGGTCATGACTGATACCCCTGAAGATGCAGATGTGGTTCTATTGAACACGTGCTCGATTCGTGAAAAAGCGGAAGACAAGGTATTTTCTGGCTTAGGGCGGCTGCGTGAGCTCAAGAAAACCAAACCCGATTTATTGATTGGTGTCGGCGGTTGCGTTGCCAGCCAAGAAGGCCAACAAATTATTAGCAGAGCTCCCTATGTAGATGTGGTCTTTGGTCCACAAACACTGCATCGCTTGTCTGATCTCATTACACAACGTCGCGAAACTGGTAGACCTCAAGTTGACATCTCTTTTCCAGAAATAGAAAAGTTTGATCATCTACCCGCCTCTCGTCAAACGCGCGGCTCGGCTTATGTCTCCATTATGGAAGGCTGCTCAAAATACTGCAGCTACTGCGTCGTTCCTTACACTCGCGGCGAAGAAGTATCGCGTCCCTTTGACGACGTATTGACAGAAGTAGCTGGGCTTGCAGCCCAAGGCGTAAAAGAAATTGTTTTACTCGGTCAAAACGTCAATGCTTATCTTGGTAAAATGGGTGACACGGAAGAGATTGCAGACCTTGCACTACTGATTGAATATATTGCAGAAATTCCGGGTGTTGAAAGAATTCGTTTTACTACTAGCCACCCAAAAGAATTTACCCAGCGCTTGATTGATGTCTATGCAAAAGTTCCCAAGCTGGTGAGCCACTTACATCTTCCAGTGCAACACGCATCCGACTCCGTTTTATCTGCAATGAAACGTGGTTACACCGCCCTAGAATATAAAAGTATTATTCGCAAGATGCGCGCTGTGAGGCCCGACCTGACCCTTTCTAGTGACTTTATTGTGGGCTTTCCTGGCGAGACGGATGAAGACTTTGCAAAACTACTCAAAATGGTTGAAGAGCTCAATTTTGATAATAGCTTTTGCTTTATCTTCAGCGCACGCCCAGGCACACCTGCGGCCAATCTCGGTGATGACACCCCTTACGAAGTCAAACTCAAGCGACTACAAACTTTACTTGCCCTAGTTGAGTCACAAGCAAATCAGATTAGTAACGATATGCTGGGTAATACTGAACGAGTTCTGGTTGAAGGCTTAGCAAAGGATGGAGTGAACCTGCAAGGTCGCGCTACCAATAATCGAGTAATTCACTTTACTGCGCCTGATGCAGATATCGAATCACTCATCGGTCAAATGGTAGACATCCGTATCACTGAAGTACTCAATTACACACTCCGAGGCGATCTCATCAGCGAGCTTACTTTTACTCACATCCATTAAGATGACAACTAAGCAATCATCACCCTCTAAATTAGAGATAGATATTCAATTTGCTAGCACTGCAATTAAGGAAAAAGTTTTGACGATTGCTTCTCAAGCAGCAATCAAAAAATGGGTAAAAGCTGCAATTGCACTGAATGGCCTAATCACCTTACGTTTTGTTAATGCAGCTGAAGGGAAAAAACTCAATTTTGCCTTTCGCAGTAAAGACTATGCGACTAATGTCCTCACTTTTCCATATGAGCTCAGCAACAAGACTTTGACTGCCGATATTATTTTTTGCCTCCCCGTGATTCAAAAAGAAGCCACAGAGCAAGATAAGGTCGTCAAAGCACACCTGGCTCATCTCATTATTCACGGCTGCTTGCATGCCCAAGGCCTTGACCATGAGAGTGCTACAGAAGCAAAGAAAATGGAAGCCAGGGAAATAGTCCTCCTCTCATCTTTGGGCTTTGCCAACCCCTACGCAGCCATTTAAGGCATCCAAATTGCCTCCTTCATTGAATTTACTTATTTCTGCGATATTCTTGACATATGCCTGACCCCAATAAATCCCTTTTAGAACGCTTGGCCGATTTTTTAACGCCACAGCCAACCAGCCCAGCTGAACGTCGTCAAGAACTGATTGACACTCTCAGAGAAGCTCAGACAGAGGGCTTAATTGATGCAGATGCACTCTCCATGATTGAGGGAGTATTCCAGGTAGGTCAATTATGTGCGCGCGATATTTTGATTCCCAGAGCGCAGATTGACTGGATTGACATTAGCCAGCCTTTATCGGAAATCATCAAAAGCGTGATTACTGCCGCTCATTCACGCTTCCCTGCATTTGAAGGTACTCGTGACAATGTGGTTGGCATACTGTTGGCAAAAGATTTATTGCGTCACTCCACTGAAAAAGATTTTCAGGTGCGTGATTGGCTCCGTCCTGCCGTATTTATTCCTGAATCGAAACGCTTAAGCGTGTTGCTACGCGACTTTAAAGATAACCGTAATCACTTAGCTATTGTCGTGGATGAATACAGCAGTGTTGCAGGCGTCATTACGATTGAAGATGTGCTTGAACAAATTGTTGGCGACATTGAAGATGAGCATGACATTGATGAAGAAGCAGATAACCTCATCTCCTTAGACAATGGTGATATTCGCGTAAAAGGTATTACCGAGCTCGAACAATTTAACGAGACTCTGGGTACGCAATTTGAAGTTGAAGATATTGAAACGGTTGCCGGTCTAGTCATTCAGCATCTTGGTCGAGTGCCAAAGATGGGTGAACTGATTGAAATTGACGGGGTTGAATTTGAGGTTCAGCGCGCCGATCCAAGACAGATTCATATTCTGCTTGCACGACAACTCCCCAAAAAGCCCGACTAAGGATTGCTTTGATTGATCGGCTACTGCCAAGGCTTAGCGGTTATATCGGCCATCTGAAGTTGTTTGTTCTTGGTGCAATACTGGCAAGTGTTGCGGAACTGCCCTTAGGTGGATGGATTCAGATTCTGATCCTCGGCATAATTTGGTGGCAAATTACAAAGTATCAAACTGCTTCTTTCGGGAGTATATTTTTCTTGGGGATGTCATTTGGCCTTGGCTACTTCGTACTAGGGCTTTGGTGGATCTTTATCAGTTTGCATGATATTGGCGGAATGAATGTCATGCTCTCCTGCACTGCAGTTTTCCTATTGGCCGGTCTACTAGCCATTTTCTTTGCTTGCGCCTCACTCACACTACATTTTTCAAAAGGGCTATTTTTCCCAAGTCTTCTACTGGCATCAAGCTGGGTGGCGACAGAATATTTGCGCGGCATACTCTTTACTGGCTTTCCCTGGATGGGTCTAGGAGAAACACAAGTTTATGGTCCTTTTGCACCAGTCGCCCCATTTCTAGGTGGACTGGGGTGCACTTTTTTTACAGTATTAGTATCTCGGCAGTTACTCTTTTTGAGGTCCCACTTCAAAGCTAGTTCAATTTCTGTGGTGTCTCTAATCGTACTAAGCCAACTATTGAGCTTCTGGTCCTTTACGAAGCCTACCGGCGAGCCTCTGACTGTAGAGCTCATTCAGGGAAACATTGCTCAAAGCTCAGTCTTCAAACCAGAGGGTATGCTGCAACAAATTGCGTTTTATAAATCTGCAATGCTAGATTCGCATGCAGACTTGGTAGTGTCTCCAGAAACAGCCTTGCCATGGCCTGAGACCAATTTACCTACAGGTACCTTAGAGGATCTGCAGGAATTTGCAATCAACAATAAGCGCTTCCTTTTATTTGGCATCTTGGGGCGGCACTTTAATCCCGTAGATGGAAGAGAATTCTCCAATAGAGCAATCGGCTTTAGTCCAAGTAATCCACCTTATCGTTACGATAAATCGCATCTGGTTCCTTTTGGAGAATTTATTCCCCCAGGATTTGGTTGGTTTGTAAATGCATTTAGCGTACCCCTAAGTGATTTTTCTCGAGGATCTCAAAACCAATCCTTGTTCTTAATTAACAGAGAGGGGCAGTCTCCACTCTATGCGGCAATCACTATTTGCTATGAAGATGTATTTGGTGATGAGCTAGCTACACGTTTACGTAATAGCAAAGAATCGGCCAACCTCTTTATCAATATGACAAACCTTGCTTGGTTCGGGGATTCTCAAGCACCAAAACAACAATTGCGACTTTCACAATTACGCTCCCTAGAAACGGGTCTTCCTGCATTACGAGCAACCAATACTGGAATCACGGCAGTACTTGGTCCAGATGGCAAAATTTTGGCAGAACTTCCCAAGTTCACCCAGGGCATCTTAAAGACCAGTATTCAGGCCTACTCCGGCACAACTCCTTACGTACTTTGGGGAAACGCGCCCATTTTGAGCCTTTCTGGTCTCTTACTCCTTCTGGGTCTGATTCGCCAAAAACGAATCTAAGTGCAATTTCCTAGTTCGCTAGCTTAGCCATGTAAAATCAAAGGCTTAGCCAGGTACATCATGCTTACTTTTCAGCAAATCATTCTCAAACTCCAAGATTACTGGGACCAACAAGGTTGTGCCCTATTGCAACCTATTGACCTTGAGGTGGGTGCCGGTACATCTCATACAGCCACTTTCTTGAGGGCAATTGGCCCTGAGCCATGGAAAGCAGCTTACGTCCAACCCTCTCGTAGACCTAAAGATGGTCGGTACGGAGAAAATCCGAACCGCTTGCAGCACTACTACCAGTACCAGGTAGTACTCAAGCCTGCGCCAGAAAATATTCTTGAGCTCTACTTAGGATCGCTTGCAGCCTTAGGTCTTGATCTTCAAAAGAACGATGTACGTTTTGTTGAAGATGACTGGGAAAATCCAACCTTGGGCGCATGGGGCTTGGGCTGGGAAGTTTGGCTTAACGGCATGGAAGTAACTCAATTCACCTATTTCCAGCAGGTTGGCGGTATTGACTGCAAACCTGTTTTAGGCGAAATCACCTACGGTATTGAGCGCTTGGCAATGTATATCCAAAATTGCTCCAACGTATATGACCTCGTTTGGGCAGACGGCATCTCTTATGGTGACGTGTATCACCAAAATGAAGTGGAGCAATCTTGCTACAACTTTGAACATTCCAACACCGACCTCTTGTTTGCAAACTTCACCAACTATGAAAGTGAAGCCAAGCGTTTGATGGAAGTGCCACTAGCCTTGCCGGCTTATGAAATGGTACTGAAAGCTGGACATACCTTTAACTTACTTGACGCCCGTGGCGCTATCTCGGTTACCGAGCGTGCAGCCTACATTGGACGCATCCGTAATCTCTCTCGTGCAGTAGCGCAGGCTTACTTCGAATCTCGTGAGAAATTAGGATTTCCGATGTGCCAACGTCAATCCAAAGCCTAAGCAGCTCAATCAAATTATGAGTACACCGAATTCCCTCTCCAAATCAGACAACCTTCTGATTGAGTTGTTTACTGAAGAGCTTCCACCAAAATCATTACGCCGCTTAGGCGATGCTTTTAGTGAGGGTGTTTATTCAACCCTAAAGGCCGCAGGACTCTTGAGCGACAACTCTCTTGCCACTGGCTTCGCTACACCGCGCCGCCTTGCCGTTCAAATTACCAATGTCTTGAGTCAAGCTCCAGACTATCCGGTACGTGAAAAATTACTACCAACTAGTATTGCTTTTGATGCTGATGGAAAGCCCACTGCACCACTGCAAAAAAAATTAGCCTCTTTGGGCTATGCAGATATCGACCTTTCTACCTTAGAAAAAGCGGGTGAAGGCAAGAATGAAGCACTGTATCTCAATGTCGTTGCCAAAGGGGCGGCATTAGAACAAACCGCTCAACAAGCACTTGAGCAAATATTAGGTAAATTACCCATCGCCAAAATGATGCATTACCAAGTGCTACAGAAAAATGGTGAACTGGCAGACGTTGAGTTTGCACGCCCAGCGCACCGCATCATTGCTCTACACGGTAAGCAAACATTGCATATCAGCGCACTTGGCATTGATGCAGAAAACCAAACCGAAGGCCACCGCTTTCTGGCTCCAGGCGTCATTACGATTACCTCTGCAGATCAGTATGAGTCTGACCTCACCGCCAAAGCAAAAGTGTTACCAAGCTTTGATAAACGCCGTGAATTTATCGAATCCGCATTATTAAAGGCTGCTGGCCCCGATTTAGTTTTGATGCCAGATAGTCTCTTAGATGAAGTAACTGCCTTAGTAGAGTGGCCGGCAATTTATGAGTGTCACTTTGATCAAGAGTTCTTAGAGGTTCCACAAGAATGCTTGATTCTGACAATGCAGACCAATCAAAAATACTTTGCTTTGACTGACAAGCAAGGTAAATTACGCAATCGTTTTCTGATTGTTTCCAACATCGAGACTGATAAACCAGAAGCAATTATTTCTGGCAATGAACGTGTAGTGCGCCCACGACTTTCTGATGCACGCTTCTTCTTTCAGCAAGATCAAAAGCGTCCACTGGCATCTCGCGTAGTTGATCTAGGAAAAGTGGTTTATCACAATCAGCTCGGCAACCAATTGGATCGCACCAAGCGTGTTCAAGGTATTGCTGTTGGCATTGCAAAAACTTTATCAGCCAATGAAGCGCTGGCTAGCCGTGCTGCTGAGATTGCTAAAACGGATTTATTAACTGATATGGTTGGTGAGTTCCCAGAACTCCAAGGCATCATGGGCCGTTACTACGCCACGCATGATGGTGAAAATCCTGAAGTAGCCTCTGCCTGTAGCGAGCATTACATGCCTCGCTTTGCTGGTGATGTATTGCCCCAAACGCAAACCGGCACTATCTTAGCGATTGCCGAAAAGCTAGAAACTCTTGTTGGCATTTGGGGCGTTGGCCTTGCACCAACTGGTGATAAAGACCCCTATGCCCTGCGTCGTCACGCTCTCGGAATCTGCCGGCTCTTGCTAGAGAAAAATCTCAGTCTGAGTCTGCCTGAATTGATTGAGCTAGCACGCAAACAGTTTCCGCAAAAAGATGTTCAAGAAAAAGCGAAGGCTGAAGATATTTACGCCTTCATCATTGATCGACTACGTGCTTACTTGCGCGATCAGGCTGTTGCTAGCAAGCCGTTCACTACCGAAGAAATTGATGCGGTATTGAGTCAATCACCTGCGCAACTGAATGACTTGATAGATCGCTTAACTGCATTGCGTGAATTTAATTCCTTAGCAGAAGCTGCTCAGTTAGCCGCTGCCAACAAGCGTATCAGCAATATCCTGAAAAAAAATGCCACTGCTATTCCAGGAACATGCTCAAGCAAGCTCTTACAAGTTCCCGCTGAAATAGCTCTATACGAAGCACTTGAGAAAATTACAACAACACTGACTACTACTTATGAGCAACGTCAGTTTGTGGATCTATTAAAAGCATTGGTGGCTTTAAGCACCCCAATCGATCAATTCTTTGCCGATGTGATGGTGATGGACCCAAATCTAGAGCTGCGTGATAACCGCCTAGCCCTCCTGCAACAACTTCACCAGAAAATGAATCTCATTGCCGACCTCGGCAAATTAGCATGAGCATCAGCTCCTCTAAACTGATCATTCTTGATCGCGATGGCGTGATTAATGAAGATCGTGATGATTATGTGAAGTCGAGTGATGAGTGGATTCCGCTACCAGGTAGCCTTGAAGCCATCGCACTACTGAATCAAGCGGGCTATCAAATCGCTGTGGCAACTAATCAATCTGGGTTAGCGCGAGGCTATTTCAATATCAATGATCTACATGCAATGCATGGCAAGATGGAGAAGCTGCTTAAACCCTTAGGCGGTCATATTGATAGTATTTTCTTTTGCCCGCATACCGATGCCAATGCATGCGATTGCCGCAAGCCTCTACCCGGGATGATGAAAGAGATAGCGCTGCGTTACAAGAAAAATCAGAGTGTCACGCCTTTATTGGGTGTACCGATTGTGGGCGACTCCTTGCGTGATTTGCAGGCAGGAGTTGCATTGGGTGCTAGTCCGCATTTAGTATTAACCGGCAAGGGTAGCAAAACCCTAGATAAAGGTGGCCTCCCAGAGGGAACACAGATTCATGCAGATTTGATGGCATTTGCTACCGCACTCTTACAAGATCAGGTTTAATGCCAATATGACTTTTATTCGCTCAGCCTTATTCACCCTATTTTTGCTGATATTCACGCCAATCTGGTCGGTACTTTGCATTCTCGTTTTTCCATTCCTCAATCCAGAGAATCGCTATCGCTTTATTGGGCTGTGGAATAAGGTCGTTATCTGGGTTTTGCAACCTCTCTGTGGAATTCGTTACGAAATTCGTGGGATGGAAAACATGATGGCGGTTTTAGATAAGCCTGTTGTTGTTCTTAGCAAGCATCAATCTGCGTACGAAACTATTTTCTATATCGCCCTACTTCCCAAGCAGGTTTGCTTTGTTTTCAAAAGGGAGTTGCTTTGGATTCCTTTCTTTGGCTGGGCCTTGGCTTTACTCAAGATGATTCATATCAATCGTAACAGCAAAGAAACTGCCGCCATCTCTGTTGTTGGTCAAGGGAAAAAACGCTTAAGTGAAGGTAAATGGATTTTGTTGTTTCCAGAGGGGACCAGAACGCCCACCGGATCTCATAAGCCCTACAGTAAAGGTGGTGCAAGGCTAGCGAGTGCTACTGAGGCTTTGGTTATTCCGATTGCCCACAATGCTGGTCGTTGCTGGCCTAAGAATAGTTTTCTAAAGCAAGCGGGCACAGTGATCTTCTCAATCGGTCCTGCCATTTCCTCTACTGGAAAAACAGGTGGGCAACTTCATCAAGAAGTAGAAAAATGGATTGAAGCTGAAATGCGAGTAATTGATCCTACCGCTTACGAGTAAAGCGATGTTTTTAGTGGGCTAAAGCTTTGGCCCACTCAATATAGCGCTCCACCGGAATATCCTGAGCACGCGCTTTTAATTCCGACTCTGATAAAGATAATCGATCAGCAAAGGCTGATAAGTTTGTACGCAACATTTTTCTTCTTTGAGAGAATGCTGCAGCTACTACTTTTTCTAAAGCATGCCACTGCGCATCACTTAAGCTGAAGTCTCTTCGCGGAATCATACGCACCACAGCAGAGTTAACCTTAGGCTGAGGATCAAATGCTTCAGGGGGAACCTCTAAGACTTGCTCCATATCGTAGCGCGCTTGCAGCATCACAGAAAGCCGACTGAATTCAGATCCGCCAGCCTTAGACACCATGCGCTCGACTACTTCAGCTTGCAGCATGAATACCTGCTCATCAATTGCGTGGGCAGCAGAAACAAGATGAAAGAGCAATGGAGAGGAGATGTTGTAAGGTAAGTTACCAACCACCTTACACAAACCACTATTGGCTGGACGTGCATTTGCCCATTCCAGGAAATCAAACTTAAGGGCATCTCCCTCAATCACATTCAGCCCCTGGAGATTCTCTTGATTCCAGTAAGCCACCAAATCTCGGTCAATCTCCAAAAGATCTAGGTGCTCTAAGTTACTCAATAAAGGCCTTGTTAATGCACCAAGGCCAGGGCCAATCTCAATCACATGCATATTGTCACTGGGATTAATTGCTGCAACTATGGAATAGATTACTCCGGAGTCCTGCAAAAAGTTCTGACCAAATCGTTTACGAGCTTGATGGGTCATCTTGATAAATTCTTTGCGTTCTTTACATTTACCGCTAATTGAAAGGCGAGTCGCAAAGCCTCTAACATGCTGCCTGGATCTGCGATACCTTTTCCAGCAATATCTAGCGCAGTACCATGATCTACTGAAGTGCGAATAATCGGTAAGCCTAGGGTGACATTTACGCCACCACCAAAACTGACAAACTTAAATGGCGCTAGACCTTGATCGTGATACATCGCAATAAACGCATCCACACTATCTAAAGCCTTAGCATCAAACATCGTATCCCCTGGATAAGGTCCACTTACTTGAATACCCAAATCTTTCGCAGCCTCGATAGCGGGAAGAATGACATCAATTTCTTCGCGCCCTAGATAACCAGATTCACCCGCATGTGGATTGAGCCCCGCTAGCCGAATGACAGGTTTAGCAATGCCAAATTTTGCCCGCAGATCCTGATCGACAATCTGAATGGTTTCCAGAACATACTGTTGGTTAAGCGCACCTGGAACCTCCCTCAAAGGCAGATGGGTTGTAACCAAGGCTATCCGAAGGTCACTACTTTTATGCAAGCCTAAGAGGCCAGCCGGTAGTGACGCGCACAACATCATGACAACATGATCTTGATGGCAAAGCTTTGCTAAGTATTCCGTATACCCGGTAAATAAATCTTCATTTGAAGTATTGCCTTGGTTGATCACACTCTTTTGTATTGGGGCAGTCACCATGGCATCAAAACGACCATCAAAACAGCCTTTAACCGCAGCATCTAGAATACTCAGAACATATTGTGCGTTGGCAGGATTCAATTGACCCGCAGTTGTTGGAGAAGCTAGTGCAATAGACTCCAACTTAAAACGATTTGATAGTTCTTCAGGGATCTCAGTGGCTGAAAATAAGCTGCAATCGCCAAGCAAAGTAATTGTGCTTGCAGGCTGTTCTTGCAAGAAGGCTAATGCAGCTGCAATAGAGACCTCTGGACCAACCCCTGCAGGCTCTCCAGAGCTAATAACGAGATTAACGGGGGCTGACTGCTGGATCATCTGCGTTAATGATCTTCACCGTAGCGGTGTCGCGTAACTCACGGAGCCAATCTTGATAAGCCTGATCAAACTTACGCTCACGAATGGCTGCGCGAGCGAATTGGCGCTGCTTCTCTAAAGTCAATTGCGCTTCACGACGCTCGAGCACCTGAATTAAATGCCAGCCAAATTCAGTCTTTACTGGATTACTAACTTCATCTATTTGTAAGCGATTCATTGCCTGATCAAATTCCGGAACCAAATCACCAGGACCCATCCAACCTAAATTGCCACCATTGGCAGCGGATCCATCTTCAGAATATTTTTTAGCTAAATCGCCAAAATCAGCAGTTTTTGCACGAACCTGATCACGGTAACCGGCAAGGCGTCTTTCAGCATCTTGGTCTGTCAAGCCCGCACGACTACGCAACAAAATATGGCGCGATAAAGTCTGCGTCACCATAATATTTTGCGGGGTGATGGCACCCTCTTGAGGGGTAGCTTGCTGCTGCTCAGGAGCGCCGGCAACTAGCGCTCGACGATCTAAAACCTTCAGAACGTGAAAGCCAGCAGGGCTCTTCACTACAGCATTCGCAACTTGCCCACTGCCTGTATTTCTGATGGCCTCGTAAAATAGTTGCGGCAAGCGATCTGGGGTACGGTAACCTAAATCTTGAAATTTAATTTTTGGATTATCTTTTGCAGCCATTGCGCCTAACTGCAAGAAATCTACATCACCACGCGCTTCACGTAACAGGAGTTCCGCTTTCTTCTTTGCTTCAGCTTGAGCACCAGCCCCAGCATTGGCATCTGCAGGAATAAAAATCTGCGCAACGTCGATCTCTTCTGGCTCACCTTTTACAGCTGGGGTCGAGCGTACGGACTTTCCTCCACCAGCCACCTCACGATTGCGATCAGAAATAAAGTTATCTACTTCCGCATCAGAAATCTTGACTTTGCCCTCGACCTCCCGCTCACGATAACGACTAATAGTCACATCATCCCGCAACATTTGGCGATAGCGGTCATAAGCACTACCAGTAGCGACAATTTTTACCTTTAACTCAGCAACTGTTAACTTATTCTTGGCAGCGATATCGCTAATGATCTTGTCTAACTCTTTATCACTAACCGCAAGACCCTCTTGCTCCGCATTTTGTAATTGAATTTTTTCAAGGATGAGGCGCTCAAGCACCGTCTTGCGCAACGCGGCTGCATCAGGAAGCTTACCTCCCTGCTTTTGCAAGGCCACGATCCGATCATCAATTTCTTTACGTGTCACGTAGCCCGTATTCACAACTGCCGCAACACCATCAATATTCCGAATTTTGCTATCAGCTGAAATCTTTGCACCATCTTGCGCAAACGCGAGCTGAGGCAGCAAAGCAAGGCCAGCCAAAATTGTGGCTGCAAGTGCTTGGTTAAATCGATTCCTACGTATCATTGATAGTTCTCATAAATTGAAGGTGGTATGGGCTTGGAAGTAGGCATATATCCGGGAACATTTAGCTTCATGATATCAACTGGATTACTACCAGCGCTACCAAAGCCCCTAAATTCTATTTGGAATAAAACCTGAGTGGTTGTGATTTGCGAAGTGTTGAGCACCTGTGAGTAAGCACCGCGTAAAGTCCAGCAGTCACGCATCCACTCCAAAGCCACCAGCGTATTGAGCGTTTTGGTCGTTAAAGCATCGTAACCCCATCGGCCCAAGACAGATACTGCACGCGTAATGGGCCATTGCCCTGAAACATTGTATTGATCAGTAGTGGTTGCTGAGGGGACAAAAGCTTGGTTATTCTGAACGGATGCTTGTGTTGGTGGAGTCCAAACATTTCGATAGCCAAAATTCAAGCTTCTTCCAGGTGTTGGTCGCCAACTACCACCTACCGTTGTTTGAACTAAGCGATTGAGTTGCGTGTTGTACTGCCCAAATACATCTGTACTGAAGTTGCCAAGCAGACGAACTGAAGCAGAGCCCAATGTATCCGAATAGGTTGTAGGATTAGCGATAGTGCCATTGAGACCCACTTTCTGCCCGGTAAAGGCTTGACGTTGTGCAAGGGTAACGTTGGCTCGTTCTGCGCCTGTATTAGCCTCAATCATGCGGCTGGTAATACCACCCGTTAATTTATTGTTATCTGCAATACGGTCATTACCAACGAAAGTATTTTCACCAAAAATTTGAGTTACACCAAAACCGGCATCCGCCGTATCAAATAAAGGGGTTTGAGCCTGACTCTCAAATGGCGTGTAAACATAAAAAGCTCTTGGCTCCATTGTGAGCAACATATCGCGCCCAAAAAAGCCTTTTAATTCAGCTGCATCTCTTTCAAATGCCAGCCCTGAATCCAAGCTAAATGTCGGAATAGTGAAGCCTTGAGCGGCTGGCGCACCTACAGGGTTGTATGGTGTTACGTTATAGGTATTTGACTGAAAACTCACTTTCGGAGTGACGTAATAACCAGGCGTAATCTGGGGCAGAGCCAAAGCTCCCTTAATCACCGTTCGATCAGCTTGGCTATAAGCGCCCGGAGCAGTTGCTGCCAAATTACCACCAATGTTATAGGCAAAACGCGTGAAATCGGTTGAAAAAGTCGTTGCAGGACCCGTGGGTAAAGTAATGTACTTTCCACTTGCATCAGCAACTGCTGGTGTTAAACGATTGTTATAGGCAGCTGTGACATTCGGCAAAATATTGTAAGGAGACTGAACAGTCACGGTGGGGTCAGGCTGTAAAGTCTGGAAAGTCATTGCTCTGGCTCCCACAGTCCAATTACTTAAGCTACCAGTCAAGTTCTTGGTAGTGCCAACTTCTTGTCGAAACTGGCTAGTAATCGCACCAGCCATACTTTGCGAAAAGTCAGTGGGGTATAAGTTATCCGAAACTCGGGCCACATTGGCATATCCAGTCCAAGCACCAGCAATGGGAATCCCACCCATGCCCAATAAATCACCGCTAAAGTTTTGCCTCTGTTGCCAGTCATAGCGCCAGCGATCCGTACCAGTCTTACGATCGTAAGGAAGATAGTCACCCATCAAGTTACCAGAGTACTGCTTGTCCAAAAACTGGTACTTAGCACCCAACTGTACTCCACGTTGACCCATAACCCGAGGTAGTAAAAGCAAGTCACGATTAGGTGCAATGTTGACGTAGTAAGGCTGCGTTACATCAATGCCGTTATTGGAGTTATAGCCAGCAACTGGCGCCAAAATTCCGGAACGGCGTTGATTGGATGTTGGCGCAGTGAAGTAAGGCGCGTAAGCAATGGGCACATCAAAGAATCGCATCACACCATTTGTGCCAACCATTTCTTTTTGCTCGTTATCAATCTCTAGCGTACTGGCCGTGAAATACCAATCTAAATTTTCTGGGGTGCAAGTTGTATAGGTGGCTTTATCAAAGACAAACACATCGGCAGTTTGGATTGTGAGTTTTGTTGCATTACCACTCGCTCGGTTATCTCGCAGCTCATATTTGGGAGCTTCCATTTCCCCTTCACGTGCATCAACTCTAAAGCGCGCTTTAGGTCCTTTGAATACTGCATTACCTTTTGAAAATTCAGTATTACCAGATAAATTAGCTACATCAGAATCAGGGTCGTACTTAATTTCGTCTGCTTTAATCACTGCGCCATTGCGACGAATTTGTGCACGGCCTTTCAAGCGCATTTCGCGATCAACGATTCCGTCAATCGAATCACTAGAGGTAAACGTTAAAGCTTGCCCATCATTAATTGGTTTACCAACTCGCAATTGATCATCTAACTTTAGGACGGTGACATCACCACGATCGGGAATTAAAACGGAGTTAGCAGAGCTCCCTAAAGACTGTGCGGAAGGAGGTAAAGGTGCTGGTGCCTGAGCGTGACTTACGAGTGCAAATTGCGACAATACAACCCCCATCATTAAACGCAGGGTAGCAGCTACAAAAAGAGGGGCGCAATGGCCAGCGCAAGGGCGATAATGACTCATAGATCCAGACCCGCCTTATTATACGAATCGACCATGACTGACTCTCGCTTAGACTCCCTCCGTAGCTGGCTAAAAGGCCTTGAACCTAGCTGGCAATTAGATCTCCCCACTTTGGCCCCCGCCTCGGCAGATGCCAGCTTTAGGCGGTATTTCCGGATTGCATCCAAAAACCCGGATTTTCCATCTTTGATCGTGATGGACGCCCCACCTCAACACGAGCCCTTGGACGCTTTTATTGAGGTCGATTTATTACTCGAAAATGCCAGCTTAAATGTCCCGAAAATTTTAGAAAAGAATGTGGCTGAGGGCTTTCTTTTACTCAACGATTTAGGCACTAAAACTTACCTTGGAGAACTCAATTTAGACAGTGCTGACTCTCTCTACAGAGATGCGACACACGCCTTGGTACAAATGCAATTAGCAAGTAAACCAGATGTGTTGCCAAACTACGATGAGGTATTACTAAAGCGTGAGCTAGATTTATTTCCGGAGTGGTATCTAGGAAAACATCTCAACATTGAATTAAGCAAACTTCAGAATTTACAGATTAAGCAAGCATTTGAACTGATCATTCAAAATAATCTTGCACAGGCAAAAGTTTATGCTCATCGCGACTACCATTCACGCAATCTGATGGTGACGGAAAAAAATAATCCTGGTGTAATTGATTTTCAAGATGCCGTTTATGGTCCCATCACTTACGACGCAGCTTCACTCTGGCGTGACGCTTATATTTCATGGCCTGAAGAACGTGTGATTGATTGGGTCATTAAATTTTGGGAGGAAGGTCGTCAAGTAGGTTTGCCTATGCCAAACGATTTTGGTCAGTTCTATCGTGATTTTGAATGGATGGGTTTACAACGACATCTAAAGATCTTGGGTATTTTTGCAAGGCTATTTCATCGCGACGGTAAAGATGGCTATCTCAAAGATATTCCATTAGTACTCGAGTATGCGATTGCCACTGCAAATCGCTATATTGAATTAAAGCCCTTGGCGCGCATTCTAGAATCAACGCGCACTACTTAGGATGAATAGTCACTCATCATGAATAAGCCCAATCTGATTCCATGTTTTTTATTGGCAGCAGGTCGAGGTGAGCGCATGCGCCCCTTGACAGATGAACTACCCAAACCACTCCTCACTATCAAAAATAAATCCTTACTAGCCTGGCATGTGGAGGCATTGAGTGCGGCAGGTATTCAAAATGTGGTGATTAATCATGCCTGGCTTGGTAAGAAGATTGAGGAAGCGCTAGGAAATGGCAGTCAATTTGGACTCAACATTACCTACTCCCCGGAAGCTAGCGCCCTAGAAACGGCAGGCGGTATTCGCAAAGCCCTACATTTACTGAATCCAAGCGATTATTTTCTAGTCATCAATGGGGATGTTTTTAGCCCTAATCTGCCAATTCAGCAGCTCTTAAACCAAGCTTCTAACTTACGAAGCATGTCAAGCACGCCTTTGGCACACCTTTTAATGGTTCCCAACCCAGCTCAACATCCTGAGGGTGACTTTTATATTAAGGACTCCCAGGTGGCCAATGAACCCTTAGATGGTGCTGAAAAACTCACCTTTTCTGGCATCGGACTCTACCACCGGGACCTTTTTAAGGACTTGGAATTAGATGTGCCCACTAAGCTAGCTCCAATTTTGAGGGAGGCCATGTCTAAAAATAGAGTGTCCGGTGAAAAATATACCGGACCGTGGCACGATGTAGGTACACCCCAACGATTACATGAACTCAATGCAGCAAATGAATAAATCCATCATTTACCAACAACGTCGAGTTGAACTCGCAAAACTGATCTGCGCTAAAACTGGTGGCGGCATTGCCATCATCACTACAGCGCCTGAGACAGCGCGTAATCGAGATAGTGAGTTCCCCTATCGTCACGACAGTGATTTTTTCTACCTCACTGGCTTTGAAGAGCCTGGCGCAACACTCGTACTTAAAATTGCTGGATCACTTTCACAACCCCAATTAGAAGCACATCTGTTTTGCAGACCTAAAGATGCAGAACGTGAAATTTGGGATGGTATTCGCTTGGGGCCAGATGTAGCTCCATCAGTTTTAGGTGTGGAGCATGCCTATAGCATTCATGAATTAGATACCAAACTCAGTGATTTGCTGGCTGATCAAAATGCGGTTTACATTCGCCTTTCCGAAAGTGCTGAAATCGATCGTCGCTTACGCCATTGGATGAAACAAGTACGAGCTCAGGCGCGTGCTGGCGTCAATCCTCCTTCAGAATTTCATGATGTAGAGAGTTTGATTCATGAGATGCGTCTTTTTAAAGATGTTTATGAGATTGACATCATGCGTCGTGCAGCTGCGATTTCTGCACGTGCTCATATTCGTGCCATGCAAGTCTGCAAACCCGGAATGCGTGAATATCATCTTGAAGCAGAACTACTTCACGAGTTCCGCTACAGCGGTGCGCAAAGCGTTGCATACAACAGTATTGTTGCGAGCGGCGCTAACTCCTGCATCCTGCATTACCGCGCTAGTGATACTGAACTACGTGGCGGAGATCTATGCCTCATTGATGCAGGTTGCGAGCTCGATAGCTACGCTTCAGATATCACTCGCACATTTCCGGTGAATGGAAAGTTCACAGGTCCACAACGCGCACTGTATGACATTACGCTTGCGTCGCAAGAAGCCGCTATCGCAATGACTAGGCCTGGCAATACATTCATGCAACCACATGAGGCAGCACTTAAGGTGCTTACTCAAGGCTTACTTGATGAGAAACTGCTTAAGCTTGCAGAATTAGGCTCTTTGGATAATGCAATTGAGACTGGAGCCTATCGTCGCTTTTATATGCACCGTACCTCCCATTGGCTGGGAATGGATGTGCATGACGTTGGCTCCTATCGTGAACCACTTGATACAGTAACAAGTGGTGCGGAAAAGCCATGGCGTGTTCTTAAACCAGGCATGGCACTCACTATCGAGCCTGGTGTATACATCCGCCCTGCTGATGATGTAGATGAGCGCTTTTGGAATATCGGCATCCGCATTGAGGATGACGCTGTAGTGAACGATTCTGGATGTGAATTGATTTCTCGTGGAGTACCAGTTAAAGCCGATGAAATCGAAGCGCTCATGAAAAATAATTAGAGCACTACCAATATAAGATAGATTGCCAAGCATGTCAGTTGAGAACTTCGATATCGTAATTCAGGGTGGTGGTCCAGTCGGCCTAGCCTGTGCAGCATGGTCCTTGCAAAAATTTCCTGACGCAAAGATTGCACTGCTAGATCGTAATCCTGCAGATGACACTGAATTAGCAGCTGCTGATAGCCGGGGGGTTGCCCTATCACACGGTAGCAAGCTGTTGTTAGATACCATCAATGCATGGCCTACTGAATGTGCTGATATTCATCGAGTACATGTCTCGCAAGCGGGCCGTTTCGGACGTGCTCTGATGACTCGCGAAGAACTTGGTCAAAAAGCCTTAGGCCACATCATTCGTTATCGCGATATTCACCTTACTCTCCGTAAAGCCTTAAGAGCTATTCAAAAAAATAGTCCGCATTTTATTTGGAAACATATCGACCCCAATGCTGATGTTGAAAACATTCAAGCCAAGTGTATTGTTCACGCTGAAGGTGGTTTATTTAAAACCCAAGACTGGGTGGAATCTGGCAGAGACTATGAGCAATCAGCTTTAGTTGGATTAGTGGAGGTTGAGAGTGCATCACCATTCGAAGCGTGGGAGCGCTTTACTTCTGAAGGACCTTTAGCCATTCTGCCAAGTCACTATGGCCCCAATATTCTGAATCTGATTTGGTGCGGAACTACAAGTTCATCACAAGCACGTCTCGCTTTGAGTGATACTGATTTTCTGAAAAGCTTGCAATCCGAGTTCGGTTCACGCGTTGGACAATTTCTTAAAATCCAAGATCGCCGACTTTACGAGTTAGGACTCAACTACCGCAAAGACATTACCCAAGCTAACGAGGTTTGGATTGGCAATGCCGCCCAAACCTTGCATCCGGTTGCGGGACAAGGTCTCAACCTCGGATTACGGGACGCGTATCTCTTAGCAGAAAAACTGAGCATTCTTTTCTCCAAGTCGGAGGATCAAAAAACTCCTCTAGCCATCGAAACTACCTTGCAGGAATATGCCCAAAGTCGCAAGCTCGATCGGTCTGCCACTATAGGCCTCACCGACTTCATGGCCAGGATCTTCACCTCTAATCTATTTCCCGTTGTGATTGGCCGTGGATTGGCTTTAACAGCCCTCCAGTGGCTTCCACCCATCAAAACCGCCTTAGCTCGCCAGATGATGTTTGGTAGGCGCTAAGAGGCTGAAATACCCTCCAAAATACAAGCATTCTTCATTTGATCTTAGGCATGGATTGTGCCTATTTTTTAGGCAAATGTAAGCTAAGTTGTGCTAAAGTGTCACCCTTTCCTCCAGCACTACAAGCCCTCCAAAACTTAGCCTGAAACACATGAAGATTGGCCCACACCTTCTTGCGAATAGATTATTTGTTGCCCCGATGGCCGGGGTAACGGATCGTCCATTTCGCCAGCTTTGCAAAAAGCTCGGCGCCGGTTATGCCGTATCTGAAATGATTGCATCTAACGCTTTGCTTTGGAAGAGCGAGAAAACCCAACGTCGCGCTAACCATCAAGGTGAATTTAAGCCTATTGCAGTCCAAATTGCTGGGGCCGATCCGAGGATGATGGCAGCTGCCGCCAAACTTAATGTCGATCACGGCGCCCAGATTATTGATATCAATATGGGCTGCCCAGCCAAAAAGGTGTGCAATGTTGCGGCCGGTTCTGCGCTATTGAGAGACGAGCCATTAGTGCAGCAAATTTTAGAAGCCGTGGTTCAGGCGGTAGGGGTGGGGCCTGATGCAGTGCCTGTGACCTTGAAGATTCGGACGGGCTGGGATCGCGAACATAAAAATGCAATCGATATTGCGCGTCTCGCTGAGCAATCCGGCATCTCTATGCTGACTGTTCACGGTCGTACGCGGGCTGACCTCTATCTCGGCGAAGCTGAGTATGAAACCATTACCGCAGTAAAGAATAGTGTTGCCATTCCCGTAGTTGCCAATGGCGACATCACTACTCCAGAAAAAGCAGAATTTGTTTTAAAAGAAACCGGGGCCGATGCCATCATGATTGGTCGTGCCGCTCAAGGGCGTCCTTGGATCTTTCGTGAAATTAATCACTTTCTAGAAACGGGCGGTAAATTACCAACACCAAAGATTAATGAGATTCAAGAGATCATGAATGCTCATCTCGTCGATCATTATGAGTTTTACGGTGAATACGTTGGTTTGCGCACGGCACGCAAGCACATCGGTTGGTACTGCAAGGGCTTACGTGACTCTCATGCTTTTCGCCAAAGAATGAATACTGCCGATGATTGCAAAACTCAATTGCAAATGGTGAATGATTTTTTTAATGAAATGAAATCCCATTCAGATCGTTTGTTATTTTTAGAAGCAGCCTAAATTTAGTTTTTTATTTAATTTATCTATGACTAATAAGCACCCCATCACCGAATGTATTGAGACACAGCTCCAAGGTTATCTGGACGACCTCAAAGGAACACCCCCCTCTGACCTATACCAAATGGTTCTCGCAGTGGTTGAAAAGCCAATGCTGGAATTAGTAATGCAGCATGCAAAGCAGAATCAATCCTTAGCTGCGCAGTACCTAGGCATCAACCGCAATACGCTGCACAAGAAATTAGTTGAACACCAGCTCCTGAAGTAAGTCAGACCCCATTTGCAAATTCTTGATTAATCAAACCTTTCGAAAAATATGATCCGCACAGCCTTACTCTCTGTTTCTGATAAAAATGGCATTGTGCCGTTCGCTAAAGCCCTCCATGAACAAGGCATCAAGCTGATCTCTACTGGTGGCACTGCAAAACTCTTAGCTCAAAATAATCTGCCCGTCGTAGAAGTATCTTCACTTACCCAGTTTCCAGAAATGCTCGATGGCCGCGTAAAGACCTTGCATCCGATGGTGCATGGTGGCCTATTAGCTCGCCGAGATTTTCCAGATCATATGGCTGCATTGAAAGAGCATGGTATCGGTACGATCGATATGCTCGTGATTAACCTCTATCCATTTAACGAAACAGTTGCCAAAGTAGATTGTTCATTTGAAGATGCAGTGGAGAACATTGATATTGGTGGCCCAGCGATGTTGCGTGCTGCTGCCAAGAACCACCAAGATGTCACTGTATTGATTTCTCCAGACGATTACGCACCCATTCTCGAAGAGATGAAAACGAATCAGAATGTAGTTTCTTATAAAACTAATTTAGGTCTGGCCAAAAAAGTATTTGCCCATACAGCCCAATACGATGGTGCAATTGCAAATTATTTATCTGCATTAGGCGATGACCTCGATCACAAAAAACGTTCCGCCTATCCAGAAACACTACACCTTGCCTTTGAAAAAGTACAAGAGATGCGTTACGGTGAGAACCCACACCAATCAGCTGCTTTCTATAAAGATATTGATCCAGTTGTTGGCTCGCTTGCTAATTACAAACAATTGCAAGGCAAGGAACTTTCTTATAACAATATCGCTGATGCAGACTCTGCTTGGGAATGCGTCAAGAGTTTTACTGGTAACGCTGGTGGTGCCGCAGCCTGCGTCATCATCAAACACGCTAACCCTTGTGGCGTGGCCGTTGCTGCCAACGCCCTTGAGGCCTATCAAAAGGCTTTCAAAACAGATCCAAGTTCAGCCTTTGGTGGAATCATCGCTTTTAACGTGCCCTGTGATGGCGCTGCAGCTGAAGCGATTTCTAAGCAGTTCGTAGAGGTGCTAATTGCTCCTAGCTTTAGTGATGAAGCAAAGGCCATCTTCGCTACGAAACAAAATGTGCGTCTCTTAGAGATTCCTCTGGGCAATGCATTTAATGCTTTTGACTTTAAACGTGTTGGTGGTGGCTTGCTAGTTCAGTCTCCTGATGCAAAGAACGTCCTTGAGAGCGAAATGCGGGTTGTCAGCAAACGTCTTCCAACTCCAAGTGAAATGCACGACATGATGTTTGCATGGCGTGTTGCGAAGTTCGTAAAGTCTAATGCGATTGTGTATTGTGCCAACGGCATGACGCTGGGTATTGGTGCTGGCCAAATGAGTCGTGTCGACTCTGCTCGTATGGCAAGTATTAAGGCAGAGAATGCTGGACTCAGCCTCAAAGGCTCTGCAGTAGCAAGTGATGCCTTTTTCCCATTTCGTGATGGCTTAGATGTCGTTGTAAATGGTGGCGCAAGTTGTGCCATTCAACCGGGTGGCAGTATGCGTGATGATGAAATCATTGCGGCAGCCAATGAACATGGTATTGCTATGATCTTTACCGGCACACGCCATTTCCGTCACTAATCACTTATGCGCTGGATAGGAATCGACCCAGGTCTACGAACAACTGGTTTTGGTGTCATTGATGTCAATGGCCAAAAGCTGAGCTATGTAGCCTCTGGGACAATTGAAAGTGGTGATCCAGACCAAGGCCTTCCTGTGAGATTAGGAATCTTGTATGCGGGCATTAAAGAAGTGTTGGAGACTTACCATCCAGAGCAAGCGGCTATTGAAGAGGTGTTTCTCAACGTCAATCCTCGCTCCACCCTCATGCTGGGGCAAGCTCGAGGTGCAGTAATTGCTGCCTTAGTATCTGATAAGCTCCCCGTTGCTGAATACAGCGCACTGAGAATAAAGCAATCCATCGTAGGAACCGGTAGAGCGACTAAGCCACAAGTTCAAGAAATGGTAAAACGTTTGCTGCGTCTGAGCCGCGCCCCAGGAACGGATGCTGCAGATGCTTTGGGGGTAGCGATTTGCGCTGCACATCATGCCCAAATCCCAAAAGCAATTACTAACGCTCTTGCACCCAAAAAGAGTAGCAAGAAATAACAATCTAAACAGGTTAAGATCTTGACATGATTGGTCGCATTCAAGGAATTCTCGTTTCAGTTCATCCACCCCGCCTCTTGGTGGATTGCCAAGGTGTTGGCTATGAGATCGATGTGCCCATGAGTACCCTGTACCAATTGCCAGAGACCAATCAAAAAATTACACTACTCACCCATTTCCAAGTCCGAGAAGATGCGCAGCAACTCTTTGGATTTGCCACTGAAACTGAGCGTGAAGCATTTAGACAACTGATTAAGATCAGCGGCGTTGGTTCGCGCACGGCACTTGCGGTACTTTCTGGCATGAGCGTCAATGAATTGGCACAAGCGATTGCTATGCAAGAGGCAGGGCGCCTAACTCAAGTACCTGGTATTGGCAAAAAGACTGCAGAGCGTCTTTGCCTTGAGCTGAAAGGGAAGTTAGCTCCAGATTTAGGAATTGTTGGCGGTAAGCCTCAAGTAGTTGAAGCAAGCAGCGAGGTATTACAAGCCTTATTGGCGCTGGGCTACTCAGAAAAAGAGGCTCATCTTGCCCTCAAACAAATCCCGCCAGATACCACCGTATCAGATGGTATCCGCATGGGTCTGAAATACCTCTCGAAGTCTTCATAACTAGTCACCTAAACACCACTACACTTGCAGTATGGCAATCCACACAGAAGACCTTAGCTCAATCCCCGAAGGTTTACCGGAAGCTAATGACCGCATCGTTAGTGGTGCAGCAGGCAATTCTGAAGCCTTTTTTGAAAGGGCTCTACGTCCCAAACAACTTGATGAGTATGTTGGCCAAACTAAGGCTCGCGCCCAATTAGAGATTTTCATTACAGCAACCAGAGCAAGACAAGAAGCGCTTGACCATGTTCTCCTTTTTGGCCCTCCTGGACTTGGCAAGACTACTCTAGCCCACATCATCGCCAGAGAGCTTGGAGTGAACTTACGCCAAACCAGTGGCCCGGTTCTGGATAGGCCTGGTGACCTTGCTGCATTACTCACCAATTTAGAAGCAAACGATGTGCTCTTTATTGATGAAATTCATCGCCTCTCTCCGGTAGTGGAAGAAATCCTATATCCGGCTCTTGAGGACTACAGCCTAGATATCATGATTGGCGAAGGTCCCGCAGCGCGTAGCGTCAAGATTGATCTCAAGCCGTTTACATTGATCGGGGCAACCACTCGTGCTGGCATGCTCACTAACCCGCTACGTGATCGCTTTGGCATTGTGGCAAGACTCGAGTTCTACACTACTGAAGAGCTCACCAAAATTATTACGCGTTCTGCCAGCTTACTTAAAGCCGATATTGACCCTGAAGGGTCAGTTGAGATTGCGAAGCGCGCTAGAGGCACTCCACGTATTGCTAATCGTCTATTGCGTCGTGTACGGGACTATGCCGAAGTCAAAGGCACTGGCACCATCACTAAAGAAATGGCCGATGCCGCATTGAAGATGCTTGACGTAGATCCAAGCGGCTTCGATGTCATGGACCGCAAATTACTTGAAGCTATCTTGCACAAATTTGATGGTGGCCCTGTAGGTATTGATAACTTAGCAGCTGCTATTGGCGAGGAGCGTGTCACTATTGAGGATGTATTGGAGCCTTACCTGATTCAGCAAGGTTACCTACAAAGGACCTCCAGAGGAAGAGTGGCAACACGTCAGGCTTATGAGCATTTTGGGCTCACACCACCAAGTAACTCGGCAATAGAGTCCTAAGACTTAACTTAGAGTTACCTTAGCAAACTTACGTTTTCCTACCTGTACAACATAGGTACCAGCCTCAAGCTTAAATTGCTTATCAGCAACTGTTACACCATCAATCTTCACACCGTTTTGCTCGATGTTACGCATAGCTTCTGATGTCGATGGTGCCAATCCAGCAGCCTTGAGTAGGTTGGCAATCCCTATCGGTGCACCCGAAATATTTACCTCAGGAATGTCATCTGGCACACCACCTTTGGCTCGGTGATTAAAGTCTTCAAGCGCTTTTTCTGCTGCGGCTTGTGAGTGAAAGCGTGCCACGATTTCTTGTGCGAGCAGCACTTTGCAATCTTTAGGATTTCTACCGGCAGCAACTTCTTGCTTCATTAAGTCAATCTCTGCCATAGGACGGAATGACAATAATGTGAAGTAATCCCACATCAATTCATCGGAAATACTCAAGAGCTTGCCAAACATCTCGCCAGCAGGCTCACTGATGCCAATGTAATTCCCTTTGGACTTACTCATCTTATCCGCGCCATCTAAACCGACGAGGAGTGGCATGGTCAAAATACATTGCGGTTCTTGTCCATACTCACGTTGGAGTTCACGTCCGACTAAGAGATTAAATTTCTGATCAGTACCACCAAGTTCTAGGTCGCTCTTCAAAGCGACAGAGTCATAGCCCTGCATCAATGGATACAAGAACTCATGCACCGAAATCGGTACGCCACTGCGGTAGCGCTTAGTAAAGTCATCACGCTCCAACATTTGGGCAACGGTATATCTGGCAGCCAACTGAATCATGCCGCGTGCGCCTAGTGGATCACACCACTCGCTGTTATAGCGGACTTCAGTTTTAGCGGGATCGAGCACCATGCTTGCTTGACGATAGTAAGTCTGAGCATTGACAGCAATTTCTTCAGCAGTCAGCGGTGGGCGTGTTGCGTTCCGTCCAGAAGGATCACCAATCATGCTCGTGAAATCGCCAATCAAGAAAATCACGGTATGACCTAAATCTTGGAGCTGGCGTAATTTATTCAGAACAACCGTATGGCCTAAATGAATATCTGGGGCAGTGGGGTCTAATCCCAACTTAATACGCAAAGGAATACCCGTTGCTTGGCTCTTAGCTAGCTTTTGAATCCAATCCGCCTCAACCAGTAACTCATCACAACCTCTTTTTGTTACTTCAAGGGCTGCAAAAACTTCGGGAGTCAGTGGGTATTTTTGTTCTGGTTTAGCCGTCATGCTGTATTGGTGAACTGATTCGGTTAAATTAGTATTTAGATTGCTAAAGCATAATTGTCGCATTCCTGAGAACAAAGCCCTGATACCGCATGAATAAGCCCCATCCACTCTATATTGGCCTGATGTCTGGCACCAGCCTAGATGGGATAGATGCCGTACTGGCAAAGATTGAGAAGGCTGGTGATACCAGCCTTCTGGGCTCCATAAGCCTTGCCTTTAGCCCTGAATTACGCAAAGCCCTTCTGGACTTACAGAGTCCCGGACCAAACGAGATTCACCGGGAAAATCAGGCGGCCAATGCCCTAGCGCTAGCTTATGCAGATGCAGTCAAGCAATTACTTACTCAAGCCAAGCTTTCTGCCTCAGATATTAGTGCGATCGGTGCTCATGGCCAGACAATTCGCCATCAAGCTAATCTTGCCCATCATCTGGCCTATACACACCAAACTCTCAACCCAGCGCTTCTTGCAGAGCTGACCGGAATTGATGTCATCGCAGACTTTAGAAGTCGCGACCTTGCTGCTGGTGGTCATGGTGCCCCCTTAGTGCCAGCCTTTCATGCACAGCAGTTTGCTGCAGATAAAAATATCGCCGTACTCAATCTTGGCGGCATTGCAAACCTGACACTATTATCCAAAGACACTGAAGTAAAAGGCTTTGATTGTGGTCCTGGCAATATGTTGATGGATGCCTGGATTGCGGAACAACAAGGCCATGCATTTGATGAAAATGGTACTTGGGCATCACAAGGCAAAGTCAATCAAGCACTACTTGCAAGAATGATGACTGATTCATTTTTTGCAAAAGCTCCGCCAAAAAGTACAGGCCGTGACGACTTTCATCTAGAGTGGCTCCAAAAGTATATTGGTGCAGAAAACATCAACTCAGAGGATGTGCAAGCTACGCTACTGCAACTGACTGTGGACTCGTCACTGCAAGCAGTGCTACGTTATGCACCGCAAACCCAGATTCTCATTGTCTGTGGTGGTGGTGCCCGCAATACTGCATTACTAGACGTATTTAAAGCCAGAGCTAAAGAGATATTTAAAAACTCACTCGATATCATGACCAGCGATATGTTTGGTATTGATCCACAACTAGTAGAGGGTCTTGCATTCGCATGGTTGGCATGGGCTCATAAAGAAAAACGGCCAGCAAATCTGCCAGCCGTTACGGGAGCGAAAGGTCCTAGGATTCTAGGCGCTTGCTATCCAGCTTAAGTTATTAAACCTATTCTTATGCGGAGAAAGAAGAACCACAACCGCAAGTTGTTTGCGCGTTAGGATTCTTAATCACAAACTGTGAGCCGTTGATATCTTCTTTGTAATCAATCTCAGCGCCAACTAAATATTGGAAGCTCATCGAATCAACCAGTAAAGTCACGCCATTCTTTTCAAATAGGGTGTCATCTTCGTTCACAGCGTCATCAAATGTGAATCCGTACTGAAATCCTGAACAACCGCCACCTTGAACAAACACGCGTAACTTCAATTCTGGATTACCTTCTTCAGCAATCAAGTCAGCCACTTTTGCAGCGGCGCTATCCGTGAACACCAATGGGGTTGGTGGCTCGGCTAAGTCTTGTGCCGGTTGCGTAATTTCTTGCGTAGCTAATTGGGTCATGATTTGCTCCTAATTCAAAAGGCGATAGTTTATTTTAGGCTTTTAATTCCAAGTGTGCTGAAGGGTCTTTCCAGTTGACTCCATTATGGTGAAACGGCAATCTGTGTCAATCCAGTGGTCTCAGGCAAGCCAAACATCAGGTTCATACACTGAACCCCTTGGCCTGAAGCACCCTTTACTAGGTTATCCTCAACCACCAAAATTACTAAAGTATCACCATCACTAGGGCGGTGAACGGCAATCCGCAAACCATTGCTACCCCTCACTGAGCGTGTTTCTGGATGGCTACCCGCCGGCATCACATCTACAAAAGGCTCACCTTTGTAGAAATCTTCGTAGAGCTTTTGGAAATCTACCTTCATTCCAGCCTCTGTCAAGCGCACATATAAGGTTGAATGAATACCCCTAATCATAGGCGTTAAGTGCGGCACAAATGTCAGACCAATCTGATCGTGACCGGCAATAGCCTTCAAGCCTTGAACAATTTCTGGAAGATGGCGGTGGCCTTTAACAGCATAAGCTTTGAAGTTATCAGCAGATTCTGACAATAAAGTCCCAATTTCTGCCTTGCGTCCAGCACCTGAAGTACCCGACTTAGAATCAGAAATAATATGCGTGCCATCAATGAGCTGTTTACCACCGGTAGACTTTGGTGAAAGCAGTGGAGCAAGTCCAAGCTGCACAGAGGTGGGGTAACAACCAGCTAAACCCACGACGCGGGCTTTCTTAATTGCCTCACGATTGATCTCAGCCAAACCATAAACCGCTTCAGCCAAAATTTCTGGGCAGCCATGTTCCATACCGTACCACTTGGAAAATTCTTTGACATCCTTCAAACGAAAGTCAGCAGCAAGATCCAAAATCTTCACATTGTTAGCAAGTAATTCTTTTGCTTGTGCCATTGCCACGCCATGTGGTGTTGCAAAGAACACAACATCACATTCATTTAATTTGGCTTCATCCGGTGTAGTGAACTTGAGATCAATCCGACCACGCAAAGAGGGGAACATTTCCGAGACTGGCATGCCAGCCTCTGTGCGTGAAGTAATTGCCTGAATTTGAACTTCGGGGTGCTGCGCCAGCAAGCGCAGTAGTTCCACTCCGGTATATCCAGTGCCACCTACGATGCCAACTTTAATCATGCCATTCTCCAAAATACTGACAGATGAATTTTATCTCTCTAATACCTAGATTGTAGAAACAAAAAGGGCCGCTTGCGCGACCCTTTCGATAAAACTGAAGCGACTGAAAGAATTAGCGCTTGCTGAACTGCTTACGACGACGCGCGCCATGCAGACCAACTTTTTTACGCTCAACTTCACGAGCATCGCGAGTTACCAAGCCTGCTTTAGACAGGGTCGGCTTCAAAGCGTTGTCGTAGTCGATCAATGCACGAGTAACACCATGACGAACTGCACCAGCTTGACCAGTTTCACCGCCACCGCTAACGTTTACTTTGATATCAAAGGTTGTTAGGTGAGCTGTGAGAGCCAAAGGCTGACGAGCGATCATGCGTGATGTTTCGCGAGCAAAGTAAGCATCGATAGGTTTACCGTTAACAGTAATCTCACCTTTGCCAGATTTAATGAATACACGTGCTACAGAGCTCTTGCGACGACCTGTCCCGTAGTTCCAATTTCCGTAATTAATAGCCATTTGGTTTCCTTAAATCTCTAACGCTTTTGGCTGTTGAGCCGCATGCGGATGACTGGCGTCGCCATAGACTTTTAATTTCTTAATCATGGCATAACCTAGTGGGCCTTTTGGCAACATACCCTTCACAGCCTTCTCTAAGGCACGACCTGGGAAACGATCTTGCATCTTGTCGAAGTTGGTCGAGCTAATACCACCTGGGTATCCGCTGTGACGGTAATAAATTTTGTTCAAGCCTTTTGTGCCTGTGACACGCAGCTTAGAAGAGTTGATGACAACAATAAAGTCGCCGGTATCAACGTGTGGGGTGTATTCAGGCTTGTGCTTGCCGCGTAGACGGAGTGCCACTTCACTGGCGACACGACCGAGGACTTTGTCCGTAGCGTCAATCACGAACCATTCATGCACTACCTCATGGGATTTTGCAGAAAAAGTTTTCATGATTTCTTAAATTGTTATAGTCAAAAAATTACTCCAATAAAATTACATCCACCTTGGCCCTGCTTATGTTTGCAAGCTCGCAGATTCTGTAATTCACTTGGTAAAACAATTACCGCTGACTGGTTCGGTAATTCAGTAAAGCCTTGAATTGTAACCCAAAAAAAAACCCAGGAACGAGTCCTGGGTTGGAATCCACCTATGTTTAAGTGGAGGAGACACTGGGAGGCACATCGATATCTTATATAAGACTGACAGCCAATATGGTTATTCTACACAAGAAATATGGTGCAACGCAAGAATATTGACCAAAATCAATTTTTTGATGCTTTTTAGCAAAAAACAGCTAACAACTTTAAGCTGTAATTATTGGTAAACTATTGATAATATTGATTAATTTTGTAAATTAGGGGTCGCTAACATGGAATGTCAAGTAAGTTGGTTGGGTAATGGCGGCATGGCGTTTTCGGCAAAAACCGGTAGTGGTCACCAGGTCACAATGGATGGGCCGCCCGAAGCTGGGGGCAAAAATAGCGCCTCAAGGCCTATGGAACTGATTTTGGCGGGAACTGGCGGCTGCGCCGCTTTTGATGTGGTTTTAATCCTACAAAAGGCTCGTCAGGAGATTAGCGCTTGCGACGTCCAGCTGAAAGCCGAGCGAGCAGAGACTGAGCCCAAAGTATTTACGAAAATTAACCTGCATTTCACGGTTAAAGGCAAAAACCTCGATTTGTCTAAGGTTGAGCGTGCAGTCAAACTTTCCCACGAAAAGTACTGCTCCGCGACAACTATGCTCGCCAAGATGGCAGAAATTACTTATTCGATCGACGTCCTGAATGACGAATAAGTCTTGAGAAAGTGCAGAGTCAATCGATAAGCCGGATTCTGTCGCCTAGATTTACATCTAGGGGCAATCATTCCTCTAGGCCGGCAGTTACCTGACGGCTCAAGCTCCCTACCCGCAGACTCAGCGGGACGCCTCATCGCCTGCTTACTTGGGATTGCTCCAGGTGGAGGTTACCGCGTTTCACCGTAACTAAATACGCTCGTCTCTGTGGCCCTATTCCTCACGTCACCGTGGATGGCCGTTAGCCATCACCCTTCCCTATGGAGTCCGGACTTTCCTCCCCCACAATAAAGTGGCGGCGATTGCCCAATTGACTCTGCGCCTGCAGTCTAACGCAGTCACAGAAATTTAGTCTAAAAATGAATAGCTAAAGTCTTAACTTACTTAAGCCAAGGTCCAAGCAATCATCTCACCAGCACGAAGCGGCACAATCGTGTCATCACCCAAAGGAAGCTCTGCAGGAATGTTTTGCGCCTGCTTCACCAAAGTTACCTTTTGAGTATTACGCGGCATTAGATAAAAATCTGGACCGAAGAAACTAGCGAAGCCTTCTAGTTTGTCTAGCTTGCCTACACTCTCAAATGCCTCAGCATATAAACCTAAGGCATTGAAAGCACTATAACAACCAGCGCAACCGCAAGCAGCTTCTTTAGCGCCCTTAGCATGGGGCGCACTATCTGTGCCTAAGAAAAATCTGGGGTTGCCACTCGTTGCGGCATCTAATAAAGCAACACGATGCTCTTCACGCTTCAGTACTGGCAAGCAGTAGTTGTGCGGACGAATACCACCAGAAAAAATCGCATTGCGATTCATTAATAAATGTTGCGGGGTAATCGTAGCAGCTATAGTATTTTTTCCAGCAGTTTGCGCATCACGAACATAGTGCGCAGCTTGTTTGGTAGTAATGTGCTCAAACACAATCTTCAGATCAGGAAAATCTTTACGCAAAGGTTCAAGCACTTGATCAATAAACACTGCTTCACGATCAAAGATATCAATATGCGCACTAGTCACTTCACCATGCACCAACAAGGGCATTCCGACAGCCTGCATTGCTTCAAGTGCAGAATAACAATGCTTAATATCACTCACACCTGCATCACTGTTAGTTGTCGCTCCTGCAGGATAAAGCTTAAATCCAGCAATGCCAGCATCCTTTGCTTTACGCACTTCATTCGCAGAAGTGTTATCCGTGAGATACAAAGTCATTAATGGGGTAAAAGTAGTTACACCCAAAGACTGAAGGTTAGCTTCTATGCGACCACGATACGCATTTGCCAAATCCACCGTAGTCACTGGAGGCTTTAAATTCGGCATGACGATGGCACGCGCAAATTGGCGCGCAGTATCCGCCAATACGTCTCGCATTACCTCACCATCACGAATATGTAAATGCCAGTCATCTGGTTGAATCAGTTGAATTTGTATTGGGCTATTGGACATAATTATTTACCAAGCAAGATGATTCGGAAATCGTTCACGTTTGTCAGTGTGGGGCCAGTTTCCACCAAAGCATCTAATTGCGCAAAAAAACCATAGCAATCGTGCTGATTTAAGAACTGTGAAGGGATTAAGTCTTGCTGATTGGCGGCCTGTCGGATCTCAGGAGTGAACCACGCACCAGCATTCTTTTCACTACCATCGATACCATCAGTATCTGCAGCTAAAGCAGCAATATTCGGAAGATCAATTGATGCCGCGAAGAATGAAAGCAGGTATTCACTACAGCGACCGCCACGGCCTTTAATTCCATTAGGAATGGTCACAGTGCACTCACCACCCGAGATAAGAGCCATTGGCTTATTCATCTTCAAGTGCTGACGCGCTAGAGAAGCTTGCGCCATTCCTACAACTTGAGCCTCACCCGTAATTGTGTCACCCAAAATCACTGGCTCATAACCCTGTGTGCGAACGTAGACTGCTGCAGCCTCAAGACTCTTATAGGCCGTGGCAATCACATGATTACTGATCACCGTATTTTGTATGTCCGCTTCTTTTAAAGTCTCCGGAACTTCACCAGCAATACCACGCTGTAAATGGGACAAAACTGACTCTGGAATAGAGTCAGAACTTAAGTGGTGTTTAGCCAAGATATCCAGAGCATCCTGGTAGGTTGAATAATCTGGAGCACAAGGGCCGCTGGCAATGTCTGCAGGAGAATCTCCCGTCACATCCGAAATCAGCAATGCTTCAACTCGAGCACCACGTGCAATAGCTAATCTTGCTAAATTACCGCCCTGAATCGCTGACAAATGTTTACGAACGACATTCATCTCTTCAATTGGCGCACCAGAACGCAATAGCGCTTCGGTAGTCTTGCGCATATCTTCAATAGTAATGCCAGCTTGGGGCAAAGTAAGCAAACTTGAACCGCCACCAGAGATTAAGGCAATCAAAATGTCACCGGCTTGCAATTCACCAACCAAGCGATAGATTTCTTTAGCGCCATCCATACCCGCTTGATCAGGTACAGGATGACCCGCTTCAATAATTTGGATATGACCAGTAGGAGAGCTGTGCCCATAGCGGGTCAACACCACTCCCTCAATAGTTGCATTAGGCCAACAACTCTTCGCGTACGACTCTAGGGCAGTTGCCATTGACGCACTGGCTTTACCTGCACCTACTACTAAACATCTTCCCTTGGGCTCCGAACCTTGAGGAAAGATCTTGCTGAGGTATTCCGGAACGATTTTGCTTGGGTCAGCAACCGCTAAAGCTGCGGCAAAGGCATTTTTGAGAATGTTTTCTTGCTGGCTCATGCAGATATTCTAATCAAGAACAATGCGCTCTTGCATTTGCCACATTTCATCATAACGGCCACCAGCAGCCAATAGCTCTGTATGTGTTCCCCGCTCGACTATCTGACCATGTTCCATTACCAAAATTTGATCCGCATGAATAATGGTGGAAAGCCTATGGGCAATAATCAAAGTTGTACGGTTTTTAGCTAAACCAAGCAACTCCTCCTGAAACGCCCGCTCCGTTTTAGAGTCCAGCGCCGATGTTGCTTCATCAAAAATTAACATTGCTGGCTTTTTGAGTAGGGTACGCGCAATCGCAACACGCTGTTTCTCACCACCGGATAATTTGAGACCACGCTCGCCTACTTGGGTATCGTAGCCCTCTGGTAGATGCTTGATGAAACGATCGATCTGTGCCGCCCTGGCAGCCTCGTGAACCTCTTCAATTGATGCATTGGGATTGCCATAAGCAATGTTGTAGCCAATGGTGTCATTAAACAAAACAGTGTCTTGAGGAACGATACCAATCGCTTTGCGTAAACTCGATTGAGTAACATCCACAATATTTTGATTATCAATGAGGATTTTGCCGGACTGGACATCGTAAAAACGAAATAGTAGGCGGGCTAAGGTACTCTTACCAGCACCGCTTTGACCCACAACTGCAGTAATGGTTCCCGCTGGTATGTTGAAACTAACATTCTTCAAAATCTCACGATTTGCCTCATAATGAAACGAGACATTTTCAAAACGAACATCTGGGCCACAGCCTTGATTGCTAACGTGCAAAGGCTGCGCATTGGGTACATCCGCAATTTCTTTCTCCGTATTGAGAAGCGAGAACATGCGATCCATATCTGTGAGTGCCTGCTTAATCTCACGATAGATCACGCCTAAGAAATTTAGCGGGATATACAACTGAATCATCAAGGTATTAACCAATACCAAATCACCCAAGGTCATAGATCCATCGATCACGCCCTGCGTTGCTCGCCACAAAATGAGGACTAATCCAACGGCAATAATTGCTTGCTGCCCAAGATTGAGTACGGCTAAAGATTTTTGGGACTTCACTGCAGCCGTTTGGTAACGGATCAGATTTTGATCGTAACGACTAGCCTCAAAGGCTTCATTACCAAAATACTTAACGGTCTCAAAATTCAATAATGAATCAATTGCCTTCTGATTCGCCTTGGAATCCATGTCATTCATAGTGCGGCGGAAATGTGTTCGCCATTCTGTCACCACTACCGTAAAGGCAATATAGAGCACCAATGCAACCAGGGTAATAATGGCAAACCACATATCGTATGCGTAAGCCAGGTAGCCAAGTACCAAACAGAACTCAATCAGGGTTGGTAGGATGCTATACAGGGAATAAGAAATCAGCGACTGAATACCGCGAGTACCACGCTCAATATCTCGACTGACTCCCCCGGTTTGACGAGCCAGATGAAAGCTAAGAGCCAAAGAATGTAAATGCTCGAAAACCTGCAAAGCCACTTTACGCACTGCATTTTGAGTAACGCGAGCAAAGAGGGATTCTCGTAGCTCGGTAAATAAAGAAGCAGACACCCGCAAGAGACCATAGGCTATGATCAATCCGGCTGGTACTACTAATAAAGCTTGAGGAGAGTTAGCTTTGATATTGAGCTCATCAATCAATTGCTTCATCAAAATCGGAATGCCAAGATTAGTCACCTTAGCAGCCACTAAGCATGTCAAAGCAATCGCAACCCTAAACTTATATTCCAATAGATAGGGGAGTAAATCGCAAATAACTTTCCAGTCGCTACCCTTTGCCGGCTTTGAGTCTGCTACTGAATGATGATGCCCTGATGAATGTCTCATCGCTCTATCTTAGTCAGTTACGCTCTGACGCGCAGAAAATAACTTGCGAATTGCTGCGCCATTACTGGGAGAGAAACATTTATTTGCCGCTTCAGAGTGAGGCAACCATTGATAGGCAATGTGCTCTCTTGGCGCCAATCTGACTGAAACTGCATTTGGGACTAGTAATGAGAACCAATGCTCAGCATTTTTGGTCACTCCAGGAGCGTAGCGATGACGCCATTGCGGATAAATCTCATACTCAATCTGATGATGCATATCCTGTAAGGAGGCTGCTGGAAGAGATTGGACATCAATGCTGGTCTCTTCAAGGACTTCGCGCGCGGCGGCGGCACTAAGATCCTCACCAAGGAAATCAATGCTACCAGTAACAGATTGCCAAAAATTGGCTTTATCGGCTCGCTCGATTAGCAAGACCTCCCCATTCGATTTGTAAATGACAACTAAAACCGAAATGGGGATTTTCAAGATGATCTAAATACTGTCTTACTTAAGCAGCAGGTGCAGCTTGACGCAAGCGGATATGAAGCTCTTTTAACTGACGCTCATCTACTGGGCTAGGAGCCTGAGTAAGCAAGCACTGTGCACGTTGTGTTTTCGGGAAGGCGATTACATCACGGATTGATTCAGCACCAGTCATCATCGTGACGATACGATCCAAACCAAATGCAATACCACCATGTGGAGGCGCGCCGTACTGCAAAGCATCCAACAAGAATCCAAACTTCGCCTGAGCCTCTTCGGCACCAATCTTCAGAGCACGGAATACCTGGCTTTGCACTGCTTCTTGATGGATGCGGACTGATCCACCACCAATCTCGCTACCGTTCAGAACCATGTCATAGGCCTTGGCTAAGCACTTTCCAGGACTTGATTCGAGATACTGCATGTGCTCATCTTTGGGGCTAGTAAATGGATGGTGACATGCAACCCAACGGGCATTGTCTTCATCATATTCAAACATTGGGAAATCCACCACCCATAATGGCTTCCAACCTTCGGTAGATAAGCCATGCTCTTTACCCCAAGCAGAGTGACCAATCTTCAGACGCAAACCACCAATAGCATCGTTCACTACTTTTTCTTTATCAGCACCGAAGAAAATAATGTCGCCATCTTTAGCACCAGTACGCTTCAAGATGCCTTCGATAGCTGCATCATGCAAGTTCTTAACGATTGGTGATTGCAAGCCATTGCGGCCCTCTGCAACTGAATTGACTTTAATCCAAGCCAAACCTTTGGCGCCATAGATCGCCACAAATTGAGTGTAGTCATCAATTTCACTACGACTAATCTCAGCACCGCCAGGTACGCACAAACCAACTACACGTCCACCCTCTTGATTTGCTGCACCAGAAAATACTTTGAAATCGACATCTTTCATTAAATCAGTCAATTCGGTAAATTCAAAATTCACACGCAGATCTGGCTTATCTGAACCAAAGCGCGCCATACCCTCAGAGTAAGGCATGGTCGGAAATGGATTAGGCAACTCCACGTTCATGGTGATTTTGAAAATATGACGAATCATATTTTCAAATAACTCACGGATTTCTAGCTCATCCAAGAAAGCAGTTTCACAGTCGATCTGAGTAAATTCAGGCTGACGATCAGCACGCAAATCTTCGTCACGGAAGCACTTAGTAATTTGGTAGTAACGATCAAAACCAGCCACCATCAACAACTGTTTAAATAGCTGAGGAGACTGTGGCAAAGCAAAGAACTGACCATCATGAACACGTGAAGGTACCAAGTAGTCACGCGCACCTTCAGGGGTGCTCTTCGTTAACATCGGTGTTTCGATATCGATAAAACCTGCAGCATCCAGGTAGCGGCGGCATTCCATGGCCACGTTGTAACGTAAACGCAAATTCTTTTGCATTTGCGGGCGACGCAAGTCCAAAACACGGTGAGTTAAGCGAGTAGTCTCAGATAAATTCTCGTCTTCTAATTGGAATGGAGGAGTAATGGACGCATTCAAAATCACCAGGCTACGACAAAGCACTTCAATCTTGCCGCTAACTAAATCATTGTTCTCAGTTCCGGCAGGACGTGCTCGTACCAAACCTTTGACCTGAATACAAAATTCATTACGAACTTGCTCAGCCAATACAAACATTTCAGGACGATCTGGGTCGCAAACAACTTGGACAAAACCTTGGTGATCACGAAGATCAATAAAAATCACACCACCGTGGTCACGGCGACGATTAACCCAACCAGAGAGAGTAATCTCTTGACCAATGAGTGATTCAGTTACCTGACCGCAGGTATGGCTTCGCATCGACATAACAATTTCCTATAAATCAAAGATGATGGTTTGACTTGGCAGCAGTCAAACCAGTTGAACTAGTGGGGGGAACGGATCCCATTGAAACAATATGTTTGAGCGCCTCTTCGACACTCATCGCTAATTCAATGGTGTGCGCACGTGGGACGATCATAAAAAATCCAGAGGTTGGATTTGGAGTGGTTGGCAGGAAAACATTAACGTAGTCCTCACCCAACTTAGCAGCGACTTCTTTTGCTGGCATACCAGTCTGAAATGCGATCGCCCAAGAATCTGCATGCGGATAGCGAATTAATAATGCCTTGCTAAATGCTTGGCCACTGCCAGAAAATAAAGTAGAAGATACTTGTTGAACACTAGAATAAATCGATCGCACAATCGGAATGCGATTCACCAAACGATCCCATACCTTCATCCACCACTGCCCCGCAAAATTGATTGCAAGTAATCCAGTAATCATGATGACTGAAACAACAATCAGAACGCCCACACCCGGTAATTCACGAAAATGTTGTAAATCACCGGAAAACTGATTAGGGAACACAGTAATAATGGCATGCATTACAGAACCAAAAACACCGTCGAGCAAGCCCAATCCCCATCCAATCACCCAAATAGTGATTGACATCGGTGCCCATACCAGAATGCCTGCGATAAAGTATTTTTTCATTTGCCCACGCTTCCACTTTGCCTAACCTGGCATTTTAGCGGTTTAAGCGGCAGCCGGCGACAGTCTAGTAAAGACCAAGGCCGATTATCAGAATCCCAGCCAAAAAGCCGCTTGCAAAGAGCAGGGCACCCACCAAAAGGCGATGAGTCCGTCTTTCCTGCATTAAAAGGCCTTTTAAGACCTCTAATTCAGCATTTTGATCTCTTTGCGGACCACGACCTTGCGCCAAGCTCTCCGCAATCAGTCGGGGCAAGGTTGGCAGTATCTTTGCCCAAGTAGGCGCTTCACTCTTAAGCCCTTCAACCAAACCACGCCAACCCAGCTGCTGACTGATCCATTTTTCCAGAATCGGCTTTGCAGTCTGCCAAAGATCGAGGTCAGGGTCTAATTCACGTGCCAAACCTTCTACATTTAACAAGGTCTTTGATAGCAAAGACAGTTGTGGCTGTACTTCGACCTTAAAACGACGAGATGTTTGGAACAAACGAACCAGAACGATGCCTAAAGAAATATCTTTTAAAGGTCGATCAAAGTAGGGCTCGCAAACGGAGCGTACCGCACCCTCCAACTCTTCCACACGGGTATCTGCAGGCACCCAACCAGATTCAACATGCAATTCTGCTACACGCCGGTAATCTCGGTTAAAGAAAGCTAAGAAGTTGAGTGCTAAGTAATTTTTATCGGTTTCACTTAATGCACCAACAATTCCGAAATCCAGGGAAATAAATCGCCCAAAACTATCTGGCTCTAGGCTGATCATGATATTTCCAGGGTGCATATCTGCATGGAAAAAACCATGTTCGAATACTTGAGTAAAAAATATCTCCACACCCTCTGCTGCTAATTTTTTGAAATCCACTCCAGCGGCACGTAATTCATCAAAACGACCGATAGATATACCGTTCATTTTTTCCATGACAATGACATTGGTGCGACACAAATCCCAATACATTTCTGGAATCATGAGTTTGTCTGAATCCACAAAATACCGTCTTAGCTGACTGGCATTAGCAGCCTCACGCATGAGATCGAGCTCATCATGCAGGTGTCTATCAAACTCAGCAACGTTTTCAGTCGGCTTTAAACGACGACCATCAGAGGATAATTTTTCTATAATTCTTGCCAGGTCATACATTAAAGCAATATCGCTATCAATGACCGGGAGGATGCCTGGACGAAGTACCTTGATCGCAACCTCTCGCCCATCCCACTCTGGATGCCTCTCAGTGGCACGTAAAGTTCCAAAATGTACCTGAGCAACAGAAGCACTAGCTACCGGCGTTGCATCAAAACTGATAAAGATTTCTTCAATCGGTAAACCAAGCGCCTTCTCAATTAAGAGTCGTGATTCTGCATTGGAAAATGGTGGTACTTGATCTTGTAACTTCGCTAATTCATTAGCAATATCTTCTGACAACAAATCACGTCGAGTAGAAAGCACTTGTCCAAACTTGACGAAGATCGGACCGAGCGCCTCTAAGGTCAAACGAATACGCTCACCTCTGGGTAGCGATTGCCCTGGTGATACCCAGCAAAGAATAGTTAAGAAGCCGCGAGTAATCCCAGGCTTCAGAATATCGCGTAGAAGCGGCAGTAAGCCGTAACGCCATGCAGTAAAGAAAATAAAATAGAGGCGGGCTAAACGACGCACAGCGAATTAACCTTTTCGCTCTAAAAGTTGGATACGCTTGTCTAAACGATCAACCGCATCACGTAATACACTTAATTCATTCTTACGAATTAAAAAATCTCGCTTATTCAAAAGTACTTTTCTTTCTTCACTGACATACTCAATTACATTGTCTAGTAGATCGGTAGCTGCAGATTTCCCGGCTGAAATCAATTTCTTACCTTGACGTACAGCAAAGTTTGCAGGCGCATCACCAATGAAGCGAGCCAAGTCCTCCTCATACTCCCACCGAATTTGTCCTGCTAAGCGACCCAATAACTGCGCCAAGTCAGCATCACCAGTAATCTTCACTGACTTCATTGCTTGTTCACGCAAGTTGCCTGGGCCGCCAGCTAAGGCACTCAATGCCTCAGGGGAAACCTCCAACTCTAATGACGGAGCATCCGCATGAGTCAAGGCCAGCAGGGAGCCCTCGGGCGCTATCTCAAAAAAGAACTGCCCAATGGGCAAACTGAGCAAAATGACTTTGCCAGCATGGCGTGCCAACTCCGCCATAGCCCATGGCTCAGCCTTGAGGACATGATTTATTCCTCGGCAAGCGGCAGACGCTGCAATATGGTGAGTGGTGGGGGATACGGTGTTCATCAGTGTAAAAAACCCGCACAAGTGCGGGCTTTCAGTGGAAAGTACTGCAAGCTTAAACTAACTGGGAGATACCCGCTAGTACCCAGCCTCCAGGACCGCTTACTGGCTTGCTGAGATTCCAAATTTCAGAGAAATTATTTGCTTGTGCACCTACTTGTTCGCGAATCATGCCCGTGAACTGAACGCTACAGTAGTACTTATTGTCAGCTGTCTCAATACCGAGTAACTGTGCATTGAGTGTCACTACATCAGTTTGATTCGCACTGTCAGCACGTCCGGCCAGATCTTGCTCAATCGTAGCAAACATCTCTGGAGTAGCGTACTCACGTAATGCAACTAAATCACCCTGATCCCACGCCTTTTGCAGACCTGAGAAAAACTGTTTAGCGTTATCCAAAAATGCGTACTCATCAAACCCTGGTGGAAGCGTTGATTGAAATGGTGCAGGCTCAGCAGCAACGCCACTGAATGCACTAGCAGCTGGTGTAAACGCAGGCTCTTGTCTTGGTGCCTGGTCTAGATTGCTACGCTGCATACCTTGCGAAGTCATTTGAGGACTTTTGTTAGCGCCAGATAAAGCAGGCATCATTTTTCTCATGATGAACATGATGGCAAAGCCTGCTAGCGCTGCAATCAGCAATCCGGTGATCAATGAAGATGCACCCTCACCTAAACCTAAATGAGATAAAAGGAAGCCAATACCAAGACCTGCGGCTAAGCCACCCAAGATGCCACCCATACCACCGAAGCGACTTGGTGCTGGTGCTTGAGGAGCAGCAGCTGGTGCTGCTGGCTGTGCTTGTTGAGTTGGCTTTTGTGCAGGACTAGCTTGTTTTTGCATTGGTGCACTTGGTGCCTTACCAACACTTTTACCGCCGCCTAAACGGGCAGCATTAGCATGACCAACAGTAGCAAATATTAAGCTCAGGCTTAACAGAACTGCTTTGAAAAAATGCTTATTCATATTTTGATCCCCTATAGAACTACTTTAATTCTTGACCGGCAAAAACTACAAAATCACTAGTATTTAATACCAATATGGAGCGCAACGATACCCCCAGTCATTCTATGGGTATCTACCTCGTCAAAACCCACTCCCAGCATGACGTCTTTAAGGGCCTCGGCATCCGGATGCATCCGAATAGATTCGGCCAAATAGCGATAGCTCTCAGAATCTTGGGCAATCTTTTCACCTAGCCAAGGCAACACCTTAAATGAGTAGGTGTCATAAATCGGCCCTAAAAAGGCATCCGGTTTGGAGAACTCCAGCACCAATACTCGACCACCGGGCTTAATTACTCTGAGCATCTCTGCCAAAGCAAGGTCTTTATGAGTCATGTTTCGCAAGCCAAACGCCACCGTCACCACGTCAAAGTGATTCGCTGGGAAAGGAATTTTCTCCGCATCGAACTGAACGCAGGGCAAAGCTAACCCCTGATCGAGCAGGCGATCACGGCCAACCCCCAACATAGAGGCATTGATGTCGCTTAACCATACTTGAGCTTCAGAGTGATGGCCCCAGTCTGCTGCACGTGCAAAGGCAGCAGCTAAGTCACCTGTACCACCGGCGATATCTAATACTTTTTGACCGGAGCGCACTTGAGCACGAGCAATCGTGACTTTTTTCCACAAGCGATGCAGCCCAAATGACATCAAATCATTCATGACGTCATATTTACTCGCTACAGAATGAAATACTTCGGCTACCTTACCTGCTTTTTCAGCTTCATCAACGCTTTGGTATCCAAAATGGGTCTTACTCATATTCTTCTTTACTTAACTGAAACGGCGGTTAATGGCTGCCACAAGATTTACCGCCAGCAACAATCATTGGCGCATCACGATCTAGGCCAGCAGCAGCTAGTTTATCCAAGTGCTCTTTCCAAAGCGCTTCTTGGTTCTCGCATAAAAATTGCAGATAGTCCCAAGAATACAAACCAGAATCATGTCCATCAGAAAAGGAAGGCTTAAGAGCGTAGTGACCTACTGGCTCAATATTTGCTATCAGCACTTCACGCTTACCTGTTTGCAAAGTCTCCTGCCCAGGACCATGACCTTGGACTTCAGCAGAAGGAGACACAACCCTTAGAAATTCAAAAGGTAGGCGAAAGGTATTGCCATTCTCATAAGAGAGCTCTAGCACTTTTGACTGCTGATGCACTACAACATTAGTTGGAATCATTAAACCAATACCCTCTCAATACCACCTTGATTTGCCTTTGCAACGTAATCTTGCATCCAATCAGGACCTAATAACTTTTGCGCCATTTCAACCACGATGTAGTCGGCAGTAGTATCACTATCCGCATCAAAGCGGGTGAGGCCTTGCAGACAAGATGGGCAGCTAGTGAGCACTTTGACCTCACCAGTGAAATCATCTTTGCGCAATTCGTCAGCAGCCTTCTCCATCTCAATTTGCTTACGGAAACGTACCTGAGTTGAAATATCAGGACGTGTCACCGCAAGAGTGCCAGACTCACCACAGCATCGATCATTTTTCTGAATCGCTTTGCCATCTTCTGACTGAATCAGCTCATTTACCGTCTTGAGGGGGTCTTGTAACTTCATTGGTGAGTGACATGGATCGTGATACATATACTTCACACCAGTCACATTCGAAAGCTTGACACCCTTCTCCAGCAAGTATTCATGAATATCAATAATGCGACAGCCGGGGAAAATCTGTTCGAACTGATAACCTGCCAACTGGTCATAACAAGTGCCACACGAAACCACAACCGTCTTGATATCTAAGTAATTTAGAGTATTGGCTACACGATGAAAGAGAACGCGATTATCCGTAATCATCTTTTCTGCTTTATCGAAGTCACCATTGCCACGCTGAGGATAACCACAGCAGAGGTAGCCCGGGGGCAATACTGTTTGTACGCCCACATTCCACAACATCGCTTGTGTAGCTAAACCGACCTGTGAGAACAGGCGCTCAGAACCACAACCCGGGAAATAGAACACTGCTTCAGTATCTGCGGACGTTGTTTTTGGATCCCGAATAATCGGCACATAATTTGCATCTTCAATATCCAAGAGTGCACGAGCGGTTTTCTTCGGCAGATTGCCAGGCATCTTCTTATTTACAAAGAAAATAACCTGCTCTTTAAGATTCGGCTTGCTTACTGTGGCAGGTGGGTGCGCAGTTTGTTTGCGGGCGAACTTACGGAACACATCATTGCCCAAACGCTGAAGCTTATAACCCCAACCAATCATGGTCTTGCGAAGCAAGTTAATAGTATCGGGATCGGTAGCATTTAAGAACATCATCGATGCCGCTGTTCCCGGATTAAAGCGTTGCTGCCCCATCTTGCGCAACAAGTTACGCATGTTCATCGAGACCTCACCAAAATCAATATTGACGGGGCAAGGTGTCAAACACTTATGGCATACAGTGCAATGTGCAGCTACGTCATCAAACATTTCCCAATGACGAATCGATACGCCACGACGCGTTTGCTCTTCGTACAAGAAGGCTTCGATTAACGAAGAGGTTGCCAAAATTTTGTCACGCGGGCTGTACAGTAAATTGGCACGCGGTACATGCGTAGAGCAGACTGGCTTGCACTTACCGCAACGCAAGCAATCTTTCACGCTATCAGCAATCGCACCAATATCACTTTGCTGCATGATGATGGATTCATGGCCCATCAAACCAAAGCTTGGGGTGTAGGCAACGCTGAGATCCGCATGCGGCATTAACTTACCCTTGTTAAAGCGACCTTCAGGATCTACACGCATTTTGTAGGCGCGGAAATCTTTCAACTCAGCTTCAGTCAGGTACTCAAGCTTAGTAATACCAATACCATGCTCACCAGAAATCACACCATCTAATGAGCGAGCCAATTTCATAATCCGATCGACAGCGCGATGAGCATCTTGCAGCATCTCGTAGTCATCCGAATTTACTGGTATGTTGGTATGTACATTACCATCGCCAGCGTGCATATGTAGCGCTATAAATACACGCTTACGTAAAATATTTTTGTGAATAGATTCCAGTTGATTGAGGATAGGCTCAAATGCAAGGCCACCAAAAATGATTCTGAGTTCAGAGCGCACTTCTGTCTTCCATGACGCGCGCAAGCTGAAATTTTGGAGATCCGGGAAATAGGTATCCATCTGCGTCAACCAATCTGACCAGCGCACTCGAACCTTATCAATTAGCTCAAGAGCTTGCTGCACGCGATCACCCAAAATTTCAGCGCTAGGGATTTCATAGCCCTCATCGTTCTTGCCAAGTGGCAGAGCACTCTTTCTCAGGAAATCTTTAAGGCCATCTAAAACTTGTAATTTATTTTTGAGTGAGAGCTCAATATTGATACGCTCGATACCGTTGGTGTACTCGCCCATGCGTGGCAATGGAATCACAACATCTTCATTAATCTTAAAAGCATTAGTGTGACGAGCAATCGCTGCAGTACGCGCACGATCTAACCAAAACTTTTTACGCGACTCAGCGCTAACCGCCACAAAACCTTCACCCACACGATTGTTGGCCATACGCACAACTTCGCTAGTTGCAGCCGCTACAGCCTCTTCATCGTCACCTGCAATATCACCAATCAATACCATCTTAGGCATTGCATTGCGCTTAGATTTGGTGGAATAACCAACTGCTCTCAAATACCGATCATCCAAGTGCTCTAGGCCAGCTAAGATTGGTCCACCATTCTTGCTCAAGCCATCGAGATATGCTTTGATTTCTACAATGCTTGGAATAGCTTCTTGCGCTTGACCGAAAAACTCTAAGCAAACAGTCCGCATGAATTTAGGCATGCGATGCAAAATCCAAGTAGCGCTCGTAATTAAGCCGTCACAACCTTCTTTTTGAACGCCAGGTAAGCCTGATAAAAACTTATCAGTCACATCCTTACCTAAGCCCTCTTTACGAAAGCGCTTACCTTCTACTTCTATAGTTTCTGTTTTGAGAACGCGTTTGCCTGGCTCTCTCGCACCATCAGACCAAGTCAGCTGAAACCGAACTTTTTCTGCTACGTGAATTTTTCCTAAATTGTGATCAAGGCGTTCAACATCAAGCCAATTACCTTCTGGATCCACCATGCGCCAGCTGGCTAGGTTATCTAATGCAGTACCCCATAAGACCGCCTTCTTGCCGCCAGCATTCATGGCAATGTTGCCGCCAATGCAACTGGCATCAGCAGAAGTAGGGTCGACCGCAAACACCAGTCCAGTTCGCTCCGCAGCATCTGCAACTCTGCGAGTAACTACACCAGCACCAGTAAAAATGGTTGAAACTTCATGGTCAACACCTGGCAAACGCTTTGATTTGACGGCATCAATCTGCTCAAGCTTTTCAGTGTTAATCACTGCCGACATGGCGTAGAGAGGAATGGCACCGCCGGTATAACCAGTGCCACCTCCACGCGGAATAATGGTTAAACCCAAGGCAATACACGCCTTCACCAGGCCAGGGATCTCAGACTCGTAATCAGGCTTAAGAACAACTAATGGAAACTCAACACGCCAATCAGTCGCATCGGTCACATGCGCTGCACGTGAGACACCATCAAAACAAATGTTATCTGCGGCAGTGATGCGGCCAAGTTCTTTTCGAGCACGCTTACGAATCTCCGTCACTTCTTTAAAGCCCTGCTCAAAACTCTCAACCGCGCGATGTGCAGCTTTCAATAAAACCTGAACTTGCTCAACCGATTCACCGCTAGATCTTTTCTTGACTTCACCAAGGCGATGCCATAATGCGTCAATTAATAGCTGACGGCGATTGGGACTATCTAGAAGGTCGTCTTGTAAGAAGGGGTTGCGTTGAACCACCCAGATATCGCCCAACACCTCGAACAACATACGAGCTGAGCGTCCAGTACGGCGAATCCCACGCAAATCATTTAGAACACGCCATGACTCCTCGCCCAGCAAGCGGATAACGATTTCACGATCGGAAAAGGAGGTGTAGTTATAAGGGATTTCGCGGAGGCGGGGTGAGCCCGCTTCGGCATCCAACAACTGGTTCAAAGCTAATGGGGCGTTCATAGCGTCATATTTGGTAAATATGCATTTTAATTGAGGGAAGTTGATATTGGCAGGAAACCAATAAAGATGTTGGCTTGAGGCGATAAACCCCTTCAAATCTAAGGGCTTAGAGCCCGTTCATGGTACGCTCATCGCATGGCAACGAACTATTTAAAGAAAATTTTATCGGCCCGAGTCTACGATGTAGCCAGGGAAACAGAGCTCCAAGTAGCCCCCGAACTCACAAAGCGCTTAGGTAATCAAGTATTGCTCAAAAGAGAAGATAACCAACCGGTTTTCTCATTCAAATTACGTGGCGCCTATAACAAAATGGCCCATTTAGCCCCAGAAGCCCTAAAAAGGGGGGTAATCGCGGCTTCAGCAGGCAATCATGCCCAAGGCGTCGCCCTAGCAGCAGCCAAAATGAAGTGCAAAGCAGTCATCGTGATGCCCCTCACCACCCCCAGCCTCAAAATCGATGCCGTGAAGGCACGCGGCGGCTCTTGGGTAGAAGTGATTTTGCATGGTGAATCCTATAGCGATGCCTTTAAATACTCTGAGCTTTTAGAGAAAAAACGGGGGCTTACCTTTGTTCACCCCTTTGATGACCCCGATGTGATTGCAGGACAAGGCACGATTGCTCTAGAGATCTTTCAGCAATACCAAGAGCCGATTGATGCTATTTTTGTGGCCATTGGTGGTGGTGGCTTAATTGCCGGCATTGGAGAATATGTCAAAGCAGTTAGCCCCAAGACCAAAGTGATTGGCGTACAGTCGGTTGATTCGGATGCGATGAGAAGGTCACTTGAAGCTAATAAACGCATCGAGATGAAAGATGTAGGTCTTTTCTCCGACGGTACGGCAGTGAAGTTAGTTGGCAAGGAAACGTTCCGTATTTGCAAACGCGTAGTTGATGACATCATCACCGTGGATACCGATGAAATCTGCGCTGCCATCAATGATGTCTTTACAGATACCCGCAGCATTCTAGAGCCCGCTGGCGCTTTAGCTATTGCCGGTATGAAAAAGTATGTAGACAAGCATCGCCTCAAGAAGAAAACATTGGTAGCGATTGCTTGTGGCGCGAATATGAATTTCAGTCGCCTGCGCTTTGTCGCAGAACGTGCCGACGTTGGTGAATTCCGCGAAGCTGTTTTTGCTGTGACCATTCCTGAGGAACGGGGCTCATTCAGGCGCTTCTGTGAATTACTCGGCAATCGCAATGTCACCGAATTTAACTATCGCATTGCTGATCAAAGTAAAGCTCATATTTTTGTAGGCATCGGAACCCAAAAGGCAAGTGATAGCAGCACAATCGCAAAGCATTTTCGTAAAGCAAAGTTTGCAACGATCGATCTGACTCATGATGAGCTTGCGAAATCTCATTTACGCCACATGGTCGGCGGCCACTCAGCTCTCGCCCAAGATGAATTACTGTACCGCTTTGAATTTCCAGAGCGACCAGGGGCTCTGATGAAATTCCTCACGAGTATGGCGCCGAACTGGAATATCAGTCTTTTCCATTACCGCAATCACGGTGCAGACTATGGACGTATCTTAGTAGGCATTCAGGTTCCTAAAAATGAACAGAAGAAGTTCCAAAACTTCTTAGCGTCACTTGGCTATCCACATTGGAATGAAACTGATAACCCGGCTTATCGCCTTTTTCTCAAATAAGAGTTAATCCATAAGATCGAATCTGCAATGTCATACACACTTACCGGAAAACTCGTTGTGGCGATTTCATCGCGCGCACTTTTTGATTTTGAGGAAGAGAATCGCATCTTTGAATCCACTGATGACAGCGCCTATATGAAGCTGCAATTAGAGCGCCTGTCTGAGGCCGCTCAAACAGGCGTTGCTTTTCCATTGGTAAAGAAGTTATTGGCCTTCAATGAAGAAGGTGAGCAACGTGTCGAGGTAGTGATTCTCTCTCGCAATGACCCGGTTAGCGGCTTGCGTGTGTTTCGTTCGGCTGAACACCATGGCCTTCATTTAGAGCGTGGTGTATTCACTAGGGGTCGTCCGCCCTATCACTACTTGCGCTCTTTACATGCTAATTTGTTTCTCTCGGCAAATGAAGATGATGTGCGTGCCACAATTGACGCAGGCTTTCCTGCTGCGCGCGTATACCCAGAATCGAGTAAGACTGCAGAGTCCCATCCGAATGAAATCCGCATCGCATTTGACGGAGATGCCGTTCTCTTTTCCGATGAAGCTGAACAAGTCTTTCAGAGCGAAGGTTTAGTAGCCTTTGTCGATCATGAAAGCAAAAAAGCTGCGATCCCTCTGCCGCCGGGCCCATTCAAACCTTTGCTAGAAGCACTCCATAGTTTGCAACGCACCACTAGCGAGAAAGGGATGCGCATTCGCACTGCCTTGGTAACGGCTCGCTCTGCACCTGCACATGAACGTGCTATTCGCACCTTAATGGCTTGGGGTGTTGATGTTGACGAAGCCATGTTCCTTGGTGGACTTTCCAAAAGTGAATTCCTCCGCGAGTTCGAGCCAGACTTTTTCTTTGATGATCAAACAGGTCACTGCCAATCTGCTGCTTCAGTAGCGCCGACTGGTCACGTGGTATCTGGTGTATCTAATAAACCTAAAAACTAATGTCCACACTTTCGCTTGGTCAAGCAACGCCCTATCCCGATCAATATGATCCGAGCTTGCTATTTCCGATTCCCCGCTCCGAGAATCGCCTCAAGCTCAACATCAAACCAAATCAAGCTCTACCTTTTGTAGGGGTAGATATTTGGAATGCTTTTGAGCTTAGTTGGCTCAATAAAAAAGGTAAACCTCAAATTGCCTTAGCAGAATTTCAAGTTCCAGCCGATTCGCCAAATATGATCGAGTCCAAGTCATTCAAGCTGTACCTCAATAGTTTCAATAGCGCTCGTTTTGAAGATGAAGCAGAAGTTCGCGAACGATTGATCACTGATTTATCAGCAGTAGCAGGCAGCAAGATCACTACTCGCATTCATTCACCTGAAGCAGTTGCCAAAAAAGGAATGCAGGAGATGAATGGCGTTCTGATGGATCGCCTTGATATCGAGATCGATCCAAGCTTATCTGCAGATCCCGCCTTGCTGCAGGTGAATGAATCTTTTGGGCCAATCGAGCAATGCCTGGTTTCCCATTTACTCAAATCCAATTGCCCGGTGACTGGTCAACCAGATTGGGCTAGTGTGCAAATTCGTTACCAAGGCCGTCCGATTTTGGAAGAAGGCTTACTGCGCTATCTCATCGGCTTTCGGCAATTGGGTGAGTTTCATGAGCATTGTGTCGAGACGATCTTTACGGATATCAAACGCCAGTGCAAACCAGAGAAACTCTCTGTCTACGCGCGCTACACACGACGTGGTGGGCTCGATATCAATCCCTTCCGCACTGATCATAATTCGCCTTGGCCGGAAAACATTCGCCATGCAAGGCAGTAACAAAAACAGCAGTTAAATAAAAAGCCCTTCTTGAAGGGCTTTTTATCTTAGGCAAAAAATGAACGTAATCCTTAAAACGGGATATCGTCATCCATTGCGCCAAGGGATGCCGCATTAGAAGATGCTGGCGCAGAATTCTCAACCGGCTTTGAGCGGCTGTAGCTTTCACCACCATCACCGCTGCCACCGACTGGCTTGCCACCCAACATTTGCATTGTTTCTGCAACGATCTCAGTGGAGTATTTTTCTTGGCCACTAGCATCAGTCCACTTACGTGTGCGTAAACGACCTTCTACATAAACCTGTGAACCTTTTTTGAGATATTGACCAGCGATCTCTGCAAGTTTTCCAAAGAATGCAACACGGTGCCATTCTGTGGTTTCTTTCATTTCGCCAGACTGCTTATCTTTGTAACGATCTGATGTCGCTACTGAAATATTAGTTACTGCGTCGCCGCTTGGCATATAACGCGTTTCTGGATCACGTCCTACGTTACCTACAATGATGACCTTATTTACTGAAGCCATGCTGTCTCCCGAAGAAAAATAATACGATTAATTAAATCTGAAATGTAGCTAAAAAATAAATGGAATCAGTAAAGCTACAACTATGCCTTTGCAGTTAAATCCTTTGAATCCACTACTTTTGCAGGTAATTCGCGCATCGACCAAGCAATTATAAGCCAGCATAAAAGCAATGCTGCACCCATGACAAAGACCGATAAATTACCATGGGCATCCATTAACCAACCGCCGATAGCGGCCCCTGTAAAGAGGCCTATCGACTGGGTAGTGTTGTAAACGCCCAGAGCAGTTCCCTTGGATTCTTTTGCATAACGAGTCACTAATGAGGGTTGTAGCGCCTCCAGGAGGTTAAAGCCCACAAAGTAAACTAGCAATGCCACTGCAATCAGCATCACGGATGCGGCTTGTGTGAAGATGATTTCAGCAATAATCAGAAGAACGATGGCTATTAATAAAACAAGTCGTATGCGTTGTTTTTTCTCACCGTAGATTAAGAGTGGAACCATAAACACAAAAGAGAGTAAGACGACTGAAAGATAGACTTGCCAGTGTGCACTCAGCGGAAATCCCGCTTGCTCTAATAGGCGCGGCACTACTAAAAACATAGCTACTTGGGTGGCGTTTAAAACAAACACGCCCACATTGAGGCGCATGAGCTCTGGGCGCAGAAATACCTGCTTCAGTGAATCTTGCTGTGCATAAACTTCAGGCTTGTTATTTGGCAATACAAAATAAGCTACTAACATCGCTATAGCGCCTAAGATTGCCAATACCAAAAACATCCCGCTTAAGCTAATCATGCGATAAAGCGGGGCAGCAACAACCAGCGAAACAGCAAACGATAATGAAATACTTACGCCGACCAAGGCCATGGCTTGACTGCGCACTTGCTCCCGAGTGAGGTCAGCAACCCAAGCAGAGACTGCTGCAGAAATTGCTCCAGCGCCCATAATGCCCCTCCCAATGGCGATCCAAAGCAAATCGTCCTTTGCTGCGCAAATCAATGCTCCAGCAACAAATAAGGAAAGACCCCATAAAACGACTTTTTTTCGACCGATTCGATCAGAAAGCCTACCCAAGGGAATATGGAAGCAGGCCTGAACAATATTGAAAATGCCCAGTGTTAAGCCTATTAGGAACGCCTGGTCGCCTCCAGGCAAGTCTTTGGCATGGATGCTAAAGACGGGCAAAAGCAGAAAAAGGCCTAGCATTCGGAGGCCAAAGATGCCTGCCAAGGCTAAAGTGGAGCGAAGTTCAGAAGGATTCATGGGAAAGAGCTATATTAACAAGTTACGCTAAAAAATCATGAATAACGAAATCAAGATCCGCGGTGCCCGCACCCACAACCTCAAAAACATCAATCTCGATATCCCTAGAGAGAAATTAGTCGTTTTGACTGGCCTATCTGGCTCAGGCAAAAGCTCATTGGCTTTTGACACTCTGTATGCCGAAGGTCAGCGTCGCTATGTAGAGTCCTTATCTGCTTATGCCCGCCAATTCTTACAGTTGATGGAAAAGCCCGATGTCGATACGATCGAAGGGCTATCCCCAGCGATCTCGATTGAGCAAAAAGCGACTAGCCATAATCCTCGTTCGACCGTGGGTACGGTCACAGAAATTCATGACTACTTGCGTTTGTTATTCGCACGCGCCGGAACCCCGCATTGCCCAGATCACGATCTTCCATTAGAAGCGCAAAGCGTCTCTCAGATGGTCGATACCGTTTTAGCTATGCCAGAAGACACCAAGCTCATGATCTTGGCTCCCGTGGTGAGCGAGCGCAAGGGTGAATTCGTCGACTTATTTCAAGATCTTCAAGCGCAAGGCTTTGTTCGCTTTCGAGTGCGCTCTGGTGGCGGAACAACCAACACAGCCAAGGCAGAGATCTTTGAAGTAGATCAATTGCCAGCATTAAAGAAGAATGATAAGCACTCAATTGAAGTAGTCGTAGATCGCATTAAAGTGCGTCCTGATATTCAGCAGCGTGTAGCAGAATCTTTTGAAACTGCTCTACGCCTTGCTGACGGCAAAGCCATGATCGTGAATATGGACACCGGCAAGGAGATGATTTTCTCAAGTAAGTTTGCTTGCCCAATTTGCTCCTATTCATTACAAGAGCTTGAGCCACGCCTCTTCTCTTTCAATAACCCGATGGGCGCATGCCCTTCTTGTGATGGCCTGGGCCATCAGTCTTTCTTTGATCCCAAGCGCATTGTTGCCCACCCAGACCTCTCGTTGGCCTCTGGCGCAATTAAAGGCTGGGATCGTCGTAATCAGTTTTATTTCAAGCTCTTACAAACACTTGCTAAACATGGCGGGTTTGATGTCGAGAAACCTTTTGAGACCCTCAGTAAAAAACAACAAGATCTCATTTTGTTGGGCTCTGGTGATATCACTATTCCTTTTGAATACATCAATGAACGTGGCAAAAATAGCGTTCGTCAACATGCCTTTGAAGGCATTGTTGCTAATTTTGAGCGCCGCTATCGCGAAACTGACTCGGCAACTGTTCGAGAAGAATTGTCACGCTATCAAAATGTACAAACCTGCCCATCATGTAGTGGCACTCGTTTGCGCAAAGAAGCGCGTTTTGTCAAAGTGGGTGATGGTAAGCAATCACGCGCAATTTATGAAATCAGCGCCCTGCCCTTGAAAGAGGCTAAAGAATATTTTGAATCTTTGGAACTGAAAGGTGCTAAACGAGAAATTGCTGACAAGATTGTGAAAGAAATTGGCTCACGTCTACGATTTCTAAACGATGTCGGTTTAGACTACCTTTCACTAGAACGCAGTGCCGACACCCTCTCGGGTGGTGAAGCGCAGCGCATTCGCTTGGCCTCTCAGATTGGCTCCGGCCTGACCGGCGTCATGTATGTATTGGATGAGCCCTCTATTGGATTGCATCAGCGTGATAACGATAGACTCATCGGCACCCTGAAGCATTTGCGTGACCTCGGCAATAGCGTGCTGGTAGTTGAGCATGACGAAGATATGATTCGCGCCTCTGACTATGTAATTGATATTGGCCCTGGTGCTGGTGTTCATGGCGGTGAAGTCGTAGCCGAAGGCACTCCCGCAGAAGTAGAGGCTAATCCTAAATCTCTCACGGGCGCCTACTTATCAGGCCGGGAGTGGATCGCCGTTCCTGAAAAACGTATTCCAGTAAATGACAAGTTCTTAGAAATTATTGGCGCACGTGGCAACAACTTGCAATCCGTTCATGCCAAGATTCCTGTCGGCCTATTAACCTGTGTCACTGGTGTATCTGGATCAGGTAAATCCACTCTCATCAACGACACGTTGCACCATGCGGTTGCGCAATACATCTATGGTTCAAATGCCGAACCAGCAGCGCATGATGCGATTAAAGGATTGGAGAACTTTGACAAGGTCATTAGCGTAGACCAATCCCCGATTGGTAGAACCCCACGCTCAAACCCTGCCACTTACACTGGATTATTCACGCCTATCAGAGAGCTCTTTTGTGGCGTACCTGCTGCACGCGAGCGTGGCTATGAAGCAGGACGTTTTTCTTTCAATGTCAAAGGCGGTCGTTGCGATGCCTGTGAAGGTGATGGCGTTATTAAAGTAGAAATGCATTTCTTACCAGATGTATATGTTCCCTGTGATGTCTGTCATGGCAAACGCTACAACCGTGAAACGTTAGACATTCGTTACAAAGGCAAAAATATTCATGAAGTGCTGTCGATGACTATCGAACAAGCACATGAATTCTTTGAAGCGGTTCCAATCGTCAAACGAAAACTGAAAACCTTGCTCGATGTTGGCTTAGGTTATGTGAAGTTAGGTCAAAGCGCCACTACCCTGTCTGGTGGTGAGGCACAACGTGTCAAACTCTCTTTAGAACTTTCCAAACGCGATACCGGTAGGACCCTCTACATCCTGGATGAGCCAACTACGGGCTTGCATTTCCATGACATTCAGTTGTTGCTAACTGTTCTTCAGACCTTGAAGAAACAAGGCAATACCATCGTGATCATTGAGCACAACTTAGACGTGATCAAAACTGCAGATTGGATTATTGACTTGGGACCTAAAGGTGGCGCTGGTGGCGGGCAGATTATTGCTACTGGTACGCCCGAGGAAGTTGCGAAGAATGAGGCCAGCTTTACCGGTCACTACCTAGCACCACTACTAGTTCGTAAAACAGCGCCTACCAAAAAGAAAAAGTAACTGTGATGAGTAAGTCGAATGAAATCATCCGAGCAATTTAGATTCGGCTAAATCAGTCGCTTCTGAATTGCCTGAGAGCACCAAAATATCATTGGCTTGTAAACGCAACTCTGGGGTAAGCTCCAATTTGAAATAGTCGGAGCCGCCCACTTTTCGCCTGACTGCCTGTACGCTCACACCTTCATTTTCAAGATGTAGCTCTTCAAGCGTCTGTCCGATACTGGCCGACTCTGGCAGCAAAGTAACCGAATGCAAGCGCCACGATTCCTTGGTGTCCACCTCATCATTAACGCCACGAAAGTAGCCACGCAACAGGCTATAACGAGCCTCACGTGCACCGGTAATGCGGCGCACCACCTTACGCATGGGCACCCCCATTATCAGTAAGACGTGGGACGCCATCATTAAGCTACCCTCAATCAACTCCGGTACCACCTCGGTCGCACCAGCTGCTTGTAACTTAGCTAAATCTGCATCATCTTTAGTGCGCACCAATACTGTCATACCAGGACGCAGGCGCTCGACTTGATGTAAGACTTTAAAACTAGCTGGTGTGTCCGCATAAGTAATCACCACTGCTTTTGCTCTTGACAAGCCGGCAGCTACTAAATAATTTTCTCGACTAGCATCGCCATAGACCACGTTATCTCCGGCAGCAGCAGCCTCCTTTACGCGATCAGGATCCATATCTAATGCAATGTAAGGAATTTTTTCTTGATCAAGCATGCGGGCTAAGCTTTGGCCTGAGCGACCAAAGCCACAAATGACCACATGGTTTTCTGTTCGAACACTTTTTGCCGCAACACGTGTCAGCGCCAGCGATTGCAATAACCATTCATTGCTAGAAAAACGCATCGCGATACGATCGCTATATTGAATTAAGAATGGTGCGCCAAACATCGACAGCAGCATTGCTGCTAATACGGCTTGACTCAAAGCGGGATCAATTAAATCCAAACCATCAATTTGATTTAACAGTACAAAACCGAATTCACCAGCCTGTGCCAAACATAAGCCCGTCCGTATGGAGATACCTGGACTTGAGCCAAAAGCACGTGACAGCAATGCAATCAAACCGAACTTGAAAATCAGAGGGCCAATCAATAAGAGCAAGACCAGCATCCACTGCTGATAGATCACTTCGAAATCAAGCAACATACCAACAGTAATAAAGAACAGGCCCAAGAGCACATCCCTAAATGGCTTAACGTCCTCCTCCACTTGGTGACGATAAGGCGTCTCGGCAATCAACATCCCGGCCAAGAAAGCACCGAGCGCTAGCGATAAGCCAAAGTGCTCAGTCAGCCCTGCCATACCTAAAACAATGAGCAAGAGGTTAAGCATGAATAACTCTTGGGAACCTAGCTTGGCAACTAAACCGAACCAGCGACTCATCAAGGTTTGGCCAATAACAAAAATAAGTACCAAAGCTACCGTGATCTTGATTGATGCTGCAGTCAGGGCTAAAAATAGGTCTCCAGGATTCTTGCCTAGCGAGGGCAACAGAATTAACAGGAAAACTACCGCCAAGTCCTGAAAGAGCAAAATACCGATGATGTTGCGTCCATGTTCGGTTTCAATTTCGGAGCGATCAGAGATGAGCTTAGTAACGATGGCTGTAGAGGACATCGCTAAAGCGCCCCCCAGTGCAATGGCCGCCTGCCAAGAAATTGGGTAAATCCAGTTCATCAAGAGGCTGGCCGGGACTGCCAGTAGCATAGTCAAAATAACTTGACTACCGCCTAAGCCAAATACGATGGTCCGCATGGCCCGAAGCTTATGCAGGTTAAATTCCAGACCGATGGAGAACATCAAGAAAACTACGCCAAATTCAGCTAAATACTTGACTGTGGCCGAATCGTTGGCCAAACCAAGGGCATGTGGCCCAATGAGGACACCAATGGCCAAATAGCCCAAAATAGGGGGTAGTCCAAAATAGCGGAAAATAACCACCCCGGCCACTGCGGAGGCCAGCAAGATGAGAGTTAACTGAAGGACTGACGGCATATACTCACCCCATGATAGCTAAGACTCGTGACCGAACCCTAAAGCTTGCACGCGATACCCTCACGATTGAGGCTGCTGCACTGCACACCATGTGCGATCGCCTTGAAGGTGCAAACGCCGATGCCCTCGTATTGGCAGTCGATCTGCTGCACTCCTGCAAAGGCCGCATTGTCGTCTCTGGAATTGGTAAATCAGGGCATATTGCTCGCAAGATTGCCGCCACATTTGCCTCTACAGGCTCCCCCGCTTTTTTTGTTCATCCCGCTGAAGCTAGTCATGGTGATCTAGGGATGGTGACTCGTGATGACGTCTTTGTTGCACTCTCCAATTCCGGCGAGACTGATGAATTGCTCACCATTGTGCCGATCGTCAAGCGTACTGGAGCAAAACTGATTGCACTGACTGGTGCACCAAATTCCTCTTTGGCAAAGTTAGCCGATGCCCATTTAGACACTAGTGTTGAAAAAGAGGCTTGCCCACTTAACCTTGCCCCAACCACCAGTACAACCGCAGCCCTCGCTATGGGCGATGCCCTAGCTGTTGCCCTTCTGGATGCTCGTGGATTTCAGGCAGAGGATTTCCAGCGCTCACACCCAGGTGGCCGCTTAGGTCGCAAACAGCTCATGCATGTCAGCGAAGTCATGCGAAGCTTTGATGAGACTCCTAAGATTGCAATCTCCGCTTCCCTGCAAGATGCTTTACTTGAAATGACTGCCAAACGTATGGGTATGGTTGTTACTCTAGATAAAGCAAACAAAGTTGCCGGTATCTTTACAGATGGTGACTTACGTCGCCTGCTTGAGAAAAGCACCAATTTAGATGGCCTCACTTTAGAAAAAGCGATTACTGCAGCACCGCGCACAATTCCACCCGAGTTATTAGCAGAGGAAGCTATCGAGATGATGGAAAAGCATCGCATCAATCATTTGGTAGTGACCGATCCTGCAGGCGCATTACTCGGAGCACTCAACCTCCATGATTTATTTGCCGCCAAAGTTATTTAAACCCGCCACTTTTTTTAATTACTAAACCACTCCCATGCCAACCGTCTTTCACGCTCACAACACCAATCCTCTGAGCCAATATCCGCAGGCCTGGGATCGTGCTGGGACGGTAAAACTTCTCGTCCTAGATGTCGATGGCGTCTTGACTAATGGCCAAGTTTTTATTGGCGAGAATGGCAAAGAATCCTTGAAGGCTTTTGATATTCAGGATGGTTTGGGAATCAAGTTGTTGGAAAAAATAGGTATTCCAACAGCCATCATTACAGGGCGTAGCTCCAAAATGGTTTTGGCACGTTGCGATGAGCTTGGCATCAAGCATGTACACATGGGTGTTGAAGATAAGGCTATAGCCTTAAAAAACATACTGCAATCTCTCGGACTACAGTCTAGTGATTGTGCAGTAATGGGTGATGACTGGCCTGATTTTCAAATGATGAAGTCTGCAGGCCTGAAGATATGCCCAGCGCAAGGACATGACGCTGTAAAAGAAAGCGTGCACTTTGTCACTACTCGATCCGGCGGTAGTGGCGCGGTACGTGAAGTTTGTGATCTGATCTTGAAGGCGCAAAACCGTTATGAGGAATTACTTTCCCAGGCGCGCGCTTAAGGTCAATTTGCAATGGAATTGAATACCCAAAAAATCAAACTGAGCATCTGGCGTACATCCTTACGTCTGATGCCTTTGATTCTGATGGGCACGCTCACTCTGGTCACATTTTGGTTAGTTAAGAAAAGTGCACCGGCAGAAAAATCGGCAATTGAGCGTGTGCGCCTTCATGAGCCTGACTATATTATTAGCAATGGTGCCTTATCTGCCCTTAATGAATCAGGTGATACTAAATATCGTGTGCTAGGTAAGAAAGTGATTCACTATGATGATGATGCTTCAATCGATATTGAGACACCGCGCATACGCCTGTTCCCGCCTGAAAAGTCACCGGTGACCGTTAAAGCAGACAAAGGTCATTTAGATGGTGACCTCACGATTTTGGATCTAATTGATAACGCCGAAATATTTCGACCGCAACAGGCTGCATCAGCAAGTGAACCCGCGAGACCGCGTATGCTTGCGCGCTCTTCATATTTCCAAGTGCTCATTAATGATGACATTATTAAAACTGATAAACCCATTACGCTTGAGCAAGGGGTTTCTGTGATGAAATCAACTGATGGCGGTGTATTTAATAATATCGAGCAAAGTATGGTTTTATCTGGGCAGGTAAAGGGGCGTATCGAGCGCGTTCAACCTGGAGCACAGCAATGAAGCTATTACATAAAATGTTAGTAGCGTTTGCGCTACTAGGAACTTGTCTTACTACTTATGCTGAAAAAGCAGATCAAGACAAACCCATCATCTTGGAAGCAGAAAAAGTTTCTGTGAACGATGTACAACAGGTTTATGAACTTGATGGTGAAGTACTCTTAATCAAAGGCAGTATTTTGATTACTGGGGCTAAGGGTAATATCAAAGTCGACCCCGAGGGTTATGAATACGTTGATGTTCAGGGTAATCCTGAATCTACTGCTAGCTTTAGACAAAGACGCGAAGGACCAGCCAATGAATTTATGCAAGGTCGGGGGAAAACCGTTACCTACAATGCAAAAACTGAGCTTCTCACATTGACCGGTGATGCTAACTTGAAGCGTCTTCACAATATGCAAATGCTAGATCAATTACACGGCTGGAAAATTGACTACGATGATGTTCAGCAGCGCTATCAAGTCTCGCCACCTGCTAATGCCAAAGCTGAAGACCTGCCACTAGCCAGAGCCATCCTTTCACCAAGAAGAAAAGCTACACTAGAGAAATGACCACGAATTCCAGTAGCACTCAAAAACCAGCAACCTTAAGCGCTCAGCACCTTCAAAAGCGCTATGGATCTCGCACAGTTGTGAGGGATGTATCGGTAGAGGTGAAATGCGGAGAAGTGGTGGGGCTTCTGGGACCAAATGGTGCTGGCAAAACAACCTCTTTCTACATGATTGTCGGCCTGGTTCCATTGGATGGTGGGAGCATTGTTTTAGATGGCGTCGATATTACGCGCCTACCCATTCACGAACGAGCTCGCATGGGCCTATCGTACCTCCCACAAGAGGCTTCTGTTTTCAGAAAGCTAAATGTGGCTGAAAATATTCAAGCCGTACTAGAGCTGCAAGTACAAGGTGGAAAACCATTAAGTAAGGCCGATATTGCGCATCGATTAGATGAGCTCTTAGGTGAGCTCCAAATCAGCCATCTACGCGATAACCCCGCGCTTTCCCTATCTGGTGGCGAGCGTCGTCGTGTTGAGATTGCTAGAGCGCTAGCCTCCCAACCCAAGTTCATCTTGCTAGATGAGCCATTTGCTGGCGTTGACCCAATTGCGGTTGGAGAAATCCAGCGGATTGTGCGCTTCTTAAGAGACCGCCAAATTGGCGTGCTCATCACTGACCATAACGTTCGAGAAACCTTGGGGATTTGTGATCATGCCTACATCATCAGCGAAGGTAGCGTCCTGGCAGAAGGCAAGCCAGACCAAATTATCGAAAACGATGCTGTCAGACGAGTCTACCTAGGCGAAAACTTCCGCATGTAAATATCAGGGCTTTTTGGGTATTTATTAAATAAACATGATCTACCCTCTTGGTTTTCAGCAAAATCGCTGATACGCTGGAGGTTCATGAAGTTCATTTCCGTATAAACAAGAAAAGCATTACAGGGGCCTGCTGCGCACCCCGAGTAATTATTTGTGCACGTATTTTGTTTTTCTATGAATAGGAGCTGCTGATGAATCTGAAAATTAATAGCCGTCATGTTGAAGTTACTCCAGCCATGCGTTCCCACCTCGAAGCCGGTTTAGAAAAAATTCGTAAGCACTTTGACCACGTTTTAGATGCCACCGCATTTTTGATTGTCGATAACGCCAAAGAAAAAAATCTTCGTCAAGCAGCCGAAATTACTATTCACCTAAAAGGTAAAGAGCTCTTTGCCGAAGCGCATAACGCGGACCTCTATCACGCTATGGATGCAGTAGTAGATAAACTTGAACGTCAAGTTGTAAAGCACAAAGAAAAAATTCAAGATCATCACCACGAAAAACATTTTGAGTAATCTTTAGCATCAGGACACCTATAATCTATTGATATGAATGCCCTGACCGATCTTTTCGCTTTAGACCGTATTGCCTTAAATAATCTTTCCAAGAATAGGGCCGAGGCATTTGCGGCCGTAGGGCAGCTGTTCGCCAAACACGCAGATCTAGAAGCCGAAGCAATTGTTGGCTTCTTAAATGCGCGCGAGGACTTAGGCTCTACTGCACTAGGCGCTGGAGTTGCCATCCCACACGGTCGTGTAAAGGGACTTAAACAGCCGATTGCTGCATTCGTCAAACTACAAGAACCGATCGACTTTTCTGCGCCTGATGGTGAGGCTGTATCTATACTCATTTTTTTGCTTGTCCCTGAAAAAGCAACTCAGCAACATTTAGAAATTTTGTCTTCAATTGCACAGCTCTTATCCGATCAGGGTACCCGCAAGCTACTTGCTTCGGAGGGCAGCCCAGAGAAGGTATGTGAAATCCTACAAACGTGGGGCTCTGCTTGACTACTCAACCTCTACTCCTAGAGGGAGTTACTGCCCAGCAGATCTTTGATGACAATGTCTCTGAGCTCAAGCTATCCTGGATTGGCGGTCTAGAAGGCGCGGACAGACGATTTCCGCCAGAGGCTGTTAAAGCTGCTGCAGCCAGCTCAGACTTAGTTGGCCACTTAAATCTCATTCACCCTAGCCGTATTCAGATTTTTGGTGAGCAGGAGATTAACTATCATGCCCAACTTGAAACACAACAGCGAGAAGAGCAGATCTTCGACTTAATTTCTAAAATGCCGCCTTGCGTTATTGTGGCTGACGGCAAAGCAGCTGATGCCGCCCTCCAACTCTTTTGCCAACGATCCTCTACTCCACTATTTACAACAGCCATCTCAGCAGCTGAGGTGATTGATCACCTGCGTACCTACCTCACTAAGATTGGTGCACCCCAGATTACGATGCACGGTGTATTCATGGACATTCTGGGCTTAGGGGTTTTAATCATGGGTGAGTCTGGTTTAGGAAAAAGTGAATTAGGCTTAGAGCTCATTTCTCGTGGCCACGGTTTAGTAGCTGATGATGCGGTAGACTTTGCTCGACTCGGACCAGACTATATCGAGGGTCGCTGCCCTGTGATTCTGCGCAACCTCTTGGAAGTTCGTGGGCTTGGCTTATTGGATATCCGCACTATCTTTGGTGAAACAGCCGTACGTCGGAAATTAAAATTGCGCCTGATAGTCCAACTGGTGCGCCGCAACGATGGTGAGTTTGAGCGCCTACCTTTAGAAGCCCAGCATATTGATGTATTGGGTGTCGCCATTAGAACTGTCAAAATTCAGGTTGCTGCAGGTCGTAACTTAGCTGTGCTTGTAGAGGCTGCTGTACGCAATACTATCTTGCAACTACGAGGCATCGATACCTTAAAAGAATTTATGGAGCGCCAGCGTTTGCAAATGAACGCTGAAGCAGAATTCTCAAAGTCACAAGGCCGGCTCATTTAATATGCAAATTAATCTGATTACCGGCATCTCTGGCTCAGGTAAATCAGTTGCGCTGAGAGCCTTTGAGGATGCAGGTTATGACTGCGTTGATAACCTTCCAGTCACCCTTCTAGAAAGCCTCATTACTACGCTAGAAGGTGAAAAAAGCGAACGTGTTGCGGTTGCTATTGATGCACGTCGCGGTCAGTCAATTGCAGAGCTCCCTCAGATTTTAGAAAACCTGAGGCGCAACCATCAAGTACGAATTGTTTTTCTCAATGCTGATACCAATACGCTGATCCAGCGCTTCTCCGAAACCCGCAGGCGCCATCCGCTCTCTGGAAAAACTCAACAAACCCAAGCTGCCACCCTCATCGAGGCTATTGATAAAGAGCGTAATCTCTTAGAGCCTCTGCGCAATCATGCCCACAGTATTGATACTAGCAATCTACCCGCTCATGCCTTGCGCTCTTGGATTCAAGATCTTCTGAAAGATAAGCCCCAAGGACTTACCGTTATTTTTGAATCTTTTGGTTTTAAAAAAGGCTTACCTAGTGAAGCGGATCTCGTGTTTGATGTTCGCTGCCTGCCCAATCCACACTACGACAAAGTGTTACGCCCCATGTCTGGAAAAGATCAGCCGGTTCGTGAGTTTTTAGAAAAAATTCCTGAAGTAGTCAGCATGGAAAATGACATTATTCAATTTATTGAAAAATGGTTGCCTCACTACATCGCAGATGGTCGCAGCTATCTTACTGTCGCTATCGGCTGTACTGGCGGACAACATCGCTCGGTTTATCTTGTAAGTCGCATCATTGCGCATTTTCTACCGCAAAAAGATTTGGCCGCACTTCAAATTAATTTCTTAAGTCGTCACCGCGAGTTAGATTCAATCCCTGCAGTAGCAATTTGATCGGTTGAGGCAATCCGTATCGTCCTAGCTGACGCAAAGGAACCCACTTCAAGTCATCGCTAGCGAATTTCACGGCAGAGCCTGAGTCCACATGCCAAATCTGCATCCACAAACGACGATGCGTAAAGACATGTTTAATATCAAGTCCTCGCTTAATTGAGTGACAAGCATTTAAAGCGCTAGAGTTTCTTTCATCTGGCAGCACAAGCTTAAACAATTCTTTCGCAGTCAAATTAACAGCATTGTCTGTAGCTGGGGAGCTTTTTTCTTTAGCTCTCCATATAGATTCGGGCAAAGACCAAAGCCCGCCCCAGATGGATTTTTCAGAGCGTCTTTGTAATAGTACTGAATCGCCATGCCGGAGTAACAACATGTCGCAATTAAATTCGGGCGATTTTGCTTTGATGACTTTGCGAGGTAATACTAAGACCTGATTACTGAGATTAGCTTGGCATTCTTTTTCAAAGGGGCATTTTCTTTCCCCACTTAAACATATAGGTTTACGAGAAGTGCACCAAGTTGCTCCAAAATCCATTAGAGCTTGCGTGTATACCGGCATATCCGGAGCTTTTTTAGGGAGCAGTGTTTTAGCCAATAGCCATAACTCATCGTTCACTGCTTTTTCTTGGATGGCACCCTCTATACCAAATAATCGTGCCAGTATTCGCTTGACGTTCGCATCCAGAATCGGTGCCCGTTCATGAAATGCAAATGCTGCAATAGCGCCCGCAGTCGATCTACCAATACCCTTGAGCTGTTTGAGTAATACTGGGTCTTTGGGAAACTCACCACCAAACTCTTCCATCACTTGCTTGGCACAAGCGTGGAGATTGCGAGCGCGCGTGTAATAGCCTAGCCCCGCCCATTCTGCTAAGACATCATCTAATGGTGCGGCTGCCAATTTCTTAACCGTCGGGAAACGTTTCATAAAGCGGGGGTAGCGCTCTAGAACAGTAGCTACCTGAGTTTGTTGCAGCATGATTTCAGAAACCCATACCGCATAGGGATCTCGAATACTCTGCCATGGAAGGCCTTGGCGTCCGTCCTTGCCATGCCAAGCTATTAGGTTAGTAGCAAAGTGCTTGATCAGCGCTTCTGACATTGGGGGCAAAAGTATGTCGAGCGCTGGCCTTGCACTATTTGTTTAATCGGCGTCTTGCACACCTTGCAAGGCTGATCTTTACGATCATAGACTTTGGTTTGCACCATGAAGTGCCCTGGATCGCCTTCGCTGTTCACAAAGTCTTTTAAAGAGCTACCTCCCGCAGCAATCGCTTTTTTCAAAATCAATCTCACCGCAGTCGCCAGCCTAGAGCATTGTGGACGTGTGAGTTTTCCAGCAGCCTTTGCTGGATGAATACCAGCCTCGAATAAACTTTCAGAACAATAGATATTTCCGACACCCACTACTGCTTGCCCTGCCAGTAAAAATTGCTTCACAGCAACACTACGTTTACGTGAGCACTGATACAGAACCTCAGTACCAAGCTCACCCGCAAACTCTGCTGAAAAAGGCTCGACTCCCAGTTTTTGCAAAAGGGCATTGCCCTCAATCGGCCCCTTAGACTTTGGGTGCCATAAAACAGCGCCAAACTTTCGGGGGTCGTGCAAACGCAAACTCAGCTTGCCAAACTCGAAAGTCACTCGATCGTGTAACTTAAGGGGGTCGCCACTCGGAAGGACTCTCAATGTTCCAGTCATGCCTAGGTGAAGCAATAGGTAACCCGCATCAAACTCCATTAGAAGATACTTGCCGCGGCGTTCTATTCCCAAGACTTTCTGACCAGAAATCAAAGTATTCAAATTACTTGGTACCGGCCAGCGCAAGCGACCATCGATAATTTTGACTGCGCTCACCCTCAGCCCCTCTAAATGGGGTTGGATACCCAATCGGGTAACTTCGACTTCTGGGAGTTCTGGCATAAATGAATTGTAGATTCGCGGATTAGAATGTGCTTATGACCAAATTTTCATTGCAGCCCTCTTTGAGGGTCTTACTGCTTGCTACTGGGCTGGGCTTAAGCCTCCTTTCCAGCAATACCATCGCCAAATCCAGTAGCCTGGATAGTGGTCAAGCTGTATTTGAGGTCCTGGCTTCTGAAATCGCCCTTCAGCGCGGTGAAGCTGGCTTGGCATACACAACCTATTTGGAGCTCGCGCGCCAGCTAGATGACCCTCGCTTAGCGCAAAGGGCTATGGAAATTGCGATTACTGCAGGCGCCCCAGATCTTGCACTCCAAGCAGCTCAAACTTGGGATAGCTTAGCTGGGCCAAAACAAACTAAACCCAAAGAGGTGCTTGTCACCCTCTTAATTCTGAATCAACGCTGGTCAGATGCAGTCAAACCCGCCATCTCACTCTTGAATCAGCAAACACCGGCGCAGCGTGAAAATACTTTGCTACAGATTCAGGCGCTATTAGCTAAAGCAACCAATGAATCAGAAGCATTAAGAGCTTTTTATGAAATTGTTTCAACCTTAAAGCCGGAACCAAAAGATCCGGGACTACTTTACACCTATGCCATGTCTGCTGAAAAATCAGGGCATATCGATGTGATGGAGAAAACTCTGCGCGAAATCTTGCGCAAAAATCCGAATGATGCAAATAGCCTAAATGCACTTGGTTACTCCCTGGCCGATCGTAATCAGAAATTACCAGAAGCATTTAAGCTCATTAGTAAAGCTCATCAACTCTCACCTAAAGATGGTTTTATATTAGATAGCCTTGGCTGGGTAAACTTTCGCATGGGCAAAAATGACCTTGCCTTAGAGCAACTGCAACAAGCATTTAGCATGAAACCTGAAGCGGATATTGCTGCACATATTGGTGAAGTCCTGTGGGTAATGAATCGCCCCGTCGAAGCAGAAGATATGTGGCGCAAAGGGCAGCAATTAGATGCCAATAACCCGACCCTCAAAGAAACTTTGAAGCGCTTGAAACCCGATTGGTCATTAGCAGATACCGCCCTAAAAGGCACATGGGACGGTCGTTTTGCGGTAAAAATTACTGGACTCACCGAAAGTAAAAATCAAGGCGGCTCTGGTGGATTTACATTAACTCAAGACACGTTGATCGATGTATTGGAAATTCGTAATCCAGTTGGTGGATCCATTGCAAAAATTACGATTAAACCTGGTGAAGCAATCTTAGAGCGCGATGGCCAATTAACTACGGCTATCGATGCTGACTCTCTGATTCAAAATACATTAGGACTTCCGCTACCTGCTCGCGGTCTATCAGACTGGTTGCGTGGAAAAACTCGTCCCGGCGGTAATGCCAGTGTTGAGCGAAATGTAAAAGGGCAAGTGAGCAAAATCACACAAGATGGTTGGACCTTAAATTACAACTGGAACAATGCGCAGCGTTTAGAAAAACTCATGATGACTCGTAGCTCTAACATTGGCTCCATAGATATCCGCCTGGTGTTTGATAATCCGAATGAGTGAAGCGTGAATCATGAGTAAGACGCTAGAAATCCACTGTCCAGCAAAGCTCAATTTATTTCTTCATATTGTTGGGCGCCGCGAAGATGGCTATCACCAACTCCAATCAGTTTTCCAGTTGATTGATTGGTGCGACGTCCTTACCTTAAAGCGTATTTCTGAAGATGAGGTTCGTCGTATTGGTCTCATTCCAGGCGTACCCCCAGAACAGGATTTAGTAGTTCGCGCCGCCCAAGTCTTAAAAGATTTTTGCAAGATTAATCAGGGTGTTGAAATCAGCTTAGAAAAAATGATCCCAATGGGTGCTGGCCTAGGCGGCGGATCATCTGATGCTGCATCCACGCTCATTGGCCTCAATACCCTCTGGGACCTCCATCTTGATATTGCGACGCTGTGTCAGCTCGGCCTAAAACTAGGGGCAGATGTGCCATTTTTCATCTTTGGCCAAAATGCATTTGTTGAGGGCATTGGGGAGAAATTACAGGCAATTTCCCTAAAAACTCAAGACTTTGTGGTGATCTTCCCCAATCAGGGAATTGCCACTGCACAGATTTTTCAAGACCCTCAATTGACCCGCGATCATGCTCCGATTACAATAGATGGCTTTCTTGCATCGCCAAGCTCATATCAGTCGAATGATTGTCAGGCAGTAGCGGTGCAGAAATGTCCTGAAGTGAAGCAAGCTTTAGATTGGATTTACAGGGCAGTGCCTAACTCGGCGCCTTGCATGTCCGGCTCTGGAAGTAGCGTTTTTGCCGCCTTAGACCCTAAGACGGACACCGCAAATCTGGAAAATCTTCTGCAAAATCTTCCAAAAGGATGGATAGGTCGAATTGTTCGGGGGCTAAATAAAAATCCCGCTTACAATTTGATTTCTTCAGATTGACCTGTAGGGGAATCGCCAAGCTGGTTAAGGCACTGGATTTTGATTCCAGCATGCGAAGGTTCGAATCCTTCTTCCCCTGCCAAACTCTGTAGATACGACCTAAAGACATCCATTCGACCTCTACCAAAACTCCAAAATCACCTATGTCCGCCCCAATGAACGCTGATTTACTGACTCTTTTCACAGGCAACGCAAATCCGGTTTTGGCCCATGCGGTAGCCAAAGAGCTCAATCTCCAAATGGGAAAAGCATTCGTAGGTCGATTCTCTGATGGGGAAATCCAGGTAGAAATTCAAGAAAACGTTCGCGGTAAGAATGTGGTCGTTATCCAATCGACTTGCGCTCCAACGAACGACAGTTTGATGGAGCTTATGATCATGATTGATGCTCTTAAACGCGCATCAGCAAGCCGCATAACCGCTGTAATCCCTTACTTCGGTTACGCCAGACAAGATCGTCGTCCGCGCTCAGCACGGGTTGCCATCTCCGCTAGAATCGTTGCAAACATGCTTCAATCTGTTGCTGGCATTGAGCGTGTTTTGACTATGGATCTTCATGCCGACCAAATTCAAGGCTTTTTTGATATCCCAGTAGATAACATTTACGCCTCTCCGGTTCTCTTGGCAGATTTAGAGGCTCAGAAAACTAAAAAAGATCTCATCATTGTTTCGCCGGATATTGGCGGCGTGGTTCGCGCCCGTGCAATGGCCAAGCAATTAGGTACAGATTTAGCGATTATTGATAAACGACGTCCTAAGGCTAACGTATCAGAAGTAATGCATTTAATCGGCGAAGTAGAAGGTCGTCACTGCGTCATCATGGATGACATTATTGACACCGGTGGAACTCTCTGCAAAGCTGCAGAGGCACTGAAAGAGCGTGGTGCCAAGGGCGTTACAGCTTACTGTACTCATGCAGTTCTCTCTGGTGGTGCCATCGCCCGTATTGCCGCCTCAGAGCTAGATGAATTGGTTGTTACTGACACCATTCCATTGACCGCTGAAGCCTTGAAAGTGGGCAAAATCCGTCAATTGAGCGTTGCCCCCATCCTGGCTGAAACCCTTTCCCACATCAGCAAGGGTGATTCAGTGATGTCAATGTTCGCCGAATAAGCTAAAAATAGCGTTTACACCCCGGTTTTTGGCGATTTTGAGCCTTTTCTAGGCAAAAAGAACGATTCCCAAGATATAATCAAAGGCTTTTCTGTTTGGTCGCGAACGGAAATTAACCTTAATTTAGGAATTAAATATGAAAGTAGTAGCCTTTGAAAGAAGCGTACAGGGAACGGGTGCGAGCCGCCGTCTGCGCAACTCCGGTAAAACTCCGGGCATCATCTACGGTGGTAAAGACGCCGCAACTGTAATTGAGTTGGATCACAACGCACTGTTCCATGCTCTCCGTAAGGAAGCATTCCACTCTTCCATCCTCGATCTCGAAATCGGCGGCAAAGCACAAAAAGTGTTGTTGCGCGATTACCAGATGCATCCATTTAAGCCTTTGGTTCTGCACATCGACTTCCAACGCGTTTCCGCGACTGAGAAAGTTCATATGCGCGTTCCATTGCATTTCATTAATGCTGACACTTCAGCTGCAGTGAAGTTGCAAGGCGCTGTCATCAGCCACATCTCCACTGAATTGGAAATATCTTGCTTGCCTGCCGACTTGCCTGAGTTCATTGAAGTGGACCTAAGCAAGATTGAAGTTGGTCATGGTATCCATGCTAAAGATATCGCATTACCAAAAGGCGTTACCTTGGTATTGCATATTGAGCAAGAAAACCCAGTACTGGCTAACGCACGTATCCCAGCAGTGAAATCTGCCGATACAGAAGCTGCTCCTGCAGCTGCTGCGGCCCCTGCCGCTGAAGCTCCAAAGGATAAAGCTTAATCATTTAAGCCCTATCTTTGCGACAGAGGAAGCCCGCTTACAAGCGGGTTTTCTTTTTTGCAGAAAAGCTTTTATCCTTAAGCACTCATCATGACTAAATTAATTATTGGCCTAGGCAACCCAGGTGAAGAACATGCTGAAGATCGGCATAATGCTGGCTTCTGGTTTGTGGATGCACTCGCCAAACAATTAAACGTTCGCTTTGAAACTGAAAAACGCTTTCTTGGAAAAGTAGCTAAGGCTAAATGGGAAGATGAAGACCTCTTCTTACTCAAGCCAAACACTTACATGAACCTGAGCGGCCAGGCCGTTGGAGCTTTATGCCGCTTTCATAAAATTACACCTAAAGATGTGTTGGTAGTGCAAGATGAGCTCGACCTCAAGCCCGGCACTGCACGCATCAAGCTTGGTGGCGGCACTGGTGGACACAACGGCTTAAAAGATATCCAAGCTCACTTAGGAACTCCTGATTACTGGCGCTTGCGTCTGGGTATTGGCCACCCACGCGATCTTGCTGCAGAAGGTGCGCGAGTAATGGACGTGGCTGACTTTGTCTTGAGAAGGCCGCTACAAGCAGAACAAAAGCAGATTGATGCAAGCATTGAAAATGGCTTACACATTCTGTCCTTGTTTCTAAAGGGTGATACTCAGGCAGCCATGCTCGAATTGCACTCTAAAACTAATTAAAGAGTATCAACGACTTATTTAACGAGTGCTTTTTTAGCGGCAGTTAAGGCCTGATACTTTGCCATTAACTGGGTTTGATTTTCAGAAAACGCAGGGTTCATCGGTATGCAATCTACCGGACAGACTTGCTGACACTGAGGCGCATCGTAATGGCCTACACATTCTGTGCATTTATTGGGATCGATCTCGTAGATCTCTAAACCCATGTAGATTGCATCGTTTGGGCATTCAGGCTCACACACATCACAATTGATGCATTCGTCTGTAATCATTAATGCCATATTTGCGCCTAAGGGCCCCACTCTTTGCTCTTATTAGCTTGAATCTTTGTGATCAACCACTTTTCTACCGATGGGAATACAAACTTACTCACATCGCCACCCATAGAGGCAATCTCACGCACAAAGGTACCAGAAATAAATTGGTATTGGTCTGATGGCGTCAGGAATAGTGTTTCAACATCGGGTAATAAATAGCGATTCATACCAGCCATTTGGAACTCGTATTCAAAATCAGATACTGCGCGTAAGCCGCGCACAATCACGCGCGCGTTATGTTCGCGAGCAAAATCTTTTAACAGGCCGGTAAATCCAACAATCTTTACATTGGAGTAGTGGCCAAGAACTTCTTTAGCAATCTCAATGCGCTCATCCAGCGTAAAGAAAGGGCGTTTGCTACGACTATCAGCAACACCAACAATGAGCTCACCAAAAATGCTTGAGGCGCGACGCACTAGGTCCTCGTGACCACGAGTAAAGGGATCAAATGTTCCAGGGTATACGGCAACAGTCATAACGCTCCTAAGGCTTTTTCAGCTACAGGCAAGAGTTTAGTCCCTCTTGAAGCGAAATAGACAAGCTTTTACTTGTCCGGCCTCTAAGTATTTCCCACAATGCCAATCAGGCACTAAAGCCTCAAGCTGCTCCCGGGGGCGACCGGAAGGAAACTCTACATAAATTCCCCCGCCAGCACTGTCGTCACAAACACGAGCAGCCTCTATAAGCGCTTGATTTAATAAGCCCTCCTCCTGAAAGGGTGGGTCTATGAAGATCAGATTGCTGGAGCGGTCAGCTTGTTGCTTTAAGAACTCCAAACTATCTCTATGAAGAATCTGCACTTCTCCAGGAGCCGGAGATGACTTTAACAAAGCAAAATTAGCTAGAAGTTTGGCATGGGCCTGTTTATCTTTTTCTAATAAGGTTACTGAATGGGCATGTCGTGATGCGGCCTCAAAACCTAAAGCACCAGTACCAGCAAATAAATCTAAACAACGCAAACCGACTAAATCCTGTCCGAGCCAATTAAATAAAGTCTCACGAACACGATCGGTAGTAGGGCGAAGACCGGGTAAATCCAGTACACCTAGCAAACGACTGCGCCAAACCCCACCAATAATGCGAATTTTCTGCAGAGGTTCAGAGCGTCTGCCTAATGAAGCTGACTTAACCGGCTTATTTATTTCTTCGCCCCTAAGACGACAATTTTCATTCGATCCATAGCTAAGTGTTTTTGGAACGACGCTTTGACCTGCTCAAGGTTAACCGCCTCCACTTGCTTAGTCCAAATCTCCATCGTATCAAGAGGCAAATTATTCCAAGCAATACTAGACACGTTATCTAGTAACTTACGGTTGTTATCAATTCGTAAAGGATAGCCATTGATCAAATTTGCTTTGGCTGCATCGAGCTCCGCTTGCGTTGGGCCATCAGCAATAAATTGGGCAATAGTGGAACTCATTACTTCTAGAGCCAAAGTAGCTTGATCATTCTTCGTTTGTACGCCCGCCTGAAATATTCCTGCATCCTTACCGGGGGCAAAGTAACTAAACACGCTATAGGCAAGGCCACGTTTCTCGCGCACTTCCGACATGAGCCGAGATACAAAACCACCGCCACCCAAAATGTAGTTACCCACCAGCAATGGGAAGAAATCGGGGTTATTACGAGTTACTGCAGTCATTCCCATAGCAATATGCGCTTGCTGTGAGTCAAATGGAATAGCAACTTCGCGCTGACTTAAAGGCTCAACTGGTGAACGCTCAAACTCTGGCAACTTCGCTACAGGAGGTCCAGACTGAGGCACTCTTTGTAATAAGCTCTGAACAATCTCAGCAGCCTCGGCTTTGCTCACATCACCCACAATGCTGACAATCATTCGATCGCCACGGTAAAGCTGTTTATGAAACTGCTGTAGGTCGCTTGCGCTGATATTGGCAATACTTTTCACCGTTGGTGAATTGGCCAGCGGATAATCTCCATAAACTGATTTTCTAAAGCGACGATCCAAGACTGACTCCGGTTTAGTCTCCGACTCTAGCAATGCAGTAGTCATCCTTTGCTTCTCACGCGCTAAGATCTTTGCATCATATGTGGGCGCACTCAACATCGCTGAGGCCAATTGAACAGCCCGATCGCGTAAATCTTTGCGACTCAAAGTCCGAATACGCATGACAGCGCGCTCACCGCCAACAGAAATACCAAGGTTTGCACCAAGGTCTGCAATCTCATCAGCAATCTGCGCCTCATTTAACAGGCCCTTATCAGATTTGGCGCCATAGTTCATGAGCCGCCCAGCCATAGTAGCTAAGCCACTCTTCACCCCTGGGTCATAACGATCGCCTGCATCAATGCTGATCTCAATATCTACCATGGGCAACGCTTTGGTTTGCACTAAATAGGCTTGCGCGCCCTTGAAGGAGTCTAGCTTTTCAATAGGTAATATCGCGTGTGCTGATGTGCTTACTCCAACTATCAGCACAATTGCAAAACTGATTTGCGAGATGAATTTATTTGGCATCACGATTGCCTCCTTGCTTAGCCTCACCCGACTGGCGTGGCTGTGGATCTAGTACTGCTATGGTGAGCCCCTCATCTACTAAATATTTTTTTGCAACGGCTTGAACTTGTGCGGGAGTAATGGTTTGCATCTTCTCCAACATCACATCAATATCTTTCCATGAGAATCCAGCCATCTCTGTACTACCGATTTCCATGGCTTGCCCAAAAATTGAGTCGCGCTTATATATCTGATCAGACAGAATACGTACCTTCACCCGCTTAAGCTCTGATTCTAAAATTCCTTTGTCAACAACTTCTTTCAAGGCTTTACGAATACTGCTCTCCGCCTGCTGCACTGTCTTGCCTTTAGCCATACTGCTGCTAATGAAAAATAGTTCAGGTCCTCTAGAGATCATGTCATAACCGACGCCCACATCATTTACTACTCGCTCTTGCTTTACTAGAGTACGATTCAAGCGTGCGTTGTCATAACCATCTAGTACAGCAGATAAAAGCTCTAGCGCATAAGGCTCATCATCATCCAATCTCCCCACTTCTAGCTTGGGGACTTTCCATGCCATCGCTAGCTGTGCGCTGTCAGCAGGCGCTTTTACTTGCACTCGCTTAGTACCTTTTTGCACGGGTTCAATCTGGGGCTTACGCTCTGGTAACTCTCTTGCGGAAGCAACTCCATAGTATTTTTCTACTGCTCGTAAAATCACTTTAGGATCAACATCACCTGCAATGACGACAGTTGCGTTATTCGGTTTGTACCAACTGCGATACCAATCGCGTGCATCTATTGCTTTCATATTGACTAAATCATTCATCCACCCAACTACCGGGTGACGATAAGGGGAGCTCATATATGCGGTGGCAGTGAGTGATTCATTGAGCAAGCTACTAGGGTTATCTTCCGTACGCAGGCGACGCTCTTCCATGACCACCTGAATTTCTTTCAGAAATTCCGCATCATCAAAATTGAGGTTAGACATACGATCAGCCTCTAACCTCATCACCTCATCTAACTTAGACTTTTCAACTTGCTGAAAGTAAGCCGTGTAATCACGAGAAGTGAAAGCATTTTCTCGACCACCCACTGCTGCAACTAAGCGGGAGAATTCCCCTGACTTTACTTTATGGGTGCCCTTAAACATCATGTGCTCCAACACATGAGCCACTCCAGTCTTGCCATTCACCTCATCCATGGAGCCAGCACGGTACCAAACCATGTGCGCAACTGTAGGTGCGCGATGATCTTCCCGCACGATCAACTTGAGGCCATTGTAGAGTTGAAACTCGTGGGTATTTGCTTGGCCCACTTCTGGTGTTGCCATAGCAATAGAAGAGCCGAGCAATAAATAGAGAGAAAAACTTAATAATGTGGAACGCATCTGCAAGATCACCTATTCCTAGAATTTAATTGATAAGATGCAAGGATTAAATTGTATCGATTATGTTCGGCCTACGTAAAACCCTCGGATCCCTATTCACATCCAATCAGACTGATCAAGCCTGGTTTGATGCCCTAGAAGAATCTCTCATTCTGAGCGATGTGGGTTTGCCCACGACCGAACAACTGATTAGTAAGCTCCGTAAAGCCGCCAAATCGGAAAAGGCCAGTAGCGCGGAGGAACTCAAGCAACTGCTGATCGAAGAAGTGGCGATACTCCTGAAATCTATGGAGCCCAATCCTAATCCCTTGTATGCCCATGAGCAAAAGACCACACCAGAGGTATGGCTAGTAATTGGGGTCAATGGCGCTGGCAAGACCACCACGATCGGTAAACTCTGCAAACTGTTTCAGTCTCAAGGCAAATCCGTCTTACTCGCAGCCGGTGACACTTTCCGAGCCGCAGCACGCAACCAGCTCCTTGAATGGGGTGGTCGCAATCAGGTCGATGTCATCATGCAAGAAAGTGGTGATGCGGCGGCAGTGGCACACGATGCCATTCATGCGGCGATTTCTCGCAAAAGCGATATCCTCATTATTGACACTGCTGGCAGACTGGCCACTCAAGACCATCTGATGGAAGAATTAAAGAAGGTGAAAAGAGTGATCGGTAAGGCCCTTCCTGGGGCACCTCACCAGACTTTACTGGTTCTAGATGGCAATACTGGTCAAAACGGTTTAAACCAAGTCAGGGCCTTTCATGCTGCTTTAGAGCTTTCCGCCTTAATCGTGACTAAATTAGATGGCACTGCTAAGGGCGGGGTAATCTGTGCACTTGCCCACACCCTCAGCGATGGGCCAAAACCAGCGGTTTTAGCCTTAGGTAAAGGCGAGGGAATTGATGATTTAGCACCCTTCACGGCCGCACAGTATTCTTCTGAATTATTCAATTAAATCATACACTTATAGAAGTAAAAAACCATTAGCACTCTCTTGACAAGAGTGCTAAAATAGAAATCTATTAATACCAAAAGTGTACAAAAGAAAATGATTCTAAAGAAAGCATACAAACCGCAATTGCAAGCAAGGCAAACACTGCCAGCAGCGCAGACTGCCGCGGCTTCGCTTGCCTTTCCGATGCTGCCTTCCTTGGGGGTTGGCACACTCGACTCTTATATCTCCTATGTGAATCGAGTACCGATGCTCAGCGCTGCAGAGGAGCTGCACCTTGCGCAAGAATTTCGTCGCACTGAAAATGTCGATGCTGCGAAGACTTTAGTGCTCTCGCACCTTCGTTTAGTAGTTTCCGTTGCTCGTCAGTATTTAGGCTATGGCATTCCCCATGCTGACTTAATTCAAGAAGGCAATATTGGCTTGATGAAGGCGGTTAAACGCTATGACCCTAACCAAGGTGCACGCTTAGTCTCTTACGCCATCCATTGGATTAAGGCAGAGATTCATGAGTACATCCTTAAAAATTGGCGCTTGGTCAAAGTTGCTACAACGAAAGCACAACGTAAGTTGTTCTTTAATCTGCGTAGTAACAAGCCTACTCTAGCCGCCCTAACACCTAATGAAGTTGAGGCTTTAGCGAAAGCACTTGATGTCAAAGGGTCAGACGTAAAAGAAATGGAGATGCGCCTTGCTGGTGGTGATGTTGCCTTAGAGGGTGATGACACCGATGACGAATCAGTCTATGCACCAATTCAGTGGTTAGCTGATAACAGTCAAGAGCCTACCGAAATGATGGCTGCTGCTGCAACTGATGCATTACATGGTCCTCAGCTTGATCAAGCACTGATGGCATTAGACGAGCGTAGTCGAAATATTGTGCAGTCACGTTGGCTGGCTATGGATGCAGATGGCAATGGAACAAAAACATTACATGATCTCGCCAGTGAATATGGTATTTCTGCAGAGCGCGTTCGTCAGATTGAAACTGCTGCGCTCAAAAAGATGCGTAGTCTCTTACAAACCGAAGCTGCCTAAACAGCCTTCCCCTTCAAGCCTTTATTTCAGAAGTTCCTTCAAGTCTTGCGCCAAGGTCTCAGCACCTTGCGCATGCTTGATGTAAAGGCGTAAACGCCCCTCTGGATCAAAGACATAACTTCCCGCCATATGATCCATGGTGTATGAACCAGCACTCGCGCCGGGCACCTTCTGGTAGTAAACCTTAAAATCCTTAGTCACTTTTTCTAAGGCTACTTCATCGGCTGGACGCAAGCCCAAGAAGCGCGAATCAAATGCCGGCACATACTGTTTTAAGATTGCTGCGGTATCTCTTTGTGGGTCCACAGTTACAAACAGCACTTGCACCTTGTCTGCCTGAGGACCCAATAAAGTCATGACCTGCTGCATCTCAGTCAACGTCGTAGGACAAACATCCGGGCACTGCGTATAACCAAAGAACATCAAAACTGCTTTGCCTTTAAAGTCAGCGAGTGTTCTCACCTTTCCGTCAGGATCGAGCAAACTAAAGTCAGTACCAAATGCCTTGCTACCCGTAATATCCACGTTCTTAAAGCTCTGTTGCGGACTACAAGCTAGCAGAGTTAATCCGATCAGCGAGAGTACCAATAGGCGTGGGATACAAAAGTATGATTTTTGTAAATGCATCTTCATCTCAAATGAAATAGTGATCAATTAATAGCGCTGCAAAAAGTAGAGATAAATACGTAATTGAAAAACGAAAAGTTTTCTTTGCTAACGCATCGCTGTAAGAAACAAATAAAGCAATGACATATGCAAGGAAGATCAAACCCAGAATGATTGCTGAGATCAAATAGATCATGCCACTCATGCCATAAATGTATGGCAATAAAGTAGCCGCAATTAAGATCAATGTATATAACAAAATATTGAGTAGCGTAAAGCGCTCTCCGTGCGTCACGGGCAGCATTGGTAAACCACTTTGCACATAATCATCACGACGGTATAAGGCAAGAGCCCAAAAGTGTGGCGGAGTCCAAACAAAAATGATCAACACCAAGAGCCAAGCTTCTGCTGACACAGTGTTGGTAACTGCCGCCCAACCTAAGGCAGGTGGCATAGCACCCGAGAGGCCACCAATGACAATATTCTGTGGTGTAGCAGGCTTTAGCAACCAGGTATAAATTACAGCGTAACCGACAAAAGTAGCCACGGTGAGCCACATGGTTAATGGATTGCAGAAGATCCACAAGATGACCATCCCCAAACCACCGAGAATGATCGAGAAAATAGTAATGTGAAAAGGCGTTACTTCACCAGTTGCAGACGGCCTCCAAGCAGTTCGCTTCATCTTGGCATCGACGGCTTGCTCGATTAAACAATTCATTGCAAAAGCGGCTCCTGCCAACAACCAAATCCCAACAATGCCGCCAATTAGAACTGGATAAGGCACCATACCGGGAGTAGCTAAGAACATGCCAATAATTGCACAAAATACTGCTAACTGCGTGACGCGGGGCTTAGTGAGAACCCAATATTGACGCCAACGTGGCATCGCTACAGGATTAGGGGAAGTTGGACTACTCATAATGATTTAGACATCTTCATGTGAATGGGGGTACTCCAAGAGGACCATTGGACTAAACGAACCAAACAGAATACCAACGCAGCAGAACCTGCGGTGTGCATTAAGGCAGCAAGCAGGGGCCACTGAAAGACCACGTTAGAAATACCAGTCAGAGCCTGCAGAATGAGTAAACCTAGTAATAGCTTTGCAATTCTTGCCATTCCTAATGATTTGGAATTACTCAGACCGAGAGCGCTTAGTCCCAAGGCGCCAAGAACCACTACAGCAACTATGGCAAATACGCGATGTGCCCAATGGATTGTTTGCAAAGCGACAGGGGTAATAGATTCGCCTTGAGCATTCAAGCCTAAGCCGCGCCACAGGGTGAAGCCTTCCTGCCAAGCTGTTTCTGGCCAAAGACGATCCATGCAAGTCGGAAAATCAGGGCAAGCTAATACAGCGTAATTCGTACTCACCCATGCACCTAAAAAGATTTGCGTACTTAAAATTACTGCTGCAAGTAAAAGTAACTTTGCAGAAAGGGGCTTACTCTGTAGGCGAGTAGTTACTGGGGATTGATCTATCCACTCTTGTTGTGCATAAGTCGTTAGACATGCCAACAAAACCAAAGCCAACATCAAATGAATTGTCACAATAATAGGCTGCAATTTCAGTGTGACCGTCCAAGCACCAAATGCCCCTTGAATACATACCAAAATCAGCAAACCAAGACTTCCTAATAGAGGCTTCTTGCCCAGGCTACGGAGCTTGCTCCAAGCAACTGCCACCTGAATCAAAATCAACGCTCCGACTGTCATTGCTAAATAGCGATGAATCATTTCAATCCAAGCTTTGATAACAGTCACAGGACCCGTAGGCATATTAGCTTCAGCTTGCTGAATCTCACTAATGGCGTGCCATGGATTTGATGTGCCATAACAACCAGGCCAATCAGGGCATCCCAGACCAGAGTCCGTTAAGCGAGTAAAAGCACCAAACACAATCAAATCAAAAGTCATGAAAACCAAGACCCAATTGAGCTTTTGGAAAAAGTTATAAGCCGGCCTAGTCCAGAGATAGGCCAGAGGTAGACCTGCAAAAACAATTGCAATTGCAGCTAACTCTGCAAGCAATAGCAAGCTACTCATTGCAATTTTTCACCCTTACGATTGAGGCGCAATAGCTTCTCTAGATCCTTTTTAATACTACCGAATTCTTTAGGCGAATTGGTCACCGGAAAAATCATCATCTTGGCTGGGCTTGGATCAATCAACTGGATCTTCTGACCTGCTCCATCACGATTAAGCCACGCATCAAATTCAGATCTTAATTTAGGATCTACTGGCAAATCTACAATCTGAAATCCCGCTGTCTTTTGATCGTATGCCAGCAACACCTCTGGATCCACTGATTTGCCATCTGTATTGACCCACACTAGTTGAACTCGACTACTTTCACGACCAACAGCAATGCGTAGTTGACGCATTAAAAATAGAGCCTCGAGACAAGTCTCATTTTTAATGGTGCATTCTCCAGCTGGCCTAGCGACTAGTAAAGTCCACTTGCCATTGAAAGGAATATCAAACCAAGCGGGATTCATATCTTGTACTGGCTGAACTAGGGTTCCAAAGTTCGTCTTTCCACCCTCTGGCTTAAAAACGTAATACGCCAAATAAGAGGCGATCACTGGTGCCGCGCAAGCAAGCAACAATAGCAACATCTGAATACGCCCACGTCGAGTTTGCGTGTTAATTACAGATGCATCCGTTTGTGATGCTGGAATCAATAATTCTTTATCACTCACCCTCTATCTCCATTCACAGCAAGCTCTCGCCGATATTTCATGAACCCATTAATGAGCCAAAATAAAAATCCAGTTAATGCCAAAGCAAACCACTGGAATGCATAAGCATAATGGCGATCGACTCCGTTTGTTGGGGAGGGCCAATTTCTTAACAAACCATCCTCTTTCGAAGAGCCAGACTCTCGAACAATGAATGGAAGTTGCCTCCATTCATGGCCTCGGGCCTCAAAAGCCAAATCAAAGTTCTGCTCAATCCGAGGACTTGATTGCGTAGCGTCCTTTTTTCCCAACTCATAAACCCTTCCAGGATGAGGGAAAGCAATTCCCTCAATAGTCACCACTTCACCTATTGTTTTAATTGGAGGTAACTCAATGCGATTTTCGTTATTACGAGGAGCCCAACCCCGATTAACCCAAAGTACAAGCTCTTGGCCATCTAATTTCAAAGGCATCATCACATAAAAACCAGATTGCCCTGCAACGCCAGTACTACCCTCAGGAATAGGGCGAGGACGGTTATCTAGCCAAATAGCCTCATCTTGAATAAAACGTCCACGAGCTGAAATTCGGCGCTCTGTTGCCTGCTCTAGGGTCAAGCTATCGGCATTGGCATTCAGAATCGGCATTTGCAGTCTTGCACTTAAAGATTCACCCAAGCGAATCTTTTGCTCTGCTCGATTTAACTGCCAAATACCAGCGCCGCAGCCAACTACAATCACCAGAAGAGCTGATAATGTAGCGACTATACGACTAGTAATTAAGCTAGAAAAAATATTCACAAGGGTACTTTGAGATGAAATGGATTATTCCAATTGCACTACTAATTATTGTTGGAAGCTTGGGCTCAGCACTCTATTTCATGATGAAAGATAAGGGTCGTAGCTCAAGAATGGTTCAATCGCTTATGTTACGTATTGGACTTTCAATCGTACTCTTCTTGGGAATTCTGATTGCCCACTACTTTGGCTATATCGAAGCTACTGGCGTTCGAGTGGGAACAAACTAAGCTTCCTCCACCACCCATAAAGACTCAAAACAAATCGGGGCTCTACGCCCCGATTTTTACTTCTTTACATCCAGTAAACAGCGATGTACAGGCCAAGCCAAACTACGTCAACGAAGTGCCAATACCAAGCAGCGCCCTCAAAGGCGAAGTGATTTTCAGCAGTAAAGTCGCCGCGTATCATGCGACGCAATACGATCGCCAACATCAAGCCACCAAGGAATACGTGGAAACCATGGAAACCAGTCAACATAAAGAAGGTTGATCCATAGATACCTGACGTTAACTTCAAATTCAGATCAGAGTAAGCATGATAGTACTCATAAACCTGGAAGCCCAAGAAGATAATGCCTAGAAAAACTGTAGCAGCCAAGCCATTAATGGCTTTCTTCATGTGGTTTTCACGAATCGCATGATGAGCGTAAGTCACCGTCACACCAGAAGACAAGAGCAATAAAGTATTAATCGTTGGAATGGGCCATGGACCCATCGTCGTAAATTTCTCTATTAAGCCGGCGGGACCATCATTAGGCCAAACAGCCTGAAAATCTGGCCAGAGTAATTTGCTTTCTACATCACCCATCCAAGGCATCGTAATATTGCGCGCATAGAACAATGCGGCAAAGAATGCGCCAAAGAACATAATCTCCGAGAAGATGAACCAAGCCATGGACCAACGGTAAGAAATATCTACGTTGATACCATTCTTACCAGAGTTAGACTCAGCAATCGTGTCCCCGAACCAGTTATACAAAACAAATATCACCCAGAGCACACCAACTGCAGTTACTGGGCCGCCCCAAGCTGCATGGTTTACCCAACCAGACATACCAGCGCCAAAAGCAAGCAAACCTAATGCTGCCGAAGCTGGATGACTAGATAGTCCAGGAACGAAATAGTAAGGGGTTGAATTGGATGACATCTTATTCTCTCTATTCAATCAAAAAATAATCAATGGGACACAACTGCTTTAACTATCAAAAGGAGGATGCCCATAAAAATCAAGGCACCTAAAACTCCCGCAATGACAATGTGGACAAAACTTAATGAAGCTACATCTTCCTGCAAACCTGATTTTTTACGCACACCTAAAAAGGCCCATAAAACCGCAATGATGGATTGCGTAAATGAACTTTTCTTACTCATGATGCTACTTTTGATTTCGGTGTTGTTGAGCCTGCTGGCTGTTGACCAACACCCAACTCAAAGAAGGTATAGGACAAAGTAATTGTTTTCACATCAGCAGGCAATCCAGCATCAATAACAAACACTACTGGCATCTTCTTCATCTCATGAGGAGCCAAAGTTTGCTGCTGAAAACAAAAACACTCTAATTTGGTGAAAAACTCCATGGCGCTTTTAGGCGCATAACTTGGAATAGCTTGAGCCTCAACAGGGCGACTTAAATTATTGGTAACCTCGTAAACAATCTCGGTCATTTCTCCTGGATGCACTTCCAAGAAGTTCTTTACTGGGCGAAACGTAAAGGAACCGCGGCTATTGGAGTCAAACTCAATAGTCACCTTACGGGAGTAGTCAACCTGAGTATTGCCAACCTTATTTGCGCTATAGGCACGAATCCCATAGTCGTTCTTGCTGGTGACCACATTAATGCCAGTCACCTCACACAAGGCTTTATACATTGGCACTAGTGCATAACCAAAACCAAACATCATGACTGAAGCTATCAAAAGCTTGAGCAAGATTTGGCGGTTAATGGAGGCAATAGCAGACATAAGTATTCGGCTGGCTTAACCTAATAAGCCCCGTTTAATCAGGATGCCTAGAAAGAACACTAGAACGACACTGAAAAGAATAAACCCCAATCTGCGATTACTGGCAGATTGGGATTTGTGTGCGGCTACTTTAGATTCCTGCAGCATTTAACTCTGCAGTAGTTGGAGGAGTTTCAAATGTATGGTGTGGTGCTGGTGATGGCACTGTCCACTCCAAACCTTTGGCACCATCCCATGGCTTCATTGAAGCTTTTACACCCTTACCGTTATAAGCAGGCAGAACAACGAACAGCAAGAAGTAAACCTGAGATAAACCAAATCCGAGTGCTCCAATAGATGCGATCGTATTAAAGTCAGCAAATTGCGTTGGGTAGTCAGCATAACGACGTGGCATACCTGCTAAGCCCAGGAAGTGCATTGGGAAGAAAGTAATGTTGAAGAAAATCATGGAAGTCCAAAAGTGGATATTGCCGCGAGTTTCGTTAGCCATGTAGCCAGTCCACTTTGGACACCAGTAGTAGAAACCAGCAAACATCGCAAACAAGGAACCAGCTACTAAAACATAGTGGAAGTGCGCAACAACGTAATACGTATCTTGCAAACCAATATCAATTGGGGCCATCGCCAGAATCAATCCAGTGAAGCCACCCATTGTGAAAACGAAAATAAATCCGACTGACCACAACATTGGAGTTTCAAAGGTCATGGAACCTTTCCACATAGTTGCAACCCAGTTGAAAATCTTTACGCCGGTTGGAACTGCAATCAACATCGTGGCATACATAAAGAACAGCTGGCCAGTAACTGGCATGCCAGTTGCAAACATATGGTGAGCCCAAACAATGAAGGACAAGATCGCAATGGATGCTGTCGCATAAACCATGGAGCTATAGCCAAACAAAGTTTTTCTTGAGAAAGCAGGAATAATTTCACTCACGATTCCGAAAGCCGGAAGAATCATGATGTAAACCTCTGGATGACCAAAGAACCAGAAAATATGCTGGAACATAATTGGATCACCACCGCCAGCTGCATTGAAGAAAGAAGTACCGAAGTGACGATCCGTCAAAACCATGGTGATCGCACCTGCCAACACTGGCATAACTGCGATTAACAAGTAAGCAGTAATCAACCATGTCCAGCAGAACATGGGCATCTTCATCAAAGTCAAGCCAGGAGCACGCATGTTCAAGATGGTCACGATGATATTAATCGAGCCCATGATTGAAGAAGCGCCCAACAAGTGGAGTGCAAAGATGGCCATATCTAAACCTGGGCCCATTTGTGATGTCAGTGGAGCATATAAAGTCCAACCGCCAGCAGGAGCACCGCCAGGAGCTAAGAATGAACCAAACAATAAACAAGCAGCTACTGGCAAAATCCAAAAACTAAAGTTGTTCATGCGAGCAAAAGCCATATCGGATGCGCCTATTTGTAAAGGAATCATCCAGTTCGCAAATCCAACGAAGGCCGGCATGATGGCGCCGAACACCATTACCAGACCATGCATAGTGGTTAACTGATTGAAAAACTCTGGACGTAAAAACTGCAGACCCGGCTGGAACAACTCCAAACGAATACCCAAAGCCATCACGCCACCAGCCAGTAAGCTGATAAACGAGAAAATCAGGTACATCGTACCGATATCTTTATGGTTAGTTGCAAACAACCAACGGCGCCAGCCATGTGGCGTATGGTCATCATGCGCATGGTCATGTGCGTGATCGTGGGTAGTTGAAATGGTGCTCATGGATTACTCCGGTTTAGTTTGATCTGTATAAATTCTTAAAAATTACTTGCCAGCACGCGCAGAAACAATATCTTGGGTCTGAATCACTTCACCCGTTTTATTGCCCCATGCATTGCGGGTGTAGGTCATTACTGCGGCAATGTCACCGTCAGAGATCACGCCCGCCCACTTTGGCATTGCACCCTTGCCGTTAATCAGGATGTCGTATTGAGCCGCTTTTGGTCCAAGCACCATTTTGCTTCCATCAAGTGCTGGGAAAGCGCCCGCGCCCTTGCCATTTGGCTGATGGCATGCTGCGCAATTAGCTGCGTAAACCTTGGCACCACGGTCCTTTTGCTCATCCATGGTGTAAACCTTGGTTGGGTCATCAGAAGCCGAGCCCATTTCTTTTTTCTTCTCGTCTACCCATTTGGTGTAGTCCTCTTGGGAAACCACTCTCACTACGATCGGCATAAACGCATGTTGTGCTCCGCATAGCTCCGAGCATTGACCACGGTAAGTACCAATTGTTTCTGCACGAAACCAAGTGTCACGAACGAAACCAGGAATTGCATCTTGCTTTACGCCAAATGCTGGAACTGCCCAGGCATGGATCACATCATTTGCAGTGGTAATAATGCGAATCTTTTTACCGACTGGCACAACCATCTCGTTGTCCACTTCCATCAAATAGGTATTTGATTTTGGGGCAAGATTGTTAATAGATTCACGGGAAGTAGCTAAAGTAGATAAGAAACTAATTCCTTCGCCTTCACCTTTGATGTAATCGTAACCCCACTTCCACTGATAGCCAGTAGTCTTAATAGTGATGTCAGAGTTAGTGGTGTCTTTCATTGCTACCACTGTCTTGGTTGCTGGCAAAGCCATACCAATAACAATCAACAGTGGAATCACTGTCCAAATAATCTCAACAGTAGTGCTCTCGTGAAATGACGCGGATTTAGCACCCAAAGATTTACGGTGCTTCAGAATGGAATAAAACATCACGCCAAATACGCCCACAAAAATAAGCGCACAGATGATCAACATCATCCAATGTAACCAGTGAATCTCTGCCATGATTTTTGTGGCTGGGGCAGTAAAATTGAGCTGGTTTACAGCTGGACCACCCTGCATATCTTCTGCTGCACGTGCAAATGCAGTGCCAAAGGCTGCTACCAAATAGAGCGAAGCCCTAGTGACTTTTCCAAATAAATTCATCTTATTCTCTGTTTATTGTCATGAGTTCCTGCAGAAATACACCCTCAGGAAGCTCAAAAAAAACGGTATCAAGCAATTCAACTAGCACCAATTATAGGGTTAATTAGGCTCAAGAACAAACGGGACTAACTATGCCACTCCCAATCTTGGCAATGGTTTTAAAGATAGTGAACACTTACACTTAATCAGAATCACTCCTAGTCTTGCGCCCTATTTGATTTAAATCAATATAAGCGACATCATCTTGCACCTTAGCGAGGTTCTTACCCAAAGCCCAGGCATGCCCATAAATCACCTCTAAAGTCAGTTTTTGAGGCAAATGAGTAGCTGGGATGGTGTTTTGATAGTCAGAACCAATTAAATTGAGAGCCCTTGCGTCTGACAGTAGGACCTTGTCAGAGTCGTAATCCAAACCCAAAAACTCCATATCCATTACGGGATCAGAAAAACGCTCACTGAGTAGGGCATCACCCATATCGTGCATATCCCAAGGGCTAACCAAATTTTGAATAGGTAATTGCTGTGCCAAGTGCTCTGATCTGAGCTCTTTTGCAGTATCTGGGCCCAGATAGCTAAAGCTTAGTAATCCACCTTCCTTGAGTACTCGCCGGCACTCCTGCAAAAAATGCTTAGGGTCAGCTAAATCCTGAATTAAGAGAACGCTCACCACTAAATCTACAGAATTACTAGGAAGCTTAAGGTGGCCTGTTTTCTTGTAATCATTGAGAGAAACCATAGATGCCGACTTCATTCTTGAATTCCAAAAACGAGTCACTCTTAATTTAAATAAATTGAAACCCGATAGCTCGCATTCGGGTGCACTGTGAAAACGAATTCCTGGAAAGCGTTTTGTCAGAAAAGAACTATGTACCCCAGTGAAATCTGGAATCAGCAAAATGTCTTTTGGTTCTAATTTCACGATGTCTAATTTTTGCAACATGCGCGTTGCAATTTCATCCTGAAGCCATCTGATTGATTGGGTCATTGGCTCAGTATACTCAGCGACCCATGCATCCAATAGAGAATATTTTCCAAGTAATTTGTTCTCACATACTACCGAGCGCTTGTATTGTTTGCGGTACATTTCAGCGACACACTCTCTGCCTTGATTGCCTCATCCAATTAGAATCAGATCAGCTATTCAATTACGAATGCTGTCAGCAATGCGGTCGCACTCTTGAAGTTGGTGAGCTAACAGAAAATAAATGCAAAGAGTGCATTGCTAACCCGCCCTACTTTGATGAAACTTATTGTCTTGATCGATACGAGGGTAGATTACAGTCTGCCTTGCATCTATTTAAATATCAGCGACGACTTGCTTGCGCACAGGGATTGGTATCAGCATGGAATCAGCTGATGACTCGAAGCTTAAATAATTTTGAAGCAGACTATTTACTACCAGTGCCGCTGAGTCCAGAAAAATTGTGTTCTCGCGGCTTTAATCAAAGCTGGGAATTAGCTAGGCGGATTGATTGTGGCAAAAATATCCATAAGAACCCACACATCTTAAGACGCTATCACCATACCCAGCATCAGGCCAAAGAGAATCGTGCAAATCGTCAAATGGCTATTCGAGACATGTTCTATATCAACCCTCAATTTCAAGGCCAACTAGAATCCGCAAGCGTCATTGTGTTTGACGATGTCATGACTAGTGGTGCAACCTTAAATGAAATCGCTCGCGTATTGAAGGACAATGGGGTATCTCGTGTTACCAATTGGGTTCTTTTACGAACGTTGTACCCAGCCTCAAGAATGTAATATAAAGCTCAGCACATGTTTAATATCGTTTTATTCGAACCAGAAATTCCACCCAACACGGGCAATATTATTCGCCTGTGTGCAAATACGGGCGCAAGGCTGCATCTCATCGAGCCACTCGGCTTTCCGATGGAAGATGCCAAACTCCGTAGAGCTGGCCTGGACTATCACGAGTTTGCTAAAGTAAAAGTTCATCAAAACTGGGCACAATTTTTGGCTGATGAACAACCTCAGCCGGAACATATTTTTGCCTTAACCACCAAGGGATCTGGCAAGTTTCATGATGGCAAATATTTACCGGAAGATTATTTTGTTTTTGGTTCAGAAACCAAAGGTATTACTGAAGAAGTGAGAAGTTCGATTCCAACACCCAATCAAATGCGCCTAGCAATGCAAGATAGCAGTCGTAGTTTAAATCTCTCGAATACAGTGGCGATCGTAGTTTATGAAGCTTGGCGCCAAAATGGCCTACTGGGCGGAAGTTAAGAGCTTAGACTTCCAGCTTAGGGTCGCGCCCCATCAGTTTTTTTACTGCTTCATGTGGTGAAAGCTTTCCAGATAAGACTTCACCCATCATGGCAGTAATTGGCATCTCGACACCCAAACGCGCAGCGAGTTTACCAACAGCTGAGGCACATAAGACGCCCTCAGCAACATGCCCTAAGTTATCCAAAATTTCAGGCAACGGTTTTCCTGCTGCAAGCGCTAAGCCAACACGACGATTACGAGAGAGATCGCCAGTAGCCGTCAAGATCAAATCGCCTACACCGGTTAGGCCCATACAGGTCTCTGGTCTACCACCAGCCGCTTTTACTAAACGCATCATTTCTGCAAGGCCACGAGTTAATACTGCAGCACGTGCATTTAAGCCAAGATCCAAGCCATCACCAATACCCGCTGCAATCGCTAAAACGTTTTTAACAGCGCCACCTAATTCGACACCCACTAAATCATCGCTTGCATAGATGCGCATATTGCCATGGTGGAAGGCGCTTTGAACAATGTCACACAAGGTATTGGATTGACTAGCGACGGTTAATGCGCAAGGCATACCATTAGCAACTTCTTGCGCAAAACTAGGTCCTGATAGAGCGCCATAAGAATGAGGAATGCCATGACTGTGTAGTTGATCTTCGCGTTCCACTACTTGGTGCGGCAATAAGGTAGTGCTAGGCTCTAAACCCTTGCAAAGCCAAACGATATTGAGCGGATGTTTTGCGAGGCGCAATACCTGCGCTACTGTTTCTGATAAACCGGACATCGGGGTAGCAATTATCAAAAGATCATTTTCAGAAAGGCGTTCGATGGCCCGCTCAAAACTCACCTCCAATTGCAAACCCTTAGGCAGGACGACACCAGGCAAATAGGCTGTGTTTACACCTGAGTGCTGCATACCTTCAATTTGCTCAACGCTTCGAGACCATAGACAAACGTCGCCCGGTTGAAGATGGCGTGCAGCTTGCGCTGCCATAGCCGTACCCCATGAACCAGCTCCAAGCAGCGTCACTTTCATGATCTGTGGGCTTTAAAAGCCAGCTTAGTGAGGAAGAATGATTTTGCTTTCATCGGCTGAGCTACTATCCGCTGCTGCCGCTTGCGCAGCCTGCATCAGGCGATGCTCGTACATACCGTGGAAATTAATTTCATTCAAATGAATTGGCTGGAAACCCGCGCGGCTAATGATGTCAGCAATATTTGAGCGCAGATACGGATACAAAATTGTTGGGCAAGCAATACCTAACATTGGATCAATTTGCTCTGCAGGAATATTACTAAATTCAAAAACACCCGCTTGTTTTGCTTCAACCAAGAAGAGCACTTTGCTCTCCACCTTAGCGGTTACTGTTGCAATTAAGGCAACCTCAAAAATTTCATCACTCAAGCGAGTAACTGCAACATCAACTTCAACCTCAATTTGAGGCTCTGCCGCAACCAATAAAATTTGGGGGGCATTTGGTTGCTCTAAAGATAAATCTTTGAGATAGATCCGTTGAATACGAAAACCAGGCTCTTTTGAATTATCAACTGCATCTGGAGCGGAAGTAGTTTGTTCGGTCATGGAAACTTTCTGTGTAAATTTTTAAACTAATAATGGATCAAGTTGGCCAGCGCGGTCTAAGGCAACCAGGTCGTCATAACCGCCAACATGGGTCTCACCAATGTAAATTTGTGGCACTGTGCGTCGACCAGTGCGAGTCATCATGATCTCGCGCTGTGCAGGGTCCCGATCAATCAAAATCTTCTCTAAATTGGCAACGCCCTTCTTATGCAGAAGCTTCTCTGCCATAACGCAATACGGACAAACTTGAGTGCTATACATCGTGACTGGTGGCATATCTGAGACTCGCTAAATTATTTAACTAATGGCAAGGCTGAGGCTTGCCAAGCTTGAACGCCGCCATCTAGGACTGCAACTTCTGGGAACCCTAGCTTATTCAGCTCTGGGACAAGCTTGCGAGCATTCGCACCAGACTGACAGACCAAAATAATGGGATTGTTACGATCCAGTTTGAGCTTGTCGATCCCAGATGGAATTTGCTCAGCCAAAATGTGCTTTGATCCTGGTAGATGGCCAATCTTAAAATCGGATGCTGGACGCAAGTCCAAAACGGCTGCTTTGCGACGGTTTATCCAAATAGTCGCTTCTGTAGGAGATAAGCCTTTTCCGCTAATAAGCGTAGATAATGTAGGAAAGAAGAGTGCTGAGCCCGTAACCAGTAGGAGGGCAATCAGCGCTAAATTATCAATTTGTGTAAGAAAGTTCATCACCGGATTATAGAATGGCTCTATGAAACAACTTGTCCTTATTCGTCATGGCGAATCCGCCTGGAACCTTGAAAACCGCTTTACTGGCTGGGCGGACGTTGACTTAACCCCCAAGGGCACCGAACAGGCCCTTGCTGCAGGTGAAAACCTCCGCAAAGCTGGCTATGAATTTGATGTAGCGTACACCTCAGTACTCAGAAGAGCGATTCGTACCCTATGGCATGTTCAAGATACTATGGATCTTATGTGGCTACCAGTAGTGCACAGCTGGAGACTGAACGAGCGTCACTATGGCGCCCTCACAGGACTAAATAAAGCGGAAACTGCCCAACAGTATGGGGACGCACAAGTTCATATTTGGCGCCGCTCCTACGATGTACGCCCACCGCTCCTAGAAAAAGATGATGAGCGTAATCCGCAAAATGATCCGCGTTATGCAAAACTCAATGATTCTGATGTTCCCTTGGGGGAGTGCCTTAAGGACAATGTCGAGCGTGTATTACCACTGTGGAATGAATCGATCGCTCCCGCCCTCAAAGCAGGTAAGCGCGTATTGCTCGTCGCACACGGTAATAGCATTCGCTCTTTAATTAAGTATCTCGACCAGGTTTCCGATACAGACATTATGGAAATCAATGTCCCCAATGGCATCCCGCTGGTTTATGAGCTCGATGACAATCTCAAACCTATTCAGCATTTTTATTTGGATTAAGGTAAAACAGAAATATGCGCGTATTTTTCAAGAACTTTGCCCTAGTCTCTGTCGGCCTCATCGCCGGGGTTGCAGCCACCATCCAGCTTTCAGCTACAGCTCAACAGGGTACGACACTGCCTTTAGATGAGTTGCGCACACTGTCGAATGTCTTTGCGCAAATCAAGCGTGAGTATGTTGAGCCAATCGAAGATAAACAATTACTAACTGATGCAGTCAAGGGCATGGTGAGCAGTCTTGATCCTCACTCCACCTATCTTGATAAAAAAGACTTCTCTGAAATGCAAGAGCAAACCAGCGGTAAGTTTGCTGGCCTTGGTATTGAAATCACCTCAGAAGATGGCGTTGTTAAGGTACTTAATCCGATTGAAGATAGTCCTGCTGCACGTGCTGGCTTGCAAGCTGGTGATCTCATTACTCGCTTAGATGACAAACCAGTTCGTGGGATGTCACTAGATAAAGCAGTGCGCACTATGCGCGGTACACCAGGCACAAAAATTACCTTGACCGTCTTCCGTAAGAGCGAAGAGCGCAGTTTTCCAGTGACCATTACCCGCGCTGAAATTAAAGTGCAATCGGTCAAAGCCAAAATTTTGGATAACAATATCGCTTGGGTAAGAGTAACGAGTTTTCAAGAGCGCACCATTCCTGATCTTGCCAAGAAATTAACTGAGCTTGCAAATCAAGATCCTAAAATGAAGGGCATCATTCTTGATCTCAGAAACAATGGCGGCGGCTTACTACAAGGTGCAGTTGGTGTTGCCGCTGCTTTCTTGCCAGCAGATGCTGTCATCGTCTCTACTAAAGGTCAGACAGTCGACTCTAAGCAGGTATTTAATGCGACACCGGCGATGTACCGTCTCAGTGAGCCTGGTGATCCTTTAGCTGGCGTTCCAGCAATGTATAAAAAATTACCAATGGTAGTTTTAGTGAATGCCTATTCAGCATCAGCTTCTGAAATTGTGGCTGGCGCATTACAAGATTACAAACGTGCAACCATTATTGGTAAAACGACTTTCGGTAAGGGCTCCGTACAAACAGTTCGCCCGTTGACCAATGACTCAGCATTGAAAATCACTACGGCGTACTACTACACACCAAGTGGTAAATCTATTCAAGCTTATGGCATCAAACCCGATATCGCAGTAGATCAAAACAAAGATGGTGATCCTGATGATGTATTGATCACTCGTGAGATCGATAGCGAGAAGCATTTGCGCAACAAGCAATCTTCAGAAGAAAAACTAGCCTCTGAACGAGAAAAACGTCGGTTAGAAGAGTTGCAGCGCATTGAAGAAAAAAATGCCAAGAAGACTCCTGAAGAGAAAGAAAAAGAAAAGTCGAAGAAGCCTGTCGAGCTGGGTGGTGCAGATGACTTCATGCTGACTCAGGCAGTCGCATTCATCAATGGTGAGCCTGTAAAACGCTCGGCCTCCAAGCTAGAGTAAGTTCCAGCATTAGGCATATATATGAATGATGAGCAGCTGCTTCGCTACTCGCGGCATTTGCTACTAGAAGAAATTGATGTTGCTGGCCAAGAAAAGCTTCTTGGCTCGCACGTCTTTATCATTGGTGCTGGTGGACTAGGAAGCGCTGCTGCTCCTTATTTAGCTGCAGCTGGAGTCGGAAAAATCACACTAGTTGATCATGACCAAGTTGAGCTCACTAATTTGCAGCGACAAATCATGCATACTCAGAACTCAATTGGTAAAACCAAGGTGGAGTCCGGAAAACAATTTTTACAAAGCCTGAACCCTGCCCTTACGATTAACGCAATCGCAGAAAAGGCTTCGGAAGACTTACTAGATAGACTATTACCGACAGCTCATCTCGTTTTAGATTGCACGGATAACTTTGCTGCTCGCCAACTGATCAATAAAGCCTGTTTTATTCACCAGATTCCGCTCGTCTCTGGATCTGCCCTTAAATTTGATGGTCAACTCAGTGTCTTTGATTTTCGTAGCAAAGCATCGCCCTGCTACGCCTGCCTTTTTTCTCCAGATGAACAGTTTGAAGAAGTCAGCTGTGCCAGTATGGGCATCTTCTCCCCTCTCGTTGGCATTATTGGTGCGATGCAAGCAGCCCAAGCACTTCAAGTATTGATTGGCTTTGGCCAGCCTCTAGTTGGAAGAATGTTGCTGTGGAATGCCATGAATACTCAGATTGATGAGATTCGTGTGGCTCGAAATGCCGCATGTAAGGTTTGCGGCCCCCAAAACTAAAGAGTTAAGAAAGTAAATACTCCAAGGCTTTGGCCTGCTCTTCGGGTTCATAGGCACGAAGAACTCGAGGGGCGCGAGTCTTTAATAGTCCTACATTTGCTTTTAATATCTCGCGCTTGACTAACAATAGTTGACTGAAGTGCATAGAGAAATCAGTCAGTCCAAAGGCGAGCAATAGTTTTGTTAAAGCAGGATCGCCAGCCATCTCGCCGCAAATAGCAACTGGCACATCGGCGCGCTTGGCTTGATCGATGATGCTGGACAGTAAATTCAGAATGGCCGGATGCAAAGGATCGTATAAGTGCGCTACAGCATGATCTGCGCGATCAATTGCCAAGGTGTACTGAATTAAATCATTCGTACCAATAGAAAGAAAATCAAATCTATTGATAAATAACGGTAGCATCAGGGCAGCCGCCGGAATTTCAATCATTGCGCCAACTTGAATATTCGGATTGAATGCCTTGCCACGCTGATGCAATTGCTGCTTTGCTTTTTCAATCAATCTAAATGTTTCATCGATTTCCTTAGCATGAGCCAGCATCGGAATCATGATACGCGCTTGACCATGGGCCGATGCTCGCAAAATCGCTCTGAGTTGTGTTAAAAATATTTCAGGCTCTGTCAAAGACCAGCGAATCGCTCGCAATCCAAGTGGTGATGCACCAGTTTGAGAAACATCACCGCCTCCACCTAAGGCCTTGTCAGCGCCAACATCAATGGTTCTAATATTGACAGGTAGACCATGCATTAAATCGACAACGCGACGATATTCTTGGTACTGCTGCTCTTCATCAGGTAGGGCTTGCTTGCGATCCATAAATAAAAATTCGGAGCGGAATAAACCAACGCCCACTGCACCCAACTTCACTGCCTGAATTGCATCTTCGGGCAATTCAATATTGGCAAATAACTCAATCTCGACACGATCAGTTGTTTCTGTTTTTGAATGCTTTAACTGCCTTAGCTTGCGAGCCTCTTTTAAAGCTTGAGCCTGTAGCTTCCGATACTCAGCAAGCAGTTGTTCATCGGGCGCAACAACGACAACCCCATGCTCTCCATCCAATATCAGCCAATCACCATGACGAATCATTTCACTGGCATGTCGCACACCGACGACTGCCGGAATTTCCATGCTGCGCGCAACAATAGCCGTATGAGAGGTCTTACCGCCAAGATCGGTTACAAACCCTGTAAAGGCATGGTCTTTGAAACGCAGCATGTCATGAGGGGCAATATCGTGGGCAACAATAATTGACTCAACGCCGATATCGCTTGCAGGCAAAAAATCATCATCATTTAAAGAGTCTTTTTTCTGGGCATTCAAGGCCTTGATTACACGCTCTGCTACCTGACGAATATCGTTAGCACGCTCTTTTAAATAGGCATCCTCAATATCTGCAAACTGTTCTAAAAGATCATTTAGCTCTGTTGTTAAAGCCCAAGCGGCGTTTAACCTCTGAGTACGAATTAATTTGATAGGTTTCTCGGCTAGAGCGGGATCAGCCAAGATCATGCCGTGAACATCTAAAAACGCGGCCATTTCTTGTGGCGCATCTTTAGGTAAGCCTTGACGTAATTGCTCTAATTCCTGACGCACCTGCTCAAAAGCATCTAATAATTTTTGAGCCTCGTCCTCTTCTTTGCCTGCTTCAATCAAATAATGACTAACCTCTAATGCAGCACGTGATATCAGTACAGCCTTCCCAATGGCAATGCCCTTAGAGACTGCTATTCCGTGCAAAGCAAAAGTCATCCTTATTCGCCCTCGCCAAATCGATCATTGATTAGCGCAGTTAAAGCCTGCATTGCCTCATCTTCCTTTTCCCCAACAGTTTCTAGGGTGACCGTACTTCCAATCCCAGCGGCCAGCATCATGACACCCATAATACTTTTAGCGTTGATTTGACGACCATTACGGGACAAGAATATTTCGCAAGGAAACTCAGCGGCAAGCTGAGATAGCTTGGCTGATGCTCGTGCGTGTAAGCCCAACTTATTAATAATTTCGATTTCAGTAACTGGCATATCGAATCCTATTTTTCTGAAGTAGTTTGCGGGGTTTTGGAACCTAAACGCAGAATGCCATTTTGGCCACCTTGAAGTGCCTTATGAGCCAATTCTTCCAAGCCCTCGCCACGATGGGAGATGCATCGCATTAACATGGGTAAATTGAGGCCCGCCAAAACAACTACGGGGGCATTCAAACCCGAAAGTGGGCCCAAAGCTTCAAGCTTAGAGGCTACATTAGCTGGGGTGGCACCCATCACATCAGTCAAAATTAAAACACCCTGACCTGAATTTACTCCATAGGCCGCTTTTAGGACCCGATCGAAACTGACTTTGATATCTTCGTAGGGCGGAACATCGACAGCCCTCACTCTCTCTGGTACCACACCGAAAGCATGCTCAGCAAAACCAAGCATTGCACTTGCAACCGGGGTGTGGGCAACTATGACAATTCCAACCATGTTTATGCCAATGCCTTTTCAAGCGCGGTTAACCAAAATTTTGGGACATCAAATCCACTTTGCTCAGTAATTTCTACAAAACAGGTCGGACTAGTCACATTAATTTCTGTGACGTATGCGCCAATTAAATCCAATCCTACCAAGAATAAGCCCCGAGCATTCAAAATAGGGGCTAAGCGCTCCGCAACTTTGATCTCAGCATCCGTTAGTGGCATTGCCACTCCCTTACCTCCAGCAGCCAAATTGCCACGGATTTCACTACCCTGAGGAATGCGCGCTAATGAGAAGGGCACTACTTCACCGTCAATCAGCAACACCCGTTTATCGCCTTGCATAATCTCCGGTAAGAATCTTTGCACCATCAAAGTACGTGCGCCATTCTCACCTAGCGTCTCAACAATACTGGCCAGATTTAAAGCATCTGGCCCAACGCGGAATACACCCATACCACCCATACCGTCCAAGGGCTTAATCACAATGTCTTGATGCTCTTGATGAAACACCTCAATCGCGCTGAGTTCACGCGTTACTAAAGTTGGTGGAATGAGTTCGGGAAACTCGGTGATGGATATCTTTTCAGAGTGATCCCGAATAGCGGTTGGATTATTAAATACTTTTGCACCCTGTCGAACCGCTGCAGATAGTAACCAGGTGGTATTAAGATATTCAATATCAAATGGCGGATCAGTACGCATCATGACTGCGCTGAAGGTATTTAGTGGGCGATCTTCTACAGAGCCCAATTCAAACCATGTAGTGCCGCTTGGTTTGATGTCGAGAGACTGGCAATCTGCCACTACAAAATTATTTCTCCAGAGGATATTGCGACTTTCGCAAAACCAAAGTTGATGACCCGCTTCTTGCGCAACTCGCATCATTGCTAAAGTGGAATCTTTACTAATCTTGAAAGACTCCAAAGGATCCGCAATGAAAAGCAGGTTCATGTCAGTATCCGAATAAATTAAGCAGCTTCAGCATTAGGATCAGAGCGCTCTAGCTCCAGAGAGGCTGCCAGCAAGGCTAGACGAGCGACAACGCCATATAGATAAAAACGATTTGGCGGTGCGCTACCAGGCTTTGCGCCTAAATCTGGGATGGAATTTTGCTCAAATGCCAAAGGTACAAAATGCATACCTGGAGCGTTCAAATTCTCATCAGGGCCGCGGTCAGTATGCACTCGATAGAAGCCACCAATCACATAGCGATCGATCATATACACCACTGGCTCAGCAACAGCTTCATTGACCTTCTCAAAGGTATACACGCCTTCTTGAATCAAGACATCACTGACCTCAAGACCCTCTTTTACAACACTCATCTTGTTGCGGTCTTTTCGATTCAGGTCTTTGAGCTGAGCAGGATCATTCACTACCATCACACCCATACCGTATGTTCCAGCATCCGCTTTAACTACAACGTATGGTTTTTCTTTAATACCGTACTCACGGTATTTCTTGGCAGTCTTCTTTAAAACTTTCTCGACTGCAGCTTGTAATTCTTCTTCACCCCTACGCTCATGAAAGTTCACATCAGAGCAGCTTGCAAAGTAAGGATTGATCATCCAAGGATCAATATCGACGACCTTCGCAAACTTCTTAGCGACCTCATCGTAAGCCGCAAAGTGTTTCGACTTTCGGCGGACGTGCCAGCCAGCATGCAGACCCGGCAAGAGATACTGCTCATGCAGATTTTCTAAGATCGGAGGAATGCCTGCTGATAAATCATTGTTCAGCAAAATTGAGCAAGGGTCGAAATCTTTTAAACCAAGACGCTGCTTTTTCAAACCCAAACGAGACAAAGGCTCCATCAAGAGGCGGTTGCCATCGGGCAAGTCAATCCAAGTCGGCTTTTTAATTTCATCAGACAAAGTGCCTAAGCGGACATTAAGACCTGATTGACGCAAGATCGAAGATAAACGTGCAATGTTCTGTAAGTAGAAGGTATTACGAGTGTGTCGCTCAGGTATCAATAGTAAATTTTTTGCCTCAGGACAAATCTTCTCGATTGCTGCCATTGCTGCCTGAACTGCTAAAGGCAACATTTGAGGTGAGAGGTTGTTAAAACCACCTGGGAAGAGATTGGTATCAACTGGTGCAAGCTTAAAGCCCGCGTTACGTAAGTCAACTGAACAGTAAAACGGCGGAGTGTGCTCTTGCCATTCAAGCCTGAACCAGCGCTCAATCGTTGGAGTTGCTTCTAATACCTTCGACTCAAGATCGAGAAGAGGGCCGCTAAGGGCAGTGATGAGATGTGGAACCATTTCACCATTGTAAGATTTTTTAAAAGAAAGACGCGGAATCCGAGGATCCCGCGCTTAAAAACCGGGCAGCTAACAAAAGCCACCCGGTGAGGGGTAAAACAGCTGATTAAGACTCGTAAGCAGACTCACCGTGAGAGCTGATATCCAAACCTTCGCGCTCTTCATCTTCTTTAACGCGCAGGCCAACCACGATATCAACCAATTTGAAGGCGATATAAGAAACTATGCCAGACCAAATTAAGGTCACGATTACGCCCTGACTCTGAATCCACAACTGGCTAGCGATGGAGTAATCAGGGGCTGCAGCATTCGCTACATAATCCCAAATACCTGTTCCACCTAAAGCTGGGTCTGCGAACACACCGGTTAACAAAGCGCCCAAGATACCGCCAACGCCGTGCACACCAAATACGTCCAAGCTGTCATCTGAACCCAACATCTTCTTGAGACCAGAGACACCCCACAAGCAAACTACACCGGCAAGAACGCCGATAACGAGTGCACCCATCGGGCCAACAAAACCAGCAGCTGGAGTAATTGCAACTAAACCGGCTACGCAACCAGATGCAGCGCCCAACATAGAAGGCTTACCTTTGGTAATCCACTCAGCAAATGACCAACCCAATACTGCGGCAGCTGTTGCCAACAATGTGTTTACGAATGCTAAGACTGCACTACCGTTTGCTTCGAGAGCAGAACCCGCATTGAAACCAAACCAACCGAACCACAGGAGTGAGGCACCAATCATTACAAACACTAGGTTGTGTGGCTTCATTGCTTCTTTGCCATAACCCAAACGTTTGCCGACTACGAATGAACCTACCAAACCTGCAATCGCAGCGTTGATGTGAACAACGGTACCGCCAGCAAAGTCAAGAACACCTTTCTGCCACAACCAACCAGCACGAGCTGTGATTGCCTCAAGTGATGCTGCATCTTTGATGTCATCAGGACCAGGCCAGAACCAAACCATGTGAGCGATTGGCAAGTAGCTGAAAGTGAACCAAAGAATTACAAACAACACGATTGCAGAAAACTTAGCACGCTCAGCAAATGCGCCTACGATCAAGCAGCAGGTAATGGTAGCGAATGCAGCTTGGAAAGCCATAAATACAAACTCAGGAATAACAACACCCTTACTAAAGGTAGCTGCAACTGAGTCTGGAGTCATGCCTTGCAAGAACAAGCGATCTAACCCGCCAATGAATGCACCGCCTTCACTAAATGCAAAGCTATATCCATAAAGAGACCATAAAACAGTCACCAATGAAAAGATAAACATACACTGTACAAGTACAGAAAGAATGTTTTTGCTACGTGTTAAACCACCGTAGAACAAAGCCAAACCAGGCAATGTCATCAAGATTACCAATGCAGTACACACTAGTAACCAAGCTGTATCAGCCTTATTAGGAATCAAGGCAGGAGCGGCTGCAACTGCCGCCGCTGCTGCTGCAGCTACTGGCTTTGCTTCATCAGCAAAAGCTGGTGAAGCTACCATCACGCTAGTTGCGCCAATAGCCAAGGCCATTGCGCTTCCAGCTAGGAGTCGTTTCATCCAAGTTAACATTTTGAACCTCTCTTTAAAGTGCTGACGCGCCGGTTTCACCGGTGCGAATGCGAATGACGTGTTCAACTAGGGAGACAAAAATCTTGCCATCGCCAATTTTTCCAGTACGAGCAGATTTTTCAATTGCTTCAATCGCTCGCTCCAAGATGCCATCTTCAACAGCAGCTTCAATTTTTACTTTCGGCAAAAAGTCGACTACATACTCAGCACCGCGATACAACTCAGTGTGACCTTTTTGACGGCCAAAGCCTTTAACTTCAGTGACAGTAATGCCCGAAACTCCTACTTCCGAGAGAGCTTCGCGTACTTCGTCAAGCTTGAAGGGCTTGATGATTGCGGTAATTAATTTCATATGTTTCTCCGTTTAGAGGAAGGAATTAGAAAGTTTTTGTAAGAGTGACTAGGCCAGTTGAACCGCCCAAATTTTTTCCAGTCGGACTAACATATGAATATGCTCCCTTATAAGTTGGTGCATTAGTTCCGAGATAAGCAACGGAGCCAGACAAGCCGCCACCGAAATCCTTAGTTAAACCAAGTTTCCAATCTGTATAAGAAAATAGAGTGTCATTACTTACACCGCTAACTGATGTTCCAAGATAGTTTGTTGCACCTGTTTTTTGATTTCCAGCAACATATTGATAACCTACGTGACTGTTAACAGTTAAACCCCAAAAACCTGTGTCGTAATTCATGGTCAAGTCTGGATAATAAGATCCAGCAGAGTTCACTGTTCCAAATAATGTTGACAAAGCATATGAAACTTTTGCAAATCCAGTTAAAGCTCCAAAAGTAAAGTTTTGGGCCGCATAAAGCTCTGTTGTGTTTGGATTAGCAGTAAGTCCACCAGTATTAGGGATTCCTGAAGTAGGGTAGTAATACTGCAAAACACCCAAATCTGATGCAAATCCTTCGCCGATTAACTCTTTTTTTATACCCGCATAAAAATCCATCTCGATCGATGAGGATACTGGTGTGCTGCTAGCGTTTCCCCTGCCTGTATAGCCACCACTTGGACCATACATATCGCTAATCCAGCTAATTGAACTGTTCCAGTTTCCGACATAGAGACCACTTTCGTGCGCATAGTCAAAGCCACCTTGAATTGCTGGCTTGAAGTTCGACTGATTGATACCTCGGTAAATATAACTACTCGCCACCGTTACGTTCGCCGTAATTGGACTCACTTCTGGGGCAGCTGCAGGAGCTGTCTGTGCAAGTGCTGCAGTTGCGAATAAGCCAGATGCTGCGAGAGCGATGGCTGTCTTTTGAATAGTTTTCATGTATTGCTCCTTGCTGTGTGAAATGAAAAAGGGGGAGATGCTTTATTGCATGGAGTGATAATGAATCTTGGACCCCCTCTGAATTTGCTGAAATTCCCCTAAATAAGGCTTATGCACAATTTTGGTGCTTGGATGTGCCCCATTTTCGTTCATTTTGGTGCACATGCAGCATTTTTTAGCGAGGTTCGCCTGTTTTTGGCCCAACAACTTAAAATACTCTCTGTATCTTTTAAGCAAATTCCAATAGAACGGCGGGCAGCATTATGCAAAAACCAGGCGAAATCCTAGAACAAATCCAGCGTATTGCTAGTGATATGCAAAACAAGGTTGGGGATGCTATTCGTAATTCACCAGCGCAAGAGATTGAAAAGAATGTGCGCGCCATGATGAATCAAGGTTTTCAGAAAATGGACTTAGTGACTCGCGAAGAGTTTGAGTTGCAATCTAAAGTGCTGGCCAAGACTAGAGAAAAGTTAGAAGCACTTGAGGCTAAAGTAGCCGCCCTAGAAAAGTCTTAATCAGATTTTTTGTTTCATCTGGAAATTATTCCGGATGAAACTCATCAAAGAAGTTTGAATACGCCTCTTCAGAGAAAAATATTTTGGCATCCACTCGGGCTGGTGCAGTATGTAAAACCGAGATCTGATAAATCCAAACACCATTATCTGGTGCCATTCTGGTAATCCAACGAACGCGCATTGACTGCTCTACTCTGCCAGATGATGGAAACTCTAAAAAATAATCTTTAGTAGCTACGCGCTGTTTATTTGCGGTCCGATATAGAGCATCAACACCAACAGCGGTTTCCTGGTTTACATTTGCACGACCAAATAAATTACCTTGCACCTGCTCTAATAAATTAGGCGCCAAGCTAGCCTGTTCTTTGCTCAAACGAATCGCGCTCACCGAATAAATATCATCCTCAATTTTGACCGCTTCCAAGGTTTGTGGAATTTCTTGATTTTGATAAGGCAGTCGTCGATCAATCTTTTCAGGCTTACCTGGAAAGAGAGCGCTATAACCCTCTTGTGGAGACTGCACGGTCCGCCAATCTAATTTAGGACTACAAGCAGAAAGTAGAAATACAAATGCCAAAACTATGCCAAATTTTTGAAGCATAGTTTTAGACAACACCAGCACTGTGTGCTTGCTCGTCAGCATGATAACTAGAGCGCACCATTGCGCCCACAGCAGCATGTGAGAAGCCCATAGCATAAGCCTCTGCTTCGAATTGCTTAAACACATCTGGATGGACGTAGCGTTGGACTGGAAGGTGGTGACCTGAGGGCGCTAGGTACTGACCAATTGTCAGCATGTCAATATTGTGCTCACGCATATCGCGCATCACCGCCAAGATCTCTTCATCCGTCTCACCCAATCCCACCATCAAACCACTCTTAGTTGGAATGTGGGGAAAGCGCTCTTTAAAGTCCTTCAACAACTTCAATGAGTGTGAGTAATCTGCGCCAGGACGTGCTTGCTTATATAAACGCGGTACGGTTTCTAGATTGTGGTTCATGACGTCTGGCAGACCTTTTGGCGCGTACTCAGAAAAAATATCTAAAGCCTTGTCTAAGCGACCACGAAAATCCGGTACCAACACTTCAATACGTGTATTAGGGGAGAGATCGCGTGACTGAGAAATGCAGTCAACATAGTGCATTGCGCCACCGTCACGTAAATCATCGCGATCTACACTAGTAATCACCACATAATTTAATTTCAGAGCAGCAATCGTGCGCGCTAAATTACCCGGCTCTTTTGTATCCAAGGGATCTGGTCTGCCATGGCCCACGTCACAAAATGGGCAACGACGTGTACATTTATCGCCCATGATCATGAAGGTTGCCGTGCCTTTACCAAAACACTCGCCAATATTAGGGCAGCTTGCCTCTTCGCAAACTGTGACCAACTCATTTTCACGAAGAATCTTTTTAATCTCAGAAAAGCGGGAATTTCCAGAAGCGGCTTTTACTCGAATCCAGTCGGGCTTTTTTAGCACTTGCTCCAAAGGAATGATTTTGATCGGAATGCGTGCAGTTTTCTCGCTCGACTTCTGCTTACGTGAAGCATCATAGTTAAGATCCTGGCGACTATTAATAGTGGCGGTGGTATCGAGGTCCGGCTTATTGGTGGTCATGATGAAATCAGTTGCTTTTGCAAATGCCCCAAAAGGGTTTGGCTAATAATGTCTATATTGTCCTTGATCCCAAGGGTTTGCATGTCCACCGTCCTTAAGCCCTCATACCCGCATGGGTGAATACGGGCAAAAGCAGCTAAATCGGTAGATACATTTAGGGCAAGCCCATGATATGAGCACCCCTTGGAGACCTTAAGACCCAAGGCGGCAATCTTGGCACCTTGATACTCTGCTTGCACTGAACTCTCGTGAGTAATGTAAATACCAGGCGCGCCAGCATGTCTTTCTGCCCGAATACCAAAATCTGCCAAGGTATTTATCAAAGCTTGCTCGATTCGAGAGACAAGCTCTTTTACAAAAATACCCAAACGTCTCAGATCAAGCAGTAAATACACCACAATTTGCCCAGGCCCGTGATACGTGATCTCACCACCACGATCAACCTGCACTAATGGAATTTGATTACTAGGGGAATGTAAGTTACTCGCATCTCCCGCTAAACCTAAAGTAAAAACTGGGGGATGCTCAAGAATCCAAATTTCATCTGAGGTGTCACTACCTCGTTGCTGCGTAAAATCCCGCATCGCTTGATACGTTGACTCGTATTCAGCTACCCCCAAATGTTTTACTAAAAAACTCATGCAAATAATTTAGAGGACAACACTAACTAAGGGATGGGTGGATAAGGTGCGATACAACTCATCTAACTGCTCTCGACTAGTGGCAGTAATTGGTAATGTAATGCCTAGATAATTTCCATCTTTTGAGGGTCGCTGCTCAACCTTACTCTCATCAAATGTAGGATCAAATTGACGGGCAATGTGCAAGATTGCAGGTAGGTATTCTGGATTGGACTTACCCATTACCTTGATTGGAAACTCTGATGGGTATTCAATGAGGGATTTTTTATCTTCAGTCATATTCTTTTAACTTTTCTATTAACTCTATTGATTGCGATGATCAGGCATACCTAACCAAGCGCTAGTAATGATGTTGCGAATGCAATGTAAACGTCGATGGAAAAAATGATCGGCACCTGGCACTACTTGCACTGTTAATTCTTGAGGACGCGCCCAATCTAAGACATCGATCAAGGGAATGGTTTCATCCAACTCGCCATGAATCAAAATCGTATCAGCAGGCACAGGTGCTAAGACCCATTTACCAGCCGCACTACCCACCATGACGAACCGCTCAGCTGGGCGTCCTAGCTCTGCCAAGCGCTGAACCAAATGGGTGCCAACAAAACTACCAAATGAAAAACCGGAAATCACCAAAGGCAAAGTATTGGCGGTCTGTACCCATGCCTGTTGTGAAGTCGCCTCAAATGGATTCCAACTAGAAGGGGTACGCATCCAATCAGTGACGTGTAGCAAGTCTTCCATCTCGCCAACACCGTCATCATGTACGCCGGCAGTAGCCCCTACTCCGCGAAAATTAGGGCGCACACTAATGTAACCCAATTGATTAAAGGCGCGTGCCATGGTTTGTGCCACTTTGTTATCCATCGTTCCACCCATTAGTGGGTGTGGATGCGCAACCAAAGCTAAACCTCTCACCGAAAAATCAGGATTATTTTTTAATTCATCTGGCAGATCAATCGACATTTCGATTTGACCCACAACACCATCAATATGAATTATTTTTGTACGGCTATTCATGAGAAAACTTTCTGAAATCTTTTTTAAGCCAATTGCAGGCGCTCTACTGGACGCCCTTGTATTAAGTGCGACTGAATAATTTCTTCAACATCTTCAGTATCAATAAATGTGTACCAAATGCCCTCTGGATAAATTACTGCTACTGGGCCATCAGCACAACGATCTAAGCATCCTGCTTTGTTAATGCGGATTTTTCCCGGGCCAGATAAGCCCAATTCTTTGACACGCTTTTTTGCATAATCAAAAAGAGCAAAAGCGTTGTGACGATCACAACAATCTTCGCCATTACTGCGCTGGTTTAGGCAGAAAAAAACATGGTGTTTAAAACTCATATATCATCTCATCAAGGTTTTAAATTAAAAGTGGCTCTATTTCGAAGTACCCAAAATAATGCTAGTGGCAACCATACTACTGAAACCCATTGCATTAGTTCATTAAAGTGTAATAGCCGACCTTGATACCAATGTCGTAATGTCAGAATGAAATACGGGTTGTCCGGCAGGAGATTAATTACCAAGGTGGCAGTGACTAAACAGGCGATTGCAAGCCAAGCTTTACTAGCCAAGGAAAACTGGAGGGTCCATCTCAGTAATAGACTGCCCAGTACCATTCCCCAAATAGCCCCTGCGGTGAGCCACAACAAACCAGATTCTGCACCGAACTGCAATGCAGTAAAAGCAATCTTCACTAAAACAGTGAAGCAAAGCAGGCTATTTAGGATGTTCCACTGGGGTGCTTTTGCACGCATCCCCAAAGATAGCAAGAGTCCAGTACCGAGCCAACAAACCGCTGTAATGATGGATTCTTGAATGACATGATTGACCACCATGGTGCCCCAGTCGATGGAGGCAAAAATGGCATGCCCCCATACCCCTGTACCCAACCATGAGCTTTGGGGATAAATTTGAGCCCAGGGGAAAAGTAAAAATAAAGCGGAAGCAGCCCAATTCGAACCAAACCATTGATCAAAGCGACGACGTATTGCACTCCCAGAGAGCCATTGGGGACCCAAGGGGATGGCCAATAAACCGCCCATCAAACCGCCCAACACATTGGCCCACCAATCCATTTGGCTAGGAATGCGGGTGGGCAGCCAAGTTTGTAGCGACTCAACACTAAAAGCCAATGCCGCACTAAAGCTCAAGGCGACGCTTAAGGCAACAAAATTACGCCAACGTGGGTAGCAGGCAAAGACCAGCAGAAACCCCAAGGGAATGTAGGCCAAGACATTGACTGACACATCAAAGAGCGTAATAAAGCGGGGTAAAGGGGCATCTATCCATGCCCATGGGGCGATCCCATTATCAAAACTGAAATCAAAGGGATTTAGGCTGACATAAATGATTAAAAGCGCATAGCTCAAGCTAATGGCCCGAGCCAAAGGCATTGCCTGGAGAGGCCAAACAAACTTGCGAGGACGCTGATCTTCGTGATGCATCCCCTTATTCTAGGTCAGCTAGCCTAGATCTTTCTACAATAGAAAAATGTGCCCGAATTGCATTCTTGAACGCGTTGCCACCACCAAATCAACTAATGATGATTTATTAGCTCGCTGGCGTGCCGGTGAATTAATTGATCCCGTTGCACGTATCGCCCACGATCAGACCTCCGGCAAGGGCAGAGCTGGAAGAGTTTGGCTTTCTAATCCTGGAGATACGCTGTGCTTCTCCTTGGCTTACCCATTCAATAAACGCCCCCATGAACTGAGCGGACTTAGTCTAGTCATTGGGCTAGCGGTTATTGCAGGCATTGCTGGAGCATTAGGGATCAACGAAGCTGCTCTTCATCAACAAGGCCTAAGATTAAAGTGGCCTAATGATTTACTGCTGAACAATGCCAAGCTTGGTGGCATCCTTATTGAAGGGGGGCAGAGCAACCCAAGCTCACCCACTTGGATGGTGATCGGGCTGGGCCTGAACTTACGTAATTCAGAATTCATTGCACAGTACTTAGAAAATCAAGCCTCTTTTGCAGCTACTGCTTTGGATCAACTGATGCCTCATCACGCACCGGTTCCAGATGCGGAGTTCATTTGGCTAAAGTTGATTGAGACATTTGAAAGCCACTTAATCCAATTTGAACAGCATGGGTTTAGCTATTTTAAAGATTCCTGGTCACATTGGGATGCCTTTAATGGTCAGTCTGTTTGCATATCAGGCGCCGGTAAAGAACCTATCATCGGAGTCTCTTCTGGAGTGGATAACTCTGGTGCGCTTATTCTTCATCAGCATGACAAATCTATCGCCATTCATGCGGGCGATGTTTCTTTGCGAGTTCAATCATGAGTCTGTATTTGGTATTTGATCTTGGTAACACTCGGCTCAAGTGGGCCGCAGTCGAATCCACACAAAACATTGCAGACCGTAATAAAAAACTGTGGGCATACTCTGGGTCGATCAGCACCAAATCTTTCCAGTCACCTGAACTACGGGCTGAACTGTCTGACTATATTTCCAAAACCTTACCTAAACCCGATGCCATTGGCTTTTGCTGCGTAGCAGGCGATGCTGCGATTGAAAATCTACGTAGCCTCTTTCCGCAATGGCAAGATCTTGAGTGGAAACAATTTACAGGTAGCAGTCCTTACCAAGGCTTACGAACACTCTATCAAGACCCCAGTAAATTAGGCGCAGATCGGTGGGCAGCACTGATTGGTGCAAGAGCCCTCTCCAGCACCAACACACTAGTAATCAACGCTGGAACGGCCACTACCATTGACTTGCTGGGTGGCAATGGCGTCCATTACGGTGGCTGGATCTTGCCAGGCTTAAGTCTGATGCAAGAAAGTCTTCAACAAAATACAGCCCAACTTCCATTAGCAGTTCGTACCAACAATCCTGAAGCTCAAGCGAGCTTTGGCAGCACTACTGATGAGGCGATTACGGGCGGTTGTGATGCAGCGCAAATAGGGGCAATACTGCGCGCAGCCTACTTGGCTAAAACCATGAATCATCCAGTTGAGCGAATTTGGCTCGATGGGGGCAATGCCAAAATTTTGGCACAGGAGATTAAACAGTTTCCAGAGTTAGCAGTACTGCCAGTAGAGCCCATTGAAGGTTTAGTGCTACGTGGACTTTGGGCTTGGCTCTTACAGAACCTGTAAGCCATGCAAGTCAACTTGTGCGGATCTTGTCCAACAGGGTTGTTGTGGAGCGCTCGTATAAAAAGGGGATAGCAACTGCCACACCATCCCAAGTTTTCACGAGGCGAGTCTCCTCCAAGGAGTCGATTTCATAATCTCCGCCCTTAACGTAAATATCTGGATGAATTTTGGCAATCAGATTCACCGGGGTCTGCTCTGTAAATAAGACCACCAAATCGACACTCTCCAGCGCTGCCAATAAAGCTTGGCGATCAGCCTCGGCATTGATTGGCCTGTCGTCACCCTTACCCAGCATCTTGACTGAGGCATCTGAATTCACTCCCACTACAAGGCTCGCGCCAAGCTCCTTAGCTTGGGCTAGGTAGCTAGCGTGCCCCCTGTGTAGGATGTCGAAGACGCCATTCGTAAATACTAAGGGCCTCGGAAGCGCCGCAATACGGGCTTCCAGCTCAGTGAAAACGCAGACTTTAGACTCAAAAGAAGGTGGGGGTAAAGAGCTCATAGCGCCATATTAATGGCATTAGGCTAATTTCAACGATATTTGCCAGAATGTCTTAGACTTGGACATCCCCGTCCCACCCAAAGGCTCAAGATGATTCGCTACATGCCGCGGTACTTACTGGCATTATTTTTCTTGCTTACAGCAATGCCGTTTGCAAAGGCTGCTCCCGCCGCCAGTTGTAGCCCCCTTTTGTCCCACACTTTTCCAAGGTTGCAGGATGAGGCACCTCAAAGCCTTTGCCAATACCAAGGCAAAGTCATCCTCGTTGTTAATACAGCTAGTTTTTGTGGCTTTACGAGTCAATATGAGGGTCTTGAGAAGTTGTATGCCAAATATAAAGACCGTGGTTTGGTTGTATTAGGATTTCCATCAAATGACTTTGGCAAACAAGAGCCAGGTAGCAATAAAGATATCGCTGAATTCTGTAAAAATACCTATGATGTGAAATTCCCCATGTTTGCTAAGAGCTCAGTAAGTGGAAGCAATCCAAACCCACTATTTAAAATGCTCATTGCTAAAACTGGGACAACGCCTAAATGGAATTTTTATAAGTACCTCATTGATCGGAACGGTAATGTCGTTGATTCGTTTGGCAGCATGACAAAACCCGCAAGCAGCAGTATTACAGGTGAAATAGAGAAACTTCTTGGAGAAAAAATTTAGTGGGTAAGAAAAAAGTTGCCATCATTGGCGCTGGTATATCTGGCTTAGGATGTGCATACGCATTAAGGCTGCACCCAGATTTAGAGATCACCTTATTCGAAGGTGGCAATCATATTGGCGGCCATAGCAATACCGTAGATCTCACACTAGAAACTCCTGACGGTCAGATAACTTATGGAGTTGACACTGGATTTTTAGTATTTAATCGCAAAACCTATCCTCGCTTAGTTCGACTATTTGAGGAAATTCAGGTTCCGATTGCACCATCAGAAATGTCCTTTTCAGTATCCATTGATGCAGGAAGAAAAACAGGGCGCAATAAAAAAATTGAGTGGGCTGGTAACGATCTCAACTCCTTCTTTGGCCAAAGATCTAATGTGTTCTCACTGTCATTCTGGAGAATGGCTTACGACATCTTGCGCTTCAATCGACTCGCCACTCGACTGGCTGAAGAGCAAATCACTACCAAACTTGAATACTCAGAGCCAGATGAGCGCATTAAAGATTTTTTAGATCGCAATCGTTTTAGCACCAGCTTTAAAGAAAATTATTTCCTACCAATGATTGGCGCTATTTGGTCATGCTCTGTTGAGCAGATGCTAGAGTTTCCGATTCAAACTATGGTCCGCTTTTGTCATAACCATGGTCTTTTACAAATCCAAAATCGCCCGCAATGGCTTACGGTTAAAGGCGGATCTCGAGAATACGTGAAACTTTTAGTGGCGACTCTAGAGAAACATCAAGTCCAATTTGTACATGAAGCTGTTACTCGAGTTAACGCAAAAAAAACAGAAGACTCTTCAGTCGAAGTGCTTACATCCTCTGGGGTGTACCAGTTTGATGAAGTGGTAATGGCATGTCATAGCGATCAAGCCTTAGAGTTAGTGCATGGTATTGGGCAAGACGCGCGCAATATTTTGGCTTCGGTCCCTTACCAAAAAAATCGTGCAATTTTGCATACAGATATCAATTTCTTACCGGCTACTGAACGCTGCTGGGCGGCTTGGAACTACACCGCAAAATCTGGTGCAAGACCGACTGCACAACAACATGTGAGTGTGAATTATTTAATCAACCGTTTACAACCGCTACCCAAATCATTTGAGGGCACGCAAATTATTGTGAGCCTGAACCCACTGACGGATCCCAATCCAAAATTAGTGCATGAAGAAATTCATTACTCGCACCCTGTCTTTGATATGCGCGCCGTGCAGGCACAAAAAGAGCTGCCTTTAATTCAGGGCCATTCCTCAATCTGGTATTGCGGAGCATGGACAGGATTCGGTTTTCATGAAGATGGTTTGCGCTCAGGCGAATTGGTGGCAATGGATCTCATGGAGAGCATTTCTCATCACGTTAAATCTAGCCCCATTAAAGATTCTCAGTAAATGAATTTGCCAACGATTAATTTTGGAGCCGTAAAGCATCGACGCTTTCGTCCCGCTATCAATGCGTTTGGCTATGGTGTATTTACTTTATCTATTCCAATGCGTGCACGCAGGAATGATCCAACATTGCTCAGCAAACATGGACTCAAAGATAAGCAATTTGGGCTTTTTTCTTTTTTTGACCAAGACCATGGATTAGGCAGTGAAAACAGTCTGTCCTGGATCGAATCGATCCTTAAAGACAATCAGGTTCATCATGATGATGGTGAGATTTGGCTACACACTTTTCCGCGAGTTCTCGGTTATGTCTTTAATCCGGTCAGTTTTTGGATCTGCACCCAAACCAATGGTCAAGTTCAAGCGGTGCTAGCTGAAGTAAATAATACCTTTGGCGAACGACACTGCTATTTACTCCATCATGACTCTGGTAAGGCCCTGCAATCCGGAGAGACGCTTGTAAGCAATAAAGTATTCCATGTCTCACCCTTTTGTGACGTCCGTGGAGAGTACCACTTCCGCTTTTTATTTCCCCAAGATAGCAATTCAAAGCGAAATATTGTTTGTCGGATTGAGCTGCACGAGGATGGCTCCCCATTAATCAATACTAGTATCAGCGGCCTATCTCAACCGTTAACTAAAAGCGCCCTCTATCTTGCCTTTCTGCGCTACCCCCTCATGAGTTTGGGTGTCATTGGTAGAATTCACTGGCAGGCATTGAAATTATGGCTAAAAGGTGTACCCTTTCATTCAAAACCTAAACCACCAGAACTTGAAGTTACCCGATGAATCGCCCCGGTCAAACACTGCTGTCCCGCCTCACCTTCTCTCGCCCTGAAAGGCGAAAATCTAAACTGCAGCAAGGTAATGCAAGCACAGTGGCTCTATTGGGTCTTTTAGATCAATTGCGCAGTGGACATCTAGTACTCACTCTTCCTAATAGTGAAGTAAGGGAGTTTGGCAACAGCTCAGACCAACTACATGCAGAAATTCAAGTCTTAGACTGGTCTGTATTTAAGCGGGTTTTATCTCATGGTGATATCGGCTTTGCCGAAAGCTATATCCGAGGCGAATGGAATACGCCCGATCTCAAAGCGGTTCTAGAGCTAGTCATTCGAAATCGCACCATCCTTGAGAAGGCAATTTATGGCAGTTGGTTTGGATCTATAGCCTATCGCCTGAGGCATTGGTTTAGAGATAACTCTAAATCCGGAAGCCGAAAAAATATTCATGCGCACTATGATCTAGGCAATGCCTTTTACACTCTCTGGCTAGACCCCACAATGAGCTACTCGAGTGCATGGTTCTCTGGTGGTGATAAGCAGTCACTCATGGATGCCCAGCGTGCAAAAATTAAACGTATCTTAGATTCCATTCACGCTAAAGAGGGTGATCAACTCTTAGAAATAGGCTGTGGTTGGGGTGGCTTCATGGAAGAAGCCTTACGCAATGGCAACCAAGTTACTGGCCTGACATTGTCGACAGAACAAAAGGCGTTTGCAGACTCTAGACTTCAAAAAATCTCTGCAGAAACCAGCAATCCAAAACAATTTGAGGTTCGCCTGCAAGACTATCGAGATTGTAAAGAGCAATTTGATGGTATCGCCTCTATTGAAATGTTTGAAGCAGTTGGTGAAAACCATTGGACTGAATACTTTCAAACAGTTGCAAAACGACTCAAAGCCGGTGGCAGAGCATGCATCCAAACTATCGTGATCGCAGACGATTTATTTGATCGCTATCGCCAAAGCACCGACTTTATTCAGCAGTATGTTTTTCCAGGGGGCATGCTTCCCTCTCCAGCAAAATTTAAGGCAGCTGCAGCTAATGCGGGTTTAGAGCTTGAGGCAGAGTTTGCCTTTGGCGCTGACTATGCCAAAACCTTATGCCTATGGCGCGATAGTTTTAATCAAAAGATTGAAGAAATTTATCGCCTTGGTTTCGATGAGGCATTTATTCGACTCTGGAATTTTTATCTCATGTATTGCGCCGCTGGATTCTCTGAAAAGAGTATTGATGTAGTGCAGTACACCCTTAAACATAAAAATGTTATTCACTCAAGTGATGCACTACGCCCATGAAACAAAAAGGAATAGATTCTTTTGTCAATCAACGGATTTGGGTCATTGGGGCTTCCAGCGGTATTGGTGAGGCCTGCACAAAAGCATTTATCAAGGCGGGTGCAAAAGTTGCGCTTTCTAGCCGCCGTGCCGAGCGACTAGATACTCTCGCACAATCTGCAAAACCTGGACAGGCCTTGGTTTTCCCACTAGATGTCACCCGTCAAGAACAGCTGGACTCCACTTACCGAGGCATCCTAGAAACCTGGGGTGGCCTAGATCTACTGTTGTTTGTCTCAGGCGTATATACCCCCTTACGTGCTGATAACTTCGAATTTGATGTTGCCCAGAAAACAATTGATGCCAATCTGCTCGGCCCCATGCGGGCAGTCAGTATTGTCATGCCTGATATGCTCAAAGCGCATAGCGGACATATTGCGATCGTTGGTAGCGTAGCGGGATATAGCGGATTACCTAAAGCCTTAGCGTATGGGCCAAGTAAAGCGGGGATTATTAATTTCTGTGAAACTCTCTATTACGACTTACTACCCCAGGGTGTGAGTGTGCATATGATCTCACCGGGATTTGTTGCAACCGAGGCTACCGCACAAAATGATTTTGAGATGCCAGCACTCATTACTGCCGATGAGGCCGCACAAGAAATTCTCGCTGGACTTCAAGCTGGAGAATTTGATATTCACTTCCCTAAGCGGTTTTCAGGATTCTTAAAGTTCCTCAGAATCCTGCCTTACCCGCTTTACTTCTGGATTATTCGACGCTTCGTCAAAATATAAGAATCTGAATTACTTGTACTTATCCTTACGGATTTTTTGCTCTAAGTGATCCATTACAGCAATCGCTTTTGCCTTAGTACCAGCAATAGATGGGGATGTTACGTAGCGACCCTGCATCACAATCGTTGGCACACCATCAATTCGATAAGTATCGGCCATCTGTCTTGCGGCACGTACTTTTGATATAACGGCAAATGAGCGATAGGTGGCTAAGAAAGTATTGCGATCAATACCTTGTGAGGCGACCCAGTCGGCGATCTCATTTTCTGTCATAAGGCGCTTGTTTTCTTTATGCATGGCGTACATGACTTTGTCATTCATTGCCTCACCCTTGCCCATGGACTCTAAGGCATAGAACAATTGGCTGTGCGGCATGAAGTCGTCTCGGAAAGCAACGGGCACCTTACGGAATGTCACATCCCTTGCTTGGCGCTTAAGCCACGTATTGAGCTCTGGTTCAAAGTCATAGCAATGCGGGCAACCATACCAAAAGAATTCGATAACCTCGACCTTTCCTTTGGCCTCAACTGGCTGAGGGGTAGGCAAAATACGATAATCAAACCCCTCCTCAATCTTAGGACTTTGCGCAGTAGCAAGCCCTGAAAAAGAAAATGCCAAGCCAAGAATGGCAGCGGATAAAAGGGCTCTTTTAGATTTAGATAATGTAATCATGATTTGCTAGATTTAATGACGCTCGGTTTAATACCCATGCCATTAAGCTTATCACGCACGGGATTGCTTTCTTCAACACTGTTATAAGGACCAACACGCACACGCCAAAGCGTATTGCCATCACTACTAATCTCACTTAATTGAGATTGAATCCCTTGAATCGCTAAACTTGCTTTTTGTGCATCTGCATCGGCACGCTTATTAAAGGCGCCTACTTGTAAGAAATAAATTGCATCTGATTTAGCGGTGGAAGTCCCATCTGCTAGCTTCTTACCATTAGCCACATCAGCAATTGGATCTGGCGCATTAGCGGCAGGTGCTGCAGACTTACCTTGTAAAGGCTTATTCAGATCTAAAGCCTCTGCTGGGGCAGCAACTTCGCCTTCAGCAGGGGCTGATCCTGGTTTAATAGTTAAGGGAAGATTAGGGGCTCTGACCCCAGGGCGCTCTTGCGGCGTATTTTTGGAAAGATAGAAGGCAATCACAAAAGCAACGCCAAGCCCAACACCCAATCCTAAGATAAAGCCAAGAATAGTGCCCCCATACTCCGAGCTCGAAGACTGGGTCTTTGGCATATAGCTGGTGTGTTGATCATTTTTTTTCATCGTATCCCCATCCTTCTTTTTACTTCTTAAGCGCTGGCAATTACTACAGCTTACATCTTAGCGGGTGCTGATACACCTAATACTTTTAATCCATTTTCAAGCACTTGACGCGTTGCTAGAAGCAATGCAAGGCGCGCCAATTTCAATGCGGGATCATCCACTAAGACGCGATCTGCGTTATAGAAAGTATGAAAGTCTCCTGCTAAATCACGCAAGTAAAAAGCTAAAGCATGTGGCGCTAAGTCTGCAGCAGCATCAGTAAGCATTTCTGGATATTCAGCTAAACGACGCAACAAATGATCCGAGGCTTTGCTTTGCAATAGAGAAAGATCTGCCCCCTTAAGGTCAGATACTTGTCCACCCCATTGAGTCAAGATTGAGCAAATACGCGCATGGGCATATTGCACATAGAACACGGGATTCTCATCATTCTGCTGTAATGCCAAATCAATATCAAAGACGAACTCTGTATCAGCCTTGCGGGAGATAAGGAAGAAACGTACGGCATCTCTTCCACGCTGAAGCGCTAGTTCGCGCTCATCAGCAGTCATCTCTGGTGTAATGCCACCTGACCACTCAACCAAGTCACGCACAGTCACATAGGAGCCAGCGCGTTTAGAAATTTTGACTTCTTCGCCATGACGCATCACCGTCACCATCTTGTGTAATACGTAGTCAGGGTAGGTTTTCGGAATATCCCAACCACGCTTCTGTGCCACACCCTGCAAGCCCGAGCGAACACGGGCGATAGTGCCGTGGTGATCACTACCTTGGACATTAATTACTTTTTCAAAGCCCCGATTCCATTTGCTGGTGTGATAGGCGACATCAGGCACAAAGTAGGTAAAGCTGCCATCAGACTTACGCATGACGCGATCTTTGTCATCACCATCATCTGTTGTCTTGAGCCAAAGCGCGCCCTCAGACTCGTAGGTTTTACCAATACTCTGCAACTCTTCGACAATTTTTGCAACACTGCCATCGGTATACAAGGAAGACTCTAGGTAATAGTAATCAAACTTCACGCCAAATGTTTTTAAATCAATATCTTGTTCGTTGCGTAAATACGCGACAGCAAATTGGCGGATCGCTTCAAGCTCATCTTTGTATTCAGGTGAATCCTTAAAAGCAGTTGCAATCTCTGCAATATATTCACCGTTATAGGCACTCTCTGGCCAAGCAGCATCCCCTGGCTTAAGTCCGTTCAATCGAGCTTGTACTGAGAGCGCCAAGTTTGCGATCTGGACTCCAGCATCGTTGTAATAAAACTCACGATGCACCTTGATACCCTGAGTTGCCAATAGATTTGCTAGGGCATCGCCTAACGCAGCTTGACGACCATGACCCACATGCAGTGGGCCAGTTGGATTAGCGGAGACAAACTCAATCATGGCACTAGAAACGGGGGCTGCCTCTGGTGCTAGCTGACCAAACTGAGATCCTGCTGTGAGGACTTCTTGCACCACTGCAGTTTTAGCAGTGTTGCTCAGACGAAAATTAATAAATCCAGGTCCCGCAATTTCGCAGGAGGCAATGAGCTCACTATAGCCAGACTGCTGCTCAAGGTGCTCGACCAGTGCTTGCGCTAATTCCCTGGGATTTAACTTCCAAGCCTTGGATAGCTGGAGCGCAATATTACAAGCGACATCCCCATGGTCTACCGCTTTAGGGCGCTCTAAGCGCGGCGCGGGGGCATCCCCCAAGCCACGGTCCTGGGCGAGACCCTGAAGGGCTGCACTTAGCATTTCAATTAAACGATTTTTATTAGTTAACAACATAGATAAGTGAGTTTATCAGGTGGTAAGCTATTGAAATGATCTATCAATTTCGCTCCAAAGCGGGCCCTGACGTCATCATGCTGGCTGACCTCACCCAACGAATCTTTGAAATTTTGGGTCGCTCATTAGAACCTAGGGGAATTTTGACGGTGGAGCAACTTCCAAGCTTCATCATCGCCCTAGAAACTGCTATTTTGAAAGACTTGGAAGAGCGCTCTAAAAGTAATACAGCGGATCAAGAAAGTACTGAAAAACCAAAACTTGCCGACAGGCTGGGGCAGCGCGCCTATCCTTTCTTAGAGCTGATGAAACAAGCCAAAGCCAAAGATGAACCGGTGATGTGGGGCGTTTAAAAACTGCACCCCACTTCACCCAAGTCAAATTTAGTCTATCGAGCTTGCCAACTGGCGACGAATGTCTTCAACGGACTCATTACGACGCTTAGCAAGATCTTCAATCTGGTCTGCTGACAACTTACCCACATTGAAATAACGTGCATCCGGATGTGCCAGATAAAAACCGCTGACACTGGAAGCGGGATTCATAGCCAATGATTCGGTCAATGTCATACCAATATCTTCCGAACCAATGACGCGCAATAAATCTTTTTTCACTTCATGCGCAGGGCACGCTGGATATCCTGGCGCTGGACGAATACCACGATACTCTTCATTAATCATTTGATCGTTCGTCAACATCTCATCAGTCGCATAAGCCCAAAGATCGGTACGAACACGATGATGCATCAACTCTGCAAATGCCTCTGCCAGACGATCGGCCAAAGATTGCAACATAATTGCACTGTAGTCATCATGCTTGGCATGGAACTCAGCCACTTTTTTCTCAACCCCATGGCCAGTTGTGACAGCAAAGCAGCCCAGATAATCAGCCACATGTGAATCTTTAGGCGCCACATAGTCAGCCAAGCAACGATTAGGTCGACGAATACCATCGACAACTGGACGCTCAGCCTGCTGACGCAAGTTATGCCAAACGAATAATGGATGCTCGCGGGATTCATCGCTGTACAAAGCAATGTCATCACCTATCGTATTTGCTGGGTAGAAAGCTACTACGGCATCGGCTTGCAACCACTGGCCTTTAATCAACTTGTCCAATAGCGCTTGGCCATCTTCAAATACTTTACGAGCCTCTATACCAACAACTTCATCATCCAAGATTGCTGGAAACTTACCAGCCAAATCCCAAGTCTGAAAAAACGGTGTCCAGTCAATATATTTGGCGATGTCACTTAAAGCAAAATTCTTGAAAACACGACGGCCAATGAACTTAGGCTTCTCAGGCACGTAGTGAGCCCAATCAATCAGCTCCCGATTCTTACGCGCGGCTTCTAATGAAATAGTTGGGGACGCTTTTTTATTGGCATGCTGCTCACGAATACGTACGTAGTCATCGCGCAAATCTTGAATAAATTTCTTGGCGCTTTCATCTGACAGAAGGCTTGATGCTACAGACACAGAGCGGGAGGCATCAGGTACATAGACTACCGGTCCATCGTAATGCGGTGCAATCTTGACTGCAGTGTGCACACGAGAAGTTGTGGCACCACCAATCATCAGTGGGATTTGACGCTCACGGAAATAATCGTCACGTTGCATCTCTTGAGCAACGTAGGTCATCTCCTCTAGAGATGGCGTAATCAAACCAGACAAGCCAACAATATCCGCTTTTTCCTCTTTGGCACGCTTCAAAATTTCTGAGCAAGGCACCATCACACCCATATTGGCAACTTCAAAGTTATTACATTGCAGCACCACCGTCACAATGTTTTTGCCAATATCGTGGACGTCTCCCTTAACAGTCGCCATCACAATCTTGCCCTTAGCTTTTGCTTCGCCACCAGAGGCAATGTGTTGACGCTTCTCTTCCTCAATGTAAGGAATCAAAATGGCTACCGCTTGCTTCATTACGCGTGCGCTCTTGACCACTTGAGGTAGAAACATCTTGCCAGCGCCAAATAGGTCGCCAACGACATTCATACCATCCATTAAAGGACCTTCAATTACCTCGATCGGACGACCACCTGCACCCATAATTTGAGCGCGCAGCTCTTCAGTGTCACCCTCAATAAAGGTTGTAATTCCATGCACTAAGGCATGGGTTAAACGCTCTCGTACTGGGGCTTCACGCCACACCAAGTTTTCTACTTGCTTTGCCCCACCGCCCTTAAATTGATCAGCAATATCGAGTAAGCGCTCAGTTGGCGTCTTACCATCTTTTTCTTTATAGCGGTTCAGCACTACATCTTCAACGCGCTCACGCAATTCAGGATCTAGGTCTGCATAGACGCCGAGCTGCCCCGCATTAACAATGCCCATATCCATACCAGCTTGGATGGCGTGATACAGGAACACAGTATGAATAGCTTCTCGAACACGATCATTACCGCGGAATGAAAAGCTGACATTCGAAACGCCGCCACTGACTTTCGCGCCCGGCAGGTTTTCTTTAATCCAGCGTGTAGCATTAATAAAATCTACCGCATAGTTATCATGCTCTTCAATGCCGGTGGCAATTGCAAAGATATTGGGATCAAAAATAATATCTTCTGCTGGAAAGCCGATCTCATTAACGAGAATTTGATAGCAGCGCTGACAAATTTCTGTCTTGCGCTTAAAAGTGTCTGCTTGACCGACTTCATCAAATGCCATCACTACAGAAGCCGCACCGTAACGACGAATCAAGCGCGCTTGTTTTCTAAAAGGCTCTTCGCCCTCTTTGAGTGAAATCGAATTCACAATCGGCTTACCCTGAATACACTTCAGACCAGCCTCAATTACGCTCCATTTAGAGGAGTCAATCATGATCGGTACACGAGCGATGTCTGGCTCTGAAGCAATCAAATTCAAGAAGCGCGTCATTGCCGCTTCAGAATCCAACATCGCCTCATCCATATTGATGTCAATCACTTGAGCACCATTCTCAACTTGCTGTCTTGCAACTACCAAGGCCTCATCAAATTGATTATTTAAAATCATGCGGGCAAATGCTTTGGAGCCTGTTACGTTAGTGCGCTCTCCAATGTTCACAAAGCGGATATCGGCTGTAACGTTAAAAGGCTCTAGGCCTGAAAGCTTCATCGGCGGCATTACCTTTACAGTCTTACTCATGCTGACAGCTCCGCACTTTCACGGTAGAAAGGTCGCGGCTTACGCTGTGAAACAGCATTAGCAATTGCACGAATATGATCTGGTGTAGTTCCACAGCAGCCACCTACTAGATTTACCAAACCATCTTTTGCAAAACCGTCAACCAAACTAGAAGTAATATCCGGAGTCTCATCAAAGCCTGTATCACTCATGGGGTTGGGCAAACCGGCATTGGGATAGCAAGATACTGCAACATCGCAGATACGGGATAGCTCAGCAATATAAGGGCGCATTAGTGCTGCACCTAAGGCGCAGTTCAGGCCAAAGGTGAGTGGTTTAATGTGGCGCAAGCTATTCCAAAATGCTTCCACTGTTTGGCCAGATAGAATTCGACCAGAGGCATCCGTGACCGTACCTGAAATCATTACCGGCAAACGCTCACCGGTTTCCTCAAAGAACTCATCTAAAGCAAACAATGCAGCCTTGGCATTGAGTGTGTCGAAAATAGTTTCCACTAAAAATAAATCAACACCGCCCTCAAAGAGGCCTTCTATCTGCTCTCGATAGGAAGCTCGAAGTGCATCAAACGTCACATTACGCGCACCGGGATCATTTACATCAGGAGAAATACTTGCAGTCTTTGGAGTTGGTCCAATTGCGCCTGCCGCAAAACGTGGCTTATCTGGCGTAGAGTATTTTTCACAGGCAGCGCGAGCCAATTGAGCGGAGATCACATTCATCTCACGAGCTAAATCAGCCATCTTGTAATCCTCTTGCGCAACTGAGGTAGCGCCAAAGGTATTAGTCTCAATAATATCTGCACCCGCATCCAAATACTGCTCATGAATCTTGCTGATAATCTGTGGCTGGGTCAGTACTAAGAGTTCGTTATTGCCTTTAATATCGCCTGGGTGACTCTCAAAGCGTTTGCTGACTGGTAATCCACGGTAATCCGCCTCACTCAGCTTGTATTGCTGAATCATGGTGCCCATGGCGCCATCCAAAATCAGAATACGCTGCTTTAGTAGCTCGGGAAGTGCCTGACCGCGGGTGTAAGGCTGGGATAAACCATTAGATTGCATTGCGTAACCGGGATTAATCTCTAGAATCCTCTATTGTATTGGCAATAAGCCACTTTTATCTGACCCGGAGCAACCCCTATGTTTGGAACTATCCCAGAATTCAATCAAAGCCTTGAAATGATGAAAACCATGTGGGGTCAGGGAGCGGGCGGGCAAACGCCAGGCCAATTTCCCTTCACCACGGACGCCTCCAAGGCGGCGGGGGGTTTTGGCTCAGCTTTTCCAGGGCTAGATACCGACGAACTTGAAAAGCGCATCAAAGATCTGAAAAGTGTTGAAAACTGGCTGAACCTCAACCTCAATATTTTGAAGTCCACCATTCAGGGGCTAGAAGTGCAGCACGCCACCATGATGGCACTCAAATCCTTTGGGGATGCCGTTTCGGCGAGCGCCACTGCTGCGACTGTTGAAACTCCTAAAGACTCCGGAACAAAAGCTTCTAAACCACGCAAAACCGCAACACGCCGTCGTCGCAAAGCTGGCGACTCAACTTTCCTCGACGAAGTAGGTAATTCAGATGGGCAATAGCCTCGCCCATAGCAAATGTCATTTGGTGAATATCTAATTCACGTCTAAACAAAACCGGCACTATCTCACGAGCAGTTGCTGGTTTTTCACATGCTCCCAGTGTTTCCGTTAAGCGCTCATCGTGATGCGCTTTTAGCTGACCAACCCGGGGCTTCATTCCTGTAAAAGGCTTGCCATGAGATGGCAGTACCAGAGTGTTATCGGGTAAGGGCAGATATCGATCTAAAGAGCTCAAATACAGGCCCAATGGATCTGCATCCGGATCTGCATCGTAAACGCTAACATTGGTTGAAATGCGTGGCAACAACATATCTCCAGAAATCAACACTTCCAAATCTTTGCAAAATAATGAAGCATGTTCAGGCGCATGACCAAACCCCATAATCACTTGCCACTCATGTCCACCAATCAAAATCATTTCACCATCAATGATGCGACGATATTGTCGTGGCACACCCGGAACCATATTGCTATAGTAATTCGAGCGAGCACGAATTTTTTCTAAATCTTCTGGTGCATTGAGTCCATGTTTTTGAAAGTGGTCTGCAGAGCCCCCGCCACCAGCGCGTGCACCAACCGCAGCCCCGCCCTCTTTATGACTAAGCCATTGCGCAGTTAAATAATCTGTCATGGAGATCCAGAGTGGTGCTTGCCACTTCTCACAGAGCCACTGAGAGAGTCCCACATGATCTGGATGCATATGGGTCACTATCACCCTCAACACCGGCAATCCCTCTAACTGTGAAGCAAAGATCTGATCCCAGGCTGCCCTTGTCTCATCATTAGCAATGCCACAATCTACAATGGTCCAGCCTTGAAGCCCCTCAAACTCATCCCGTAGCAGCCATAGATTGATGTGATCCAAAGCAAACGGTAAGCGCATCCGTAGCCAGCGTACACCAGGCGCGACCTCGATTGAACTGCCCGCTTCCGGTAAAGCATCCGCTAGGGGATAATGAATGGCACTCAGATCGCTAGATTGGTTTTTAGTATTCATCTATTTCTATTTTAGGTTTGCTTTGACAACAGTTCCATCACCTTGCATCAACTGGTGTGACATCAACCCCGACAATGGTTTTTGCCGTGGCTGCTATCGCACGCTCCCTGAGATTGCAGACTGGTCTGAACTTTCTAACTCAGACAAGCTTGAGGTTTTAGAAAAACTAAAAGCACGAAAACCTCAAGCTTCAGAGTAAGCACTATCCATTAACCAATACTTATTTGTTTACATCCACAATTAAACGACCGCGTACATTGCCAGCCATCAGCTCTGCGGCGTACTTTATAGAATCTTCTAAATTAATTTCGTGAGAGATCTCTTCCAAAGTTTTAAGATCTACCAGCTTACTTAACTGCTCGTAAGCAGCAATACGTTTTGCTTTTGCTACTGTCACACTATTAATGCCATACAAAGTTACGCCACGTAAAATGAATGGCGCAACAGTCGATGGAAAATCCATTCCTTGAGCTAATCCGCAAGCAGCAACTGCACCATCACTTTTGGTTTGTGCGCAAGCGTTAGCCAAAGTATGACTACCAACACTATCAACTACCGCCGCCCAACGCTCTTTTGCCAAAGGCTTACCAGGGGCTGACAGTACCGCACGATCAATCACCTCACTAGCACCCAATTTCTTTAAATAATCAGCTTCGGACATCCTTCCCGTGCTGGCGACAACTGTGAACCCTAGTTTGCTCAAAAGCGTAATCGCAAAGCTTCCAACTCCACCTGCAGCACCAGTCACCAGCACTTCGCCATCGCTAGGCTTTAGGCCGTGCTTTTGTAAAGCCATTACGCATAGCATGGCGGTATAGCCAGCAGTACCAATAGCTAAAGCTTGCTTAGCAGTAAAACCCTTTGGCAAAGGAATAAGCCACTCTGACTTCACACGTGCTTGCTGCGCTAAACCACCCCAATGACCCTCGCCAACACCCCAGCCGTTGAGCAGCACCATGTCACCAACTTTAAATTCTGGGCTAGCGCTCTCTAAGACTTCGCCTGCAAAATCAATCCCAGGCACCATCGGAAAGCTACGCACTACCGGACCCTTGCCAGTAATTGCCAAACCATCTTTGTAGTTCAGCGTGGAATAGAGCACCTTAACCCTGACATCGCCCTCAGGCAAGCTAGCCTCATCGACTTGAGCAAGCTCAGCCCGATAACCTTGATCATCTTTATTTACCAAAATAGCCTTAAACATGTCTCTTCCTTTTAAAAGCGCTGCATTCTCCACAGCAAATACGTAATAGGTTTATCCTAACGAGCATTGCTGATTATGGAGGTTTCCATGAAAAAAATTCTACTATTAACTTCAACTTGTGGTCTAGCACTCATTGGGTGCTCATCGAGCCAGATTAATATGTCTATGGGCAATATGCGCTTGATCACCTCCAGCGCCGCACCACAAGAGGTAATGGATTTTGCCAGCACAACTTGTAAAAATGATTTTTACCAAGGCGCTAGCTTCCTTTCTAAGGCCGGCAAGGAATACCGTTTCAAATGTGTCAAAGCTGAAGAGAACGAAATTCTGACCCCCATTCCAGGCACTAACATTCCGGCTGCAACGAAGTAAGCCACTAAACAAGTAAGCAAAATGACCCCATTTACCTCCCAAGAGCTCCGCAAGGGCTTCTCTTCCTTTGCAACCGGGGTCACAGTAATTACTTGCCTAGATGCTGACCAGCAAGCTCATGGCATCACTATCAGCTCTTTCAATACTGTTTCCTTGGAGCCGCCTCTCATTTTATGGAGTCTTAAGAAGCATTCGCGCTTGATGCCCAATTTTGAAGTAGGTCATAAACAATTAATTCATGTGCTAGAGCGCTCGCAAGAGGCAATGGCGATGCATTTTGCTACCGTAAAAGAAAATCAATTCACGAGCATCCCCCATAAAATTGCGGCAAGTGGGCTTACCCAAATTGAAGGATGCTGCGCTTACTTTGAATGTGAGACAGCATCAGTTCATACGGGTGGCGACCATAACATCATTGTTGCTAAAGTCCTCAACCTAAAGCACGATCCAGAAAGCCATCCACTGATATTTGCACACAGCAAATTTATGGGTTTAGATTCATCACTTTAAAAATATTCGAATAGGAATTGAAATGATGCGCTTATGGGGAAGAAAAAGTTCCATCAATGTACAAAAAGTATTGTGGTGTCTTGCAGAGCTGGGGCTAGAAGAAGGTAAAGACTTTGAACGCATTGATGCTGGCCTTCATTTTGGGAAAAATCGTACGCCTGAATTTCTAGCACTCAATCCCAATGGCTTAGTACCAACCTTAGAAGACGGTAACCTTGTACTATGGGAATCTAATACGATCTTGCGATACCTTGTTCGTCAGTACGATCAATCGAAGCGCTTAACAAGCGATACCGCCTCTCAATATCAGTCTGAAAAGTGGATGGACTGGCAACTTGGAACTATGTGGCCAGCATTACGTACCGCCTTTTTGGGCCTCACTCGTACACCTGAAAACGAGCGAAATAACGAAGCAATTCGCAAGGCTTATCAAGATAGCAATGCACTATTCACCTTACTAGATCAGCAGCTGGCAAGCCAGCACTATTGCTCTGGAAATGCATTTAGTATTGGGGATATTCCACTAGCACTTTGCGTAAGTCGTTGGATTTTATTAAATCAAACCTACCCAGACCAAACTGGCCCGCGTCCTTCTTTACACAATATAGATGCATGGATGAAGCGCATAGAAGCGGAAACCAAATACAGCGTAGTTGCAGAAAAAGAACTTAATGTTGTGAAGTAAGGCAGGATTCCAACAGTATAAGAATTGGGTATCTCAACTAAAAAGGTGAACTTAGTTCACCTTTTTCTTTTTTACGATACTAGTGAGTTATTGTTGCTTGAATTTTTTCTGATGGTGATCTGCGCCAATAAATAAGTACATTGCTGGCACTACAAAAAGTGTAAACAAGGTACCAATTGATAAACCAGTAAAGATCACAATACCCATTGATTGACGGCCAGCAGCACCTGCTCCAGAAGCAATCACTAGAGGTACTACACCTAATACCATTGCAGCAGTCGTCATTAAGATCGGACGTAAACGTACGCTACTAGCTTCTACGATAGCGTCCAACTTACTACGACCAGCCTCTTGAAGCTCATTAGCAAATTCCACAATCAAAATACCGTGCTTACTAATCAGCCCCATCAACGTAACTAGTCCAACCTGGGTATACACATTTAAAGTTGTGAAGCCCAAATTAATAAAGATCAGCGCCCCAAACAAAGCGAGTGGTACTGAAACTAAAATCACGATTGGGTCACGGAAGCTTTCAAACTGGGCAGCCAAGACCAAGAACACAATTAAGATCGCAAAGAACATGGTCACCAAGAAACCGCCAGACTCTGCCATGAACTGACGGGACGGGCCAGCGTAATCCATGGTGTAACCATTAGGGGCAACCTCTTTTAAAGTTTGACGCATAAACTCCAATAAATCTGCTTGAGAAATAAATGGGGTACTCACACCAAATATCGTTGCCGAGTTGAGTTGCTGAAAGTGATTAATTGACTGCGGCACTACTCTTTGCTTAATTGTTGCGATGGTACGAGCCTGAATCATCTGTCCGCTCGGAGTACGTATGTAGTAGTCGAGTATTTGGTCTGGATTTAAACGGTCTACTTGCTTCACCTGCGGAATGACGCGATAAGAGCGGCCAGCAACAGAGAAGTAATTGACATAGCCGCCGCCCAGTGCAGCAGATAGCGCACTACCCACTTGCTGTTGGGTCATGCCCAGTGCAGCCACTTTTTCCCGATCAATTTCCAAAACATCTTGTGGTTTATCAATCTTCAAATCAGAGTCTACGAAAAAGAAATTGCCACTGCGACGCGCTTTATCCAAAACTGCTTGGGATACCTCATTTAACAATTCATAAGACTCGGTGGTGTTAATCACTACCTGAACAGGTAAGCCCTGTGCGCCAGGTAAGGCCGGAAACTGGAAAGCTGCTACGCGAGCGCCAGCAATCGAATTCCACTTACTCTGCATATCCTCTTGGAACTTAGTAGCGTTACGACTACGTTGATCCCAATCCTTAAGCAACACACCGCCAAAACTACTCGTAGGACTGGTGATCTGAAACATTTGCTCGTACTCAGGCTCTGCTGCTGATATTTGATAAATCTGATCAGCATAAGTCTGCATCTGATTGACCGTACTATTAGGTGGGCCTGAAGCCTGCATCAACACAATACCCTGATCTTCTGTTGGCGCTAATTCAGAACGTGCAGTGGAGTAAAGATAGGCTACCCCACCTAGCAAAATCGCACCCATCACAATAATGACCTGCCAAGTGCTTAAGAGTTCACGCAAAGTAGTTTGATAGCTGTGGTGAACTTTTTCAAAAATATGGTCAATCTTTTGAACAAACGGCGAAGCCTCTTGCGCTTCGGTAAAGATACGGGAACACATCATCGGAGATAGCGTTAAAGCAATCAACCCCGATACCGCAACTGCGCTGGCCAAGGTAAAAGCAAATTCTGTAAAAAGCGCGCCCGTTAAACCGCCCTGAAAGCCAATCGGAATATACACTGCGATCAGCACAATCGTCATGGCCAAAATAGGGCCGCCCAACTCACGCGCTGCAATTAGAGAAGCTTCTAATGGAGACTTACCTTCCTTCATGTGGCGGTCCACGTTCTCAACCACAATAATGGCATCGTCGACCACCAAACCAATTGCCAAGACTAGAGCAAGTAGTGTCAGTAAATTAATGGAGTAACCCAAGACCTGCATTAAAAAGAATGTGCCAATCAAAGAGAGTGGCATTGCAATCACTGGCACCGCAACAGCGCGTGCGCTTCCCAAGAAAAGATAGATCACGACTGTCACAATCAATAGCGCCTCTAACAATGTGGCCACTACTTCATCAATCGAGGTAGTAATGAACTTAGTAGAGTCATACACCACCTTTCCAGACATACCGGTTGGCAACTGCTTCTGAATATCTGGCACTGCAGCACGAACCCGTTCGGCTACATCGAGTAAGTTCGCCTGTGGAGCTACCTTGATCGCAATAAATACCGACCGCTTGCCACTAAATGCGACATTGGTGTTGTAGTCCTCGGAGCCCATAGTCACACTAGCTACTTGATCCAAATACACAATGTTGATGCCGTCTTTTTTGATGACTAGCTTGCGGAACTCATCAAGCGTATGCAAATCAGTGCCTGCCACCAAGTCCACTGCAACCATGTCGCCTTTAGTACTACCAACTGCAGATAAGTAGTTATTGGCTGCCATGGCGCTGTAGACATCATCCGCACCCACACCAAGCCCAGCCATCTTCTCGCGATCGAGCCAGGCACGCAAAGCAAACTTTCTGCCCCCGGTAATTTCAGCGTTCTGGACGCCGTCTATAGAATCCAGTTTTGGTTTCACTACCCGCAATAAGTAATCAGTAATCGCATTGTTTGGAATATCATCACTATAAAAACCCATGTACATGGCCGCAGTCGATTGACCAATTTGTACAGTCAAGACAGGTTGCTGAGCTTGCGGTGGTAGTTGATTCTTGACTGAGCTTATTTGAGTCTGGATCTGCGTCAATGCCGCATTCGAATCGTAATTCAGCTTAAGAGTAGCCGTAATGGTTGAGAGACCACTCACGCTCATCGATGACAAATAATCAATACCCTGAGACTGAGCAATCGCTGTCTCTAAGGGCTGAGTAATAAATCCAGCAATCGTCTCTGGATCAGCTCCATAGTAGGCCGTTGTAATCGTAACAATGGCATTTTGGGTTTGGGGATATTGATTAACCGGCAAGGATCCTACTGCCTTCAAACCAAATACCAGGACGAGTGCACTCACTACCAGTGAGAGTACCGGCCTACGAATAAATATGTCAGTCCAATTCATCTAGGACTTATTCCTGTGGCTGTGGGTTGGGTGAATTAGCTGGCAACACCTTGTTATTCACAATCAGCGGAGTTCCATTCTTCAACTTGAGTTGACCGCTTGTAACAACCGTGGCACCCTCTTCAACCCCCTTGAGGATTGCCACCTGATCTCCACGTGTTAGCCCAGTAGTCACGAAGACTTGTTGAGCCTCCAGCGCAGGTTTGCCCTGCTTATCTTTTTTACCAGTTGGCTTAGCAATAAAGACTGTTGAGCCATACGGGTTATAAGTTACAGCCGTCTGAGGCAAAGTCAGCAACTTCACCTGATCACCTAACTTGATATTCACATTAGCAAACATGCCCGGTAAGATCTTTTTATCTGGGTTAGCTAACTGAGCCTCAATCTGGATATTACGGGTATTCGTATCGACCTTCGGACTGACCGCAGTAATCTTTCCAGTAAAGCTTGCACCCTTGAATGCATCCGTCGTCACCACAATTTCTTGCCCAACCTGTATTTGTTCAGCATTGCTTTGCGGGAGATTGAAGTCCACAAAAATCGGATCCAAGGTTTGAAGAGTAAGTAACTTATCACCTGGATTCACAAACTGACCAGGGTTGATCATCACAATACCAACACGTCCACTAAAAGGAGCCTTTAAATTTTTCTTAGCAACTAAGGCAGTTTGCTGCTCTACCTGAGCTTGCTTTGACTTAGCATCTGCTTTACTAGTATCGAACACGTTCTTACTAATCGCCTGAATCTCTAGTTGCTGTCTATCGCGCTCATTAATTACTTGGGCCAAATCTGCTAATGCTTTTAAAGAGTTGAGTTGGGCAACATCAGAGGCATCATTCAATTTAATGAGTAACTCGCCTTCTTTAACATCCATGCCTGATTTAATGGATACGTTTTGTACCAAGCCACCAATTTCAGTGCTGAGTTCTACACCCCTAAATGCACGCACATTACCAACGCTAGATAATTTAGGTTGCCATGCTGAAGTTTCCACAACCATCGTAGAAACTGTTGCTGGCGGCAAACCCATACCAGCAATGAAGTACTTAATCATGAAAGTCTTGAGTTGATTAAATCCAAATATCAAGCCCAATAACAAAAATACACCGCATAACATAATGGTCATACGTCGACCCAAAGGAGTCATGGATTGTAATTTTGCATTGATCTTGCTACGCATGAATCGCTCGCGTAAACGCACCCAAAATCCTTTTATCTTTTCCCAAAGAGCAATGAGCCTGTCGCGAAGTTTCCACTCGATCGCCTTCGCAGGCATCCATGCCCACAAGGCGACTGCAATAGCAGTTACTTTGGTTTTAATTTTTTCCAGAAGTTTCATTTTGATCTTTGTTCGCTATGGCTTTTGGTTGAAAGGCTGGGCCGGTACGATTCCACCAACCGCCGCCCAATGCTGCAAATAATGCTGCCGTGTCAGAGAATCGGGTTGCTTGCGCAGAAACCGATTTGACTTTAGCAATTTGATATTGATTTTGGTAATACAGGACAGCCAAATAGCTGGCAGTACCTAACTTGTATTGCTGCTGCACCAAATCTAAAGTTTCATAAGCGTAGCGCTCAGCATCTGATGCAGACTTTAATGCTTGTGATCCAGTTTCTAAAGCACGCAAAGAATCGGCCACTTCTTGAAAGGCCTTCAGCACAGTAGCTTGATATTGAAAAACCGCCTGTTCGTAATTGGCCATTGCACCACGACGTTGTGCTAATAACTGCCCACCCTGAAAGAGTGGCTGAAAGATACCGCCAGCAATGGACCATAGAGTAGCGTTCGGCCCAAATAAGGCTGAGCTTGTTAATGCTGCGGAACCAATAGCTCCAGTGATATTCAATTGTGGCAATAGATTAGCAGTAGCAACACCTACTAAAGCATTGGTAGCCTTAAGCTGCGCCTCCGCTGCGCGTACATCTGGACGCTGACGCACCAAGCTTGATGGCACTGAGAGTGGCAACTTCTCGGGCAAATACAAAGACTTCAAGTCAAACTTGGTGATATTGGCATTACTAGGTAGCTCGCCCACCAATACTGCCAACTGATTACGTGCAAATGAAAGATTGCGTTCGTAAGTAAATAAATCTACTTGCGAGTTAGAGACCAAGGTTCTTTGCGATGTCACATCTACTCGAGAGACTGTACCAATTGCTAATTGCTTTTCTGTAACTTCAGCTAAATTCGTTTGTGCTTTCAGAATTTCTTCTGTAGCTTGCATCTGTGCACGCAAAGCAGCTTCACGTACTGCACTAGTAACAATGTTGGCCGTCAAAGAAAGGTAGGCGCCTTCAAGCTGAAACTGTGCAATCTCTGCTTGCGCTCTCGCACCTTCAACTGCGCGGCGTGCTCCACCAAAGACGTCTAGCTTATATGTAACATTTACAGAAGCGTTATAGAGGTTGTAGGTATCAGAGCCGTAAGGCAGGCCATAAATTGCAGAAGGCTGCAGCTGCCGTGTGGCGCCGCCATTTAAACCAATCGCCGGGAAATACTGTCCACCAATTTGTGCGCTGACATTTTCTTGGCTCGCACGTAACGCAGCATCAGCAGCACCTAAATTAGGATTTTGCTGCAGGGCCTTTTTGATTAGAGCGTCTAATTCAGGAGACTTAAATAACTCCCACCATTGAGCCTCAATATCGGCGCCTTCAATAAACTCTTGATTAGTTCCGCCGGGTACTCCAGGTGCAGTGGCTAATTTCTGAGAAAGGGTAGCTTCAGTATATTTAGATGTATTCGGAGCATCAGGCTGCTTAAAGTCTGGGCCTACGGCGCATGCAGAAAGAAATCCCGCAAAAACAAGCGGAAGCAAACGCAAGGCATAGAAATCTTTTGAGTCAAACATGAGGTGGAGCAAATATCCTTTTCTACAACAGATATTTGAACACACTTTTCTAAACCAGTCTGTGTAACATCTTGATTTAAATAATAATTTTTGTACACAGGTCAGCATAGAAGTCAAACGGATTTTTTATACCCCAGCCATGATTTTAGTTGGCAATGCTTCCAAAACTGCCGCTATTGAAATCCTTCATTGCCTGAGCAATCTCATCCTTGGTATTCATGACAAATGGTCCATAGCCAACTATAGGCTCATCAATAGGTTCACCACTCAGCAGCAAGGCAATCGAATCTTCAAGTATATTAATTTCAATATCTTGACCTTCTATACTAAACATCAACATTTGAGCATCTTTTGCTACTACGCCCTCACCTGCCTCAACCTTACCCTTAAGCACAATCAAGGATGTATTCCAACCCTCAGGTACGGGAATGCATACTAAACCCCTCTTCAATTTCAGATCAATCACATGCATAGGGGTGAAGGTTTTAGCAGGACCTTGATGACCATTAAAGTCCCCGGCGATAATACGAGCTTGCCCCGCACCATTCATTAAGTTAATGGTGGGGATCTGTTTATCCAAAATAGCTTGATAGCCCGGCTTAGTCATTTTCAATCTTGACGGTAGATTTACCCATAACTGCACCATATTCAGAGTTCCACCACTTTTGGCAAATTCTTCGGAATGAAACTCTTCATGCAAGATGCCAGAGCCGGCAGTCATCCACTGCACATCGCCTGGACCAATAATGCCGCCCTGACCCGTAGAATCTTTGTGCGCTACTTCGCCCTCATACACAATCGTGACTGTTTCAAAACCACGATGGGGATGTGAACCCACTCCCTTACGTTCAGCTGTTTGAGTGAACTCAGCTGGACCTGCATAATCCAGCATCAAGAATGGGCTCATCTGCTTTCCTAAGTCTTGATAGAAAAACAGGGTGCGCACAGGAAAGCCATCACCAACCCAGTGGCCCTGATCATTACCCCGCATACCAATGAGTTTTTTCATCATTCCCCCAATTTTTACTATTACTGATTCTTACTTTGTCTTTAATTGGCCAGCAATCTTCGCAATACGCTCGCCATAGAGACGTGCGGTTTCTAAGTCGCCCACATTCACTTCATCAGCACTGGCATCTGAAGGTGTTTGCATCATGGCTCCCGCGGATGAGCCTACATAGTTCACATCATCACGCTTCGCAGCTTTAGAGTTCGACGGCATTAAACCAGTACCCACCCAAATGCCAGAGTGTTGCATAGCGAGTGTGAAGAAGTAATGCAAAGTGGAATGCTTGTCACCATTCATCGTGGCTGAGTTGGTAAAGCCACCAAAAATCTTATCTTTCCACTGCTGTGAAAACCATTGTTTAGAACTTGCGTCAGCAAACTTCTTGAATTGCCAACTCACTGTACCCATATAGGTTGGCGATCCAAATACAATGGCATTAGCAGTATTCAAGGTCTCCCACTGTGCATCAGTAATATTACCTTCAGCATCAATAGCTACTAAGGTGGCATTTGCACCTTTAGCTAAAGCTTCAGCTTGTTTAACAGTATGGCCATAACCACTATGAAATACAACAGCTACTTTAGTCATTATCTTTCCTTTGAAAAATTGTTTTAACTTCTTTTAAAACTGTTACCGCTTGTTCTAATTCTTTCTTTGTGAGCTTTCGGAAGGCCTTACCAAGATACTCAACATGCTCCGGAAATACCTTCTGAAATAACTTGTCGCCCGCTTTGGAAAGGCCAATCTTGTAGCTTCGGCCATCATCAGTATTCATCAACTTTTCTATGAGGCCTTTAGCTTCTAGTCGCTCAAGAACCCCTGTCATCGTGCCTTTGGAAACTAAGGTCTTATCACCCAACTCCTTACAGGTCATCGGCGGCTGATTGCCTAGGGTCGCAACAATGTCGAACTGAGTCATTGTTAAACCCATTTCTTTGATGTGTGCAGCCGAATACACCTCAAATGCCTGATATGCCTGAACCAACTCCTTAACAAGCGATAGGTGATTCATCGGTTTACCTCGATTTAGTCAATATGCGTACTATTTTAGTACTAGTTCGTACTAATTGCAAGAAATCAATAATTGGGGGATGCGCTACCCCTGAGATGAATTACTCGACCGTAACACTCTTTGCAAGGTTGCGAGGCTTATCGACATCAGTGCCTAGGGCACAAGCAGTGTGATACGCCAGGAGCTGAAGGGGAACCACATGCAAAATTGGTGAAAGATTGCCGTAGTGCTCGGGCAAACGAATCACATTAATACCTTCACTGCAAGTAATCTCGGTATCTTGATCAGCAAAGACATAGAGCTTTCCACCGCGGGCTTTAACTTCCTGCATATTGGATTTGAGCTTTTCCAGCAAGTCATCCTTAGGAGCCACTGTAACTACTGGCATCTTTTCAGTAACCAAAGCGAGCGGTCCATGCTTTAACTCACCCGCTGGATAGGCTTCAGCATGAATATAGGAAATCTCTTTTAGCTTGAGAGCGCCTTCAAGAGCAATCGGATAGTGCATGCCGCGCCCTAAAAATAAGGCGTTCTCGCACTTAGCAAATGCTGTACTCCAAGCAATGATCTGTGGCTCAAGCGCTAATACCGCATGCAAAGCTTTTGGCAAATGGCGCAAGTCACGCAAGAGCTCTTTCTCTCTTTCGGGACTTAGTTTTCCTGCTCGCTTAGCTAGTGCAACAGCCAGTAGATAAAGAGCAAGCAATTGAGTTGTAAATGCTTTAGTAGAAGCTACCCCGATCTCAGTACCAGCCTTAGTTAAGAAATTCCAATGAGTTTCGCGAACCATGGCACTACTCGCTACGTTACAAATCGCTAAGGTGTATTGATGTCCCAAAGCCTGTGCATGGCGCAAGGCTGCTAAAGTATCAGCAGTCTCACCAGACTGGGAGACCACCACAATTAATGTGTTGGGATTGGGGACAGTTGTGCGATAGCGATATTCGCTAGCAATCTCAACTTGAGTCGGAATACCTGCCAAGTCCTCAAGCCAGTACTTAGCAACACAGGCAGAGTAGTAACTAGTACCACAGGCTAAGATCAGAATTTGATCGAACTTTTTCCACTGCTCAGGATCAGCGTTAAAGAGTTCTGGGCCAAAGCTGGCAATATTGGCAAGCGTATCGCCGATTGCCCTGGGCTGCTCAAAAATCTCTTTTTGCATATAGTGCTGATAAGGCCCCAGATCCACCGAGTCAGCCTGAGCGGGCATGGGCTTTTGCTCTCGCTGCGCCATCTTTCCTGCCTGATCGATGATCTCAACGCTCTCTGCCTTCAGAATGGCAACATCACCTTCCTCCAAATACATCATGGAGTGCGCACGACCAGCAAGTGCTAAAGCATCGGAAGCAAGGAAGTTTTCATTTTCGCCAAGAGCAACAACTAATGGCGAGCCAACACGCGCGCCCACCAAAATATTTGGTCGATCTTGTGCAATCACGCCAATCGCATAAGCACCATGAAGTCGCGGCAATACAGAACGGACTGAAGCAACTAAATCTAATTGCTTACTGGATACATAGGCTTGATGAATTAGATGCGCAATGACTTCAGTATCAGTTTCCGAGGTAAATACATAACCTGCTGATTTCAACTCAGTGCGTAGTGCTTCGTAGTTTTCAATAATGCCGTTGTGAACAACAGCAATGAGACCGCCTGAAATATGCGGATGTGCATTTTGTGTATCTGGCTTACCGTGCGTCGCCCAGCGAGTGTGCGCAATACCTAAGGTGCCATGAAAATCCTTACCCTGCTCTGCCAACTCAGAAACACGAGCAGTAGTGCGTGCGCGCTCAATCGGATGTTTGGCATCATCACCATTAATTACAGCAAAGCCACAAGAATCATAGCCGCGGTACTCAAGGCGACGTAGGCCTTCAATTAAGACTTCAACAATATTCTTACGCGAAGCTGCGCCAACAATTCCGCACATTATTTTTTAGCCTTCACGGATTTTTTGGTGGCTGCCTTCTTGGTGACTATTTTCTTTTCTTTCTTTACTGGGCGCTGCCACTGCAAAGAGATTTGCTTAGCTCGTGATACGGTCAACTGATTGGGGGGTGCATCTTTAGTTAAGGTAGTTCCCGCGCCCAAAGTAGCGCCACGGCCAACACGCACTGGAGCAACTAACTGAGTATCAGAACCAATGAAAACGTCATCCTCAATAATGGTTTGGTGTTTATTCACGCCATCGTAGTTACAAGTAATCGTACCTGCACCGATATTGACTCTAGAACCCACGATGGAGTCACCCACATAAGCCAAGTGATTAGCCTTACTATTTGCAGCGATCTTGCTATTCTTCACTTCTACAAAGTTGCCAATATGCACATCGTTAGACAAATCTGCACCAGGACGCAAGCGAGCATAAGGTCCGATCAGTGAACTGGCGCCAACTTTTGCGCCGTCTAAATGGCTGTATGGGTGAATGGTGACATTCTTTCCAATCACGCTATTACGAATAATGCAGTACGGACCCACTGTTGTACCCGCAGCCAAACTTACGCAACCCTCGAATACACAACCGACATCAATAAAGACATCCGTACCGCACTCTAGAGTTCCACGAATATCAATCCGCGCCGGATCAGCTAAAGAAACACCAGCATCCATTAATATATTTGCTTGATTAAGTTGATGTACTCGCTCTAATACAGCCAACTGATCGCGACTGTTAACGCCAACAGTCTCATATTCAGCATCTGCTTGTGCAGTGCGAACAGGCGCTCCATCTTTGACTGCCATTGCAATTACATCAGTTAAATAGTATTCGCCTTGGGCATTGCTTGCACGCAAAGACTTCAACCACTTTTTGAGTGAGTTGGTTGGCAGAACCATGATGCCGGTATTGATCTCTTCAATACGCTTTTGCTCTGGTGATGCATCTTTTTCTTCAACAATCTCTTTTACTGACCCATCAATATCGCGCACGATACGGCCATAGCCCGCTGGATTATTGAGGTTTTGAGTTAAAAGCGCTAATGCAGAATCTTGACCACGCACACCATCAGCTAATTTAGTTAATTTAGCCAGCGTCTTTTTGCTTGTTAGGGGGACGTCGCCATACAGAACTAAAGTAGGCTCATTCATATCAAGCTTAGGCAAAGCTTGTAATAAGGCGTGGCCCGTTCCTTTTTGCTCCGCCTGCAATGCAGTACCCACTTTGCCATAGCGAGAATCTTGCTCACTGGTGATCTGAAGAAATTCCTTAACATCAGCAGCGCCATGCCCCACAACGACGATGGGGCCAGTTTTAGCGCTTTTACCTTGTAAGTCTAAGGCCGTATTCAAAACGTGCTGGAGAAGGGGTTTCCCAGCCAAGGTTTGAAGAACCTTGGGTAAGGCGGACTTCATCCGCTTTCCCTGACCAGCAGCCAAAATAACGATGTTCATAGAGAGGGATTATAAGACCCCTGAATGAGCGTTCCACAGGCTATTTCATCGATTTCTGTCTCGTCAATTGCCTTATCGCCGGCCGATCTTGCGGCAATCCCCGATAGTTCTGTGGAAATCTCCAGATTCTTAAAATCAAAGGCCTCACCATCCATTAAATGGGATGGCACGATGTGGTGCATTGAGCGAAAAAGATTCTCCACGCGCCCTGGGTGCTTTTTCTCCCACTCGCGCAACATTTCTTTCATAGCGCCACGCTGAAGATTGGGCTGACTACCGCACAGATTGCACGGAATAATCGGGAAGTTCATATCTACAGCGTAACGCTCAAGTAACTTTTCAGGAACGTAGGCTAGAGGGCGGATGACGATGTGCTTTCCGTCATCAGATCGCAACTTTGGCGGCATACCTTTGAGCTTGCCAGCAAAGAACATATTGAGCATTAATGTCTCTAAGATGTCATCACGGTGGTGGCCTAAGGCAATCTTAGTGGCGCCTAACTCATCTGCTACGCGATATAAAATGCCGCGACGTAATCGAGAGCAAAGTCCACAAGTGGTTTTCCCTTCTGGGATTACACGCTTGACGATGCTGTAAGTATCTTGATTTTCAATATGGAACTGAACACCTAAAGCTTTTAAATAATTCGGCAAAATCTCTGCTGGAAATCCTGGCTGCTTTTGATCTAGGTTGACAGCCACAATTTCAAAATCAATTGGGGCACGCTCGCGTAACTTTAAAAGGATATCGAGCATGGCGTAACTATCTTTACCGCCTGACAGGCAAACCATCACCTTGTCACCATTTTCGATCATGCCAAAGTCACCAATAGCTTGGCCAACTAAACGGCACAACTTTTTCTCTAGCTTGTTTTCTTCTAAGACAACTTTACGGATATCACTCATGGCTGCTAAATTCTTTTCTGGAGTTTCTTTAAGCCTGCTTCATCCGAAACACCTCAACACCAACCGAGTGACAGTCTGGATAAACATCAGGTTTAGCAGTACTAACGCGCGCAGCGATGACCTTGGGGTGCAATAGCATTGCGGTCACAATGTCATCACAAAACGTTTCCTGTAAATGGATATGGCCCTGACAAGATAGCGTCTTAATGGTTTCACGCATGAAGTCGTAATCCACCACCTCTTCCAATAAATCTTTAGAAGGCGTATTCATATTCAGCGGGATATAGAGGTCTACATTGAGAATAACGCGCTGTTCAGCTTTTTTCTCAAAATCATGGACACCAATATTGATATAGATTTCATAGTCACGTAGAAATAAGCGACGGCAATCAGCAAGTGCTGGATGAGAAAGAATGGCATGCATAATTTTTATTAACTCTTTTTAACTTTTTATTCTGTATTCAACTCTTAGCTTGTTTTAAACATCACATCGCGTGATGATGGTAAGAGATGTTGTCCGCCGTCCACATATAAGGTTGTACCCGTGATCGCATTCGAGCCAGCTAAAAATACGGCTGCTTTTGCAATATCACTGGGTGTTGATGACTTTCCTAGTGGCGTCATCTGATGCGCCTTAGTAAAACCAGCTTCGGTTTGATCGCCTGAGGTCAGCGTAATACCGGGGGCCAAACCAATCACTCGTAAGTGCGGAGCAAAATCTACCGCTAGGACCTCAACCGAAGTGAGGAGCGCAGCCTTCGATAATGTGTAAGACAAATAATCGGGATTGAGATTAATTAATTTTTGATCGAGTAACTGGATTACTGAGGGGATACTTAAATCACCCTCTCCTGCTTTCTTTTTTTGGCTCTTTTGATGTTCAAACATCAACTGGGATAACAAGATAGGTGCAGCTAAATTGACCTGCATGTGGTCTCGCAAAATCTGACTATTGAGCGGGGTATCTGAGTTAGCACGATCATATTCAAAGATCGAGGCGCTATTGATCAGGCACTGCAAATTACTGAACTCAGCCAACACTGCTTTAAACAGAGAATTGATTTCTGCTTCGCTAGCGAGATCAGCCTTAATTGCCACAGCGTTACGCCCTAGCCTCTGAATCTCAGCTACGGTTGATTGAGCCTCGGACTCTGACTGGCCATAGTGAACCGCCACATCCCAGCCTTGACGAGCAAACTCTACGGCAATTTCTCGACCAAGGCGCTTAGCAGCGCCGGTCACTAAAACCGCTTTATTTTCTTGGGGTTGTGGGTTTGAACTCAAGTTACCTAAATTCTCTTAGACTAGCGAGCTATGGATATTACCTTGACCAGCCTTGAAACGGCTCATACCGAGCTTCTTAGGCAGAAAATAATGGCCGAAATCGCTTCAAACAGCGGCTGGATACCCTTTTCAAGATATATGGAAATGGCTCTTTATGAGCCAGGAATGGGTTATTACAGTGCTGGGGCCCATAAATTGGGGTCTGGCGGTGATTTCACGACTGCACCTGAGCTCTCACCACTATTCGGCGCTGCCATTGTGGAGACGCTTCTGCCTATTTTGGAGGGTCTTCAGGCTCAAGGACTCCCTACCCAAATTCTAGAGTTTGGTGCCGGCACAGGTAAGTTGGCTCAATCCATTCTCACGCGACTACACGAGCTTGATTTCACGCTGGATCACTATGACATCATCGAAATCTCGCCTGACCTAGCCCAAAGGCAAGAAGTGCGACTTCAACATCTCTTTAAAGAACTCAATTTATCAACTCAATGCCGCTGGCTTAACGCTTTACCCAAAAACTTCAAAGGCATCATCCTAGCAAATGAGGTAATCGACGCCATTCCTTGTGATGCCATCATTTTCCAAAATGGCTTCTGGTATTGGCAGGGCGTTTCCATTGCTGATGGCAGACTTACTTGGGCAATAGGAAAGCCCGTTGAACAAGACCTACTTCCAGAAGTATTGGTGAGTGGAAGTTTTTCTGAAGGCTATGTCACAGAGCTACATACACCAGCCAATGCTTGGATGGGTCAAGTAGCCAATCATCTTGATACTGGCCTCTTCCTCACTTTTGATTATGGGTTTCCAGAGGGTGAGTACTATCACGCTCAACGACTCGAGGGGACCTTAATGGCGCACCATCGCCATCATGCGATTCAAGATCCGTTTTATCTTCCAGGTCTATCTGATGTGACTACCCATGTAGAGTGGTCACAGATTGCGCGTAGTGCGCTAGAAGAAAAAGTTGATGATGTCTATCTCAGCAATCAAGCATCTTATTTGTTAGACGCGGGTATTGGCGATATTGCATTAGAGATTGGCGACCCCAGCAATCCAGAAACTTTTTTACCCATTTCAAACTCTCTGCAAAAACTGCTTTCTGAAGCCGAGATGGGTGAGCTCTTTAAGGTCTTCGCATTCTCAAAGAAACTATCTGACATATTGCCAGACCATACATTAGAGGACTTGCCTGGCCTGCGAGGCAGAAATCGACTTTAAATTGATTGGCTAGTTAATGCTGCAGTAATGGCCAAGAGTCTTGCAGCATCTACAGCACGGCGAATAACTTCACCATGATATCGCTCTTGTGCAGGAATGCCCTCAATCACTTCAGCCGTGTTGAGCGCCTGAGCATTTTGCATTGCCAAAATTAAAGTGTCGACGTTCAGGCCGATGCGTTTAGCTAAGTTCAATAAGGCCTGACCACGATCCGGTTTTCGCCAAACATCCGCACGATTGAACCATGCCAATACATCGGAAGATTGATATGCATCTCCTACCATCTGCTCATTTAATAAATTGAGCTCGCTAAATATTTCACTGAAGTCACGCACCTCATTAGGCATTTTGACGCACGCTGCCCATGAGCGAATGTCACTTGCAGACAAATTCATCAGGATGACAGCGCAACGATCTTCTAGGCGGTTATCTGCAGCATGTAAATGAGCAATAAGCTGCTCGCAGAATTCTTCTTTAGCAAAATTACTTACCAGCTTCAATGGCAGCAGTACTCTAGCGGCATTTGTATCAAGCAAGATTTGCAACATTCGCATTGGCTGGCTGGCAGTAAAGCCTCTAGCTAACTCCTGCCAAATTCTTTCGGCTGAGAGTGCTGATAACTCATTGGATCGAACAATGGTCTGCAATGCATTCATTGTTTCTGGCGCAACCATGAAGTCAGGAAAGCGAGCAGCAAAACGAGCGATACGCAATAGGCGCAGAGGATCTTCTGCAAACGCATCAGATACATGTCGGAAAATTTTTGACGCCAAATCGTCTTGCCCGTTGTAGGGATCTAGAATAGGCCCCACCCATTTGCCATCAGCCCCCACCTCTTGAGCCATTGCATTAATCGTCAGATCACGGCGCTCTAAGTCTTGTTCTAGGGTGACAGTGGGGTCGGCATAAAACAGAAATCCTTTGTAGCCCTTACCGGTCTTACGCTCCGTACGAGCCAAGGCATATTCAGCTTGAGTCTGTGGATGTAGAAAGACGGGGAAATCTTTACCGACTGGACGATATCCCTGAGCAACCATCTCCTCTACGCTAGAACCTACCACTACGTAATCAATATCGTGCACTGGCAGACCCATCAGGGTATCCCGAATAGCACCACCGACTGCATAGATCTTCATCGACTTATTTCATGCCTTCTAGCGTGCGACGACTGATACCAAATACTTTACTTAGGGCATCCACTCCATGGATCGGCAGGATGTTGGGCACTTGCATTGAGGCAATATTGTCGCGCGACATTAACGTTGGGACAGGCAGAAACTCAAAAGCCAAAGCCTGAAGGTAGCCAACAAAATCGGGCACGGGAATGATCGCGCATTTTGTATCGACTTTGCGCGCAGCAAATTCCACAATCTCTTTCATGGTGTAAACCGTAGGCCCCACTAAATCATAAGACTGATGGATCGTCGATGGCATTTTTAAAGATCTTGTAAATGCAGTAGCCACATCATCCACGCTCACCGGCTGAAACTGCGCGCCTGAGTTTGCCAAAGGCATCACCGGAAATAATTTCGTTAACTTGGCAAACAAGTTAATAAATTGATCGTGTGCACCAAAAATGACTGAAGGTCTGAAAATAGTCCAATCGAGATTGCTAGCTCTTACTGCGGCCTCCCCATCACCCTTACTGCGCTGATACATTGATGGCCCATGGGAGTCTCCGCCCAATGCACTCATGTGTAGGTAGCGCTTAAGACCATTCATCTGCATAGCAGTAATGATGCTTTTTGGGAGATCAACATGTGCCGCTTGGAATACTTTTCCATAAGGCTCTGCTGGCTTGTCATGCAATACACCCACCAAATTAATGACGGCACCGCCAGGCTGAATTCGTGAACAAAGCTCTTGTAAAGAATCAAACTCATGCACATCAGCATCTTCTAAATGTATCTTTGGCAACATACGTAATTCACGTGCAGATGCTAAGTGTCTAGTAGGCAGCAAAACGGAATAGCCCTCTGCTTGCAATTGAGCAGCCAAGACTCTGCCTACAAAGCCATTACCACCGATTAGCAGAATGTCATATTTCATAAAGATCCTATCTAGTTAAATTACTAAGGCAACTCAGAGGCATTTGCCACTTTAGGAGTGATCACTCCTAAACGCTGCTTTAAAGATTGCGTTTGTCCATGCATTACTGATGAATAGTACGTTGCATTAGCCAAAACGTTTTTTACATAAGTTCGTGTTTCATTAAACGGAATTGTTTCTGCAAAAATTGCACCCTCTGTTGGGCTAGTCAGTTTTTCCCGCCAGGTTTTAGAACGCGATGGACCAGCGTTATAAGCTGCAGATGCTAGTACCCAAGAGCCATCTAGATCTACTAAGACCATGTTCAAATAATTACTACCTAAGGTCAGGTTGGTATTGGTATCGGTGAGCTTGTCATTGGTGTAAGAAGTCATACCAATCTTCTTGGCTACATACTTTGCTGTGTTTGGCATTACCTGCATCAATCCTGAAGCGCCGACCGAAGAGGAGGCATTCATGATGAAGCGTGACTCTTGGCGAATCAACCCATAGGTCCAGGCCAAGTTCAAATCAATTTGTTTTGCAATCGGAGATAGCTCATCACGATAGGGCGTGGGGTAGCGCAAACTGAAGTCATGCTCTTGCTTTGTACGGTCAGCAGTATTGACAACGCGGTCATATAGACCAATACGCTTGGCATACTCAGCAGATGCTAAGAGTTGCTTATCAGTCATGTTGCGCAACTCCCAATTCCACTCACGATTGCCTTCAAAGCGCAAATTCATGGCATAGAAACGCTCACCTCTGATAAAGCCTTTGCGCTGAGACATCGCTTCGATTTCCGATTCACCAACCTTAGTACGCGAGGGCACGTGATTGGATTTACCAAGATCTTCTCGCGCAAGCTGCCCATAAAAATTGTATTGATCGGCAACAAGCTCAAGATTCTCGCGTGCCTTTTCATTTTGTCCATCGACTTTTAATGCACGCGCATACCAATAAGTCCAAGCAGGATCTTTACTACGTACTGCTGGATTCATGCCTTCAATCGCATTTTTGACTAGCGTCCAATCCTTGGCGCGCAAGCCTGCACGCACCTTCCACTCCTGACCTTCAGTAGAGAGTAGTTCGTTATAACCGAGCTCTTGTTGAAAACGATAGGCATCGTCTGCATTGGGGTCTAATTTCTTTGCAAGGAACTGACCAATGATACCCCAAGCTACAGCTTGATTCTCTTTGCTGTAGCGTGATGCATTTTGTGAAAAATCTTTAAATGCTTTTGCAGGATCCGCTTTGGCAGCTTTCACGATCTCGGCAATAGGATCTTCACCACCTAAGCGACGTGACATCGTGTCAAAACCCATCTCACTGGCAGCACGACCAAGCGCTTTTGCTTCGCTCGGTGTCATACCACCAGAACCAACCAAAATAGGCGCCAACTCTTGGCAGGCCTGACCGAAATAACGCGGATCCAAGAGTATTGCGCGTGCATCAATCGCTACTTTTGTTGGGTTCTCACCTTGCGCCAACTTCGACTGTAGTGAATAGCACTTCACCTGAGTGTCATCATCCAAAACAAACTTGGGATATTCAGCATCAAAACGCGACCAGTCTTTTCGCTTACCTAAGACGAGTAGCCAATCATTACGCATCCGATCGGCTAGAGCCGTACCTTGATATTGATTTAGAAAAGCCATCACCTGAGAATCAGCATTACTATCGGCGCGTGCAGCACCAGCACTGTCAAATAGCTGAGGTTTTATGCGGAAATAAGCTACATAGTCTTCATAGGGATAATTAGAGAGGCTGGCTGCTAATGTCTGTGCTCGGGCAACATCATTTCTTTTAGCAGCTTCGCGTAACTCGATAAAAGTGCGATCGCCTTCAGTGATTTCAAAAGCTGAAATTCTGCTTTCTTTATTCGAAGAAGTTTTCTTAACTTTCTCTGCAGAAATGCTGGGCGTAGAAACTGTCAGGGCCAAAAGCAATATTCCGCCCACGATTTTTTGCCAGCCACCAGAAAGATCAAAACTCTTTTTCACCGTCATACCTTATCGATTTACTATATCCCTTAATTTTCGCCTGATAATGGTCGATATGCACGGCAATTCTCCAAAATCGCTACGGCAGGACTTGTTAGCCCAAAGGAAACAGTTTGCGGCTAGCGCAAGCTATTCCACAATTCAAGAGTCCGTTTTAGCCGGACTAGCTAGTTTTTTGGCTGACCATGACGCCCAGATTCAATCTATTGCCTTATATTGCCCTATACAAGATGAGCTTGATTTACGACCTGCATTATTAGCATGGGCTAAGAATAATCCAGGTAAAACGCTGGCACTCCCCTTTGCTCGCCCCGATAAACATTTGGATTTCTTTGCCTGGGAAGAGGATGATCTACTAATTCCTAGTCGCCACAACGTACCAGAGCCAGACCCCAATAACCCCCGCAGACCTCAAATTACTCCAGACTGTATTTTGATTCCCTGCGTTGGCTGGTCACAATCTAAGGCAGGGGATAAAGCCCATTATTGGCGGCTGGGCTATGGGGGCGGCTACTTTGACCGCACTTTAGCGCAATTACGTAAAGCCAAGCCAAACCTACTCTGCATAGGAATTGGCTTTGATTGGCAAAAGCTAGATGATGCGCAGTGGCAAGCTCAAACACATGATGAGCCTTTAGACGCCATGCTGACTGAGTCAGGCCTAGTAATTACTTGTTGAGACTTAAATTATCTGCAATAGCTAAAACGGCGTCAGCCTGATTTAACGAATAGAAATGCAATCCAGGTGCACCTGCTACTAAAAGCTGGTCGCAAAGATCGGTAACTACCTCTTCACCAAACGCACGAATAGAAGCAGTGTCATCGCCATAGGACTGAAGACGCAAACGAATCCAACGCGGGATCTCTGCACCGCAAGCATCCGAGAAGCGGAGCAACTGAGTGCTATTGGTAATCGGCATGATTCCCGCAATCACCGGCTGAGTGACGCCTAATTCATATGCCTCATCGACAAAACGGAAATAGGCATCGCTGTTATAGAAGTATTGTGTGACTGCGGAGTTTGCTCCAGCCTTCATCTTCTGTACAAAGAAATCAATATCTGTTGCTGGTGACTTAGCCTGAGGATGACATTCCGGATAGGCAGCGACATCAATGTGAAACCAGTCGCCAGTTTCTGTACGAATAAATTCAACTAATTCATTCGCATGATGGAACTCACCATACTGACCCATGCCAGATGGTAAGTCACCACGTAAAGCTACGATACGCTTAATACCTAAAGCTTGATATTGCTTCAACATTTCGCGCACACTCTCGCGTGAGCTACCAACACAAGATAAGTGGGGAGCAACCGCTGCACCCGCAGCGTGAATATCGCTCACCACTTTTAATGTGCCAGATTGAGTAGAGCCACCAGCACCAAAGGTCACAGAATAAAAAGCGGGCTTAAGCATTTCACTGAAACGCTCACGCACGAGATGTAACTTACTCTCACCTTCAGGTGTTTTTGGAGGGAAGAATTCAACGCTTAATTCCATAATCTTGGGCCTGTGTCTCTATTTCTCTATTGAACAATATCTAGCAAGGAGTGGATTAATAACGATAGTGATCGGTCTTATAAGGACCTTCTTTCGTCACACCAATGTAAGAAGCTTGCTGATCTGACAATACGGTTAACTGAGCATTCAATGTCTTGAGCTGCAAACGTGCAACCTTTTCATCCAAATGCTTAGGCAATGTATAAACACCGACTGGGTATTTATCTGTGCCAACCGCATTCCACAATTCGATCTGTGCAATCACTTGGTTTGCAAATGAAGAGCTCATTACGTATGAAGGATGTCCGGTACCACAACCGAGATTAACCAAACGACCTTTGGCCAAGATGATGATGCGCTTCTCGGGATTGCCGTTAGCTGCCGGGAAAATCACGTGATCTACTTGTGGCTTAATTTCTTCCCACTTGTATTTCTCAATACCAGCAACATCAATCTCATTATCGAAGTGGCCAATGTTACAAACGATCGCTTGATTCTTCATCTTAACCATATGGTCGTGTGTGATCACATGATAGTTACCAGTTGCTGAAACAAAGATATCCGCTTTATCTGCAGCGTAATCCATTGTGACAACGCGGTAACCTTCCATCGCAGCTTGCAATGCACAAATTGGATCCACTTCAGTAACCCAAACTTGAGCAGACAAAGCACGCAGAGCTTGTGCTGAACCCTTACCTACGTCGCCATAACCACAAATAACGGCAACCTTACCGGCAACCATCACATCGGTAGCACGCTTGATCGCGTCAACCAAAGACTCGCGGCAACCATAGAGGTTGTCGAACTTGCTCTTGGTAACAGAGTCATTGACGTTAATAGCCGGGAACTTTAATTCGCCCTTAGCAAACATCTGATAGAGGCGATGTACACCAGTAGTAGTCTCTTCTGTAACGCCTTTAACTTTTTCTAAACGGGTGGAATACCAAGTTGAGTCTTGCGCCAATTTCTTTTTGATGGCCGCAAACAAAATGGTTTCTTCTTCGCTAGTTGGGTGATTCAAGCAAGCCTGATCTTTCTCAGCGCGTGCACCGAGGTGAAGCAACAAAGTCGCATCACCACCGTCATCCAAAATCATATTAGTGAAGCCGCCATCAGCCCACTCAAAAATACGGTGGGTGTAATCCCAGTATTGCTCAAGCGTTTCACCCTTAATCGCAAACACCGGTGTGCCGTTAGCAGCAATCGCTGCAGCAGCGTGGTCTTGTGTAGAGAAAATATTGCAAGATGCCCACTGCACTTCAGCGCCAAGCGCTTCCAGCGTCTCGATCAAGACTGCAGTTTGAATAGTCATATGCAATGAGCCGGTGATGCGCGCACCACGCAATGGCTGCTGCGCTGCGAACTCATCGCGAATGGCGATCAGGCCTGGCATTTCAGTTTCAGCAATGGCGATTTCTTTACGGCCAAAGTCAGCCAAAGAAATATCAGCAATAGCGCAACGGGTTGCTACAAAGTTATTTAAATCGGAAACGGTACTCATGAATGCTCCAGCTAAATACGATCCAATGCTGGAGTAGAAACTCGCTAGCCATTGAATCATGGGTTAGCGAGCGCAGTTGCAATTAGCAAACTCTGGGGTTACCTAGGAGTTCACTCCCTTCAAGCCTGGGGAAACACTGGTTCTCAGTATTCCTTGCAACGCTCCTTGAAGGTATGGCGAAATTGTAATCAATTTCGCCATATTTCGCCTCAAAACAAAACATACTGCCAATTTACTACTTAGAAAGCAGGTTACAGGCCAGCGGCTGCGCGTAATGCCGGCGCCTTATCGCACTGCTCCCAAGTAAATTCTGGCTCTTCACGACCAAAGTGGCCATATGCAGCAGTCTTGCGATAAATCGGACGCAAGAGGTTCAACATCTTGACGATGCCTTTTGGACGCAAGTCAAAATGCTCAGATACCAGTTGCGCAATCTTTTCATCAGAGATCTTGCCAGTGCCAAAGGTGCTAACCATCACTGAAGTTGGCTTCGCCACACCAATTGCGTAAGAGATCTGAATCAAGCACTTACTTGCCAAACCAGCAGCAACTACGTTCTTCGCTACATAACGACCAGCATAGGCAGCAGAACGATCTACCTTAGAGGGATCCTTACCTGAGAATGCGCCACCACCATGTGGGGCCGCACCGCCGTAAGTGTCCACAATGATCTTACGACCTGTCAGACCACAATCGCCTTGCGGACCACCGATCACAAATCGACCTGTTGGGTTCACCAAGAAGTTAATTGCACCTTTGATCAAGTGCTTTGGTAATACTGGTTTGATGATTTCTTCGATCACTGCTTCACGCAATTTCTCAAGAGAAATATCTTCATCATGCTGCGTGGAGAGAACCACGGTATCGATTGAGTCAGGCTTGCCATCCACGTAACGCAAGGTCACTTGAGACTTGGCATCCGGACGCAGCCAGTTCAAACGGCCATCACGGCGCAATTGAGATTGACGCTCTACCAAGCGGTGTGACAAATGAATTGGTAAAGGCATGAGCTCTGTCGTTTCATCACAGGCATAACCAAACATCAAGCCTTGATCACCAGCGCCTTGATCTAAGCCATCGTCATGCGCCTTATCAACGCCTTGAGCGATATCAGGGCTTTGCTTGTCATAGGCAACCAAAACTGCACAACCTTTGTAGTCAATGCCGTAGTCAGTGTTGTCGTAACCAATTTCACGCAAAGTGTTACGGGCTACTTGGATATAGTCCACGTTGGCATTTGTAGTAATCTCACCAGCCAACACTACCAAGCCGGTATTACACAAAGTTTCTGCAGCAACGCGCGCAGTAGGGTCCTGAGCTAGGATCGAATCCAAGATCGCATCAGAGATTTGGTCTGCTACTTTGTCGGGGTGACCTTCAGAAACCGATTCTGAGGTGAAGAAGTAATCATTTGCCATTGCATATTCCTTTAAAAATTAACACGATCTATAGGACAACTCGACGTGCCAGGAATTTCAACGGCGACGCTTTAGCAGAATTTATGAATCGCCCTGCAAGTTGCCTTAACTCAGCGATGGCACAATTCTATCCGAAAAACACCATATTCATCAAGCGAAGCTGGAAATTTGGCCCTATCGCCCGCATTGAATATCATTAGAGGGTGTACAAAATCCTTCTCAAGCTAACCCTCGCTGCAATTGCAGTCTTGCCCTTATTCGTAGTTCAGGTGATTGGGGCTGCCTTAGGGATCTTAGCCTACCTAGGATCCAAACAATATCGATCACTTTTTCGCCCTCAATATGAGGCGGTTACTAAAAGCCATCATCTACCACTTCAAATCTGGAGTGCAGCGGCAGCCTCAGGGCAGCTCTTCTCAGACAGTTTGTGGATTTGGCGAAATCCCAAAAAAGCACTTTCCCTAGTTGAAATACAAGACTGGGATCTAGTTGAGGCAGCCATTAATGAAGGTCATGGCTTAGTCATGCTCACACCACACCTAGGCGGCTTTGAAATCATTCCCCGAGTATTGGCTCAACACTTCCCTGCCACCATCCTCTATCGCCCTTCTCGCCAAGAATGGCTCAATGAACTAGTGGAAGAGGGTCGCGCCTATCCCAATATGCACTTCGTACCAACCAACCTGCATGGCGTTCGTCAAATGACACGCGCCCTAACCCGCGGGGAAGCCATTGGGATTCTTCCAGATCAAGTACCGAGTGGCGGTGAAGGAGTATGGGTACCGTTCTTTGGGCGCTTAGCTTATACAACGCCACTGCCAGCACGCTTAGCCAATCGCAACAAAACACCTGTTGTCATGTTTACTGCTAAACGTAAAGGGCTAGGCAAAGGCTGGCTCATGCAAGCCAAGAGGCTAGAGCCACTTTCTGAAGATTCCACACTGGCAGCGGCTGAACTGAACGTTGCCATTGAGAATGCCATCTTAGTTGCACCCAATCAATTTATCTGGGCGTATAACCGCTACAAACATCCAAGCGGAGCAGAATTGCCACCAAGTAATTAGTTAGTAAATTTATAATTTGTTCTCATGACCTGGTTACAAAATGTTTTTAATTTTCTAGCGCTGAGCTTACTGCGCCTGTTTGCATTTTTACCCTATAGCCTCACTATTCAGATTGGCTATGGTCTTGGCTGGTTAGCAGCACATATACCCAATGAGCGTGCCAAGGTTGTTAAAACGAACTTGCGCCTGTGCTTTCCCAATCTAAGCGAAGAGGAAATTCATTTCCTTTCGCTAGAGCACTGGAAATTATTTGGTCGTAGCGTGATGGAGAGAAGTCGCATCTGGCTTGGTAGTGGAAAACAGATTACTGATATCGTCACCATCAACTCTGCTATTACTCTAGGCGATCGTAAGCCACGACTCCTGATTAACCCCCACTTTATTGGACTTGAAGGTGGCTTTATGGCCCTCTCCGTCTTAGCAAGCGAGCATGACTGGCCTCGCGGTGCTGGCCTCTATCAAAACATGAAAAACCCCTTCTTCAATCAAAAAATGATTGAATGGAGAAATCGTTTCGGAGGGAAATCGATTGAGAGACAAAGCCGCTTACGTGATTTGATTCGGGAAATTCAGACGGGGAACTTTATTTTTATTGCACCCGATATTGATCTCGGTCCACGTGACTCTATTTTTGTACCCTTCTTTGGTATTCAGACAAATACGATCACCTCTGTGTCACGTTTAGCTAGGCTTAGTGGCGCAGAAGTTTGCCTCATGACTACCACCCTGAATCCTGATCGCAAAGCTTATACCTGCAATATCAGCGCCCCACTTCCCAACTTCCCAACAGATGATGTGGAAGCCGATACTACGCGCCTGAATAAATACATCGAAGAGCTTGTTCGAGAAAGGCCGGCAGAGTACTATTGGGTACACAAACGCTTTAAGCATAGGCCACCCGGCGAGCCTAGCCTTTATAACTAATTGGAATTCTTGTGAGCACGAATTTAAACAGGTCTGCACGCACATTGCGCTTTACCAAAATGCATGGTGCAGGCAATGACTTCATTGTGCTCAATGGGATTGATCAAGATCTCACCAACATCACCCGCGAGCAATGGCAACAACTAGCACATCGTCAGCTTGGCATTGGCGCCGATCAAATTCTTCTGGTTGAAAAAGCTACGCGCCCGGATGCTGACTTTCGTTATCGCATTTTTAATTCTGATGGTGGCGAGGTTGAGCAATGCGGCAATGGCTCACGCTGCTTTGTTCGCTTTGTACTCGACCAAGGCCTTTCCAGAAAAAATCCTTTGCGTGTAGAAGTGGCACATACCATCCTCACCCTGAAATCTCATGATGATGGCCAAGTGGAAGTGGATATGGGCGCGCCGATTTTTGAGCATAGTCAAATTCCTTTTAATGCGAGCGACTTAGCAAGTAAGCAAGAGTTTCATGAAATGCTGTATGCACTACCCATTAAAACTCCTGCTGCACACGACAGTTGGATCGGCGTTGTCTCGATGGGCAATCCTCATGCAGTTCAAGTGGTGGGCGATATCAATAGCGCGCCTGTACTCGAAGAGGGTCCATCAATTGAAAAAAATCCTGTATTTCCAAAACGTGTAAATGCAGGCTATATGCAAATCCTGAATCGCCATGAAATCCAATTGCGCGTCTATGAGCGCGGCGCTGGCGAGACCCTCGCTTGCGGCACTGGCGCATGCGCTGCTGTGGTTTCAGGCATTCGTCGTGGCTTGCTCGACTCACCGGTGAAGGTGCATACCCGTGGGGGCGATTTACAAATTGCCTGGGGCGGCCTCATCAATGGAGTGATTCAACCTGTGATCATGACCGGCCCAGCCATTACCGTATTCGAAGGCGAAGTAACAATCTAAGACTGAAGCTATGCAGTTTCTGCAACTGCAATCTAATTAAATGCCGTACTTCTCACGATAGGCTTTGACTGCCGGCAGGTAACTTGTTAGCTCCGCATTGCTTGAGGCGGTTAAGAAAGCCATCAAGTCTGCTAGGTTCGCAATTGCTACCACTGGCAAGCCAAATTCTTGCTCTACAGCTTGAACTGCTGACTTGTCACCAACTTCAGTAGCAGTCCCTGACTTCTCCATACGATCCAAGGCAATTAATACTGCTGCAGGCTCAGCACCCGCCTCACGAATGAGCTTGACGGACTCTCGTACAGATGTACCTGCAGAAATCACATCATCAATGATGACCACCTTGCCTTTTACTGGGGCGCCGACCAATGAACCGCCCTCGCCATGGTCTTTTGCTTCTTTCCGGTTGTAAGCATAAGGCACATTAAGACCAGTGTCAGCCAATGCAATTGCTGTTGCGGCAGCCAAAGTAATTCCCTTATAAGCAGGGCCATACAGCATGTCGTACTGGAGACCAGACTCTTGCAGGGCTTTGGCGTAATAGCGACCTAGCGCACTTAAGCGAGCGCCATCGTTAAACCCACCGGCATTAAAGAAATAAGGTGAAAGGCGCCCCGCTTTAGTTTTAAACTCCCCAAATGACAAAACATTTGCTTCTAGGGCAAATTGAATAAAGTTATCTTGATTTGAATTTTTTGAGCTCATAGGCCTATATGTTACGCATCATTTCTGCCAACCTCAACGGTATCCGCTCGGCGGTCAAAAAAGGCTTCTTGCCCTGGGCCATAAAGCAAAAAGCCGACTTTATCTGCATGCAGGAGCTTAAGGCTCAACAAGACGATTTGGAAGATGCCATCCTCAACCCAGATGGCCTGCACGGCTTCTTTCATCATGCCGAAAAAAAGGGCTATAGCGGTTGTGGCATCTACACCCCACATCAGCCTGACAAGGTGCTGTATGGCTATGGTAATGAAGAGTTTGATGCTGAGGGACGTTATGTCGAAGCTCGGTTCAAAAAGCTTTCAGTAATTTCCGTGTACATGCCCTCAGGCTCAAGCTCACCAGAAAGGCAGGAAGCTAAGTATCGTTATCTCGACTCTTTCTTAACGCATCTAGTAGAGCTTAAGAAATCAGGTCGTGAGATTGTGCTGTGCGGGGATGTCAATATTGCCCATAATGAGATTGACCTCAAGAACTGGAAAGGCAATCTCAAGAACTCCGGATTTTTACCAGAAGAGCGCGCTTGGTTGACAAACCTATTTAGTAAAGTTGGTTTTGTAGATGTCTACAGAAAACTAGAGCCCGAGACCACGGATACCTGTTACACCTGGTGGAGTAATCGTGGGCAAGCGTATGCAAAAAATGTTGGTTGGCGCATCGACTATCACATCACCACTCCCGGGATTGCAGCAAGCGCCAAAAATACTACTGTGTATAAAGATGAGCGCTTTTCAGATCACGCGCCACTGACAGTAGATTACGACTGGTTTATTTAAAAACCTGTGAGTCATGCTTTTTAAATTCCACCACTTTGAAGTGAATAGTGAGCCAAATCAGAATTAATACTGGCGCACCAATAACTGCAGTGCTAATAAAAAAGTTTGAGTAGCCAAAGTGATTTACAAAGACGCCTGAGAACCCAGCCAACCACTTTGGCAATAAGAGCATCATTGAACTAAACAAGGCGTACTGCGTTGCGGAGTACTGAATATTCGTTAGTGCTGATAAGAATGCAATGAAAGCAGCTGTGGCAATTCCAGAACTCAGATTGTCAGCCGAGATAACCCAGATCAAGCCATGCAAGTCATGACCCTGCTTGGCAAGCCAAGCAAATAACAGGTTACTGACAGCCGACAAAATCGCACCCAAAAACAAAATCCGCATCACGCCAAAACGTAAGGTAAGGACGCCTCCAACGAAGGCGCCGACCAATGTCATCACTACCCCAAAGACTTTGCTCACTGCTGCCACTTCATCTTTGGTGTAACCCATGTCCACATAAAATGGGTTGGCCATAATTCCCATCACCACATCACTAATGCGATAGATGGCAATTAAGGACAAAATTAAAATAGCGTGCCAACCGTAACGCTGAATAAAATCTGTAAATGGCTCAATCAAAGTTTGATATAGCCACGCTTTTGCATTTCGGGCTTTTACTAGCTCAATGCGAACGGGCTCTTTACTAAACAAGGTAGTAAGCACGCCAACAATGATAGAGAGCGCCATACAAAGATAAGCAAATTGCCAGGCGGCTGGATCATAGCCAGTGGCACCTGCTTCAGCGCGGGCGGCTAACCAGAGAACACCAGCACCAGACCAAATTAAAGCTAATCGATAGCCTGTTTGATAAGTAGCTGCCAGAGCCGCCTGGTGATCACTATCAGCAGACTCAATTCGGAAAGCATCCAAAGCAATATCTTGAGTTGCAGAACCAAATGCAACTAAGAGCGCACACCACACAATCGGCGTCAGCTGCACTTTAGGATCAATACTGGCCATACCAACTAGGCCAATAATAATGAGGAATTGCGCAAAAAGTAGCCAGCTACGCCTTCTGCCAAAAAATCTTGACAATAAGGGAATAGATAATCGATCTACCAAGGGAGCCCACATCCACTTAAAGGCATAAATCAAGCCAACCCAAGTGAGGTACCCAATCGTACTACGATCAATGCCAGCCTCTCGCAACCAAAAGCTGAGTGTTCCTAAAATCAGCAGCAGGGGTAGACCAGCGGAGAAGCCCAAGAAGAGCATTCGAAGACATGGCCATTCGAGATAAACCCGAAAATCTTTCAGCCAGGACTGAGCACTACTAAGCACGTCGAACGCGGAACAGCGCTAAGCTTCCAAAAAGATTGGGCATCAAGGTAACTTGCCGCCCCTCATGCAGGATGCATTGATCCAGAATCTGTAAGCCTAGGCTCGAAGCTAATTTTTCAAAATCAGCCACTGTGAGAACGCGTACATTGGGTGTGTTGTACCACTGATATGGGAGGCTTTTAGAAACTGGCATGCGGCCAAAGCCAACGGCTAAGCGGTGCGACCAGTGGCCAAAGTTCGGAAAAGAAACAACCGACTCTTTGCCAACCCGGACGACTTCACGCAAGATCTTTTCAGTTTCATGAATAGTTTGCAGTGTTTGCGACAGCACTACCGTATCAAAACTATTGTTCTCAAAGAGCGCCAAGCCCCCTTCCAGATTTTGCTGAATAACGTTTAAACCTTTTTGCACACAAGAAAGTACGCGCGCATCATCAATCTCAACTCCATAAGCGTGCACAGGTTTCTGTTTTTGCAAATATTCTAAGAAGCTGCCATCACCGCAACCGAGATCAAGCACTTCACTATTAGGTGCAATCCAATTTGCTATTGCGGCAAAGTCTGCGCGCTTCATGATTTAGCCTCTAGCATTTTTTCGAAGTAGGCGCGAATCAAGTTGTGATAACGCGGGTCATCCAACAAGAAAGCATCATGTCCATGCGGAGCATCAATTTCTGCATAACTGACTTCACTCTTATTGCTAAGTAAAGACTCCACAATCTCACGACTACGATTGGGTGGGAAACGCCAATCAGTAGAAAAACTCACAACTAAAAACTTAGCCTGTACTTCGGCTAGAGCGCGATTCAAGCTGCCTTCATAACGACGAGAAGGATCAAAATAATCTAGCGCCCTAGTAATTAGCAAATATGTGTTGGCATCAAAGTAAACAGAGAACTTGTCACCTTGATGGCGCAAATAGCTTTCAACCTCAAACTCCACATCAAAGCTAAAGCGATAGTCTTGAGACTCGCCGCCAGGTCTTTGCAGCTCGCGCCCAAATTTTTCAGCCATATCATCGTCAGATAAATAGGTGATGTGTCCGACCATACGAGCCAACTTGAGGCCACGCTTTGGCACTACGCCATGTTCGTAGTAATTACCACCATAAAAATCTGGGTCAGACAAAATTGCATTGCGAGCTACTTCATTAAATGCAATGTTCTGTGCACTCAATTTTGGCGTCGACGCAATGACTAAACAATGTGCAAGACGTTTTGGGAACTGGATAGACCAGGCTAATGCCTGCATGCCACCTAAGCTTCCACCCATGACTGCAGCAAAACGGCGAATGCCCAACTTATCGGCCAAGCGCGCTTGGGTGTTTACCCAATCTTCCACCGTAATTACCGGGAAGTCTGCACCATAGGGCTTCTTGGTGGCAGGATTGATGCTCATAGGACCAGTAGATCCAAAGCAAGATCCTAAATTATTAACGCCAATCACAAAAAAGTGATTGGTATCTACAGGCTTGCCCGGCCCAATCATGTTGTCCCACCATCCGATATCTTTTGCATCATCAGGATTGGGTCCAGCCACATGATGTGATGCATTGAGTGCGTGACAAACTAGGACAGCATTACTTTTATCGGCATTAAGCTTGCCGTACGTTTCAATAACTAAATCGTAGCCCGATAAAATGGCGCCACTTTGCAAAGGCAAGGGCTCGGCAAAGTGGATAGTATTTCTAGAGAGATGTAGCTCGCTCATTCGGATAAAAGAATGCGAAGACTGATGTCAGACGCTTCAGTGGGAAGCTTTTTAAAGCCGCTACGAGCAAAACGATGCCAACGGCCCAAAACATAACTCATCAACATCGCCGCACGGATGCTGACTTCATCTTGAGATACATTTGCCCACGTACCGCCTTGAGTTTGGGCAATACGCAGTGCCTGCTTTAAAGATGTCTCAACACGATCAAGCACTTGTGTAATGCGCTCTTGCAAGCGATCGTCTTCTTGCAATAGAGCGTCGCCCAAAAGTACGCGAGTCATGCCGGGATTTTTTTCTGCAAAGAATAAGAGCATCTGCAAAATTCCACGTGCTTGTGCAAGCCCAGACTCTTCTTTTTGATTGATCTGGTTAATCAGACCAAAAACCGTTTGCTCAATAAATGAAATCAGACCCTCAAACATCTGCGCCTTACTGGCGAAATGTCGATAGAGTGCTGCCTCTGAGACTTGAATTTTTGCTGCCAATGCTGCAGTCGTTACTCGCTCACCCTTGGGGTTTTGCAACATCTCTGCTAATACTTGCAAAATCTGGAGGCGACGCTCACCTGGACGTGGGCGCTTACGTGTCTTGCCCTCTTCGGCAGTTGTCTTCTCAATCTCTGAGGCGCTAGGATCAAAAGAATCACGCATATTTATATCTCTTGTTCAACTCTTAGCGGGAACGAATCATCGTACCGAATGCTTGCTCTGTCAGAATCTCCAGCAATAAGGAGTGCTCAATTCGTCCATCAATGATGTGCACTGAATTTACGCCACTCTTTGCCGCATCTAATGCTGAAGAAATCTTTGGCAACATGCCACCAGAAATGGTGCCGTCAGCAAATAAACCATCAATTTCACGTGCAGTCAGGTCGGTTAAAAGCGTACCGCTCTTATCCATTACACCCGGAATATTGGTCATCATGACTAATTTCTCTGCATGCAAAATTTCTGCCATCTTGCCGGCCACCAAGTCAGCATTAATATTGTAGGCCTGACCCTCTTCGCTAAATCCGATTGGAGAGATCACCGGAATGAAGGCGTCATCTTGCAATGCTTTTACAACTGCAGGGTTAATCGTATCAATCTCACCAACAAAACCTAAATCAATAGTTCCGCCAGGCTTCTTTTCGTCGGCAACCAGCATCTTCTTTGCACGAATCAAGCCACCATCTTTGCCAGTCAAACCAACTGCTTGACCACCAAAGTGATTAATCAACATCACAATATCTTGCTGCACTTCACCGCCCAGAACCCACTCAACTACTTCCATGGTCTCTTCATCGGTCACGCGCATGCCTTGAATAAAGGTGCCAGTCTTACCAATCTTTTTCAGAGCTTCATCAATTTGTGGGCCGCCGCCATGCACCACTACTGGGTTCATACCAACCAGCTTCAGCAAAATGACATCGCGTGCAAAGCTTTCCTTCAGGCGCTCTTCAACCATGGCGTTTCCACCGTACTTAATCACAATGGTCTTACCGTGATAAGCGCGAATGTAAGGCAAGGCCTCGGCCAAAATCTCCGCCTTTAATAAAGGGGAGATGTCACTAATAGTTGGGGATTGCTTTGTCATTGCTACTTTTATATTCGGTCTACTGATTAATCGCCAAACAACTTTTGACGCAGCTCACGACGTTCTTGCGCCTCTAGCGAGAGATTGGCTGTTGGGCGTGCAATGAGACGGTTCAAGCCAATCGGCTCGCCAGTCTCTTCACACCAACCATAATCACCAGACTCAATACGGGCTAAAGCCTGCTCTACTTTTTTCAATAACTTGCGCTCACGATCACGCGTGCGCAACTCAAGAGCATGCTCTTCTTCAATCGTTGCGCGATCCGCAGGGTCAGGAACCAAAATGTTTTCGCGCAAATGCTCTGTTGTTTCCGAGGCATTTTTCAGAATGTCGCCCTTTAAGGTCAATAACTTCTGACGGAAAAAATCTAACTGGCCGGCATTCATATAGTCCTTTTCGGACATCTTGAGTAATTCAGCTTCTGTTAAAGGGGCACCTTTGGCAGCTTTTGTGCTTGCCGCTTTACTAGGGGCTTTTGCTGCAGCCGTAGATTTCGTTGGTGTTTTTACCGTCATTTCATTCTTTCCATGGATCTAAATCATTATTACTTCATTCTGCCAAATTTTTACTACCCTTTTAGCCAATATTTATTAATGTTGGCCGTGGCGCGGGATTGTACTTTAAATTTCCTAGACCAAACAGCCCTCAAGCCCAGCCAGCAGGGTGTCTTTGGGCAAATCTATTCCAATAAAGACCATGCGGGTTTGCTTGGGCTCTGCACCCCATAAACCAGCCATATCACTGCCCATCATCTGATGGACGCCCTGGAACACGACTTTTCGGTTACTCCCCTTCACATAGAGGACGCCTTTGTAGCGCAACATCTTCTCACCGAAGACCTCCAAAATGCCTCCCAGGAAGTCTTCTAATTTTTTATGGTCAAAGGGTTTATCACTACGAAAAACGAAGGATTTGATCCGGTCTGTATGGCCTGCATGATCATGGTGATCGTGGCTATGATCATGATCACAGGTGCTGTGATCGTGATGGTCATGACTGTGATCGTGGCCACAAGTAGCGTGATCATGATCATCTTGTCCTAAAAAGTGAGGGTCAATATCGAGCTTCGCGTTCAAATTAAAGCCCTTGAGATCCAAAACAGCATCCAGAGGAACGATCCCTTTAGAGATTCCCTGAATTGGGGCTCGGGGATTCATGTGCATTAGGCGATTGCGCAAGGCATCTACTTGGGCAGGCGTCACCAAATCAGTCTTAGTAATAAAGATTTGATCAGCAAAGCCCACTTGGCGTTGCGCCTCTTCATGTTCAGTTAGTTGTTGCGGGCCATGCTTGGCATCCACCAAAGTGACTACGGCATCTAGAACATAGTGGTCTGCTACGTCGTCATCCATAAAGAAGGTTTGAGCTACCGGGCCTGGATTAGCCACACCAGTGGTTTCAATGACCACGCGCTCAAAGCTAATTTTTTTGTCCTTACGTTGCTCCCAAAGCTCATTCAGAGCTTCAACCAGATCTCCACGGATGGTGCAACAAATACAACCATTGCTCATTTGCACAATGTTCTCTTGATTATCTTGAACCAAGATGTCGTTGTCGATATTCTCTTCACCAAACTCGTTCTCAATCACAGCAATTTTTTTGCCATGCTCTGCAGTCAGTATGTGTTTGAGCAAGGTGGTTTTGCCGCTACCCAAAAAGCCCGTGAGAATTGTTACCGGAATTAACGCCATCTTTGATCCTATCAAAATCTATAAATGCATTCCCCAAACGGGAAACCTTCTATCTTACCGAGTTCTTCAAGCTTTGCCAGCTTTCGCACGAGGATGCGCCTTGTCATATGCCTGTGCTAGATGTTGGAAGTCTAAAGAGGTGTAAATCTGGGTACTGGCGATGCTGGCGTGCCCCAACATCTCCTGCACCGCCCTCAAATCCTGAGAAGACTGCAATATATGGCTAGCGAAGCTATGGCGCATCATATGCGGGTGTACATGGGTAGGAAGACCTGCCCGCATGGCTAAGGTGCGTAAGCGCGCTTGAACGGTACGGGGAGACAAACGCGCTCCTGTAGCGGAAATAAATAAAGCCATTGATGCATCTGCCTGTTCAAGCAAGTCTCGAGCTGCACGCCAAACTTTGAGAGACTGCATTGCTGGTCCACCAATTGGAACTGAGCGACGTTTGCCGCCCTTACCCAAAACCGTCACCTCTGCAGCATCCCAGTCCAGCCAGCCAGCAGACTCATGTTGACGATCCTTGCTTTGCATCACATCAATTCCCAATAGTTCTGATAAACGCAGGCCAGAGGAATAAAGTAAATCAATGATCGCCGCATCACGCACCGTCTCTAGATCCTTTTTTTCCTCAGCTTCTTTGACGGCCTGATTGACTAAGGAGAGTGCTTGCTCAACCGAAAGCGCCTTTGGCAAAGACTTCAAACGTTTGGGTGCCTTTACATCATCAACAGGATTGGCAACTAGGTTTGCAGTAATCCTGTCTGTCTGCGCATCACGGCGCGCATCTTTCTCAGTCAACCAGTCATACCAGCCACGCCAAGCAGAAAGCGCTCTTGCAATCGTGCGAGATGACTTTCCTTTAGAGTGCAGGCGACCAGCCCAGCGACGTACGTGAGCGTTGCTTACCTTTAACAAGTCAATAGCATCGTCTGCGGCCAGCGTTTGTAACTCGCTTAGATCCATGCGGTACGCTTTCAGCGTATGCGGTGAGAGCTGCCTTAATACATGCAGCTCGTGCAGATACTCTTGCACCAGGGGATACAGATTAGCTGGTACTCGGCTCATAAGCCTGGATGCGATCCAAAGCTGCAGCGGTAAGTTCAGCAATCTGACGCAAATAGAACGCGCCCATATCCGCAGTAAAACGGGACTCGTCTTTGCTTGCCAGTAAAAGCACTGCGGGTGATTGCGCCATACCGATACTTTTGCCCAATGGCAGGCCAATAGCCACCATGCTTTGCCACGCAGGATCGATACTCACTTGAGTTGCCAACAAATCGACACTCGCTGCAGCCAGCTCTTTGGCAGAGCCGCAAAGCGGTGTATCAATCCAAGGTCCGAATGCTGTATTGGGCGACAAGAGTTGGGCCGACTCGACTTCAAATACCTCTGCCAAACCCGAAGTCACCGCAGACTCTACTTCCGCCTTTGTATTAGCGCTCATCAGACGCAACAGCCAAGCGACTAAACTTTGCTGAGTCTTATCATTCCGACTTCCAAAGTGAAGCATCTCACTCAGACGACGATTGAGCTCTTGGTTTTGTGTGCGCAACAAAGTCATCTGGCGCTCTTGCAAGGAGATTGCACGATCCTCATGGGGATGCTTCAAGCGAATTTCATTTAAAAGATTGGCGTAACGCTCAAAGAAGCCGGGGGTTGCGCGCAACCACTCTGCTACCAATTCTTCTTGCTCGGCTTGCTTAGGATCGATTGCGCTCATCTATCTCTTTCTTGCTTATGTTCTGATTTCATTTTTTAACTCAGCTTTTTACGTAGCAGCTCATTCACTTGACCTGGATTCGCCTTGCCTTGCGAAGCTTTCATAATCTGGCCTACCAAAGCATTGAATGCCTTTTCTTTGCCAGAACGGAATTCTTCAACCGACTTCTCGTTGGCTGCCAACACCTGATCAATCATGACCTCAAGCTCACCACTATCGCTAATCTGCTTCAAGCCTTTAGCATCAATCACTTGATCAACGGTACTGATGGCTTTACCTGCTACAGCCTCTTCCCACAAGATTGCAAAGATATCTTTTGCAATCTTGTTAGAGATCGTGCCATCTGCTACACGAGTTAATAGCGGTGCTAAATGTTTAGCTTTTAATGGTGCATCCGCAGTAGCAATTCCTGCGCGATTCAGTGATGAAGCAAACTCACCTGCAATGAGGTTAGCCGCAGCTTTTGCCAAAGTATTACCAACAATCGCTAGTAGCTCTACAAATATCTTTGCAGTGTCGCGATCTTGCGTGAGTAGTTGTGTGTCGTAGACACTTAAGCCAAATTCACTTTGCCATTGCTCACGAAGCTGTGCTGGTAAAGCTGGCATTTGGCTACGCACATCGGCAATCCAGGCATCATCAATTACTACCGGCAACAAATCTGGATCTGGGAAATAGCGATAGTCATTAGCGTCCTCTTTACTGCGCATACTTCGAGTTTCTTGACGATCGGGATCGTATAGCCGAGTTTCTTGGACAACTTTGCCACCATCCTCAATTAATTCAATTTGTCTACGCACTTCGTATTGAATTGCCTCTTCTAAAAAGCGGAAGGAATTTAAGTTCTTAATTTCGCAGCGGGTACCAAATTCTTTTTGGCCTACAGGTCGAACAGATACGTTAGCATCGCAACGGAAAGAGCCCTCTTGCATATTGCCATCGCACACACCCAACCACACTACCAATGAATGTAATGCTTTTGCATATGCCACAGCTTCAGCTGCACTGCGCATCACTGGCTCGGTCACAATTTCCAATAATGGTGTACCAGCACGATTTAAGTCGATGCCGCTCGATGCCTCGCCATGTGGACCTAAGAATCCTTCTTCATGAACTGACTTACCAGCATCCTCTTCCATGTGGGCGCGCGTGAGCTCTACCACTTTGACTTGATCACCAACCAATATTTCGAGATGGCCGCCAACCACTATGGGGAGGTCCATCTGGCTAATCTGGTAACCCTTTGGTAAGTCAGGATAGAAATAATTCTTACGAGCAAAAATACTTGCTGGCGAAATCTTGGCATTGACCGCCAAACCAAAACGAATGGCGTGCTCAACCGCTTGACGATTTAATACTGGCAGTACCCCAGGTAAAGCCAAGTCAACAGCACAGGCTTGGGTATTTGGGTCAGCACCAAAACGCGTACTAGCACCGCTAAAAATTTTAGACTGCGTTTGTAACTGTGCGTGGGTCTCAAGACCAATAACGATTTCCCATTGCATCATGCCCCCTCGCTTGCTTGACGCAAATGCCAATCACTGTTTTGCTGATATTGATGCGCCACTTGAAGTAAGCGCGCCTCAGAGAAATAATTACCAATTAACTGCATGCCGATCGGCAAATTACTTGTATTGAAGCCGCAAGGCACGCTCATCGCAGGCAGCCCCGCCAGGTTTGTGGAGAGTGTATAAATATCTTCTAAGTACATTTGTACTGGGTCTTTTGATTTTTCACCTAAGCGCCATGCAACATCTGGGGCAACTGGCCCTAAGATGACATCGCATTTCTCAAATGCCGCCTGGAAGTCCGCTGCAATAATGCGACGAATTTTTTGAGCCTGCAAGTAGTAAGCATCGTAATAGCCATGACAAAGTACATAAGTGCCAACCAAGATGCGGCGCTTTACTTCTGCGCCAAATCCTTCTGTACGTGATTTCTTATACATGTCAGATAAATCACGATATTCATTTGCGCGGTGTCCGTAACGAACACCATCAAAGCGACTCAAATTACTTGAGGCTTCTGCTGGAGCTAAAACGTAATACACCGGAATTGATAGCTTAGTTTTTGGCAAACTCACTTCTATTAACTCTGCGCCTAATTCTTGTAAAGCTTTTGCTGCAGCATTTACTGCATTGGCTACTTCCAGCGCAAGGCCTTCAGCAAAGAATTCCTTCGGCAAGCCCACTATCAAACCCTCCAAGGGCTTTGCTGAGTTAGCGCTATCTTTTATCCAAGACTGAGTGAGGTAGCGCCCATAATCTTCCCCAGAATCCGCCAGGGAGGTTGAGTCTCGGGGATCATGTGAAGACATCGCTGAAAGCAATAAAGCACAATCTTCGGCTGTTTTTCCCATTGGGCCCGCCTGATCCAGTGAAGAGGCATAAGCAATCATCCCGTAACGAGATACACGCCCATAACTGGGCTTGATGCCGGTCAGCCCGCAAAAAGCTGCTGGCTGACGTATTGAGCCTCCAGTATCAGTACCTGTTGCAATGGGGGCTAATCCTGCTGCCACTGCCGCTGCAGATCCTCCGGATGAACCGCCAGCAACATATTCTGAATTCCAAGGATTTAAAACTGGTCCGTAGGCTGAATTTTCATTAGAGGAGCCCATTGCAAACTCATCCATATTGGTCTTGCCAAGACAAACCATGCCAGCACCATTTGGGTTCAGCTCGTCTGGAATTCCGAGATTAGATACCACTGTTGCATCAAATGGGCTCTGGTAACCCTCGAGCATTTTAGAGGCGGCTGTCGACTTCCAACCGCGCGTTACAAACACATCTTTGTGGGCGACCGGGATACCGGTCAGCTTTCCAGATTTTCGAGAGGCTATAATTTTATCCGCTTTAGAAGCTTGCTCTAAACTTAAGTGAGCACTTACATCAAGGTAAGCATTCCAGCGCTTTCCGGCCTCAATTCGATCCAAAAAGTACTGCGTCAGCTCAACGCTGGAGACCTCTTTAGCAGCCAGTGCTTTGGCCATCAATGCAATAGGGAGTTGATGCCAGCTCATTCGATCACCCGTGGAACTAAGAAGTAACCATCCTGCTCAGCAGGGGCAGATTGCATGTTTTCGGCTCGATGATCAACTTCAGTCACTGCGTCACTTCGCAAGGGTTGAGCCAAATCGCGCAAAAAGAGGATGGGGTGCGCCAAGGGGGCGAGACCGCTCGTGTCGACAGCCTGCATCTCCTCAACTAAAGCAAAAACGGCCTGTAGTTGAGGTAAGACCGCCTCGGCTTCTGCCTGACTTAAGTCAAGGCTGGAAAGGTGCGCAATGCGCTGGAAATCATTCAGTTTCATGGGGCGCTAGAGTATCATTCATAAATATATTTTTTAACACTTACTTATTTTCTCACTACATCATGTTTGGTTTTTTTCGCAGCTACTTTTCAAATGACCTGGCCATCGACCTAGGTACCGCCAACACCTTAATTTACATGCGTGAACGGGGTATTGTGCTTGATGAACCTTCAGTTGTGGCAATTCGTACTGAAGGTGGTCCAAACGGCAAAAAAACCATTTTGGCCGTTGGACAAGAAGCGAAAGCGATGCTAGGGCGGGTTCCAGGAAATATTGAGGCTATTCGCCCAATGAAAGACGGCGTTATTGCCGACTTCACGATTACCGAGCAAATGCTCAAGCAATTTATCAAAATGGTGCATGAGAGTAAGCTGCTCAAGCCAAGCCCACGCATCATTATTTGCGTTCCTTGCGGCTCCACCCAAGTTGAGCGTCGCGCTATTCGCGAATCCGCATTAGGTGCGGGGGCATCACAAGTATTTTTAATCGAAGAACCCATGGCTGCTGCGATTGGCGCAGGCCTGCCAGTCTCCGAGGCGGCTGGTTCTATGGTCGTTGATATTGGCGGCGGCACAACTGAGGTTGGCGTGATGTCACTCGGCGGCATGGTTTACAAGGGTTCGGTTCGTGTTGGCGGCGATAAATTTGATGAAGCCATCACAAACTACATTCGTCGTAACTACGGCATGTTGATCGGGGAACAAACCGCTGAGTTAATTAAAAAAACGATTGGCTCTGCTTTCCCTGGGGCTGAAGTACGCGAGATGGAAGTGAAAGGTCGTAACCTTTCTGAAGGTATTCCCCGTAGCTTCACTGTTACTAGTAATGAGATTTTAGAAGCCTTAACCGATCCATTGAATCAAATCGTTACTGCTGTAAAAGCAGCTCTCGAACAGATTCCACCAGAGCTAGCATCAGATATCGCCGAGCGCGGCATGATGCTGACTGGTGGTGGTGCACTATTGCGGGATCTCGATCGGCTATTGCTAGAAGAAACTGGTCTGCCAATTCATGTTGCTGAAGATCCTCTCACTTGCGTCGCTCGTGGTTGCGGTATTGCATTAGAGCGCATGGACAAGCTGGGCGGCGTGTTCTCACAAGAGTAATTGACTTAAGCGTCGATTAGGGAATTGCAACATAGCGCTCCACCTCTTTTTAGACAAGGCGTTCCGGCTTTAGTCAAACTGATTGTCTGTCTTTCGATTAGCATCGCATTGATGTTGATCGACTTTCGCTACAAAGCACTCGATCCCATTCGCAATAACGTCAATTGGTTATTGCGTCCGCTAGAGTATGTGATGATGATGCCGCGCAATCTATTTGAGGCGACATCAGAATACTTCACCAGCCGCGGAACTCTAGAAAAAGAAAATCGAGAAATGAAGGTGCGGCAAGCGGAGCTCTCTTTGCTTGCAAATCAATCCGAGTTTCTGCTGATAGAGAACCAAAATCTACGTCAGCTAATGGATTTGCAAAAGCAAGTTCCATTCGAAACATTACCAGTTGAAATTCTGTTCAATCCACCCAATCCAATTTCTCAACGCATTGTGATTAATCGTGGACGTAATGACGGTCTTAAGCTGGGCAATCCCATTGCAAGTGATTCAGGTATCTTAGGTCAAGTAATCCGTGTCTACGATCACTCCGCAGAAGTCTCTCTATTAGAAGATCGTGACTTTGCGGTACCCGTACAAGTTGCACGTAACGGCTTAAGAGCGGCTGTTTTTGGAACTGGGCGCGCTAACCCGCTTGAGCTGCGCTACCTTCCTGTGGCTAGCGACTTAGAAGTAGGCGATGTGTTGATTACCTCAGGTATTGATGGCGTTTATCCGCCTGGCTTTGCAGTTGCTGTGATTAGTCGCATTGAACGAAATGCTGATAAAAATTCTTCTAACGTCTTTTGTGTGCCAGTTGCACCGGCAAACCGCTACCGACAAGCTCTAGCGTTACTTTACGATCCGCAATGGGATGCCAAAGCATCTACCGCAAACAGTAAGCCTGACGCGTCGCTGACGAATACTCCAGGGCGTCGCCAAACCCGTGCGCGAGGCATGCAATGATCGACTTTCAAAGCGGCTATATTCTTCGCCCGGTAAGTGCAGTCTTTATTTACTTCAGCTTGTTTTGCGCACTACTACTCAATCTTTTACCAATTGGTAATTACGGCTGGGTACCAGACTGGCTAATTATTTGCATCATATTTTGGAACATCCACCAGCATCGCTACGTTGGCGTAATCATCGCATTTATTCTTGGCTTGTTGATGGATGTTCATAACTCTGACTTGTTAGGTCTCAACGCTTTTAGCTACTCATTGGTGGCTTATCTCGCCATCTCCTGGCATCGACGGATCGTCGCTTTAACTGCTTTCACCCAAGCGATGCATTTACTGCCAATCTTCTTACTCGTTTCATTATTCCCAGTACTCGCCCATTGGTTCTTAAGTGGTGAAGTCTATTGGTGGGCGCTTACTGGCGCCATTCAAGCGCTAATTGAGGCAATGCTGTGGCCCTTAGCAACACGCATCTTGCTATCGCCTCAACGTCGTCCTATTGATGTTGATCATAATCGTCCGCTTTAAAACGCCATATGGTTTCTTTTAAAAAACCAGATCTAGACTCGTTTCAAGAGCGCATTCATATTGCGACCCTGTTTGTCACCGTCTGTTTCTTATTATTAGTGACGAGATTGGTGTGGCTGCAAATAGTAAGTCATACCAAATACGCTCTACTAGCAGAAAGCAATAGAATCGCTTTAGTTCCCGCACCAGCCAATCGCGGCCTCTTAATAGACCGCAATGGAATCGTGATTGGCAGAAACTATTCGGCACTGACCTTAGATGTCAATGCCGAAGAAGTTAAAGGCAATGTTGATGAGTTGATCGACGAGCTCTCTCAAATTGTGTTGATTTCCCCCAGAGATCGAAGAAATTTCAAGCGCTCACTTGAAGATTCTCGCAAAATGGGCACCTTTCCCCTCCGATCGATGCTCACCGAAGTCGAAACAGCCCGCTTTATGGTTAATCGCTACCGCTTTCCGGGTGTCGAGATACGCGCCCGAAGCTTTCGAGAGTACCCCTACAACGAGCTTGCCTCGCATCTGATTGGCTATATTGGACGAGCTTCTAAGCAAGACATCGAGCGCATGCAAACTGAAATTGATAACTCCAAAGCGAGTGATCCTGATGCGCTACAAACTTCATTTTTACCGGGCATTCAGTATGTGGGAAAAATTGGTATAGAGCAAAGTTACGAAACGGTATTACGTGGCAGACCAGGATATGATGAAGTGGAGATTACTGCAGGCGGCAAACCCGTGCGCACACTTTCTAGCTCACCATCGGTACCAGGGAAAAATGTGGTCCTTTCGGTTGATATCAAGCTGCAATACTTAGTTGAGCAGCTCTATGGAAATTTTAGAGGTGCATTTGTTGCGATTGAGCCTGAGACTGGCGATATCTTGGCATTTGTTTCTAAGCCCAACTTTAATCCCAATGACTTTGTTGAAGGTATCGACTCAGTAACGTGGAAAGAGCTGAATGAGTCGCCACAAAAGCCGCTGTATAACCGGCCGCTTAAAGGTATTTATCCGCCGGGCTCCACCTACAAACCATTTATGGCGCTAGCAGCTTTAGAAACTAAAAAGCGGACACCATCACAAACCATATCTGATCCAGGTTATTTTGATTTTGGCAACCATACCTTCCGTGACGATAAAAAAGGTGGGCACGGCATTGTTGATATGCAAAAGTCGATCGTTGAGTCTTGTGATACCTACTACTACCATTTGGCGCGCGATATGGGAGTCAACATGATGCATGACTTCATGAAGCCATTTGGCTTTGGTCAAATTACTGGCATTGACCTACAAGGTGAATCAAAAGGTGTGCTGCCATCCACCGAGTGGAAGAAAAATACCTTCAAAAAGCCAGAGCAGCAAAAATGGTATGAAGGCGAAACCATTTCCCTGGGAATTGGTCAGGGCTATAACGCGTTTACTATTTTGCAGCTAGCACATGGCATGGCCAATTTAGCCAATAACGGCATTGTGATGAAGCCGCATTTAGTCAAGGCGATTGAAGATCCCTTCACGAGAAATCGCACCCTGACTACGCCTAAAGAAAGTTATCGAATCGATCTCGTACCCGAGAATATTGAGATGATTAAGAAAGCAATGGTCGAAGTAAATAATTCTGGAACGTCTGCATCTGTTTTCAAAGGTACCGGATACCAAGTTGGTGGTAAGACTGGAACAGCGCAGGTATTCAGCTTGAATTCGAAAGAATATCACCACGGATCTACAGCAGAATTTTTACGTGATCATGCTTTATATGTTGCTTTTGCCCCTGCAGAAAAGCCGACAATCGTCCTTGCGATGGTTGTAGAGAATGCAGGATTTGGTGCACAGCATGCTGCACCGATTGCGCGTAAAGCACTAGATTTTTATCTTGAAGGTAAATGGCCAAAGGAGATTCCTGAATGGAAAAGAGCGCCATAAATAAAGCAAAGAAAATATTCTTCAGTATTTTCAGCGGACTCGATCGCCAGCTTGGCCTTATTCTACTTGGCTTGGCGGGTATTGGATTTATTACCTTCTTATCTGCAAGTCAAAATACGCCAGTCCGTTTTGAAGATGAACTACGCAATTTAGCGCTTTCTTTTGCAGTCATGTGGATTGTTTCTCGCATTCCACCAAAGTGGTTAGAGATGGCTGCAGTATGGATTTATGGAATCGGCGTTGCACTGCTGATTGCAGTCGCCATATTTGGGTTAATAAAAAAAGGTGCAAGACGTTGGCTCAATATTGGTTTTGTAATTCAACCATCTGAGCTCATGAAGATTGCTATGCCACTTATGCTGGCTTGGTACTTCCAAAAACGCGAAGGCATACAAAAATCCTGGGACTATGGGGTGGCAGCAGTCATTCTTGGGATTCCAGTGCTGCTCATTGCGCGTCAACCTGACTTGGGCACCGCGCTCTTGGTGTTTGCTGCAGGTATGTATGCAATTATTCTGGCCGGATTGCCGTGGAAATGGATCCTACCGTTTGTAGGTATTGGCGCCCTTGGCATCATCTTGATCATTATTTTTGGCAGCACGATTTGTGCGCATGATGTTGTCTGGCCATTAGTTCATAACTACCAAAAAAATCGAGTGTGCACGTTGCTCGACCCGAGTAGCGACCCCCTTGGAAAAGGCTTTCATACAATTCAATCGATGATCGCAATTGGCTCAGGTGGATTTTTTGGTAAAGGCTGGTTCCAGGGCACGCAAGCGCATCTCGAATTTATTCCTGAAAAGCATACCGACTTTGTCTTTGCTGTTTTCTCAGAAGAGTTTGGCTTGCTGGGCAACTTAGTTATGTTGGCGCTTTTCTTCGCTTTAATTAAACGAGGTTTAGCTATCTCTGCCAGTGCACCCAATCTATTCACTCGCCTACTAGGCGGATCTGTCACGCTGATTTTCTTCACCTACGCCTTTGTCAATATCGGCATGGTAAGCGGTTTATTGCCTGTAGTTGGAGTCCCGCTACCCTTTATCAGCTATGGAGGAACTGCTTTGGTGACTCTGGGGTTTGGTGCCGGTATTTTGATGAGCATTCATCGCCATCGACGCCTGGTTCAAAGTTAAGTATTTAGCTTGGGCATGCGTATGAAACTTTTTTACAGCGCCTGAAAACAAAAAAGCCCGGCATGCCGGGCTTTTTCATCAACAAAGCAAGAATTACTTCTTACGCTTGTTAACTGAATCTTTAAATGCTTTACCAGCAGAAAACTTAACAGTTTTAGCAGCAGCAATTTTGAGTGGCTCACCAGTTTTTGGGTTACGACCCATACGTGCAGCGCGCTTACCAGAAGAGAAAGTACCAAAACCGATCAGCTGAACTGAGTCGCCTTTAGTAACAGCTTTAATGATTTGCTCAATAGCAGAATTCAATGCAAATTCAGCTTTGGCTTTTGAGATCTCAGCGTCGTCAGCAATCGCTGCGATTAGTTCTGCTTTGTTCAAGTGAAGCTCCTTATAGATATTGATATCGGCGCACCTTGCGCTTACATGATTTTAACCACAAAAAATTACAAAAATAAAGCTGTGGCACAGCAAATTTTGTTATTGCCTATTTTTTACTCTACTATAACTATCACATCGGACACAAAATACTCAGTATCGCCAAAACAGCTTGTAGGCAATCCGATATGCTGTTCATATTTAAGGGCAACTTTTTTACCTAGATTAGCGTTAATTTTTTGTGCCACAGCATCTTCACGGACCGTAAAGAGGAATTTTTCTGACATGGTTCCAGGCATTGAAACCATAGCTAGCTCACCTTCCCAGGTTTTACATACATAACCTCGGTTAGAAAACTTTTGCACATAGCCAGCACGCTCACCGCTCCCGTAGCTCCAATTAAGCATAATCCAGGTATAAGCCACTAAGCCAATTAAGCCAATTAATATCAGGCTTGAAAGCCATTTAACGAATCTATTCATGTGAATTTCCTTAACAAATCATCTTTGCAGCACTGATTAGGTGCGTTTTTGTGGCCTATTAGGCCTTAATTAACATTGGAGCATACTCATTGCAAAAATAGGGATGAAATGGTGCTCCGTACAAATTAAAATGTAAGTGTTAACGCTTATTGGTACATTTAATGGAACTACGTCACGTCATTTTTCTGATCTTTGCTGTATCAGCCATCTATGTTTACTTTAGGGGTACGGTTCGATTTGGCTTAGTTCGCTCTCTAACAGACTACCAAGTACTTTTAGCGCCGATTAACAGCCTGCTCTACTTGTTTTCAAAAACCAAGGCTGTGGCATTTATTCCAGTATCAGACTTTCCTGAAATGAAGCCCCTGCAAGATCATTGGCAGATCATCCGTGATGAAGCACTCGCTTTGAACGCAGATGGCGCCATAGCAGCTGCTACGGGATACAACGATATTGGATTTAACTCCTTTTTTCGGACCGGCTGGAAACGTTTTCACCTCTATTGGTATGGCAAAGAAATGCCGTCAGCGCAACTGCAATGCCCAAAAACTGTTGCCCTCCTCAAATCAATCCCCTCGATCAAGGCAGCGATGTTTGCCTCACTACCCCCCGGAGCAACGCTGGTAAGGCACCGAGACCCTTATGCAGGCTCTTTACGCTATCACATCGGCCTTGTGACCCCAAATGATCCCAAGTGCTTTATTAATGTGGATGGAGAGCGGTATTACTGGAAAGATGGTGAGCCAGTGATGTTTGATGAAACCTACATCCACTATGCAGCCAACGAAACAGATCACCAACGAATTGTCTTATTTTGCGATGTAGAGCGGCCGGTTCACACTAAAGTGGTGCAACTGCTAAATCACTGGTTTGGGCGTTACGTCATGAGCGCAGCCTCTTCCCAGAACGTTGAAGGAGAGAAAGTGGGATTTGTAAACGTTCTCTTTAAGTATTTTTACCACCTCCGGGCCCAGGCCAAAAAGCTCAAAGCAAAACATCGCAGCGTGTATTACATCGGAAAATGGGTTTTGATTTTAGGGATTTTGTACGCACTATTTTGGTAAGTCCTAAGGGCTTAATGCTTGAGTAATCTGCTCTGGGGTGATTGAGCCCCAGATTTCCACTCGCTTTATGCGGCTGCTTTGTCCCGATAAAAGTTGAATTTGTTTTTGTGGCACCCTCAATTGCTTAGAAAGCCAAGACAGCAGCATTTCATTTGCTTTATTTTCCAGAGCAGGAGCCTGCAGAGATATCTTGAGACAGCCGTCATGCAGACCAACCACCTTAGTCAGCTTGGCGCCAGGCTGGCAATGTAGATGAAGAACAATGCCGGTAGGGGTTTGCTTTAACCAAATAGGCATCAATAAAGTACTTTAAACTTAAACCATGATTATGAAGAACTCCAACGCCTTAGACCAGCTATTTGCCAATAATCGCGAATGGGCAGAAGCCATGGTCGCCAAAGATGCTAATTTTTTTAAGCGCCTAGTTTCACAGCAGGCGCCCGAATATTTATGGATTGGCTGCTCAGACAGTCGCGTACCCGCAAATGACATTGTGAATCTTCTGCCCGGCGAACTTTTTGTACATCGCAATGTTGCCAACGTGGTGGTTCATACTGACCTGAACTGCTTATCCGTGATTCAGTTTGCCATCGACCTATTGAAGGTCAAGCATATTCTAGTAGTAGGGCATTACGGTTGCTCAGGCGTACATGCCGCCCTAACCGATAAACGGGTTGGCCTTGCTGACAATTGGCTGCGTCATGTGAAGGATGTACATCAAAAACATGAGCGCTATCTCGGTGAAATGATTCCATCTCCAAAACGTCAAGATCGCTTATGCGAGCTCAATGTTATTGAGCAAGTAGTCAATGTTTGTGAAACTACTATTGTTCAGGATGCATGGGCTAGAGGACAAGAGCTCACAGTACATGGATGGACTTACCGTCTGGAGACCGGCCTAGTCAATGATTTAGGCATGTCCATTAGCTCTACCGAAGAAATGAATCTTCGCTACGCTAAATCTTTATCTCGCTATGACACTGAATAAATTGAGTTTTGTTTAAAAACTTTTCAAACTATTCTGGGGTAGCACTTCTAAGATTTCTGGTTTCGCTTCCCTATAAGACTTTGGTCTCTATTGGCTATGGCTTAGGCTATCTGGCAGCTAACATTCCCAATGATCGTAATCGCGTAGTTCAAAAAAACTTGGAACTCTGTTTCCCCGAGCTAAGCGCAACAGAAGTTGACCAACTTAGAAGGCAACATTGGCGACTACTGGGTCGTAGCTTGGTTGAAAAAAGCATTATTTGGCTGGGCAGCAAAAAACAGCTTGCCGACATGATTGAGGTTCGCTCGGAGGTTGATCTAAATGATAGGCAGCCTCGTATTTTAGTAAATATGCATTTTATTGGTATTGAAGGCAGCATTATTTTGAGTGCACTTGCCAAGGAAAAGGGTTGGCCACGCACCTCTGGCTTTTTTCAAAGAATGAAAAGCCCTTTCTTCAACAAAAAAATTGTTGAATGGCGCAATCGTTTCGGTGGAAATTCAATTGATCGCCAAGGAAACTCGCTTGAGCTCATTCGAGAAATCCGCAAAGGAAGCTTCATCATTATTGCTCCCGATATTGATTTAGGACTTAAAGACTCCGCCTTCGTACCCTTCTTTAATATTCAAACCAATACGATCACAGCTGTATCGCGTCTAGCCAAAATCACAGGGGCACAAGTCTGCATGATGGTTACTACTCTGAAAAAAGATGAGGCTGGCTATATTTGCACTATTAGCAAACCCCTTGAAAATTTCCCAACCGAAAATCCTGAAGCTGATACAGCCCGGCTCAACACCATTTTTGAAAAAGAAATTAGGCTCAGACCAGCCGAATACTATTGGGTTCATAAGCGCTTCAAAAACAGGCCGCATAATGAAGCGAGCCCCTATTAGCGCTTCTGCTAGAACTACTTTTGTCCTATCATTACCAAATGACTGAACGCATTGGCTTATTCGCTGATCTACATAGCAATTTAGAGGCTTTTGAGGCCTGCATGGAGCGAGCTGAAGAACTAGGTGTTACTCGCATGGTTTTCTTGGGTGATATTGTTGGTTATAACGCCGACCCCGGTATTGTGATTGATCGTATTGGTGAAATGGTCGCCAATAAAAAAGCAATTGCTGTTTTGGGAAATCATGATCAGGCAATCTTTGAAGACCGCAGCAGGCAAATGAATGCAAGCGCAAATGCAGCAATAGAATGGACTAAGGCTCAGCTCAGCTCTCAGCAAATTCGATTTCTAAAAGAATTACCGCTAATAGTTCAAGAGGAAGCGATGTGTTTTGTTCACGCATCAGCCCACAATCCTGCTGACTGGAATTACATTACCGACAGCATGAGTGCCTGGCGTTGTCTACAAAGCTCAGGAAAGACATATACCTTTGTCGGCCATGCTCATGAGCAAGCACTTTTCTATCAAAGCGCTGTTGGTAAGTTGATTCGTTTTACGCCACATCCTGGAGATGGCATTCCAGTAATGCATCATCGTCAGTGGGTTAGCGTGGTTGGATCACTTGGTCAGCCACGAGATGGAAATCCAGAAGCCTGCTTTGCTGTGTTTGAACCAGCATTAGAAGTGCTTACCTTTCATCGGACTCCATACGATCAATTTACGGCAGCTGAAAAAGTGCGTCGTGCAGGGTTGCCAGAAGACCTAGCCAATCGCCTCATCACCGGTAAATAATTTAACCATGTCGATTAATACTGACATTAAAGCAGTTGATGAGATTTTCCAAGAAGGCAAAGTAGTTGATGGATTTCGATTGGGAGCAGAGGTACATCGCGGCGGTATGGCCAGCCTTTATTCCGCCAGCAAAGAAGGAATCGATGTCCCCATTCTCTTGAAGATTCCTCGGGTAGGTCGTGATCAACCTGTTGAAAGCCTCATTGGCTTTGAGACTGAGCTCACTATCCTGCGCTCACTGAAGAGCCCTTACGTCCCCAAGTATCTCGGCTCCGGGAACATGGCAACACGACCTTATATTGCAATGGAGCGCGTGACAGGAAGACCGCTTGAGGACTTTATTAAAGAAGGTAAAGTTTTTACCATCGATGAGGTGGTGAAGATTGGCGCTGATTTAGCGCAAGCGGTGCAATCGCTACATGCACAAGATGCTATTCATTTAGATATCAAGCCCGATAATATTCTGATTGATGATCATGGCAAGATCACATTAATTGACTTTGGCTTATCGCATCATGCGCGCTTTCCAGACTTGCTCGCAGAAGAGATGCGCAAGGGGGTTGGCTCGGCACCCTACATTGCTCCGGAGCAAGTGATCGGCATTCGCTCAGACTACCGTAGCGATATTTTTTCTATCGGCGTCATCTTGTATGAGTTACTCACGGGTGAACTTCCCTTTGGTAACCCTCAGTCGCTGAGCGGCTTACGGAACAGAATGTGGGCGCAAGCATTTCCTCCGCGTGCCATTCGAAAAGAAATCCCCCGCTGGCTACAAGAAGTTGTTTTGCGCTGTCTAGAGCCTCGTGCAGCAGATCGCTATCAGAGCGCTACTCGTTTACGTCAAGTCTTACGCGATCATGAGAGCGTCACCCTAACTGAGCGCGCTGATCGAGTGGATCCCCTGAGCTTTTGGGAGAACCTCAAGCGCATGTTCCGCGCGGCGGGTTACGAGCCATCACTTAGTCCTCGCCCCAGCATTGGCAATGATGATGCGCCTCTAATGATTGCGGCGATTGATACACGCCAATCTGATGAGGACTTGCGTGTACGCATGCAAACAACTGCAAAGAACTTACTTCAGGCCTACCCCGAAAGTAGACTTGTTTGTATTAGTACGATTGCGAGCACTCCAACTTTTGAGGGTAATCAAGAAAGTGAGACTGCGAGCGGTATTGTGCGAGGACACCTTGTACAGCTGATGGAATGGGCAAAGCCTTTGAAATTACCGCCAGAGCGAATTTCGTATCACGTCCTAGAAGCGCTTGATCCAGCAAGTCGGATCGTAGAGTTTGCCAAAGACAACGATGCCTCGCTAATCCTGATTGGAGCATCCCATAAGCCAGCAAACAAAATAACGCCTTGGCGAACCTCGATGACAAAGATTGTTGAAGAGGCCCCTTGCAGCGTTCATATTGTCAGAACCTAGTCTTTACTGGGGCAATTGCCCGATAATATAATCATGGAAGAAAAAATACGTGTATCTAAGCTACTATCTGAACTAGGTCTTTGCTCACGACGTGAGGCAGACTCCTATATTGAGCAAGGCTTGGTTACTGTTGATGGTGAAGTGGTCAATGAGTTAGGCTCTCGAGCTTTTCGCCATCAGAAGATTGAGCTCCAGTCTGGCGCCAAAGCACAACAGGCATCGCGTATTACAGTTATTTTGAATAAGCCAGTCGGCTTCATCTCTCACTACGATGACGAGCAAGAGTATCAACCCGCAGCCTCGCTCATCACTCCCGAGAATTACTTTGCAAGCCCCTTAGACAAGGGTCGTAATCCACGCTTTAATACCCGCGGCTTAGCGCCTGCCGGTCGCCTTGATATTGACTCCACTGGCATGCTGGTCTTAACTCAAGATGGTCGCGTCGCAAAACTCCTCATTGGCGAAAATAGCCCCATCGAAAAAGAGTACTTAGTCCGAGTTGAAGGCGCACTCTCTTTTGAAGATTTAGATCGCCTAAAACATGGCCTGGAATTGGATGGTGTCGTTTTGAAGCCAGCTCAAGTCAGCTGGCAGAACGAAGATCAACTACGCTTTGTTCTACGCGAGGGCCGCAAGCGTCAAATTCGTCGTATGTGTGAATTGGTTGGCCTCAGGGTTTTAGGTCTCAAGCGCGTGCGTATGGGTCGAATTTCTCTGGGCGCCCTACCCCCTGGGAAATGGCGCTTTGTAAGGCCCGAAGAGCAATTCTAAGAAGCTCTGCCCGTCTATAATTCTGTCAATTAGATTAAGCGCAGAATTACCATCGATACCATCACCTCCAGCACTCCCGGCGCAGAAGTTTTAAGGCGCCGTAGCTTTGCCATCATCTCCCACCCAGATGCTGGCAAGACCACGCTTACTGAAAAACTCTTGCTATACGCGGGGGCGATTCAGATTGCGGGTAGCGTAAAAGCCCGCAAGGCTAGCCGACATGCGACCTCAGACTGGATGGAAATTGAGAAACAGCGCGGCATTTCTGTGGCCAGCTCTGTAATGCAAATGGAATATCGTGATTGCATTATTAATCTTCTCGATACCCCGGGTCACCAAGACTTCTCTGAAGACACTTATCGCGTATTGACTGCAGTAGATTCTGCACTCATGGTGATTGATGCCGCAAATGGTGTTGAATCACAGACCTTACGTTTGCTTGAAGTCTGTCGTGCGCGCAATACGCCCATTGTGACTTTCATCAATAAAATGGATCGCGAAGTAAAGCCACCCATGGAACTCATGGATGAGATTGAAACTGCACTAGGTATTGAAGTAGTTCCTTTTACTTGGCCAGTAGGCATGGGTAAATCCTTCGCCGGCGTGATTGATATTGCTAACTCTCAAATGCGCATGTTCAAGGCGGGCGAGGATCGCGTTACCGAGGATTCTCATGCAATCGTTGATATTAATGATCCCGCCCTAAAAGAGCGCCTCGGCACTGATCTTGAAAATGCGCTTGCTGAAGTAGATTTAATTAAAAATGCGATGCCTGCCTTTGATCGAGAAGCCTTTTTAGCAGGTCGTCAGTCACCGGTATTCTTTGGTTCAGCAATTAATAATTTTGGTGTACGTGAAATTCTCAACACCCTAGTTGAACTTGCACCATCACCGGGATCACGCAAAGCATTACAACGCGAAGTTAGTCCAGCAGAGAATAAATTCTCTGCAGTGGTGTTTAAGATTCAAGCAAACATGGATCCAGCACATCGAGATCGCGTTGCATTCTTGCGTATTTGCTCGGGGCATTTTCAGCGTGGCATGAAATTGAAGATTTGTCGTAACGGTAAAGAAGTGCGTACTAATAATGCGCTATCTTTCTTATCGCAACGACGCGATATCTTGGATGAAGCTTTCCCCGGAGATATTATTGGATTGCCAAATCATGGCCTACTTCGATTGGGCGATACGCTCACCGAGGGCGAGCAATTGCAATTTACAGGCTTACCATTTTTCGCCCCAGAAATTTTCCGTATGGTCGAGTCTGCAGATCCATTGCGCTCCAAGCAATTACGCACGGGCCTAATGCAGCTTGGCGAAGAGGGCGCGATTCAAGTATTTCGCCCTATGACTGGTGGCACCATGTTGCTTGGGGCATTTGGACAGCTGCAGTTCGAAGTAGTAAGCCATCGCCTACAAACGGAATACGGGGCGGAAGTGCGCCTACTACCGGCACGCTATAACCTGGCTCGCTGGGTAAGCTCAGAAGATCCTATAGCACTCAAGAAATTCATACTAGAAAATATTCACCGTATGGCAGAGGATGTAGTGGGTGCTTCCGTATTTTTAGCTAGCCATAAATCTGAACTAGATGTTGCTCAACAGCGCTGGGAATCTATTCAGTTCCATGCCCTAAGAGAACATGCAGGTCTGATCTATCAATCAGACCTCGCTGGCTAAATCTAGCGTGGGCTCGATTGCGGCCAATTGCAATCAAATACCGCAAGTAACTGAGTATCGTTTTTTCTAAACGATGCAGTCTTGCCATATTGTGCGCAATACGCATTGGCCTTTGGTGTAAGTGAGGCAATAGATTCGCCGTCACTAATTAGAAAGGTCACATGATTCGAATCTGATGCGTCGGTATAAACCGCGGCGCAAGCACTTAAGCCAACTATGCTGAGCAATACAATATATTTGAAATGGGTCATAAAAATTCTCTTTTTCAATAAAGACATTCGCCTACTCATCGCTCCAGCATCTTGACCAAACTGGCAGTGAGCTTGCTAGCAAATGGGCGATAGATCAAAATACAAATCATCGCCACTGGGTAAGCAACCGCCCAAACCTCCAGCCACACCCAAAAGAAATCCTGTGCAAAACCTACCCGTACCAAAGTGGTGGCCAAAGTAATGCTTATTGACATGAGCCCACCCATAATGGCGGCAAAAATAAGATTAGGAATATTCATCAGGATCTAATCATAGCGCCTTGACTGCTTAGCTGTTATTCTGATTTGTGATCACTATTCTGCGCCCTACTTAGGGGAGTCTGCTGAGCAAGCTCAGAGGTTCATCATTCCAAGACTCTAGGAAAATATATGGCTGTTGGCCAAAATCAAAGAAATAGAAAAAACGACCCCATGGTGAGCAAAACTGGCAAGGCTAAATTGGGGCCACTTACTGTTACTCAACTCAATAAATTGCTCGAATCCAGCACCAAGCCTAAAGAAAAGGCAAAGATACAGAGGGCTCTTAATAAGCGCCCTCCGGTCGCGGCGCCCACTGCAACAGCAGTCGCAGTATAAGTACTAAGCCCCGAAATTACCGGGGCTTTTTCTTATGTAATATGCTGTCACTATGAAAGCATTTCCCCAAATTCACTCCATTTATATTGCAGCTAGAGCAGGTGATTTGATGATGCAGCTTGCGCGAGCTGAAATTATTGCCGAAGAGGGAATTGTGGGAGATCGCTATGCACTAGGTCTAGGTGCATTCTCTAAAACTAAGCCAAAAATACGCCATGTTTCCCTCATTGCCCTCTCAGCCATAGAAAACGCTAATGACCAATTGCGCACTAAACAGCAAGCTTTATTTGGCGAGGGCGATACCAGAAGAAATCTTGTGATTCAGGGAATTTCTGAGAGTGAGCTAAATGATCTAGTTGGACAGATTTTCTATTTAGGAGGTCTCGCATTTAAAGGCACTGAATTATGCGAGCCTTGTCAGCGACCGGCCAATTTACTGAAAAGACCAAACTTCATGAACGCTTTTGAGAATAGGGGCGGTCTCAGAGCGGAAGCGCTAGACTCTGGGACTATTAGCAATGGGGATTCGCTCACATACTCATCAGACCAAAAAAAATGATTACCTATACCGAGCACGCAAGTATTAGTCCTGAACAGGCGATTGACCTCTATATCCGATCCAATCTCGGTGAGCGCCGCCCAATCGATAGTATTGAAACCTTTGCGGCGATGCTTGCCAATGCAAATCTCACCATTTCCGCATGGGATAGTGAAAAACTAATTGGGATCAGCCGTAGCCTGACAGACTTCGCCTATGTGGCATATTTGGCTGACCTTGCAGTAGATGAACATTACCAGCGACAGGGAATAGGAAAGCGACTCATTGAAGAAACTCAGGAGCGCTTAAAGCCTGGCTGCATGATTGTGTTGCTTGCAGCTCCAAAAGCAAATACCTACTATGAGCATTTGGGCTTTGAGCACAATCCTCGTGCTTGGATCATGAAAAAATAATTAAACTAAATATTGCAATATGTCGACCACAAAACTCTGCCTCATTCGCCATGGTGAAACCAACTGGAATGCTGAAAGACGCCTTCAAGGACATACCGACATCCCCCTGAATGAAAAAGGCGTCCTGCAGGCTCGCCAAATGGCGCAGGGCATTAAAAACTCAAAACTCTTGTTCGATGTTTTATATACCAGCGACCTTAAAAGAGCAGCCGACACTGCAAATGCTATTGTTGAGTTGTTTGGCGTAGAGGCAAGGGTGGATAGCGCTTTACGAGAGCGCCACTTTGGCGCACTTCAGGGGCTCACGATTCAAGAGGCTCCATTACTACAGCCTATGATTTGGCAAGCGCATATTACTCGTGACTTAGAGCATGAGCTCGAAGGCGGTGAGAGTATTCAGCAATTTGCATTGCGCGTTCATGCTACTTTAGACAAAATACAAGAACAGCATTCAGGCAAAACAATTTTGCTTGTTAGTCATGGCGGCACTCTCGATATGATGTATCGAATTGCTAGCAAGCAAGATTTGAGTACTGAGCGGGTTGCCTCAGTGCCAAATGCCTCGTTAAATTGGATTACACATCAGCCAGATGATGGCTGGTCAATCGAGAAATGGGCCGATACTCGCCACCTTGAAGGTATTAGCCTGGATGGCGTTGATCTCTAAGCAAAAAGTCACCCATAGGTGGCTTTTTGTATTTTTAAAGAAGATTTACTTTCTAATATGGGCGTGGCGAGCAGCATCTTGTGACATGCCCTCACCCTTTGGCTTTCCTTCAAGGGCTTCTTTCTCGGCGGTAATTTCTTTACGGCGCTCTTTACACGAACCAGCTATCTCTTGCAAAGCTTTACGGGCTCTCGCTGCAGAAGCTTTAACCCCTTTTCCGTGAAACTTTTCATTCTCTGACTGGTACACCTCAAAAGCAGCCATTAGCTTGTCATGATGGGACATGTTTTTCCTTATAAATTATTGAAATAATCGACCTCAGAAACACTTTAACCTAATCTATGCGAACCACTTCAATTTATTGTGTCCAGCGATTAATAATGGCTTTTAACTTTTCTGGTCCGAGCTCAGCAAGGTACAGGTTAAAGTCATCGCGCAGCTTAGAATCTTTTTTGAAAGCAAACCCGAGATTATCAAACCCAACAACTTGGTAGCTACTACTAACCGGGAGATTTAGGGTTTTTTGGTAATTAACCAGCATCACGTTATCAACAAATACCAAATCTACGCTTCCATTTTGTAATGCAATCAAGGCTTCGGTTGGCGATGGGAATAGCTTTATCTGCTCAAGTGAGTAATAGCCTTTTGGCTGTAATACATTTTTCACATAATCATCAAATACGCTTCCTGTTGGATAGGCAATAGTGTATTTACTTAGCTGTGATAAGTCCGTTATTTTGATGTCACGGTTTTTTAAACCAATCAACTGCCAAGTGCTTGTGAAATATGGATTGGAAAAATCCATTACTTCTTTGCGCTTGTCTGTAATAGAGATTCCTGAAAATGCGACATCAGCCTGGCCACTAGTCACCGCCCCCAGCATTCCAAGCCAGTCATAGGCAGTTACCTTAAATGTACAGCCTCGTGACTTGCAGTAGCCCTCAAATATTTCTAAATCTATGCCTGAATATTTCCCATCTTTTTCAAAGAGCATTGGCGGGATCGCGGGCGATACGGCAACCTTAATGAGATTAGATGGCTCTTCTTTAGAGCATCCACCTAGAAGAAGTAGGCCAATCAAGAGGATAGAAAGGATGCGTTCAAGTCTCATAGTGTTTTCAAGTTTTATTTGATTGAATGATCTTATCAAGAATTGAATCTAACAATACCATCAGGGTAATACTTTTTAACCCCGGCATTTTTCTCATCCAGCTGGGCAATGATGCCAATAAAAAACCCCGCTTATACGGGGCTTTTTATCTGACTGCGATATACCAATTACTTAGTACGACTTTTTGCCGCTTTAGGAGTCTGACTAAATTGACCCTGCGCACCCTTCATTGCAGTTTCTACACTTTTTTCAAAGTTGGCAAAAGCATCTTGAGTGCTTGAACGTACTTGGTCAAAGTTTTGCATTGTCGTATTGAATGCAGATGTAAAGGCGCTGACATAAGCCTCTGACCCAGCAGGCGCCTTTGATGTAGCAGCAGCAACAAAGCTCTTTAGGTCATCCTGCGATTGATCGATAGCAGCCTCTACAGCCTCAACTAATTCTTGATTACCGCGGCGCAATACTGCAGCAACTTTTTTCTGATAATCAGCAACTTCAGCAACAGCCTCTTGTACTTCTGGGCTTTGCAGAAGGTCTAATGCTGCTTTTGCATCTTTGCCTTTCATTAACTCAGCTGCCTTAGCTTGTGCATTTGCAACAGCCTGTTGAGCAGCTTGGTAATTGATTTCCGCTAACTCTTGAGCATTTTCAAGTGCCGTTTGGCCCAGGGCACGTGCACTTTCTACGGATTTAGTTTGGTTTTCTGCAAATTGATTTTTGAACATGATTTTTCCATTAATTGGTTATTTGTTGCACTGCACCATATTAATGGCATATTTGAGGCTTAGCAAGGAAATTTTGCTGCAAAGCAACATTTTATTTCTGAGAGCGCTCTCTATGGCCTCAATTGACCGTAAGAATCTGCGTTTTCAGGCTGCATGTTTGTCTAGCGGGTAAAAATGCATTTACCCAAAAACAATTAAGCAGCTTTATTTTTTAAATAGTCAATCACCCAAGCCGGATCACTGTCGCTTGGAAAGATGGGGTAGTGAACAGCCTCGATCACACCATCATTTGCTATCAGGGTGATGCGCTTTAATAAGGTCATTCCAGCCGCAACAAAGGTGGGCAAGCGCAAAGCTTGCTGAAATCGATAATCTGCATCACTTAGCACTGGGAATGGCAAATGCAAACGATCCGCCATTTCTTGTTGATATTCAGTAGATTGCACACTCAGTCCTACAACATCGGCACCAAGTAACCGAAGATCTTGATAGTAATCCCTAAATGAGCAGCTTTGTGGGGTACATCCCCTTGCTCCCGGAATTTGGTCCCATCCATCTGGCAATGGAACATTGGGCTGACCTGTCATTGGGTAACAGTAAATCACGATACGCCCCTGAGTCTGACCGAGATTAAATTGGCTATGGGTCGTTGTTTCTAGTGAGATGGCTGGCAAGCGCATGCCCACTAAGTGATCGGCGGCTCCATCATCTTGAGGGATAGGTAGGTCACCAGGTAATTGATTGAGATTTGTCATAAATGTAATCTTAGCCTACTAAGTCAGGATCTATCTACAAGTCTTTGGCGGCACCGACCTCTTAAGTAATGCGGCCTCGGCCATTGACTCAAACTGTCGACGTAATATATTTTTAATGAAGAATTCAATCACTACTGATGGCACTAAAGAATTCGGCTCAATTTTGGCGTCGTACTTAAAGGCAGTAAACTCCTTTTCAGAAAATAGTCGCCAACTTCCCTTGTAATACTTTGTATCTCCACTTAATTGCTCAAAAAGTAATGCTCTGTTGGGGATCTCTACATACTCCAACTCAGAACGCATCTCAAATGGAATGAATAGAATTCTTTCCTCAAGTGAACGAGCGACCTTCACTTTATTGCCAGATCTAGAAAGCACTTTTGAGTCGACCACTCCGGGTAGATTTTTAGCGCCCTCATAGTCAGTAATGAAAGCAAAAGCTTCACATATAGTGATCGGTACCTCATAACTTGCATTCACCTGAAAGCGATCGCCGGCTCTCGTGACCGCTACTTTTAAGTCATATGCATTGGATGACTCTTGCGCCAAGGCAATGCCGCACGATGCAATCAGAAAAAAGTAAAGGAGCTGCTTCATGCTGGTAATTTAGCAGTATTAAAGTGATCCGCTTACGAATGCCATCGCAAAAGATTATGGCTCGGCATCCGAAGATTAAATTACTTCCAAGACTTTGGTTAAGTAGCTACCTTCATAATTTGGTCTCTCACCAATTTCTTCAAAGGGGTGACCTAGGCGATTGACCCAAAATACATCAAAACCGAACCACTTGGCAGCTAGCGCATCCCAAGCATTACTCGATACAAAAAGAACCTCTTCTTTTTTAATTGGAAATGCTTTTAAAAGAAGCTCATAGGCTTGCGGAGCAGTTTTAAATAAATGGATGTCTTCTACTGTCACCACTTTATCTAAATAAGGCTTCAGGCCGTTACTGTCCACTACAGTAGCGAGCATATCTTTGCTGCCGTTAGACAATATAGCCGTAGAAATAGCTTTTTCTTTAATGGTCTTAAGAACACTCAAGCTATCTTCAAAACCAGTTAGCTTGGCATATTGATCCATCAGTTGCTTTTCATATTCTGGTGTGAGATTCAAATTCATCCGCTTGCAAACATAACGCAATGAACGAATGGTTAGCTCCCAAAATGGGAGATAGTACTTGCTCCCATTTGGGTTGGGGTCGCTCATCGTCACTAAGCGGGTGTACTCAATTTGACGATCGCGCCACATCAAAGCAAGTGCTTGGCCATGCCCTGGAAATAATTCTTCAGCCAACTGACCCATGGAGTAAACGTCGAACAATGTTCCATAGGCGTCAAAGGCAATTAACTTGTACATAATTTGTCCTATATTTTTTATTATGAATTTCTATTGTCGTTTAAAAAAATATCTTCAGTCCGCAGATAAGAAAACCACCCGAAGGTGGTTTTCTTATCTCTTAGTGGCCCATGGCGGAATCGACCAAAGGGCCTAAGATGTCAAATCCTTATTAATCACATCTTGATAATCTGCCACGCACCTTCTGAGCGACCATCACCAATCTTATCACCGGGCTTGGCATCTTTAGCATAGAAATACAATGGCATGCCATTGAAGGCTAACTGCTTTTTGCCATCATCACGGGTAATAACTGAATAGCCGCTAGAGACTGCAGGGCTTCCTTCAACTAATAGTGGCGGCCAGTTCGTTGCGCACATACCATTACAAACCGACTTACCCGAACCTCGCGCATCCTTGCTGTAGGTATATAGGGTCATATTATTATTGCCGGCCATTACGCCATCGTTAGCTTTAGTAAATGGTGCTAATGCCACGCCAGTCATTGAAGCACAAGCGGCAAGAGTAGCTGTGGCGACTAAGGCAGCCAATAGACTTTTGATTCGATTCATGTTTACCCCTTTGTTAGTTGATTTTGTACTTTAACTCTAATTTATGTCTTTTGCTTTACACGAAATCTATTAATAAGGGCGCCATCCTAATTAACGGAGTCTCATTCGCTGGCCCAAATGAAAAAGCCATTCGAAGGTCGTTTTAGTGCTTCTTGGTGACCCGAGGTGGAATTGAAAAGGGCCGAGGATGCCGGATCTGGAACCTATTCCCCAACAATGAATTGAATTTGACCCGTTTTTATCCACTGAATGACCGCCCTTGAGGTAGCCTCTTCCCTGCCGCCCATTGAATGCAGGTGAGTTCCACCACAAACATCTCCCGTACCTTCACCACCTTTTACTGTTACTAGATTATTCTTTGAATATGCTGCCACTGTTGCGTAAGGAGTATGAACGCATTGGTCATCTTGGTGATGAACATTTAGTGCGGATGCCTTTAATGCACCCATATCAAATGACTCTACAGAGTATCCATATGCTCGATTTCGAGAATTTGCATGCGTCATGGCTGCTGAATGAATGCTTCCCTGAATTTCATTTCCTAAATTTTTAGCGAGCCATTTTGATGAGATAGTTCCATAGCTATGGCCCATGACAAAAAACTTAGTAATTCCATATTTTTCCTTTAAGACGGCCATTATTTTTCTAACATCGTCGGCATGCTTTGTGGAAGATCGATAATCATCATTACAAGCTAGTGGAGTGTTGCCTGGGGCTATTTTATTTTCATCGCTTGGGCAATCCATCACAACAATGGCTATACCTGCTTGAGCAAACAGATCAGTATTATTTTGTAAGTAATTTAAGTTTCTTTTCCAATCATGTTCTGTCTTGATATTGGCAATACCAGACCAGCCGCGATAAAAAAGTAATGCTGTATCTGATGGTATTGAGGGTTTCAGAAGAATTGCTCTTTGAACAACCGGAGATTTTGAAAAAACTCCAGACTCCCTACCAACATCGGCCTCTATGAGAATAGGGGTTATTGTTTGGGCTGTCGCAAAGTTAAAACAAGCTAAGGCACAAATACTAAATAGCCATTTCATTTCATAACCCCAGAGTTATATAGGTGAGCAGATTTGCTGACTATGAAACTCTACTCTATTAGTAAAACATTCAAGGAAACCCGCACATGAAAAAGCCACCCGAAGGTGGCGCAAGCCGGCAATGACTAAAACCAAAGATCCTAACTCTATGCCCAGAATTCTTTTATTTTTGGCGCCTCAATTTTTGATCGATCGTAGCCGTTACGCAAAGCACCAGCAATTTGTTTTGGGTCAAGCAAGTCAACACCCTTAGGGGTGCCGGCAACTATCCACTTTACTTTTGTACCGGTCGCCTTAATGTCTTCAATATTTTGAGCAACGGGATGAGGAATGGTAGTGAGAATTGCACCCGTCACCCCATCAGTCAAGGTAATGACCAGAGCTCTTTTTGAGCCAGCAACCAAATCCACATGGGCTGGATTTGAGCAAATTCCCCCATCCATAACGTAACGTTGGCCCAATAATGTTGGTCCTGCTACCCCTGGCAAGGAGCTACTTGCTGCTGCACCATGCGCCAAGGGAATGCCATTTTTTCTAGCAACTTGTTGCCCTACAACAATGCGTTCGCCTGTATAGCAATCAATACCTGTTGTGAACATCCGACCTGTAGGCCAATCTTTTTTACTATCGCCTGTTAATAATGCAACTAGTCTTTCAACGTGATCGCCGTTTAATTTATTGTTAGCCGCTAAAGCCGCATTGCCGATTATTTTGCGCGTCTCTATGCTCCCATCGGTTGCACTCATATTAATTAGGTCAGCCCTCATCTGACTTATATTGGGCTTAGTTAAAGGTGCAATCTTGGCAAAAATATCGGGGAACTTCCCAAAGAAATCAAACTCGGTTCGTAGGCGTGTAAATTCGCCCGAGAGTAGTGATGAGCCCATATAAGATCCAGCAGAGGTGCCCACTACCATTTCAGGAAGTTGGGTCATATCTAGCCCGGCCTCAATAAGGCCATGAAAGAATCCGCAATACCAAGCAATGTAATATTCTCCGCCGCCACCGAGCACCATTGTTCGATCGAGGCCTTTTGCTAATTTTGAAACCGTTGGTTTGGTCGCTATTGGCAATGACAAGCCATCATCGGCAAATAATTTATTAGATATTTCATCGGCCTTAATTTGAATATTTGACTTTGGGTGCGTTGACTGCGCTTTAGCTGCATCAGCCATGACTCCTGAAGCACTACTAATGGCCACAGCACCAACAGCGGAAGTTTTTAAAAAATTACGGCGTGAAGATTGCGTCATATCGGCTCCATTGATAATTAATCAATTTATAGCAGATCCGCAAATGAGAAAACCACCCGAAGGTGGTTTTGGTATTTCTTCGTGGCCCGAGGTGGAATCAACTAGGGCTGAGGATGCCTGATCTTTAAGGCATTAGTGATTATGGCCCTTATTATTCATTGGCATCTGACCGTCGATCATTTTCTGATGTTGTTTCATCATGTCGCCATGCCCATCAGGATGGCAAAACTCATGATCCGAGTTGCCACCCATTTGATGAGGGTTAGCGCTTTTGTATCCCAGAATACTTGGATCAAGCATGCCGGCGATCATGGCGATGTGTCCAAATACCAAGAACAAGGCAACGCATATCGCATGAATCTTTAACTTACCCATTTGATCTAGCGCTCGATTAACTAAACCAAACTCTTGTAGGGCAATCCAGATCAGCGGCAATCCTGCGATGACATAAGTACTAACAGCGATTACATCAATCACTGTTCTCCACTCGCCTGCCTGTGTAATGGGAATAATGGCGTTAGTCACAATGTAGTAAATGATTCCAACAAAATAAACGCCCACAGCAATCCCAGAAAAGCGATTGAGGTAATAAACAGCACCATCGAACTTGCGAGTAAAGAGTAGATATAGCTCAGTGATAGCTAAAGTCTCTGCCAAGATGATTGGGATGGCCATAAAGATAATTAAATTCCAAGGCTGATTAACAGCCAATAACTCCATGTAGTGGGTCATGTTCATTGTGTTTCTCCAAAATAAAGGCGTGACTGAGTGTCACAAATCAAACTAACTTGCATTACAAAATTAGCTTAGGCTTTTGGAGGTTTATAGATAAAGTTGATCATTGGCTGGAGAACCAATAATGAGCCTGTTGAAGGCGGAGCTTGGGTTGAGGCTATCGATAACTCAATACTCAATATTGGAATAACGACTAAACCTAAACAGCACTGATAACTGTCGGCATGGCAAGGTTGATTGGTATTTGTATCTTGAGAGTTGCTCACCAGCTCATCACAATGATGGTCTGAGTTATCAGTAACGGCAACTTGATGCTGAGGCTGATGTGCCGATAAATCAATGGGCATCACTGCCGCATGAATCAAGCTGGCGAACAGACTAAAGCAAAGAGCGACACATATCCTTCTCATAATTCCATTTTATGCCCATTTGCTAGATTTGTCGTTTTAAACGACATTCCTATAATGGGGCAAGCAAAAAATTTAAGGCATCTATGGCTTGGATTATTACTAAGTATCTCCTAACAGCAGGAATGGTTGTGTTCATCTCTGAGGCAGCTAAACGCAGTGATAGGTTAGGCGGCTTTATTGCGGCATTGCCATTAATGACTCTTCTAACACTTGTATGGCTGTATGTAGAAAACCAACCCGAAGAGAAGATAGCTAATCACGCTTATTACACCTTCTGGTATGTGATTCCAACATTGCCAATGTTTCTGCTGTTCCCATATTTACTTCCAAGGCTGGGGTTTTGGATGGCTATGGGGACATGCGTAATGGCGACAGTTATCTTTTTTGGCTTATTCGCTTTGCTGATGAAAAACTTTGGAATTGATTTGCTCTAAGAATTGTCGTTTTAAACAATATCGACTTACGCAGGGGTGAATAATTGACTCGTCTTTTTAAGGGACATTTTATGCCGGGGATAGCCAAGACTAATGGCTTATATCCCTGTAAAGCTAAAAAAAATAGCATAACAAGCAGCTTAACAACATCATATCTTTTGGACACAAAATGGCGCATGATAGTCAGATAAGTTCACAAAAAAATGCAACTAAAAAGCAGAGGTATCAAATGAGCACAAAAATAGATATTGGCATTAACGAAAAAGATCGAAAAGCCATTGCCAAAGGACTATCAGAGCTTTTAGCTGACAGCTACTCCTTATATTTGATGACACATAACTTCCATTGGAATGTGAAGGGCCAGATGTTCAACACCCTTCACACGATGTTCATGGCTCAATATACGGAGCAGTGGGCGGCGCTCGATTTAATCGCAGAGCGCATCAGAGCACTCGGGGAGCCAGCACCTGGCACTTATAAAGAGTTCTCAAAACTGACCTCAATCAAAGAAGTTGAAGGGGTGCCAAAGGCAATGGATATGGTGAGGCATCTTGTTAAGGCTCAAGAAGCTACAGCAAAAACTGCTCGTAAACTTTTTCCCTTGGTTGATAAAGCAAATGATCAACCCTCAGCAGATCTTCTGACTCAACGACAAGATATCCATGAGAAAACTGCCTGGATGCTAAGAAGTCTATTGGAGGAGTAAATCCCGTATAAATGAAAAAACCACCCAAGGTGGTTTTGGTATTTCTTGGTTGCCCGGGGCGGAATCGGCCAGGACCGAGGACATGAATCCCTCAAGAGTATGCCGTCTATCTATAACCCAGAACATCGTCCTGAGTTCTTTTTTGACCCTCTAAGAATCTTTTACTACATATTCCCGAACCACTTTGATTTGCGAGCTTTTTTGCGTCTACCTGCATTTGATACATTGTTTCAAAACAATCTCTTCTATTCACAAACTCAAATGCTTTTGTATGGGTTTGCTTACCCTTATGAAAATAGAAAAAATCTAAAGTCCAGTACTTATCGCCTGTAATGCTAACGCTCATAGGCGCTGAGTCTAGTGGCGGAGGTTGACTCGCACAGGAAATCAAAAACACCACAATGCAAAGAATAGAAAACTTGTTCACGTTTGGCTTACTGTCTATAAATCCTCAATTTCCAAGAATTCTATACTTTTTTAACAAGTAAATTCCTGACATCCCAAAATAAAAAAAACACCCGAAGGTGGTTTTGGTGTTTCTTGGTGGCCGGGTCAAATTTACTTACTTTGCTGGGCGTAAATCAGCCGATCCGATGTACTCTTTAAATTGTTTACACCAAATCAGCATGCTGTTTATATCTTCTGAATTTTGTGTTTTTAAAAGATAGAATGCGGCGCCATTGGGCTTTTTAATGCGACTGACTTCAATCTGTTGAGAGCTAAACTCATCATTATCTTTAATGGCAGGCTTGCTACTGATATAGATGTGATAGTCCGGCCCAGGACTAGACTTAAAGTCATCACTGGATTGTAAAAACAATTGATTACCAACTTTAACTAACGACCACTCACCAGAAGAGTTGTGGATCAAATCTTGTCCCTTAGCGTTTTTATCAATTTGTCCTCGCTTGAGGATTTCGCCTTCAACTTTTTGATTGTCTTCAAAACGTGACTTAATATCTTGTGCGTGACCACGGATTGCGTCGAGAAGCTGGGCGCTTGCTGAAATTGGAAGTAGCAAGAAAACGCTTAAAAAGAGGATATTTAATTTATTCATCCAAAGCCTCATAAAGTAACTAGCATCAATATAGATCCTTTCACAATATTTGTCGTTTTAAACGACATCGACTGACGCAGGGATGAATAATTGACGTGTCCTTTTAAAGGACAGTTCTTGATGGGGATATCCGAGACTAATGGCGTCAAACCCTGCCAAGCCATAAAAGAAAATAGCCCAACAAGTGGGCTATTGAGATTCTTGGTGGCCCGGGGCGGAATCGAACCAAGGCCGAGGATGTCAATCCTACTTAATCAAGCCACATGCGATTCTTGGTCCTGAATTTCCAGCTGGTTGAGATTTATAGTCATCAGGATCGCGATGAACAACAACGGATCTTCCTAATATTCCAGTCGGTCCATTATTAACAGCAAATCCACTTAACTTTGCCGAATAAACCGCATTACCATTCGCATCTGATTTTATATTTGGCATATCGCCAGCATGACTTGAGCCACTTCCTGGCATACCATGTGATTTTGTGTCTGGGTTGAAATGCCCGCCTGCGCTAGTGGCATCTGGCGAGGAACAATCCCCTTTTTCATGAACATGAAACCCTTGTTCAGCATTTGGTTTCAAACCAGAAAAATTTCCTGTAACCAGCACATCATGGCCTTGCCATACAAAATTAACCGTTCCTTTTGTATTTGAGCCTGAACGGGAATCCAGGGTAGCCGATGCTTTTTGACCAGTACCATGTTCCATGGACTGACAAGCCACCAACGACAAAATGGATACAGTGCCAATTAATAGAGCAGCTTTTTTAATCATTATTCATCTCCTGTCTTTATGTCGGATCAGAATAGACCTTTTGTTAATATTCTTCAATAAAAATAGGGGCCTTGCTCTAGGCAGCCTTATTGAAAGGCCTAAAACTGCATGGCAAATGAAAAAACCACCCTCGAGTGGTTTTGGTGATGCTTGGTGATAAAGAATCTAATGGTTCACCAGCCCAAAATGGTTATCCGCAGACCCACAAGCATTGGCAGCCTCTAGACGGGAGCGTTTCCAATCAAGTAATCTCTGCAAACTGAAATTTAGTTTGCTACTAGATTTTTTGATTGTCGAGAAATAGTTGATAGGGGTTTACCTTTATGTAAGTTGCTTGGGTAAACGCTGGGTTTAAAGCCTGTTAGCTTATCAATCCCCCTTTGGTACATTGATGTATTCAAAGGGACAATGACGACAGCGGTTACCACAGCATGTACCCCGCTTTAAATGGGCTTGACTAGTAAGAACCAAATATCCTGAAGCTGGATCAATATAGGTATCTTGTCTATTTTCACAGGCAAGGCGATGGAGCTCTTCTATGCTTAACATGATCTTATTTTATCTAGTCCTACCCTAAGACTGTCGTTTTAAACGACATCGACTGTCGCAGGGATGAATAATTGATTCGTCCTTTTAAAGGACATTACTCATTAATAATGACAGCGGCTTTGGACTTGATGATTTGCTCTAATTCATGACTTGTGAGATGGCAAACTGTCACGCTAGATTTAGCAACCTCATATTGTTCATCTTCAATTGCCCTAATTGGGTATTGACCCACCTTTAGTGGCGTAAGTCCAATTACATCATCGTCAAGAACTGTTTTAGCTAGGAAGATATCAATTACTTTTAATTGCATACCCTCCATTCTATAAAAAGCAATATGTCAGTCTCTTTAGATGAATAAATTATTAAGCACTGGGAATTTCTGTCTTGTAAATTATTACTCACCCGCCAAGCTAATTAACCGATAGCTTTTATGGCGTTGCACCAAATTAAAGCTAATTTTTGTCACAAAAGTGCCATTGAAAGTTCATGTGGCAGCTGTTAAATGAATCCCCCAAGGACAGTTTCCTTGGAACTCAACACTTTCAATCATTCACCAAGGAGATTGACCATGCCACTTAACGAAAACAATGCTGAGCCGTATGAGCTCAAAAAATTCAGTAGAAAATTAGACCCAGTGAATCACTTAAAAGATCGACTTATCATCAGACATCTGCGGAGACGTAAAAATAATTTCTTATTGGATTTTGATGAGCCTATAAAAGCCCATAAGCAATTTAGGGGAAGCGATGAGTAGAAACATTATTTTGTATGCTCCAGGTGTAGGCATGTATCTCACCCTATCGTGCGCCGCTTTAATAGCTTCCACCTTCATTATTTGCCTTAATACGTAAAACCTGATCTTCTGTTACAGAGCCATCCAAGAGGTGGCTTTTTCTTTGTGGCGGAATGGCAGAGTGGTAATGTATGAGATTGCAAATCTCAACACCCTAGTTCGATTCTAGGTTTCCGCCTCCAAGCTCTTAATGCTCTTTATGTTTCTTACCCAACTTCTCGGGTTTGCCGTTGCCATAAAGACACCACTGTTTGATTTCCTCAGTGAGCACTTCAAGATCTTTCATCTTCAAACTTCTAAAATCTTCCAAGCCAACAACGCCAGTCTGTCTTAATTTCCCTAGAACTTCTTTTAATACGCTCATCGTGATGTCTTTTTTGTTGAATTGAGTAGTTATTTTAATTTATGACTCATTTTTATCGCCGATTGATCTAACTTTGCTCCTTTCTGAGGTGATATTGGAGTTTTATGACCAATTGACGACAAATAGTTATTTTAGTCATTAACTTACGATCTTTTAATCTAAATAGTTATTTTGCTGTCATGCAATATTCATTAAGAAGGCTCATACTGTGTAGGTAGTAACCCTAGTATTTTTTAACTAAAGGAGCCTTAAATGACAAAATTATTGAGTCTCTTAAATCAAGTCTTTGGTAACCAGACCAAATGCAACGATTTAGAGCAGTACATCAATAGCCGCAACCCTAATAGCCATCAGCAAGTAGAGGAGCTTACTCGTGACTACCTCTACAGCTTCAACACTTCTAGGGGGCTATAAATCATGGGAAAACTAAAACGACTGTTCATTAAAGCGGCTTTAGCGTGGGTTGAGACTCGCCAAGCCTACGCCAACCGTTATAACAATCACCGTCTGGGTTCATGAGCTCTTTTGAGTGAATAAATGCTAACGACCGAGTTTCTCTCTAGTGATCAGTATTCAAAATATGGATCTTGGTTAAAAGCCCAAGATCCACAAACTCTTCATGACTACTTTGGTCATTCAATGCGTAAGAAATCCATTGATAACCTAGTCAAACAGTTTGCAGGCGATCCTAAAAATAACCATTTTTTAGTCGCAAAGATCGATGGCAAGTGGGCGGGTACCATTCATATTGCTTCGCGCGGGACTGAAGTTGAGTTTGGTGTCATTGTGAGCCCCAAATATCGCAAGCAAGGTATTGCCGATACTATGATGGATGAAGCTATCACATGGGCTCGCAATCGCTACTATCAAGATCTTTTCATGCATTGCATCAGTTGGAATAGGCCCATTAAGAAACTATGCCAAAAACATGGCTTAGTACCTCGCAATATGATGGGTGATTCAGAGGCGAACTTACAACTAGAGCCGCCCACACCGGCGACATTTTTCAAAGAACAAATGATTGTTGCCAAGCGCAATTGGCTATCGATGTTTCCATTTCAGCAGTTTGGCCTAGCTTTGAGGGGATGGCGGTATGGACCGTCCTGATTGCTCAAACAAGTGGCCAATGCTTTTGCAAGTCACCGCACAGATTATCACCTTAGATTATTCGCTTAATTAATTTAGGACTACATTAAATGAAGTTAACCGTCTTTCGTTACAAAGTTTGGGATCATCAAGATGATAATCATGTTCATATCGCCCCTTATTACGCGATTAGAGAATACATAGAGCACCTGGAGGGTGCAACAGTCATTGAAGATGATCGCTTAGAAGTTGATGAGACCGATCTTGATACTCATGGACGAATTGCTGTAAGAGATGAGTTTTAGTATGTCGTACCCCATAAGAACTAAAACTGTCCTGACAACTTTTTTATATCTGACTGGCATCTTTATAAATCTGCTGATGCCCTTTATCCATTAGCTGAAAGAAGCTGTCCATAAATTGATGATGTTGCTCAGCCATGGCGTTATAAATTGTTAGATTCGTTTGTCCAAATGCTTGACAGGCAATAGTCATGGCCGCCATAAATTCATTAGGCTTACTATGATCAACCGCTTCAACTACTCTATCAGTAACCCGCTAATTGGCTTCTTGCATTAACTCAATTAATTCTACGTGTAATTTTTTATGATTTTCAATAGAATTACTCGTCACAGCCCAAATAGGCATCAGCAAACTATAAAATCCCTCCATAGTTTTCATGGGGTTCATTTGTCCTGATGTCTGTCCTGATCCACCAAAATGGTTTAAGGTCATGATTGGTCTCCTGTTGTAGTTACTTGGGAAGGTGAAACTGTTACTTCATGGTGCTGATCAGCATCTTGAATAAATTGGGTAATCATTGGGGCAATCGTGCGACGAAACACTGCGCCATTAAAGGTTCCGTAATGCCCTACTCCTTGAATCAACTCGTAGCGTTTGTGTTTTTCAGGTAGGTTTGGCGTGATATCAAATGCCGCTTTCGTTTGACCAACACCACAAATATCATCCTCTTCACCTTCTATGACCATCAAATAGCTTTTGCGAATATGTTTAGTATCTACCTGATGCCAACGGCTCATCATCTTTCCTTGTGGTAAGGAATGTTCTTGAAAGACTTCTTTGATGGTTTGAAGATAAAACTCTTCGGTTAAATCCATCACTGAAAGATATTCATCATAAAAAGCTTTGCGCCGATGGGCTTCTTCTTCATTTCCCCGAACCAATGCCTCGTGCATGGCATCAATTGAGATGGCATGACGATCAGAATTCATAGCCATAAAACTGTTTAGCTGTAAAAAACCTGGATAAACCCTTCTGCCCATGCCTAAAAATGGTGGTGGCACAGGTTGAATCAAATTTTTCTCAAACCACTCTAGATCGTGAGATTTTGCAAACTCATTAACCTTGGTTGGATTTACTCGAGTATCAATCGGTCCAGCGATCAGCGTTAATGAGCATGGCTGACATCGATCACCCCAATCTGACATGATGGCAGTAGTTGCAAGGGCGGCTACGGTAGGCTGACACACTGCCAACACATGGGTCTTAGGGCCTAAGAAATGCAAGAAATCAATTAAGTAGTCTATGAAATCATTAAGATTAAAGCGATCTTGATTGGTGGGAATGTTCTTGCAATCTAACCAATCAGTAATGTAAACATCATGCTCCGGTAGCATTGCCTCAACGGTACCTCGCAAAAGGGTGGCAAAGTGCCCCGAATAGGGAGCAACAATGAGTAGTTTTGGTTGATGTAATTTTGTGGCTACTTTTTTGAAATGCACTAATTGGCAATAAGTTCGCTTGAGAACTATTTCATCTTGAATCTCAACTGCCCCTCCATTAACCTCAGTCTCATGAATACCCCACTCCGGCTTGAGATGAGCGCCTGACAATTGCTCTATGACATCTAGCCAAGCAAGATTAGATTTATGGAGTTCCGTATTAATAAATGGGTTGGCCGCACTATTTAAAGTAGCCCGCACAATCCTGAGAGATTGACGCATTGGTCGAATACTGGAAGCAATTGTGTTTTGCAAAAGGTATAGCATGCCCATCCCTTAGCTAAGAGTTTGAACCCTGATAGTTATCCTTAGATATGACAACTTGATTACAAGCTGTTTAATCTCGTTTTAAACGACATTACGAGCAGTGATGGTAAATAAGCGTCGCTTAAATCGACGGTTAACCAACGCAGGGATGACCATCATCTGATTCACCTATAGAGGTCCTACTCATGTGACCATTCATAGTCTATATCGATAATCTCTAAAACATAGCCATATTTGTTTAGACAATGCTGATTCCAGGCAATCACGAAGTCTTTGGTATTGACATCACAATGGTAACGATTTAACAAATGAATCAAGCCATGGTCCTTCATTTCTATTTGTCCGTTAGTGGTCTTTACGATCACTGCTTTGGCATGCTTAAAGCTCATCCTGACCTCCGATAGATTTAGATTGTCAATACCTAGAGGGAGAAGTGGGTGCCATCACATAGCGGCGCATTAGCTGATTGCTTGCATCCACAGAAATAGACAGTCATGGTCTCTGTGGCAATAAATTCCAACGGCGTCATATCCGTTCTTTGGTGTGATGCATCACAAAAGGGTTGGTTCTCACTCAGTCCACAAGTACACCAATAGTAAATCTGATCTTTGATGACTTCTACGGGATATGGCTCGTTCTTGGCAGTTTTTATTTCCATAGCAATTCCTCCAGCATTTAACTCACCTAGATTTAATTTAATCTCTATTCACCCCTTTAGCAATTGTTAACAATAAATTCATTTAAAAAGTAAGTAATTACTCATTACATTAAATTTTGGATGCAATGCAATAGATTTTCACCAGATAAAAAATTTAAAAATTTATTAGACAGCCCCTTCATTTTGGAGCAGACTAAATTTCTGCTGATGAGTTGTTTGGGCACCCCATGGTCCTGTCTCGATACAGCGTGACCCAAGCAATTTATTGGCAACCAATTTTGATTTTGTCGAAAGGAGTAAGCTATGAACCATCAACAACTAGAGATCGAAGAAGATAGTCTTCCGGACAAATACTTTGAACTGCAAAGCAATGAATTGGTGCAAGAGCGATTAATCTGGCAACACTTAACCAAACGAAAAATTAATGAAATGAATCATATTCCAGATGAAGACTATGCAGACTGGGGTGATGATTAATTCGTTTGATATGAAGCTATTGGTCTATCGTTATCGGTATGGGAGTGATCAAGCGGCTAACCACGCTCATATGCCCCCTTACTATGCAACTTTAGAATATATCGAGCATTTAATAGGTGCTAACGCTATTAAAGATCAAAGTATAGAAGTCGATGAGTCAGACTTAGATAGCCTAGGTCGAATCGCCATTGACGAAAAAGTTAATAGCCGACCGTGCGCAGATTAATGCGGCTAAAAATCCAGCTTAAGCGGCAAAAAGTACCAGTCTAATTTGCCTGTATCGCTAGAGCAAAACAGCACAGTATTAAAAATAGCCATAAAGAATCGGTATTTGACATAAGCGCTCCTCTAAAGGATTGACTCATTTATTACTATGCATAATCTGTGCCATTTTGAATCCTAAAACTTGCCACTGTTACAGACCATTTTTATCCCGATAGTCTTTGACCATTTTGTTGGTGACATTAGAGGGATAGCAAAGAAGAGCGAGCCTGCCGGTTTTTGAGTAAGCGCTATTGAGGCCGCACTGACCACCGCTGGGCGATATACTATAGGGGCATGGGCAGGACTTTCCATACTCTTGGATCGACTGTTGGATCAAGCTCGTTTTAATTTCCTTATCTGAGATCCTGTCATCGGCCATGGACCATGTTGCGCCCAATATAAAGGTCATGAATATCAGAAATTTCATAGGATCCTCCTGAGTTTTTACTCTACTATGAATTAACCTATCCAAGCATTTAAATTGGTCGTTTAAAACGACACGCCAAGCACTGACCCTAGGTAAGCGTCGCTTAAATGGACGCAGGACCAGCACAAAGATCTTTAATTGATCCGTCCTTTTAAGGGACAGTTCTTGAAATATTTAATTCATTGGAAGTGATTATCTAGCCAACTTTTTAGTAAGCCCAAAGTTGATTACATCCGAACTGTTGATTTGAGCCTCATCTAAACCCTCACAAGACAACAATCCATTAACTCTAGCATCCGGATGAATATCTAAAGTTTTATAGCGAATATTTCCCTCAATGATCGCTGTGGGATAAACCGTCATTTTTTCAGTAACAGTGATTGATCCTTTTACTGTTCCAGCAACAATTAAATTGCTGTAGTTCAGGTCACCCGTTAATACTCCAATCTTATCAATATAAAGCGTAGCATGACTATCAGCCGCCTCAGTAATATCGCCAATAAGGTGCCCAGCTAAACAAACGTTACCATTACCCTCAAGACTGCCATGGACAGTAGAGCCCGCACCGATCTCATTGGTAAAGGTAAGATGATGATTGGTTGATTTATAAGATTCAAACATCTTTGTCTCCTGCTTACGATCACAATCTAAATGCAACTATATGCCTGATTGAAGACTATTTAGATATTGGGGGCTTGTTTTGGTGCAGAAAATAGTAAAGTAAGCGAACACTTAGCTTGGTAAGGTCTTTGTTTCTAGATAGTCAGACTCTTCTAAATTTAAATACTTCCCAACTCTTTTGGCCGCGTGTATCTTAATTACCATTGTGTAAAAGGTAAAAAAAGTGTCTGACTCTTCTAACTCTTTGATATGCCACTTTCTAAGACAGACAACCTCTGCAAGTTCTTCATGGCTCAAACCCCGCCCCTCTCGGGCAGTTCTTAACACCCCTCCTATGATGCGTTGATCTATCTTCAGTTTTTTCTTTAGCATTATTTATTACTAAGGCTGTAATTTATATATGTTATGTTGAATTTGTGAATCATTTATTACCTAGGAACAAATTTAGTGTTTTTTAAAGACCCCTCCCCCACTCAACCAACAGAGACAGAAAATAAGCTGTTACAAAACATACCTATGGCTACATTACCAATCACTCAAAATCAAGCCTCCTTTAACAGCAATGACCTAGTCGTTGGGGAGGGCGTGGTTCTAAACGGAACCCTGGAAGTTCCCAAAACAGCTTTGGTCTCAGGAGTCATTAATGGGGATTTGAAAGTTCGATCATTAATTGTCGGAAGCACAGGCAAAATTGAGGGCAAGGTCGATTGTCAGATAGCGGATATAGCTGGGCATGTAAAGGATGATCTTCTCGTTCATGAATTGCTCGTTGTTAGAGCAAGCTCGACCATTTCTGGCAATATCTTTTATAAAGATATTGACATTGAAAGAGGCGCCAAAATTACTGGTCAACTATCTATGTTGTAAGTTTTGTCGTTTTAAACGACATTACAATCATCGACCCTGGATGAGCGTCGATTTAAGCGACACTTGACCGCTACAGGGATGAGAGATCCCTGTCACGCAATTGTCCTTTTAAAGGACAACGCTTTCAGCAACATCTTCCCAAATCGTCACTTCATTGCCATATTAAAGATGTAACTTGTGTTTGTAGCATCCATTCAATAGTTAAGGGGGCAATATGAATCTCAAAGATCTACATACAACCGCTACAAATGTAACTTCCCTAACTGGACACTATGCTGTTTTGCAAGAAATTTTTAGTGAATTTCATTCCCATCTTGAAACTCAATTAGAGACCGAGCAGTATCAAGATTGGAATATTGAAGTTTCTGACTTAACCGAGCTAAATGAATTTATTATCTTGATAGCCGGGCAAGAAATCATCTTTAGTTTTGACATAGAGTCTGATGATGCAGGATCCTACTTGGGGTTGGTAACAGCTTTTGTAACAGATGATTATTTTGATGATCTTCCAAAAGTAATAGCGTCATTTACATTTGATGGAAGTGGTATTGCTAAGGATCTAACTGGTCTTGAAGATCCTGCAAATCTTAAAGTAGCCGAGCATTGCCTCAACATAGCCTTACAAATCTGTCTTGGTGCTTTTGATGAAATTGAGGAGTAGTCCGAGCAGTCAATCAGGATTTGGCATCCTGAACCTAGATTTAGAGCTCTCAGAAAGATAGCCACGCTGGGCTATGGTGGTGTCACCGTCCGCTACTTTGGTGCCACTATAGATTCTTGGTGGCCCGGGGCGGAATCGAACCAGGGTCGAGGATGTCTTACTCTATTTACAGTTTTTCTTGTCCATCAAGTCGGTTAGCCTTACCATTCTTGTATCAGCAGCCGCTATAGCTTCATTGGCATTGCTATAGGTAGCAATGATGCCTGGGAGCCAAAAAAGTGCGGCCAACGTATTTGTGCCAGTAACACCTTTTACATCCTCTGCGTCTTTTTTAGCTTTCTCGGCCTGCTTAAATTCATCCTTTAAAGATTCACAGGACAAATCTCGATCTGAAAGCTTTGTAGCATCAATCACTTTAGGTGTGGAGCAAGCACTTATGAGAGCCAGCATAAAAGCAATCAATGTAATGCGGCCAGCAGTATTCATGTAATTCTCCAATGTAAATTTCAGACTAAGCCGCATCACAACTTAAGTTAATGAGTGATTACCCTCGAATGGCCAAGCCCTAAAAGAAAATAGCCCAACAAGTGGGCTATTGTGATTCTTGGTGGCCCGGGGCGGAATCGAACCAGGGCCTAGGATGTCTAAATCCTTAACCCACCAATAATGATTTATTTTTTTACAACAGCCTCGTTTTTAAGTTCTTTACGGATATCGTCCGCAAATGTTTCGTATATCCAGCTTAAAACATTGGTTGTGCCGACTGTATAACTTTCATAATGGTCCGTGGAAATTTGGAAGGCGTCCAAGGTTTTTCCTGACACATCTTTTACAGTAACATTGCCCATTACATAATCTGCACCCGACATGAAGCCTAAAAACATCCTATTAGCTATTGATCTTACGCGTATGTTAGTCACTTCAACATAAAGAGTAGGTTTTTTAGGGTCTGTATTATCGGAAATTAATTTTGCGGCAGATAATGTTTTTTGAATCTGAAGTTTAAGATCTCTGTCGCTGAAGGCCGTGTTATCTGAAAGCTTTTTTCTAGCCTCTTCAGAATACGTAACAACAATATTGCCAAGGGGATTACTTGGGGTAATTATGGTCTGGGCTGGCCTACTTTGACCATCTTGGCGACTCACTGTTGAAGAGCACCCGTTGATCACAAGTATCGCTGTGAAGCAAAGGCAAATTAACTTTAAAGAATTTTTTATCATGATGTTCGCTTATTTAAAATAAAAAATAATTTAGCATATTTTGAATATTTGGTTTCGGCACAAAGTTGAGGAATAGATCTATTCGACTTAATTTCCTCAAGTAACGCACCAAATGTGTGCCATACAATTCCTGTTATAGAGCCGCTTTTATAAAGGGCAGCTTATGATGAGGATATATGGTCCATTGGATTCATACGATCTCTTTCATCTGGCTTTGCTGGGTTTTAGATTAACTGCCAAATTTTTTTTTAACATACTATTTTGAAATTTATATGTATTGTTACTTGTCCCGTAGCAAATTATTCAAATGGGGCGTTTTTAGGGGGATATTTTTGATGATGACTTCAGAGCAACGCCATCCAACCAAAGGAGTCTCATCTGCCAAGCCCGAAAAGAAAATAGCCCAGCAAGTGGGCTATTGACATTCTTGGTGGCCCGGGGCGGAATCGAACCAGGGCCGAGGATGCCTAATCCACCGCCACTACAAAATCAATTTCTACTGGGGCATTCCTTCCGCCTAAACTGTCGACTCTACTTATAAAGCTCCTGAAACTATTAACAAACTAAAGCCAATAAAGAAAGATGTCATCGTAATGAAGGAAACCCTATCTAATTTAACGCTACTAAATGAAATAGACTCTTTTTGACTTAGAAATCTAGAAATAGATGTCAGGATCAAAAGAATCATAATTGTGAGCATTCCCAACATATGCAGCATATCAATTAGAGTTACTGCGGTTGTATCTCCTTGCTTTGCATCCACGAACTGCTGATTCACCACTACAGCAAGAAGCGTTCCCCCTAATAGCCCCATACGACCGCTAAATATATCCTCGCTAATCGTTGGCATAAAGCATGAGCATAGTGCCACAAAAACGGCAAGAAATAAGCCCATGGTTAATTTAAAAAAAATAAATGGGGCGTCCCTCTCGATAAGAATATCTAGTACCAATCGGGAATAGGATTCTTTGCTTGGAGCAGTAAAATTACCAAAATTAGAATCGTAAGTCTTTAGGTCCTTCCTCAAATTAACTGATTTAATTTTCCATCCATCAATAGAGATCGCGCTATCGAAGCCGCTAGTATTGTCAGGCTGGTATTCTAGAAGGGATGAATTAAGCAACCCGTCCTCAAAAGATATTTGCAAATTTTGTGTATCAAATGGAAACTTCTCTAAGTTGAAGTCATGCAAAAAAACACTCTGAACCTTTTTTTGTTGAAGGGTAATTTTTTGATTCAATATTTCAGTATTTTGATTAGAGAAAATTCTCGGAAATTCGCTACTTGAGTAATTAATCTCTAAAGAATCATTCATTTTATATTTGGCATGTTGGGAAGACAAAGTCCAAACCCAAAAATCAGCGCTAAAGGTTCCCTTATCGGCATTAATGTTATGTAAAGAAGTTACAAATGCGCCAAGTTTAATTTGCTCTGGCTGCGCTTTCTCCCCAGCAGCAAATGCCGAAGTTGATACTGTAAGCAGAAAAACTAGAAGGTGTCTAACGACAAATTTCATTTTTGACCTACTAGTTACTTAATTGATTTAATGCTTTAGTTATAGCGAATCGCAAATTTTCATTCGGATCATCGCTTGCTGTATTTTTTAAGAATTGAAGTGCTTTTTCTTTATTTCCAGAAAACTGGAAGCCCACCAAGAAAGCGGCGGCGGCTGCATCCATTCGTAAGGTATAGGCATAAAGCTCGCCTAAATTGGCCCAGGCACTAGTTCTGCTTGGTGCATATGACAGCACAAGCCCTAATGCCTGTTCAGCCTGAGGGTAATTCCCAGATTTTAATAATGCATATGCGTAATTATTAATGATTTCAACGTCCGCAGGATTTGCTTTACTAGCCTCATAAAATACTCTTGCCGCCTCAATATAATTCGCTTGCCTAAAAGCAACTAAGCCATTTTCATTTAATGTTCTCGCTACTTTTACATCTCCCTTTTCTTGTTTCGGAAATTCTTCAATTTTTGATTTGGCGTCTGCCAATTTTATAAAGCTGGAGTTATTTAATAACATCTCAGTCAATAACCCAGCAGTTTGGGTTGGTGCAATTACAGTCTTAATGTTATCAAGGCTGATAGCTGTAGATACTGTTTCTGCTATTGGTGCTGGCTGTGGAGCCACTTCTACAGCACTCTGTGGTACGGCGGGCAGGGTGGTTTGACCGGCGTTGAAGTCGGCATGTTTATTAATAATTGGCAATACAAAATACGCCACTGTAGCTAATGTAATTAAGCCTGCGCCACTAATCGCAAAGCGCACTAATTTTTTATTCTGCGCCGCACCTTCTACAGTTTTTTTTCCATACAAAATATCTTGGGGGTCACTTAATACCGATGAGGTTGGGCCCAAATTTTGTAATGCCTTAACAGCATTGTGTGTACCCAATTCACCGCTAATAATTTCACGGCAAATTCGTGCATCAGAGTCTTTAGGCTTAGCTAAAATACACCGATGAGCATATTCACTTGCGCTTTGAATATTGCGACTAACGCCCACGCCAATAAAGTAGATCAGCGCCGAAGCAAGCATGGCCTTTATGCATCCCAAGTCTGCAGCATCCAATAGTTTAGCGGCTGCCATGCCATCATCTTTTGGTTTGCCAATACCGGTATAAAAGGCCATACCATCCACAAATAACTCCTCTCCAGGAGAGCCCTGACTAGAGCTTGATTCATTTGCCATTTCAGTCTTTCATTAATTGAAAATTAGTTTTTGGTTAAAGCTATTTTGTCTTTCATTACCTTTGTTTGTCTCTTGAAGTCATCCAAGACGAGTTTCTTCTGTTCTACATTTAAATATTGGTAATCTTTAATTAAGTCTTTTTGAGACTGAGCCCAGCTATTAGCAGCCTCAACCAATTTCTTGAATTGACTCTGCCCAGAATATACGGGGAGGTATCTTGCTTCTTCAATAAGCAAGTCAATGTGCTTTTTAGCATCCGCATCAAACTCAACCGTCCTCAACAAACCTTGAGATTGATTTTGTAGCAATTCTATAAGGTTTTCTTTTCTTGCAGACCCCACCTCAGCTATAGCGTTGAATGTAGTATTTGATGCGCTGACTTGTTTCGCACTCGCCCAAATAATCAGCATGATTACATGCTGAGCAGCGATTAGACTCCAGTAGATTTTATATTCTGTAGATTTCCAAGCTAGTTGATAAAAATACAGTGTGACTAATAGTGAATTTAAAAATAAGAATACGATTAGATTAGCCCTAAAAAAACTTTCATTTTTTAGTGACTTCACAACATTTTTAGCCAACACCAAAAACACCCATAGTGGACTTAATATCCAAGGCAGCATCGCAAGCGAATAATAAACACTTTCTTGCGAGGGTGCGACATCCAAAAAAACAGGTCTCCACAGTATCCCTAGTAACGCAAATAACAATGAGACGCTAAAACCGACAGCAATTAACAAATATGGTGTCATATCTTCCTTAAGGTTAGCCACCTAGAATTTTGGCTTTTTCTAAATTAAATTCTTCCTCACTCAGAATTCCACTGGTTCTCAGCTCTCCTAATTCCTTTAGTAGCTTCATCTTTTGGCTTGGATCGGCAGCTACCGAGCCAATTGCACCCGATACTTGTTGCCCAAAGACTTGTCCCACCGGTATTCCTACGCCCAATCCAAGCCCCATATTTAGAGCGCCCCCGCCTTCAGCAGGCATATTTTGAAACCGATTATCAGCATTTCCTTTTGCTCCCGTAAATCCAGCAACTCCCTCCATCGCATTAAAACTTCTTTCTTGCTGGTAATTAAATCCAACAATATCCATTTGCGCTTTTTTTGCTAAAGCTTCTCTAAGGGTCCTAATTGAAGGATCATCCTCTTTAACATCGATGTGATTCACAAAAAAATTCACAAGCTTTAACCCAAACTCTTCAAGTTGTGATTGCAGCTCTTGTTTTATTGCGTCTGAAATTTCTGTTAATTGGGTGGCAATTTCTAAAACGGAAACCCCCTCAGATCCTGCCATTTTTTTCGCAATAGTAGTTTTTGCTATTGTTAAGATCAACCCTCTAAAGTAATCCTTTAGCTTATCCTGAGTAAACTCGGTCATTGTCCCAACAAGCTTTACCAAAAACTTTCGCGAGTTTTCAATTTGCACCGCATATTGACCATGCGCTTGTATAGGAATGACAATTCGGTATTTTGAATCTTGAAGTCTGATAGGCTCACTTGTTCCCCAACGAACATCTAGCGGTATAGCCCTATTTAGGAACCAGACTTCAGCTGTAAAAGGTGATCTCCCAAAGGGTAGATTAAGAATTTTTCCAATGACGGGTAAATTCTCTGTTTTTAGAACATGTCTACCGGGCCCAAAAGGGCCGTCCATCGCACCACCACGAAATAAAACGGCCTCTTGCGATTCATGAACAATTAACTGTGTCCAGGTTGATAGTTCAGTACTCCCGAACTTCCAAGCATAAACTTGATCTATCGGCACGGCAATCTTGCCTGACCCTTGCTGGGAGTTTTTATTGGTTTCCTCGTCCCACTTAACGACATCAATAATTGCCATAAATTCATCCTTAATTTAGATTTAAAGCAAAAGGAAGGGGCTTATGCTGTAATTTGCGCCATTTGTGTAAGAATCGTTACAATTTTTAATGGTTAAAGTGATTATACTAATCGAAACTAGATTTATCAGACTCTTTGAGCGAAAGACATATTATCTATGCAATGCATTACATGTGGCGGCCAAAACCAGGTTGAAACTAAAAAATGTGGGTATTGTGGGTCTGATATGCGCTCGTCTGATCAGACTCATCAGCCTAAAAATTCTGGCGCTTTATTGGGCATCTCTATAAACACGCCCAATACCGCAGCTGATGAAAAGTGGAGTGGCTTGACCATTAAGCCAGAACATGGGGAAAGCGAAGGCAGGGATATTACTGCTGGCCTAGACCAATATTACAAAGATGCTTTCAAGGTATTTGAAAGCACTTCTCCGCCTAAATTTGCGCCCAAATTTAACTGGGCGGCATTTCTTTTTGGTCCATTTTGGTATTTTTATCATGGCATGTGGGCAAAGGGTCTTCTTTATTTAGTCTTCAATATTGTAGTAATTGAAGCTCCTTTTTTGTGGGTTATCCCTTGGATTTATGCGTCCCTGTTTGGAACGTATGATTTTTTTATTTTAAGAAAGTTTGATAAGCAGCTCTGGTAGTGGGTATGTTTTTTATAATTAAACAAAAGGAATTAATTATGGCATTCGATACATTAGTACTAAAAAATCCAAATACAGGTGAAATTAAAAATGCTCCTGTAGGCTTCTCTTGGACTACGTTCTTTTTTGGCTTCTTCCCCGCAATTTTTAGGGGCGACTGGAAGTGGGCGGCAATAATTTTCGTTGTCGCGTTCTTCACCATCGGAGTAGGCAACATTGTTTTTGCCTTTATTTACAATAAATTTTATATAAAAGAACAAATTTACAGCAATGGATTTAAGGTAGTTAGTAGCGCAAAAGGGAATTTGCAAAGAGTCTCTTCTAATCTTGGAATTGAACTCCCCGTCCTTCAGTAAAGTTGCTGATATTTTAGTTCTGCTACGCGGAAGTTATTAAAGCTTTGAAGTAAGTCTCTAATATCTAGATACTTACTCCCATTCCGCGTTTGATTTGGAAGGCCCCACCCATGATTCGTCCTTTTAAAGGACACTTCATATGTGGGGTACCCCTAGCATGACCAATTGAATAGTCCGAGCGGTCAATCAGGATTTGGCATCCTGAAACTAGATTTAGAGTTCTCAGAAAGATAGCCACGCTGGGCTAAGGTAGTCGCACCATCTGCTACTTTGGCGCCACTATGGATTCTTGGTGGCCCGGGGCGGAATCTACCAGGGCCGAGGATGTCTGATCCACCCAGCTAATTTGCCAAAATAAATTTGGCGGCGGCATTGACCATCTGGTCTTCTACCTTATTGAACCCATGGTATGCCAATCCCATACATGGCAAGCCTACGTCTTCTCCCCCATCAATCATGACTAATTCTGATTTAGTTTCTTTACTTCGCCCCTTAATGATTGATTCTGATGCGCTTATTGGTGTAGCGGCGCACGCTTCTTTTTGATGGTGGATTGCCATTACCGGCTTACTAAAGTTATTGCCTAAAGTTTCCCCAATATGTGTCCCGGCAATAATGATCCCAGCTACTGCCCCAGACTTCTCGCTCTGATTCGCAAATTGAACTGCTGTTACCGTTCCCATGCTGTGTCCAAAAATCCAGACGGGTACATTGAATTTATTTCTGTAATATTTAACGACACTTTCAACTCGTGCTATGTGTTCAGATTTGCCGCGTACATTCCCACGCCTTGCGTCACCCAAATCATAGGGCGAATCCACCAATACTGAATTAATTCCATACTGCTGCCATAATCCTGCCGAACGATTTAGCGGATTTTGCTTGGTGGTTGACCCGTCAGACTTTAAATCTAATACCCCATCGCCACCAATGAATAGAAGAACAACTGCTTTTGGCTTGGCAGTCTCAATTAGAAATGTTTTTGTAGGTGTCTCACCAGTCTGTGGAACCTCTAGCAACTGTCCATAGACAAAAGCCGGCACGAAAAGCGATATCAGACAAATAATTATTTTCATTGAGCGTGTCTCCATTAGCTTTAAATATTAGCATCATCTACGTTGTCGTTTTAAACGACATCAACTGACGCAAGGATGTCTAATTGACGTGTCCTTTTAAAGGACGGTTCATACTGGGGGTATCCGAAAGTAATGGTGGCTAACCATGCCAAGCCCTAAATGAAAATAGCCCAACTAGTGGGCTATTGAGATTCTTGGTGGCCCGGGGCGGAATCGAACCACCGACACAAGGATTTTCAACTCTGCCCCCCCAGACTAAACTCCCGCTAGATCTCAAAAGGTTCACCCCACCCGAGTCTAACTTTGTGCACAAAACTTTGATGGAGTGATCTAAGAGACTGAATTGGTTGAGTTATTTTGACCCACGCAAGGAGTGAGGGAAAGTTTGGTGGCGTGATGGGGATTCGACTGACGCAGGGGAGATAACTCCTTGTTGTGATCGGGGATACCTCACACATGAAGTGTCCTTTAAAAGGACAAAATAAAACCACCCCGAAGGGTGGTTTTATCCAGAACAAGGGCCAACTAATTTAGTTTGTACACATAACATGCTGTACGAACATTATTTTTGTATTTATTTTGTTCACAATTTTGCAATGCATTTTGAGTTGCTTGTTGCGGTGTTGGGCTGTTATAGCTCATAGTGCAATAACTATTTGTACCGTCATAAGCTACAGCATAGGCCTTATTGTTTCCATAACCAGGCTTGTTATAATTTGCATTGAAGTGATTCGTGCACTGAGAAGGCAATACCTGAGGATTTGCTAGGGCACGTTTTCTCTCCTCCTCTTCCCTTGCCGCCTCTTGCTTCGCAAATTCCTGACGTTGAGCCTCTTCAGCTTTTGCAAGCTCCTCCTGTCTTAATGTTTCTTGCTTAGTCTCTTCTTGACGTTTTGCCTCTTCAGCTTTTGCAATTTCCTCTTGCTGGGTAATTTCAGCCTTACGATCAAGCTCTAGCTTATATTGCCAACCACCATATCCGATGCCGCCAATCACGGATGCCGCAACCAATCCAATCACAATTTTTTTTGCTACCTGGGGGTCAATTGAAATTGGGTTCTTAAAAACATCTGGGTTGCCCTGACTAGAGCCTAAAGCCCCTGCCTGAAAAGGTTGCTGGTGAGGTGCTGAGTTATTTGTACCTGTTGAGCCGCCATGAATAACTCCACCCGATGAGATCGAGAGTATTGCTTTCATTAAGTCAATGGCTAAGTAAAAAATTACAAAAAATACATATGCTAAAAATGGGTAGGCTAGGCCTCCCAGTACCTGGGCTACGCCTTCTATAGACTCTAACCCACCGGCATATATTTCAAAACCACTGCCTTTAATTAATCTGAATAATCCAAATATTAAATTTATAGTTCCAAAAATAGTAGCGGCACCAAAAATTATTCCAGCCATTCTTACTGATGATTTGTAGCCAAAAGCCAAAATTGCTATTGCATCCTCACCTGCTGATGTATTTTTATCAACATTAGTAGAGACCAGGCTGGGGTGGAGACTAAAGCACACTGAAAATACCAGTGCCACCAGAATTAGCACAGTCCATTTAAGAATATCTGGAGAGCTCATCTTAATCGCTAAAACCATACCTCCAAGAGCCACGAAAATTATGCCGAGCACTCCTATGAGGCCAATAACATCTATATATTCTTTGCTACTGATTTTTGTTGGATTGTTATGAACAACCGTCTTGCAACTAACCAAAAATTTTGAGCCAATGTAGTAACCCACTGCAATAGCAATCACCCACCCAATACCCGCTAAAAATGCAATGAAGGAATCTGTCTTAATGGCCGCTGTTAAACCCATTAAGAGTCCCACTATTGCCGCAAGAGGAGCCGCATAAGATGCCGCCTGCTCTAGTCTTTGCTCACTTTTTACAAAAAACTCGACGCTAATTGCTTTTCTAAAAAATTTAATCAGATTATCAATAATCTGATTGCTGTGGTCCATCGGGTTCATTTTGTCTCCATTTTGGCTTTTTGGGATTTGTGAAATTTTTATTCGATTCGAATATATCAAACTATTCTGAAATTTTATGTATTTTTACTTTACCTTTAGGAAATTATTCAATAAGAGGTGCTTTTGCAGGGCATTTCAATTAATTCGGTTGTAAATTCATCTAATTATGTTAAAAATTAGAGTAATTAATTTTTATCTACATTTATGAAAATCCTATTTTTAGCCCTCTCCGCATCTTTCATTCTTGGGGCATGCTCCACTACCCCTAATAAATCTGCCGAAAGCGCTAATCTTAAAGATCGGGCTATTGCTACAGACTTTACGGATGAGGGCATCAAAATCACCTATACCTTTACTGGAAAACTCGATTCCATCGAGGTGTATGGGCAAGCCGAAGCATGGAGAGGAAACGTAGAGGCTATCGCTGAAGCAGATGCCATGGCTAAATTAACTAAGTTTGTTAATGGCAGGAATGTGTCTACAGAGCGCCGCGTCAAGGTCATTGGTCGCTCAATTGAAGAGGCGCAAGACAACAAACTGGACAAATATAAGAGTCAGGATGGTACGATTAATGTCACAGACAAACAGGTAGATTACGAGCCCTATGTTGATAAAAATCAACAGTCATCCCAAGATACCAGCGCCATGCGTAACGCTAAGGTCATTAACGAGACAATCGTCACTACAGTAACCAATATCACCTCCAAGGGTCGCCTTACTGGCGTTCGTAAAATTCGCGACTTCCAGCGCAATGATGGAAAAACTTATGTTGCTGTCTATGTATGGAGCGATAAAGACCAGGCTACCTCTGAATACATCCGTAATCGGATGCAAGGCAAATCACAGTAATCATGCGTTTTAAAGTAATTGCATTAGCTATTTGTCTATGCTGTGCAGTTACGGCTAAAGGCCAAATACTTGGGGCCTTAGCCCCCAGCCCCCTGACTATTGCCCTAACTGTTGGGCAGTGGTTAGTAAAAGACTCTCAAAAAGCCTATTACGTTCAGGTTGAGTCTACTGCGGCTACACCCGCCCAAGCGAGAGCTGAAGGCTTTAAATTAGCGGTTGGCCAAGCAGTTGGAACATTGGTAGTGGCTGAGAGTGAAGTGAAAAATCAACAACTTGTTCGTAATGAAATCATTCAATACTCATCTGGCTATATTCAGGATTTTAAAATCTTAGGCGAGACTCACGTAGGCTCCATGACGAGAGTTGTGATGGATGTCTGGGTGACTGAGAGCAAAATTGCTGACAGACTACTTAATGTAAGTAAAGCTGATGGTGCGGTGGATGGTGAAAAGTCTGCGGCTCAATATCGCTCTAACTTAAATCAAATGCAATCGGGTGATCGTTTGCTAGAGTTGATTTTGAATGACTTTCCTAGCAAATCATTTGATATCAAGGCTGGTAAGTCTATTGTGACAATGCCCGCCAGAAGCATTCAAATTCAAATACCCATCAATATTTCTTGGAATAAGGAATACATCTCTAGCCTAACTGAGGTACTAGATAAAGTACGCCAAGGCAGAACTGCAAATTACTATGGGGGACCAAACTGGGCCGCAGTTATCCGCTACAAAAATAAGTCGGATTGGAGTATGTCTACAGCCTCGTTTAGAGACACAATTAAATTAGAGCTCATAGAATCCAATCTGATTAAATCTGAACCACTTATTAAGTTAATCATCAAGGATGAAGCCGGATATCACCTTTTTGGGCAATGCTTTCGTTATCCCGGATTATCAGGGGCTTATTTGGGCGAGCCCGTTCCTCTCATTGGTTACGTTAAAGATCGTTATGGGAATACTGCGGGTCAATTTTTCAGCTATGGGGGCGAATTTGGCGAAAGAACCAATTTGAAATCTGCTGACTTAAGTATTTTTGGGGACTTTAAAGATGAACCGGTCCTAATAATTGATTTGCCGCCCAATATTGCGCTAGAGCGGCTAGGGGGGATGAGTAAAACTGAGATAACTGTAGTTCGTGGAAGTAGTTGCAGATAACTACAGTGCCAAGCCCAAAAGAAAATAGCCCAACAAGTGGGCTATTGAGATTCTTGGTGGCCCGGGGCGGAATCGAACTAGGGCCGAGGATGACTGACTCTATCTCTGGACTGTCTCTTTAAACAACATATCAATCTAATCAAATAAATGATTTTACTTCGACTGGTCTGAAAAATAATTTAGCTAAATTTTATTTTTTCTAAGTTGATCATCAATTGTTTTTTGTTTTAGCTCTTCTACTTTCTTTTTTTCAAGCTCAACCGCCTCAGAGAATTCTTTTTTATATTTTTTATTACTATCTATAATTGATTCATAATTTTGTGGCTCTGCGAATTTACAGATAAAACTTGTTTTTCTAAGACAAGAATAAGGCCTAAAATTCGTTCCCCCAAAACATGTTGAGTATCTCACTACTGAAACAGTTAGCGTATCTCTTTCAACTCTAATTGATTCAATTGTATCTTCATATTTGTCATCCAAGGGATATGATTCAACAACCTTAAATTGATGATAATTATCAGGCTTATCACTTACATCTTTAATTAATTCATATTCTTTAAACGATGAATCCAATTTTGACTTTGCTGCTTCATATGAAGTGAACCTAGCAATATCGTATCCGCTCTTAGAAAAGGATAAAAAATTAGCCGTGGCATTATTTGACTCCCCCGAACATGTCAAAGCATATTCAACTTTATCTGCCATTCTTTTTTCTTCATACCTTTCTTGCTCCCTATTCAAAGCAGAATTTACGAAGCTATGTGACTTGAGTGTTAATGCCTGTGCCTCCACGTTTGTGACAACTTTAATGAAATCTGCTTGATTTACGTCAGGATGAATTATATTTAAGGGGCCAGCGACGCCTCTAAAAAGAAAAATGTTACCCGTTTTCAACTTTGAATTTTCAAAAGACCTCCACTGTATGTCTACCTTCTTGCCTCCCTCATACAGCCTGACTCTTTTACTATCTCCCTCATAAAATGCCAGCCATAGTATTTGTTTATTCTGACAATTTTTACGATAGAAATCTCCTCCGTTTTCCCTTTTAAATTCTCCAGCTGAAAAACAGTAGTTTGGGCCTCTGTATGCTACGTCTTCGAAATCTTTTTTTGTATCAAAATTACCATAACTTTTTATTTCAGCCATTTCTTTGGCATCGGCAAATCCCAGCGATACCGCTAATTTATCTTCATTCTTTAGTATTTTTTCCGATTCATTGCCACAACCAGTCGCCAAGATTGTCGAAATTATGACTACATAAAATTTCAATATTTTCATAATTATTTTGTTTGGGTGTTGGATTAAATGAAAAAATATTAATTGAATATTTAAAGAATATCAATTACCTATCAATTTATACTAGACCCCTATATTTTTCTATATACAATTTTTAATCTGGATTTCGACTACCCTCTTCATTCCCACAATAATCAAGCCAATAATTACATAGAAACACCGAGGGGTCGCAGGATAGCTGGCCCTGCGGTGGTGGCGATAATTGGACTATGAGGAATTATGAAGTTATCTCCATTGATCCTACCGACCAAATGAACCACTGGGTTATTACCTATCGAACAGCTAATGGCCTCACCGACAAGCAATCTGTCGTGGCAATTGACTCCAACGATGCTTTTATTGTGTTTCGTAACCAAATGATTAAAGAAGCTAAGGCTAAAGTTAAGTTTATTAAACCTAAATGAAAAAACCACCCGAAGGTGGTTTTAGTGTTTCTTGGTGGCCCGGGGCGGAATCGAACCACCGACACAAGGATTTTCAATCCTCTGCTCTACCGACTGAGCTACCAGGCCAAGAGATGGAATTATAAATGAAACTGTGTTTTAGCTCGGAAAACGTTCAAACTGCGCTTATCCTGCTTCACTAGCAGAGAAATCCTATGGGGGCGTCCCCCTACGGCGGGTGAATGGGGATAAGGCAGGAGACTGAAGTTGCTCTTTATGGTGTCCGTCTATTACTTAGATGTTATTTGAATCGATAACTGCTCGGCCTGTTTGGCAATTGAGCTTGCAGCTATCACGTCGCCTAGGCTGCCCATAGTTGCCGGCCCAATCATCCATAAATCATCCCATTCCCCACCCGATAACTTGGAAACCTTATAGTCGCTAGTTACCGCAATCGATTTTCCAAGGGCATCCGGTCTTGCAATTTGATCTGCAATTAACTTACTAAGCAAAGGATCGCGCCCAACCCCAGTGCAATTGAATATCCGATCTCCCGACACCTTAGACCCATCGCCCAAAACTACCGTTACTGTTTGTGCAACCTCAATTCGTTTGGCGCGCCCCAATACAAATTGAATCTGCTTATTAGCCTCCAGCTTTCTATAGGCCTTAATTGTTTGGGGTGATGCCCTAAAGCGATATAAAGACCAAAGCCAGCCGAGCCGCTTAAAAAGAATTCGACGCTGGAAATAAGAAAATTGCTGCCAAATCATATTTATATTTGGTCTGAGCTCTTCCCATGCGCTTTGCCACACCACGCTATCCGTTGGTGCGGAAGGAAGGTAGTTACGAATAAAGCGAACTAACTTAGCCGGAGTTAAGTTTTTTGGCCAATCGGGTTGACCCTCTCTCTTCCAGCCCGCTTGCATCGGCGGGAAGACTGCTCTTGGACCTATCACTTTAATCAAGCCTTGATGCCCTTGACCAACAAGCGCATTAATTGCATCTAGTGCAGTTAAGCCTCCGCCAAGCAAAATAATTTCTTCATGAGAATGAATATTGCCGAGGTCCTGACCCACCCAAGGCCTCTCAATAAGCTGCGAAGGGCTCATAGCAGTCTGAATACTTTGAACGGCGCAGGGCCAAATAGGTGGCGGATTACCGGTTGCAATAATCACCCGCTGCGCAACAATCTTCTTGAGCGTATCTGTCTCAAGATACCAATACTCATTAGTCTTATATAGATTGCTTATTTTTGCATAAATTTGATCGATCTGATCTGAGCCAAGTTCTTTGCTTACAAGCTCAGAAATATAGCGACCAAAATCATGGCGTCGATAAAAGTAGCCCGCATCCGTTTGTGCTTCAGGGTCATCTATATGCACCTCAGCCCACCTTGCAAAATGCAATGGGTCCTCAGAAAAAACAGATGGAAGATCCTCGCGAACATTGAGGCGAAAAAAAGGGCTAATGCAGTTATATGCATTCCCTTTACCCAATAATCCAGGGCCAATTAATACAATCTTTGACCAATGTATTCCCCTGCGCAAGAGATGAATCAACGCAGCTGCGGCAGCAAAGCCATCCCCAATAATTGCAATTTCTTTTATATCTTGGGTCATCAGGAAATTATTAGAATGGAAATCAAAACCCGCATTTTTTCTTTGTCAGCCCCACTACGACATAAGTGCTTGCGCACTGAATAATGGGCTTACTCCTCCCACGGGAATCTTGCACGACTTAATTCTTCCATCATTTCGCGCTTGCTTGGGGCCCTTCTTCTAGTGGTGCTATTGTCACTTTTAGGTGCATTTTGAAAATCATTAGCGCATCCTAGCTCTGAAAGTTCGCAAGGCGCCATAGATTCTTGATCGATTGGTTTTAGAGGTGTTGTCAATGCCCAATCCTAATTAGTCACAATTGCCATTTTTGCTCTAGCGGCATGTATTTTTCTATAGCTATCTATCAAACGGTGATGCCTATCGAGGCCCTCGAGTTTCATGCTTGTGGGGGTTAAACCATAGAAGCGAATAGTTCCATCTACGGACCCCACTACAGCATCCATTCTCTCGCTACCAAACATTCTACGAAAGTTAACTAGGTAGTCATCAAGCTCTAAGTCGTCATCTAGCACCGTCTCTAACACTGCATTTAAGGCCTGATAAAACAATTTACGCTCGACTGTATTGTCGTTATATTGAAGGAAAGAGCCGACAAGCTCATGGGCCTCTTCATGCTGCTTCAAAGCAAGATGAATGAGTAGCTTTAACTCCAACACTGTTAACTGACCCCAGGGCGTATTTTCATCAAACTCGATACCAATCAGTGTGGCGATATCACCGTACTCATCTAGCTCATTATTTTCTAAGCGCTCAAGCAGCGCGTATAAGCTGGCATCATCTAAATTGGATATACTCAAAATATCGGCGCGGAATAACAACGCTTTATTGGTGTTGTCCCAAACAAGGTCTTCAATTGGATAAACCTCAGAATAGCCAGGCACTAAGATTCGACACGCGATTGCTCCTAGCTGATCATAGGTCGCAACGTAAGCTTCTTTGCCAATAGACTGAAGAATGCCGAACAAGGTGGCTACCTCTTCTTCATTCGAGTTTTCACCTTTGCCAGAAAAATCCCACTCAACAAAATCGTAGTCTGATCTTGCACTGAAGAAACGCCAAGAGACGATGCCGCTTGAATCAATAAAGTGTTCAACAAAGTTATTTGGCTCGGTGACCGCTTCACTTATAAAGGTAGGCGGGGGCAAATCATTGAGGCCCTCCAAGCTTCGCCCCTGAAGTAGCTCTGTCAAACTCCGCTCCAATGCCACCTCTAAACTTGGATGCGCGCCGAATGAAGCAAACACGCCACCTGTTCTTGGGTTCATTAGAGTAACGCACATAACTGGATATACACCACCCAGTGAAGCGTCCTTTACCAATACTGGAAAGCCCTGCTCCTCAAGACTCTGAATGCCTGCCAAGATGCTAGGGTACTTTGCAAGCACTTCCTGCGGAACATCTGGCAAAGCAATTTCACGTTCAAGAATTTCACGCTTCAATGCTCGCTCAAATATCTCAGATAAGCATTGCACCTGAGCTTCAGCCAGCGTATTGCCAGCGCTCATACCATTGCTGACATAGAGATTTTCAATCAGGTTAGAAGGAAAATACACAGTCTCACCATCGGACTGGCGCATATAGGGCAATGAACAAATACCGCGCTCGCCATTACCAGAATTAGTGTCAATCAAATGTGACCCGCGCAACTCGCCATCAGCATTAAAAATATTGAGGCAGTACTCATCCAGTATTTCTTTAGGCAGGGTATCTTTAGGGCCCGGCTTAAACCAGAGCTCAGCGGGGTAATGAACAAAGGAAGCATTAGCGATCTCTTCACCCCAGAATGCGCCCGCATAGAAATGGTTGTTACTCAGTCGCTCGATATACTCACCCAAGGCTGAAGCAAGTGCACTCTCTTTCGTAGATCCCTTGCCATTAGTAAAGCACATTGGTGAGTGTGCATCGCGAATATGCAAAGACCATACATTCGGGATTAAATTGCGCCACGAAGCGATTTCAATCTTAATTCCTAGATTAGCCAACACACCAGACATATTGGCAATAGTTTGTTCTAGCGGTAAATCTTTGCCGGCAATGTAAGTGCTCAAATTTGAATCTGGCCTTAAAGCCAATAAAGTTTGGGCATCCGCATCTAAGTTTTTAACTTCTTCAATAACAAACTCTGGGCCTTCTTGCACCACTTTCTTCACCGTACAACGCTCAATGGAGCGCAAAATACCCTGGCGATCGTTGGCAGAAATGTCTTCCGGAAGCTCTACTTGAATTTTGAAAATTTGTTGATACCGGTTTTCTGGATCGACAATATTATTTTGAGAAAGGCGAATATGCTCGGTTGAGATATTGCGTGCATCACAATACAACTTCACAAAATAGGCAGCGCATAGGGCTGACGAGGCTAAGAAGTAATCAAAAGGCCCCGGGGCTGAACCGTCACCCTTATAGCGGATAGGCTGATCAGCAATCACCGTGAAGTCGTCAAACTTAGCTTCAAGGCGTAGCTTATCGAGAAAATTAACCTTTATTTCCATGGGAATAATTCCGGAATGATATAGGCGCTATTATCCGTCGCAACGTTGATGCTGTGTGCCTTATTAAAAACCTCAGAATTAATAACAAGGACTAATGGCAAGGCGTCTTATTGCTCAGCTTTATTGCGTGAAGTATCGATTCCCAAAGCTTTAAGCTTGCGATAGAGGTGAGTCCGCTCTAAGCCCGTGTATTCAGAAATTTTGGTCATGCTACCACCCATGATGATCATTTGATGCTCAAAGTAGGCCTTTTCGAACAAGTCTCTAGCCTCACGAAGCGGCAAATCAAAATAGGTTTTTGCAATCCCGCTGATGTACTCCCCACTCTGAACTTGCGAGGCCGGCTCGCTGACTACCGCTTTCGGGCTTGGACTTGATGAAGGCGCCACCGACAATTTTTCTTCAGCTAACTCAACATGCCTAGGCGAACTTTCTAAGGCCTTGGTAACCGTCTTGAGTAACTTTTGGAGTGCAATCGGTTTTTCCAAGAAATTGAGTGCGCCTATGCGAGTGGCTTCAACGGCCGTATCAATGGTGGCATGCCCTGACATCATCACCACGGGCATAGTGAGTTGCCCTGTTTTAGACCATTCTTTTAATAAGCTAATACCGTCAACATCGGGCATCCAAATATCCAGCAAAACTAGGTCTGGGCGCATTTGTTCGCGAATTGTACGCGCCTGCATAGCGCTCTCAGCCGCATACACGGTGTGGCCCTCATCCGTCAGAATCTCATTGAGAAGCTCACGAATTCCCATCTCATCATCGACCACCAAAATACTTGCCATTCTTATGCTGCCTCTTTTGCCAGATTCATAAACAAAATTGATACTTGCGCACCGATCACCTCATCCGCCTGCATACGATTCCGGATTTCGATTTTGGCGCCGTGATCGTCTACTATTTTCTTCACCACCGCCAATCCCAATCCAGTGCCTTTACTTTTCGTTGTTACATAGGGCTCAAAGGCTCTTGCCAATATCTTAGCTGGAAAACCTGAACCACTATCACTTATTGTTAAACGCACCGCATTTTGTGGCACACCATGTGATTCTCCGTAAGGCACTAATTCTGTTTTTATCTCAACTGGCTCAGATTGATGGGTGCCCTCGAGAGTAGCATCTTGCGCATTTTGCAAAAGATTATGAATAATCTGTCTGAGTTGAGTTGAGTCTCCCATAATATTTGGGCAACGAGAATCCAACCGGGTTTTTATAGGGCTTCCTTCGTATAGCCCGAGGATCTCTTGTGTCAAAGTATTAATAGAGACCGCTTTTAGTTGCGGGCTTGGTGTCTTTGCGAAATCCCTGAAATCATTCACCATTTCTTTCATGGCCTGAACTTGGCCGATGATCGTTTCTGTGCTGCGATTCATCATCTCCTCTTGCTCGGGACTCAGTTTGCCGGCTAACTTGTGCTGCAGTCTCTCTGCTGAGAGCTGTATGGGGGTTAGCGGATTCTTAATCTCATGCGCCAAGCGTCTTGCCACCTCACTCCAAGCAATGGAGCGCTGTGCACTAACTACATCGGTAATATCATCAAAAACCACCATACGTAAATCGGCAGTTAGCTCGGTTCCACGAATAAATAAAGTAACACCGGGCTCATTCTCAAACTCATTTGTGCTGTGAAGCTGAATCTGTTTTTGCCAGACTGGCGCTAATTTATTTTTAGCTAACGGGGGCTGACTATCGTCTTCTCCAACCGACAACTTTAACGTAGCAAAGCCCTCTTTGATAGCCTTATCAAACTCAATGAGACTTGGGCTATCGCCTAAAGGACGTCCATCCATTTTGGTTAAGTCTTGACTAAAGATACGGTCAGCACCAGCATTACTAGAGACCATATTGAAATTTTTATCAAAGATACAAACACCAGCAGTTAAATTGCCCAAGACTGTTTCAAGAAATGCTTTAGATTCTTGAAGAGAGGTTCTTGTATCTGCAAGCTGACGAGTCATCACATTAAATTGACGCGTCAACATTCCCAATTCATCGCCAGTATCTAACTCCGGCTTTGGAGATAAGTCACCCTGAGCAACGGCTTGGGTACCCTTTAATAACATCAATAAAGGCCTGGCCAACTGACGACCCAGAATCAAAGCTAAAGTCACCGCCACAAATAATGCGAAAAATAACGTGAGCGTGAGCGTACCAACAAACATTTTTCTTAGGCCAGTTCTACCTAATGATTTCTCCTGATAGTCGCTGTAGGCAGACTCAACCGCAACGATATTTTTGGCCAATGGGCTAGGAATGAAGCGCACTAGTTGCAAAAAATATTTATCCTCTACCTCTGAGCTAGCGCCCGATTTTCCCGAGATCTGTTTCTTTCGCACAATCGGCACAATCGCTCTAACCCGATAAGCACGCTGCCCCCCATCCACCTCTATTTGCTCAATAGAGGTGATGCCCTTCTTTTTAAATGCCTCAGTAACGACATCGGGAGTAGGTGCGGGTAGGTATTTTTTTGGCCTAGACTCGCTAGTTAAGATTAGGTTGCGCTGGGCATTAAACAGGCTCACCTCCTGGATACCAAATTGATTACGGATCTTCATTACCATGGCGCCAACCTGTTCAGAAGTCGCGCCCGAGGGGACCTGAACAATTTGCTCAGCAATGTAATTGCCCTCCGCCAAAATCTCTTCTTGTGCAACGCGCAAGGTAACACGTCCCAGCTCAAGCCCAGCGTCTAGCGCAGACTCTACCTGAACGTCAAACCAAGTCTCAATACTGCGAGATACGAACTGCAAAGAAACGCCATATAAAATTAATCCTGGAACGACGCCAACCAAAGCAAAAATCATGGCTAATTTAGCAACTAAGCGCGTACCAAATCGGCCCTTACGCCAACGAATGGCAATTACGATGACTAAAGTCAGAATGACTAAAGTTAAACAAATTCCAACAATGACATTGGCCGCATAAAGCCAAATAAAATAGTTATCAAAAAGCTCAGTATTGGATGTTGCAACCGATAGCAGCGCTAACAACAATAGCGCAAAAGCACCAGTTACTACCATGGCTAATGGTAGCGCTCGTCTTTTCCAAGCGTCTTTCTCAAACGCATTTGACCCAATGAAGTCTAAAGATATCTTCATCGCTTAATGAGGTTGGGGCCGTTTTGTAAGAAAGGAAAGCGCACCCAATCACTGGTGACATTCCAGTCACGATTGTTAAGGGCATTTACCTGAAATGGTTTGGGTAGCCTGCTTAAATCCAGGGTCATTCTGAGTGCAGCAGTGTACGACTTGTTTGCGTCAATTTGGTCGCTATCAATAACCCGCCAACCTCCAACACTGCCCACGGTCTGCAAAGCCTCAAATAGTGTTTTTGCAGAAAAGGTAAAACCCTCAGAAGCTATACGGTATTGCTGAGTCATTGGCTGATAAGAAAGGCGGGTCGATCTTTGAGCAATTGCAGGCTTTTCATCAAACCAATACCAACGCGAACGCGTTAAGTCAAACTCAGTTTGAAAATATAAAACAACCCCTTTTTGAACGGCATCTTCTAAGCCAGGCGTTAACTCAATCTTAAATGTTGCATTCAGAAGCCAATCGTTATCCACCCGCTCCAGATCAGCAGTTTTGAGCTTGATTCCCTCTGCACTTGCAGCTACTGAAAATAGGCTCAAGGACATCAAAACACAAAGAGTGAATTGTCTAACGCCTTGGTTCATGGCCCATTTTTCTTAAACAAAGCATAGTAAAAACCGTCGTTTAGCTCAGCAGGCAAAATTTGCCCAGGTGCGCTTAATCGTAATGCATCAGCATGCTTTGCAGCAAACCATGCCGCCTGCTCCTCACCCTCCTCTGGGAACACAGAACAAGTTACATACAAAAGTGTGCCGCCGATCTTCAGGATCTTCCAAGCTTGCTCCAAAATGGCGCGCTGCCTAGTTTGCAAGGCCTTAATATCAGCCTCACGCCGCAAAAAAGGTATGTCCGGGTGCCTTGCAACAATGCCCGATGCAGAGCAAGGCGCATCCAAAAGAATTTTGTCAAATAACTTGCCATCCCACCATGCAGTCTTTGAGGCATCCCCGCGCACTATGCGAACAGCATCAGACTGCAGGCGTAAACGGTCTAAATTGCCGCCAATTTTTCCAAGGCGCTCACCATCCAACTCCAAAGCAGTCATCTCGCACTGCGCCAACTCTAGTAGGTGCGCTGTTTTTCCACCAGGTGCAGCACAGGCATCCAAGATGCGCTCACCCGGTTTTGGATCCAGCAATATAGCTGCAATTTGTGCCCCCGCATCTTGAACAGAAACTGCACCACTATAAAAACCTGGTAAATCTGAGACTGGCACCGCCTCTTGTAATAACAAAGCAGAATTTAATATGACCCCAGCAACACTATCAATTGGTTCAGCTGCAATACCAGCTTGATGTAATAGCTCTTGATATTCCTTGCGCGTATGTTGTTTCACATTCACACGCAAAATTAAGGGTGCCCGTTGAGCCTGCTGAATCAACATAGCTTGCCAAGCCTTGGAGTAATTTCTCTTTAAGCTAGCTCGCCACCAGGGTGGGAAAAACATGGGGATAGGATCTGGAGGGTAAGGCTTTTCATTCTCAGCCTGAACCGCAAGGCTCACCTTACGAAGTACAGCATTTACAAGGCCCTTGGCATACGTTGTCGGCTCATATTCACTACAAGCTTTTACAGCTTGGTCAACGATTGTATGCACTGCATAACCCTTGCCGTCGGATCCACCCTGCAAAAACAAAGCAATCGCAACACTTAATAAGTACTCTACTTCTGGTGGAGGCGTCTTTGGAATAAATTGTTGAATGAATTCATGTGATCTCACCCATTTACGCAAAGCATCAAACGTGAGACTTTGAACAATCGGTCGCTCATGGGCATCTAGTTGATCTAACACTTCGGTTAGCGATCGGCCTACCATCACCTCACCAATTGCTTGCGCAGAAATGGTAATTGCCTCTGATAGCGGAAGACTGCGCGGTGTTTTTTGATCGGTCAAATTAATCTTTCTTGAACTGCATTATTTTTTCCTGCGCACGATAGCTTTGTAAACAAGCGCTGGCTGCAATTTTTTTTCCGCCGGGCTTTTGCATTTCCAAAATTTCAATGATGCCTTCTCCGCACTGAACATACACGCCACCTCCACTAAAGTCTAAGACCTGTCCTGGGATCGCATCTAGATGTATTTGCTCCTTGCTAGGCAAACAAGAATTCCAAAACTTCAATTGCTCGCCATTCAAACTGCTGGTTGATCCAGGAAATGGATTGAACGCTCGAATGCGTCGATCAATTTCTCTAGCACTTAAATGCCAATCAATTTCTGCCTCACTCTTTAATATTTTTTCTGCATAAGTAACTCCCTCTTTAGGTTGTGGAGTTCTTGAGATGGCGATACCTTCATCTAAATCATTGAGAGTCTTGACGATCAACTTGGCCCCTAGGGTTGCCAAATGCTCATGAAGTGATGCGCTAGTTTCTTGGGGTGTAATTTTTAGATCACCCACCAGAACGGTGTCACCGGTATCGAGGCCTGCATCCATTTGCATGATGCTTACACCTGTATCAGCGTCACCGCTTTCTATGGCACGCTGTATCGGCGCTGCACCGCGCCACCTTGGCAGCACAGAGGCGTGAATATTAAAGCAACCATGCCTCCCGCTCTGGGAAGCAAGATCAAGAATAGCCTGGGGAAGAATTAATCCATAAGCAACAACTACCATTGCATCAAATTCAATATCGGATAAATATTGAAAGGCCTCTTGCGCTGCTATTTTTTTCTGTAAGTCTGTATGGTTCTGCTTGAGCGTTTCAGGTTGCAGAACCGGAATACCTTTCTCTTGTGCAAATTCTTTTACAGGGCTCGCTTGAAGATGCATGCCTCGACCTGCACGACGATCTGGCTGTGTCAGCACTAAAACAATTTGATGGCCAGCCTTTTCTATTGCACGCATTGCTTGCGCAGCAAACTCTGGGGTACCAGCAAAGACAATTCTCATTGGGCGCTTAGCGCTCGCCTACTAATTCTTTTGCGCGCTTTTTCATTTTGAGAGAAATACGATTACGCTTCAACATAGATAGATACTCAACAAACACCTTGCCTTGCAAGTGATCCATCTCGTGCTGCAAACAAACTGACAGTAAGCCGTCTGCCTCTATTTCAAATTCTTTACCGTTGATATCGAGCGCCTTTACTCGTATGACTGCTGGGCGGTCTACTTCGTCATAATATTCAGGCACAGAAAGGCAACCTTCGCGCCATGATTTTTTTTCAGGGCTTGCCCAAACCAGCTCAGGATTAATGAATACCATTAGCTCGTCTTGATTATCTGAAACATCAATAACAACAATTCGCTCATGAATGTCTACCTGCGTTGCAGCTAAACCAACGCCTGGCGCGTCATACATAGTCTGGGCCATATCAGCCACAATTTTTTTAATGCGCGCATCTACCTGCGCTACCGGTTTGGCAACCTTATGTAGGCGTGGATCTGGATAACAAAGGACGGTTAATAAAGCCATATGGGAATTATCCAACAGAGTAATCAGACTGTCCCGATAGTTCTTTACAGCCCTATGCCGAAAATTGCCTTATGCGCATATCTAAAAACTCTAACATTGTCCAAATTCAACGAAATTCCCCTGACTATCCAGCTCGTCTGCTAGATTTATACGATCCACCCAGCTCACTCTATATATATGGTGATATTCGCCTACTAAATATTCCGACGATTGCCATCGTGGGCTCAAGAATTGCCAGCCCAGAAGGGGTCAAGAACGCTCACTATTTTGCACAAGCCCTGTCAGCCGAGGGTTATCTCATTATTTCTGGGCTGGCCCGAGGCATTGATGGGGCCGCCCATTTAGGTGCCCTTGGGTCAAATCAGGATCATCCAACCATAGCAGTATGTGGAACAGGGCTTGATATCGTGTATCCAAGAGAACATCTTGGGTTGGCCCAGGCCATTGGTGGGGTAGGCCTCTTGGTGTCTGAACTAGTCCCAGGATCAGGGCCAAAAGCATGGCATTTCCCTCGCAGAAACCGCATCATTGCAGCCCTGTCCCTTGGAATACTCGTGATAGAGGCGGCCGAGCGCTCTGGCTCGCTCATTACGGCTAGGTTGGGCTGTGAACTTGGCCGCGAGATTTTTGCGATTCCGGGGTCAATACACAACCCACTCTCTAGGGGCTGCCACCAACTACTTAGGCAAGGAGCCAAACTGGTTCAATCCCCGAAAGATATTCTTGAGGAGCTGCCAAAATGGTCAAAAACCGAATTTAAAGGTGTTTAAAGCACCATTTTAAGAAAAATAGGGTCTTAACTGGGGTTTTACCAAGCCCCAAAAATGAGGTTTTTGGACTTTTGTCAATTTATCGGTTAATAATAAAAAAGGGGCATGAAAGAGGTCTGACCAGAATCTGGTTTAAATTGGTCACCCGTTTTCACCCATTAAAAACATCATTTCAAGCTCAAATTTAGGCAAAACGCGTGGCAACTAAAGCAACTACCAAAAAAAGCAGTTCAAAGACTTCAACTGTTGATCAGCCAAAGGCGCTGATCATTGCGGAGAAACCTTCCGTTGCGAATGACATTGCCAAAGCTTTAGGTGGCTTTACTAAATACGAGGATTATTTTGAGAGCGATGACTTTGTTATCTCCTCTGCAGTTGGCCATCTATTAGAAATCGCCGCCCCCGAAGAATTTGATGTCAAGCGTGGCAAATGGTCTTTTGCAAATCTGCCGGTTGTACCCCCCTATTTTGATTTACGCCCAATCGCCAAAACTGAATCTCGACTGAAGGTTTTGCAAAAGCTCATTAAGCGTAAAGATATTAACGAACTCATTAATGCATGTGACGCGGGTCGAGAAGGTGAGCTGATCTTTCGTTTGATTGCGCAACATGCAAAAGCACCTCAGGCTATTAAACGGCTCTGGTTGCAATCCATGACACCGGCAGCAATCAGAGATGGCTTTGCCTCCCTGCGCAGCGATACGGATATGCAGCCTCTCGCCGATGCGGCACGCTGCCGCTCTGAAGCGGATTGGCTAGTCGGAATTAACGGCACTCGCGCTATGACGGCATTCAATAGCAAGAGCGGTGGATTCTTTCTGACAACAGTGGGCCGAGTACAAACACCAACGCTATCAATCGTTGTTGAGCGTGAAGAACTAATTCGGAAATTTATCTCCAAAGACTATTGGGAAGTGAAAGCAGAATTTATTGCTGCAGCTGGCGTATATGAGGGGCGCTGGTTTGATCCTAAGTTTAAGAAAGATGCTGCCGCTCCAGACGCTCGAGAGAACCGCCTTTGGAGTGAAGCCGCAGCACAAAGTATTGTTGCTGCGTGTCGCGATAAAAAAGCGAGCGTTAAAGAAGAAGCAAAACCAGCAACACAATTAGCGCCTCAACTGTTTGATTTAACGAGCCTACAGCGCGAAGCAAATGCACGCTTTGGTTTCTCTGCAAAAAATACTCTTGGCTTGGCCCAAGCGCTTTACGAGCGACATAAAGTACTGACCTATCCACGTACCGATGCTAAGGCTCTGCCTGAAGATTACTTGGATACCGTGAAGCAGACGATGGAAAACCTGGCTGAGAACTCACAAGAATATCGTTCCTTTGCCAAACAAATCTTACAAGGCGATCCAAAGGATCCAAAAGCCAAGGCAGGGTATGGCTGGATCAAACCAAACAAACGTATTTTTGATAACTCAAAAATATCTGATCACTTTGCGATCATCCCTACCTTAGAGTCTCCAAAGAGTCTGAGCGAGCCGGAACAAAAACTGTATGACTTAGTTGTTCGTCGCTTCTTGGCAGTGTTTTATCCTGCTGCCGAATTCCGCGTCACCACTCGCATCACCGAAGCATCGGGACATCACTTTAAAACTGAAGGTCGCGTCCTAGTCTCACCGGGTTGGCTAACGGTATACGGCAGATCCAATCAAGCAGATGATGAGTTGGTGGCGGTACAAGAAGGCGAAACTGTTCAAAATGAATCTATTGCAGCCGTTCCATTAAAAACCAAACCGCCAGCTCGATATACCGAGGCAACTTTATTATCAGCAATGGAGAGCGCTGGCAAATGGGTCGATGATGATGAGATGCGTGAAGCAATGGCCGAAAAAGGCTTGGGCACACCTGCAACTCGAGCTGCCATCATTGAAGGCCTACTAGCAGAGAAATATATGGTCCGGGAAGCGCGTGAGCTCATTCCTACTGCTAAGGCATTTCAGTTGATGACGCTCTTGCGCGGCTTAGATGTTGAAGAATTAACACGACCCGATCTCACTGGTAGTTGGGAAAATAAACTCTCTCTGATTGAGCGCGGTGAGATGAATCGCGATACCTTCATGCAAGAAATTGCACAGATGACGCAACGCATTGTTAAGCGCGCCAAAGAATATGACAGCGACACCATTCCCGGTGACTATGCGACCATGTCTACGCCATGCCCTCACTGCAAAGGTTCCGTTAAAGAAAACTATCGTCGGTTTGCCTGTGAGAAGTGTGGCTTTACGATTAGCAAAACTCCGGGTGGACGAGCATTTGAGTATCCAGAGGTTGAAGAATTACTACGCGAGAAAACCATTGGGCCACTGCAGGGTTTCCGCAGCAAAATGGGCAGACCATTTGCAGCAATTATTAAGTTAAGCGAAATCCCAGAAGATGATGCTGATTATCCAAATGCGGGCTTCAAGCTCGAATTTGATTTTGGCAATACTCAAGAAGATGAATCCGAAGCAATCGACTTTACTGGCCGTCAGGCTTTGGGTGTTTGTCCAAAATGTTCTGGTGCTGTTTACGAAGATGGCATGCGCTACTTGTGCGAACGAAATACTGGACCTGATAAATCATGTGACTTCAAAACCGGTAAGGTCGTTTTGCAACAAGAAATTTCTGCTGAGCAGGTTCAAAAATTGCTTACCGAGGGTAAAACCGATTTGCTAACCAATTTCAAATCTAACCGTACCGGCCGAGGCTTTAAAGCTTATCTTGCCTTGGGTGCAGACGGCAAAATTGGTTTTGAGTTTGAGGCAAAGGCGCCTAAGGCAGGTGCTGCTGCTAAAGCGCCAGCAAAAAAACGTGCAGGCGCCAGTGCGGCCACTAAGTCAGCATCAAAACCTAAGCGCGCCAGCAAAGCAAAGTCATCTTCAAGCACTTGAGCAGTTATGAGCTTAGCTGCTAAAGCTGACCATAACGCGCCTCTTGACCCCAGGGCTGTTGCTAAAAATATCCCGGGGCGTTGAGTTAACGTACCAATGATAGGTAGGCGGTCGCCAGCGACACAGCGCACCCCGACAAAACTTCCTACCTTGTGGAGTTGCTCTGTATCGCCCTCTGGATAATTCAACAAGCCCTTGGCTAATTCGCGATTAAAGTCATCGCTTGAATTCCAATCTTGAAGATCCGATTCGCCCTCATCAAAACTTGAGCCCACTATCCACTGATAATTTCCATCGGGTAAATTCTTGGCTGGCAAACAATAGCCGTCGCCTGATACAGCGGTGCGAGGTAATTTTGGCGCCCACAAGCTATTTTTATCAACAGAAAAAATACTCAACTGTCCGCGTACTGGCCGCAAGGGAAGTCGCACGTCTATGCTTTCAACTAAGCTTTTGGTTTCTAGCGCTGCTGCAATGATGACTTTGCCAGCAGTCATGATGGGCTTATCTTGAGAGTTGACTAGCCTCCAACCCACATCGACTTTTTCCAACCGGGCTACTGAGATATTCCAGCAACAAGTCAGTTTTGGATGGGGCCTTAGTGCATCCTGCGTTGCCTCAGATAAGTTTAGTGACGCGCCCCGTGGGAGCCAAATACCGTCTTGATTAATACCGCAGACTTGCAATGCCTCATCCGCATAAAGTGCTTGAGCCATGTCCTCATCGAGATTAAGTGACTGTAGATAGCTTGCAACATCATCCTGATTAAAGGCTTTGTCTTTTTTATTTGGCTGGGAGATGCCGTGCTGATTCCAGTCTTTGCCCCAGCGAGCTTCAGCCATCAAAAATGCAATACGAGTTAAGCGCAATAAACGGGGAGCACCACGGCCAACATGTGGATGAGCAATAGCGTAGGCATGGCTTGAGCATCCTGATGCAGGGTGAGGCGCTGAGTCAACAATACAAACTGCTTGACCGCGCTCGAGCAACTCACTGGCGATGCTCGATCCAGCAATGCCTGCCCCAATCACCACGATGTCATGGTGTTGGGGTGAGGTCATTAAATAAAGGGTTTTTAAAGAGGCTTCTTAAATTTCTAGGGAATGCCTAGGCGTTTAAGCGCTTCTCAATTTTGCTGCGCGCTTCGATTAACTCTTTTGGCAAGCGCTCGCCCAAATGTTCAAACAATTCTGAATGAAGCTTGAGCTCGCTCTTCCAATCATCAACAGCAACCGTAATGGCTTTTTCAAACTTGTCTGCTGAGTAATCGAGACCATTCCAATGCATATCAGCATGCTCTGGGCAAATACCAAATACAGTTTCCTTGCCTTTGGCTGTACCTTCAGCGCGGCCCAAGATCCAAGAAAGCACGCGCATGTTTTCACCAAAACCAGGCCATACAAACTTGCCGTTTTCATCTTTACGGAACCAGTTGACGCAATAGATCTTTGGCAATACAGCACCTTCAGCAGCAAGCTTGCTACCGATATTTAACCAGTGCTGGAAGTAGTCGCTCATGTTGTAGCCAGCAAATGCAATCATTGCAAATGGATCACGACGCACAACCCCTACTTGGCCAGTAATCGCAGCAGTGGTTTCAGAGCCCATTGTTGCGGCCATGTAAACACCTTCTACCCAATCACGTGCTTCGCTTACCAATGGAACGGTATTTGAGCGACGACCGCCGAACAAGAATGCATCAATCGCTACTCCCTCAGGATTATCCCAATTAGGATCGACTGCAGGGTTGTTTGTAGCGGCTACAGTAAAGCGTGAGTTTGGATGTGCGGCTTTGCGGCCAGCAGCGCCATCAGCAGGAGTCCAGTCTTTGCCTTGCCAATCAATTAGGTGTGCTGGGGGCGTGTCAGTTAAGCCTTCCCACCAAACATCGCCATCATCAGTTAAACCAACGTTAGTAAAGATTACATCTTGGTTTAATGAATCTAAGCAGTTTGGATTAGTTTGACGATTTGTTCCAGGGGCAACGCCGAAGTAACCAGACTCTGGATTGATCGCAAACAAACGTGTCTTGCCTGTAACGCTGTCTTTACGTGGCTTGATCCATGCAATGTCATCACCAACCGTAGTGACCTTCCAACCCTCAAATCCCTTTGGAGGAATCATCATAGAGAAGTTGGTTTTTCCGCAGGCGGATGGGAACGCAGCAGCAATATGGTATTTCTTGCCCTCAGGTGAAGTGACACCTAAGATCAACATGTGCTCAGCCAACCAACCTTGGTCGCGACCCATATTGGAGGCAATGCGCAATGCAAAACATTTTTTACCTAACAAAGCGTTACCGCCGTAACCGGATCCGAAAGACCAAATCTCGCGAGTTTCTGGATAGTGAACGATGTACTTGGTTTTGTTATTGGGCCAAGCGACGTCTTTTTCACCGACAGCCAGAGGCTTACCAACAGTGTGGATACAAGGAACGAACTCACCAGTAGCGCCAAGCTGATCAATCACTGCCTTACCCATGCGAGTCATTAAACGCATGTTGATAGCAACATATGGGCTATCAGAAAGTTCAACGCCAATGTGCGCAATTGGGGAACCGATTGGGCCCATTGAGAATGGCACCACATACATTGTTCTGCCACGCATACAACCATCAAACAATGGCTGGAGAGTGGCACGCATTTCACTTGGCTCTACCCAATTATTGGTTGGGCCTGCATCTTCTTTATTTGCAGAGCAGATAAAGGTGCGATCTTCTACGCGAGCTACGTCATCTGGGTCTGATAGTGCTAAGAAAGCATTTTTGCGCTTCGCAGGGTTGAGGCGCTTGAACACGCCTGCACTTACCAACAACTCACAAAATTCATCATATTCAGTCTGGGAGCCATCACACCAGCGAATTTTGTCAGGCTTGGTTAAGGCGGCTATATCTGCGACCCATTGAATCAATTTTTGATTTTTTACGTACTCAGGCGCATTGGTATTGATGGTCATGTGAATCCTATGAAATGTAATATTTTTGATCGCATTATTTTAACATTTTGGGCGTCTTTTTTATGCGTGAGCCCACTAAGAGTGAATCCTTTATTTACCAATACAAAATTGGCTAAATATTTTGCCCAAAAGATCGTCTGGGAGCAGTTTCCCGGTAATTTGCCCAAGTTGGTCTTGTGCTAAACGGAGCTCTTCTGCAAATAACTCCAGCGATATATTGCCATTAGCAGCAAATTGTTGGGATTGATCTAGGTGGTTAGCAGCCCTATCTAGGCAGTCTAAGTGCCGCCTACGCGCCACAATGACACCCTCTTGAGAACCACCCCAACCTACGAGCTCCAAGATTTTCTGTTTTAAGGCCTCGATACCCTGGCCCGTCTTGGCGGAAATGAATAAGGTTTGATTTTCATCTTGGGCAGAAATAGGGTTGCCCAATAAGTCCGACTTGTTATTGACTTCCAGCACAGGGCACTTTGGGGGGAGTGCTTTCAATATTTGGCCTTTTAACTCCAAAACTTCAGTGGCAGCAGTTGTTTCTGAAGCGCTTGAATCTTGGAGAAAAATAACTAGGTCTGCCGCCCCAATAGCCTCCCACGATCTTTCGATACCTTTTGCCTCAACTAGATCACTGGTCGCGCGTAAGCCTGCGGTATCAATAATATGCATAGGAACACCGCCGATGGTAATGCTCTCTTTCACACGATCTCTTGTGGTCCCGGCGATAGGGGTAACAATAGCGACCTCCTCACCGGCCAGTCGATTAAGAAGAGAGCTTTTGCCAACGTTAGGCGCGCCAGCCAAAACCAGCTGAATGCCGTCACGCAAAATCTTGCCCTGTTTCGCCCCCTCCCTTAGTGCAGACAACTTTCGCATCACAGCGCTTAGGCGTTCACGAGCTTGGGCATTCTCCAAGAACTCAATCTCCTCCTCGGGAAAGTCTAGGGTGGACTCCACCAAAATGCGCAGTTGGGTAATTTCTTCAATCAGGCTGTTGATGTCATTTGAGAAAGCTCCTTGCAGTGAGCGTGCTGCGCCGCGAACTGCCGCTGCACTTTGAGCATCAATTAAATCTGCAATCGCCTCAGCTTGGGCTAAATCGATTTTGTTATTAAGGTAGGCTCGTAAAGAAAATTCGCCAGGCTCAGCAATTACTAAGCCTTGATCTTTTCCCAGCTCAAGACATCGCTTCATGACCAACTCTAAAAGCTGTGGTCCGCCATGGCATTGCAGCTCTAGGACATCTTCACCCGTAAAAGAGGCGGGGGCTGCGAAATAAATTGCCAGGAGTTGGTCGATCGATTCACCCTGTGCATCTCGTAGAGTGAGTAGGTTGGCTTGCCGGGGTGTAAGCGCCCTATTGAATAAGGCTTTAGCCATAGGCAAAAGTTGGGGCCCGCTAATACGAATGACGCCGATACCAGCTTTGCCCGGCGCAGTGGCAAGCGCAATGATGGGCAGCTTTCTCGTCATCATTGCGGGCACTCCCTATTTATTCTTCAGTAGCTAAAAATTTATTTAGCCAACTTCTTTCCAAATATTTGATTGATCTGCCACTGTTGAGCAATCGACAGCAAGTTGTTCACCACCCAATACAAAACTAAACCTGCAGGAAAGAAGAAGAACATAACTGAAAATACCAAAGGCATATACATCATCACCTTCGCCTGAATTGGATCTGGTGGCGTTGGGTTAAGTTTGGTTTGCACAAACATAGAAGCTGCCATGATGATTGGCAAAATTCCAATTGGGATTGACTTTAAGCCAATCAGGTCACTAATGGATGTGTCAGGTAACGAGAGATCGTGAACCCACAAAATCCAAGGGGCGCCACGCAACTCAACTGATGACAATAACACCCAGTACAAAGCGATAAATACTGGAATCTGAATCACCACCGGCAAACAACCACCTAGTGGGTTAATTTTTTCTTTGCGATACATCTCCATCATCGCCTGATTCATTTTTTGTGGCTCGCCTTTGAACTGCTCTTTCATGGCTACTAGGCGTGGCTGCACTTCCTTCATACGCGCCATAGATTTATAGCTTGCAGCTGAAAGTGGGAAGAACACCAACTTAATTAAAATGGTTAATAGGATGATTGACCAACCCCAGTTACCAACATAAGAGTGGATGTTGTCTAATAACCAGAAAATAGGTTTCGCCAAAATAGTTAGGTAGCCATAGTCTTTCAGCAACTCAAAGCCTGGGGCAATTGTTTCTAACATGCGCTCTTCTTGCGGGCCGACAAATAGTTTTGCTTTTTCTACAACAGTAGAGCCCGCAGGAACAATCCCAAGCGGTGTTTGCATGCCAATTCGGTACAAATTGTTATCAATTTTGTTGGCATAGATATCGCGAGTTGCCTTATCGCCTGGAATCCATGCGCTTGCAAAATAATGCTGAACCATGGCAATCCATGCAGGCTCACCTGCAGCTACCTGAGTGGGAATGGTAATTTTGTTCTTGTCTATTGCTGTGAACTCAAGCTTATTAAACTTTTCTTTATCTGTGTAAGCTGCTGGCCCAGTAAATGTACTTGCTGAGAAGGCACCATCAAAGGGGCCAATTTTTTGTTCTTGGGAAGCGTCGCGAACAATCTCTGTATATAGAACTAGAGGGTTAGGATTATTGCCTGCTTGAGTAACGCGATGACCCACATCCACAACATAGCTTCCTGGGCCAAGGATGAAGGTTTTTTCAAGCTTAACCCCATTGCGCTCACTAACCAAAACAATAAATGGTCTACCTGACCCATCTTTTCCAGACTGGACTAGCTTGAAGTTACTAGTGTGGTTTGGAAGATCGCTATTTAAAGAAATCAAGCCTGAGCGTGCAAAATATTTGTGTGTGGGTGTGTATTGAAACAACTCAATAGGTTTGTTTTCTGGTGTGAAAGATTTTAATAATCTGGCATCAACGACATTTGCACCGCTTGAGCTAATTTTCAGCACGAGAACATCGTTCTCTAGTGTGAACTTTTCAGCGCCCGCCATCGAGTCGCCATTGATAATTGGTGTTGTTTCTATGACTGGTGCGCTAGACATTTGGGCAGGTACATCGGCCTTGCTCGCGGCAGTGGGCTTATCAGTATTGGCTGGGGCGCTTACTAATGGCCCACCAAACATCGATGGCTTTCCCTCGTGAACTTGCCAGTTGTTATATAACAATAGGCCTGACATGGAGAAAACTGCCCAAAGAATTGTTTTTTTAAAGTCCATTTGCATTCACTTAATAATGATGAGATGTTGGTTTTACTGCGGGGTCATGTCCACCTTGTGACCATGGATTGCAACGCAAAATACGCCACACCGACAGCCGAAAGCTTTTTAAAAGTCCGTAATTAGCAAAGCAGTCACAAGCATATTGTGAGCATGAGGGCATGAATTTACAGTGCATACCAACAAAAGGGCTGAGTGTGATTTGATAGAGTCTCACAACCTTAATAGCCAGCTTATTAAGTGGGCGCACCTTAAATTAGCCCCGCAATTTGCGCTCGTAGGCCCTCTTTTTCCTTAACGCGGAGTCTGCCACGCGTTTCGCGCCCAATTGGTTTTTTTAACTTCACCACAACATCACTATTCAGGTTTGTTGCTTGAGCACTTCTAACCAACTCGCGGATCATGCGCTTTAACTGATTGCGGTCTACCGCACGTTTAGCTAGTTTTTTGGCTACCGCGATACCCAAATCTGGTTTCGCCCCCTGATTCGGAGATGCCAAATACAAACCCCAACACAAACTTGTCTTGGGGCGTGTTTTTAGTAATTCAGAAATCCTGGCGCTATTCAACTGCTAAATTAAACGGCCAGACGTTTGCGACCTTTGGCGCGACGGGCATTTAATACCGCGCGTCCACTCTTGGTTTTCATACGAATACGAAATCCGTGTGTGCGTTTGCGACGTGTTACTGAGGGTTGGTATGTTCTTTTCATGATTCATCCTGCAAAACCCAGTATTTTCCTTGTTGCTCGGCAAAAGGTCAACCGCTGAAGGAGAATATATAGGTATTTTTCTCTATTTATTTAGTTAAAAATTAATAAACCCTTAATTTATATAGGTTTTTTTGTTTTATTCACAAGTTATCCACAGGTTTTCCACGTTTTTCAAGCTTGTGGATAACTTTATGGGATCGCTACAATGAATCCTCCAAAAAT